>NZ_JBEYSY010000022.1:0-96534 GCF_040704315.1 Micromonospora sp. NPDC047644
GGTGCACCACCAGCAGCGCGGTGCTGTCGCGCAGGACCCGCCGCAGCGCCGCTTCGACCAGGGCCTCGGTGTGCACGTCGAGCGCGGAGAGCGGTCCCGGTTTCGGGGGTGGGGTCGGTAGCCTCGCGGGCATGAGGATCGGCATTGTGGGTGCCACCGGCCAGGTCGGTGGCGTGATGCGGCAGGTGCTGGCGGAGCGGGAGTTCCCAGCGGAGCAGGTGCGGTTGTTCGCCTCGGCGCGGTCCGCCGGGCGTACGCTGCCGTGGCGCGACGGCGAGGTGACAGTCGAGGACGCCGCGACCGCGGACTATTCGGAGCTGGACATCGTGCTCTTCTCGGCCGGTAAGGGCACCGCCCGGGAGTTGGCCCCCCGGGTCGCCGAGGCCGGCGCCGTGGTGATCGACAACTCGTCGGCGTTCCGGATGGACCCGCAGGTGCCGCTGGTGGTCGCCGAGGTCAACCCGCACGCCGCCCTGGACCGACCCAAGGGCATCATCGCCAACCCGAACTGCACCACGATGGCCGCGATGCCGGTGCTGCGTCCGTTGCACGCCGAGGCTGGCCTGGTCGGTCTTGTCGTCTCCACCTACCAGGCGGTCTCCGGCGCAGGGCTGGCCGGCGTCGCCGAGCTGGACGAGCAGGTCCGCAAGGTGGCCGAGCACGCCGCCGGGCTGGCCTTCGACGGGTCGGCCGTGGAGTTCCCCGCGCCGCGCTCGTTCACGCAGCCGATCGCCTTCAACGTCCTCCCGCTGGCCGGTTCGATCGTCGACGACGGCTCGTTCGAGACCGACGAGGAGCAGAAGCTCCGCAACGAGAGCCGCAAGATTCTGGACATCCCCGACCTGTTGGTCTCCGGCACCTGTGTCCGGGTGCCGGTCTTCACCGGGCACTCGCTCCAGATCAACGCCCGGTTCGCCAGGCCGCTCACCCCGCAGCGCGCCCACGAACTGCTGGCCGACGCGCCCGGGGTGGCACTGACCGACGTCCCGACGCCGTTGCAGGCCGCCGGCCAGGACCCGACCTACGTGGGCCGGATCCGCGCCGACGAGACCGTCGAGCACGGGCTGGCGCTGTTCTGCTCCAACGACAACCTGCGCAAGGGCGCCGCGCTGAACGCGGTGCAACTCGCCGAGCTGGTCGCCGCCGAGCGCCGCTGACCGGCACGGTCGCCGAAACATCGAACTCTCACCGAGCCCTCGCCGTTCGCCGGCGGGGGCTCGGTGCCGTCCCGGGGCTCGGTGCCGTCCCGGGTGGTCGCCCTGCCGTCCCGGGTGGTCGCCCGCGGCGGCCGGCAGGTCGTGCTTGGATGGGTCGGAGACGATCGTCCAACCTGGAGGACACCATGCCGGATGACCGGACCCAGCAGGCGTTGACCGATCTGGTGGCCGACCGCTCGATGGGCGTGCTCGCCACCATCAAGCGGGATGGGCGTCCGCAGCTGTCCACGGTGCTGTACTCCTTCGACCGGGACGCGGGCCTGATCCGGGTCTCGGTCACCGAGGGTCGTGCCAAGACCGCCAACCTGCGCCGCGACCCACGCGCCAGCTTCCACGTCAGCAGCGCGGACGGCTGGGCGTACGCGGTGGTCGACGGTCGCGCCGAGCTGACCCCGCCGGCCACCGAACTCCACGACGAGACTGTCGAGGAGTTGGTGGCGCTCTACCGGGGGCTGAGCGGCGAACACCCCGACTGGGACGAGTATCGCCAGGCCATGGTCGACGAGGGTCGCATCGTGCTGCGCCTGCACGTCGAGCGGCTCTACGGCATGCCGCCCCGAGGCTGACCGGCGCCCAGAGGCTGACCGGCGCGCCGAGGCTGACCGGCGCGCCCAGACTGACCGGACGCCCAGGCTGACCCGCCCGCGGGCTGAGCGGCCCACGGTCGGTCAGCCCGGCTCGATCACTGTCACGCCGGGCCAGCGCTGCGCCGGCCGGTGCCGGGCCAACCGCTGCCGCGACCGGGCCACGTCCACCCGGGCCGGGTTGTGCCGCCACACTCCGCCCAGCAGGTCCGTCAGGCCGTACGGCGCGCAGACGACCAGCCGCCCGGTCTGGTCCAGGCGGACGGCCACCGCTGTCGCGTACTCCGGCCAGGTGGCGACCGCCTCGGCCACGCTTCGGTACGGCTCGATCGGGTCGCCGCCGAACGTGGTCGCGTACCAGGTGTGCACAGCGGCCTGGTTGCGAGCCTCCCACGGCGGCTGCGGCCACATCCCCGTCAGCAACGCGGTGGCCCGGTCGTCGTCGGCTCGGGTGAGCCTCGCCGGGTCGAAGAAGACCACGTCCACGTCGCGGACCCGCGCCGGGTCGAACCCGTCGCCGTACCGCTCGCCCCAGACCAGGTCGCGCAGCGCGCCAGCGCCGATCCAGGCGTCCGGCAGCCCGGAATCACGTACCACCGCCAGCGCCCGGGTCAGCCAGCTACTGCCCCTGACCAGGTCCCGCAGCTCATCCTCGCCCGTTCTCATCCGCCCACGGTAGGCGGCGGGGTCGACGCGCGCCTGTGCCGCCCGTCGACGGGTAAACCGCCCTACCTCGCCCCTGGGGGACGTCGGGGAGGGGTTGGCGATGGGCGCCGGCACGAGCAGCGACGGGATCGACCCGGCGGGCCCGACGCTGCGGGCGGCTGCTACACCCGCACGGACAGCCCGGCGGGCACTCGGCGTTACCCCCTCCCGGGCGGCGGGTAGACGGGCCGTGCCGACACCGAGAGGGGAGCACCATGACAACGGTCGGAGAGTTCATGACGACCCGGTTGGTGACGATGGACGGCAACGACACGCTCATCGCCGCCGCGCAGGAGATGCGCGACAGCGCGATCGGCGATGTGGTGGTTACTGATGGTGACAGCGTGGTTGGCATCGTCACGGACCGGGACATCACGGTCCGAGGTGTCGCGGAGAACATGGACCCGGGCTCGACCCGGTTGAACCAGATCACCACTCGCGACGTGATCACGGTGAGTCAGTACGACGATGCCGTGGCCGCCGCAGACCTGATGCGGACGTACGCCGTACGCCGACTTCCGGTGATCGACGACGGGCGCCTGGTCGGCCTGGTGTCGATGGGCGACCTCGCGGTCGAGCGCGAACCGCAGTCGGTCCTGGCCGACATCAGCGCCGACGACCCGAACAACTGACCCGTCCGCCGCGGCGCGCGCCGGCTCTCCCTTCCGGGAGGGCCGGCGCGTGGCGTCTCCACCCCCTGCTCACCCGGATTGGGCGAGGTTGGGCGGGGGAGCGGCGGGGACCCGTGCGGGGACGTGCAACGCCGGCCGTCCGCGCGACGCGAGCGCGGTGGGTGGGATCCCCGGCCCGGCAACTGGGAGGAGTGGACCCGATGGTGGACGCGACCACGAGGTTCTTCGAGGACCTGGACCGGCGGGGGTACGAACCCCTGCTGGCCAAGACCTCCGGGACGCTGCGGATCGACCTGCACGAGGGGGCGCAGACCCGGCACTGGCTGCTGAGGATCGATCACGGCCGGCTGAACGTCAGTCAGGAGGAGCAGGAGGCCGACACGGTGATCGGCACCAGCCCGCTGCTCTTCGACGACATCGCCTCGGGGCGCGAGCACGGCCTGGCCGCGCTGTTGCGGGGGGACATGACGGTGTCGGGTGACGCTCGCCTCGTCGTACAGGTGGAGCGGATCTTTCCGGGTTCCCCGGACGCCCGCGGGCCGCGCCGGCGATTCGCGGGGGAGGAGCACTGATGGGGCAGAGCAACACGATCCGGATCCTGGACGGCAACACGTTCGTCGTCTGCGAGGACACCGGTGACATCGAGGCGACGCCGAGCGAGCCCACCGGGCTCTTCTCCATCGACACCCGGTTCCTGTCGACCTGGGTGCTGACCATCAACGGTGAGCGACTCAACTCGCTCTCCTACGACGACCTGCAGTACTTCGAGTCGCGATTCTTCCTGGTCCCGGGGATGGCCACGCACTACGTGGACGCGAAGCTGTCGATCATCCGCGAGCGCGCGGTGGGCGGCAGCTTCTGTGAGCAGCTGACCATCCTCAACCACGACGAGAAGCCGGTCGACCTGGAAGTCCGGATGGACGCGGCGTCGGACTTCGCCGACCTGTTCCAGGTGAAGGACGAGATCCTCAACAAGAAGGGCGAGATCTACACCGAGGTGGAGTCGGACCGGCTGAAGCTGGGGTACCGGCGGGGGAACTTCCGGCGGGAGACAACCATCTCGTCGTCGGTGTCGGCCCGGTACGACAGCAAGGGCTTCTCCTACACCGTGCACCTGGAGCCCAACGAGCAGTGGGACGCCTCGATCGACGTCCAGACCCACGCGGTCGGGCCCGGCGGCCGGGACCTGCGGTTCGGGCTTCGCACACACGGCACCGAGCGGCTCGCCCTCCAGCACGACCTGGAGAAGTGGATCGCCGACGCACCGAAGGTCAACAGTGAGCACGGCCGGGTGGCCAGCACGTACCGGCGCAGTCTGATCGACCTGGCGGCGCTGCGCTTCTCGCCGCTGTCGCTGGGCGGTGCCACCCTGCCCGCCGCCGGTCTGCCCTGGTTCATGACCATGTTCGGCCGGGACAGCATCCTCACCTGCCTGCAGACACTGCCGTTCACCCCGCAGCTGTCGAAGACGACGCTGCGCATCCTGGCGTCCCTGCAGGGCAGCCGGTTCGACGACTTCCGGGACGAGGACCCGGGGCGCATCCTGCACGAGATGCGCTACGGCGAGACCGCGGCCTTCGAGGAGCAGCCGCACTCGCCGTACTACGGCTCGGTGGACGCGACGCCGCTGTTCATCGTGCTGCTCGACGAGTACGAGCGGTGGAGCGGGGACGTCGCGCTGGTCAAGGAGTTGGAGCAGGAGTCCCGGGCGGCGCTGAGGTGGATCGACAACTACGCCGACCTGGTGGGCACCGGCTACATCTGGTACGAGCGACGCAACACCGACACCGGCCTGGAGAACCAGTGCTGGAAGGACTCCTGGGACTCGATCTCCTACTCCGACGGCACGCTGCCGCCGTTCCCTCGGGCCACCTGCGAGGTGCAGGGGTACGCGTACGACGCGAAGGTCCGCGCGGCCCGGTTGGCGCGCGAGTTCTGGGGGGACCCGGAGTTCGCCGACCAGTTGGAGCGGGAGGCGGCGGAGCTGAAGGAGCGGTTCAACCGGGACTGGTGGGTGGACGACGGGGAGTACTTCGCCCTGGCCCTGGACCCGGACGGTCGACAGTGCGACATCCTCAGCTCCAACATCGGCCACCTGCTGTGGAGCGGGATCGTCGAACCCGAGCGGGCGGAGAAGCTCGCCGCGCACCTGGTCGGGCCGCGGCTGTTCTCCGGCTGGGGGGTGCGCACCCTCGCCGAGGGGGAGGCTCGCTACAACCCCATCGGCTACCACAACGGCACGATCTGGCCGTTCGACAACTCGTTCATCGCCTGGGGTCTGCGCCGGTACGGCTTCGCCGAGGAGGCCGCGACCATCGCCAACGGCATCCTGGACGCGGCCACGTACTTCGACGGCCGGCTGCCGGAGGCGTTCGGCGGCTACCCGCGGGAGCTGACCAAGTTCCCGGTGGAGTACCCGACGGCGTGCAGCCCGCAGGCCTGGTCGACGGGTACCCCGCTGCTGCTGCTGCGCACGATGCTCGGTCTGGAGCCGCACGAGGGTCACCTGGCGGTGGAGCCACGGCTGCCGGTGGGGATGGGTCGCATCGAGGTCCTGGACATCCCCGGTCGTTGGGGCCGGGTGGACGCGTTCGCCCGGGGTCGACTGGACCTGGACAACCTCGCCGAGTGACCGATTAGGCCGCCGAACCGGCGGTGGCGTCGCCGCCCGCGTCGCCGCCGCCGGGTCGCCACCCAGCCGATCCCCAGCCGGTCAGGGTAGATTCTGCGAATGCCGGAGCTCGTGTACCCGCCCGTTATCGCCACCGCCAAGACGCTGTTCCGGGTCCTCGACCTGAAGATCACCATTGAGGGCGCCCACCACGTACCCCGAACGGGCGGGGCGGTGCTGGCCAGCAACCACGTCAGCTACCTCGACTTCGTCTTCGCCGGTCTGGGTGCGAACGCGTCGGGCCGGCTGGTGCGGTTCATGGCCAAGGATTCGGTCTTCACGCACAAGATCTCCGGCCCGCTGATGCGCGGTATGCGGCACATCCCGGTGGACCGGCAGGCCGGCGCTGCCTCGTTCCGCGCCGCCGTGGGCGCGCTCAAGCAGGGCGAGGTCGTCGGCGTCTTCCCCGAGGCGACGATCAGCCGGTCGTTCACCGTCAAGGAGCTCAAGAGCGGCACGGTCCGGATGGCACGCTCGGCGAAGGTGCCGGTGTTGCCGGTCGCGCTGTGGGGCACCCAGCGCCTCTGGACCAAGGGCCGCCCGCGCACTCTGACCCGACGGCACACGCCGATCACCATCCTGATCGGCGAGCCGATCAACCCGGCGGACTTCCCGGACCCGAACGTGCTGGCCGCCGAGCTGACCACCCGCCTCAGCGCCCTCGTCGACCGGGCGCAGCGGGATTATCCGGACACCCCGGCCGGCCCGGACGACACCTGGTGGCAGCCCGCGCACCTGGGCGGCAGCGCGCCCACGCCGGAGGAGGCCGCCGCTCTGGACGCCGCCGCCGAACACCCCGCTTCCAGCGCCTGACACCGACGGCGACGTTCTCGGCGGGCCAGGGGCTTCGACGTACGCCTCAGCAGGCCGGATCGTTTGGAGCCCGGACACAGCGGTGTCCACCGACGCGGGCGGTCGGTGTCACCGCTGCCCGGATGCTGCGCCGCCGGCGAGCCCACCCCACGAGCTCGGGTCCGGTCTTGAGCGGTAGTAGTCGTCCCTGGAGTGGAACTCCACCGGCAACGAGCCGGGCAGCGTGATCCGGGTGTCGCCGGCCAGCAGGCCGGGGCCGGCCCGCAGCAGCAGCACGTCGCGCTCCTGGGCCGAGAGATCGACCAGTTGTGGACGGTTGAGCCGGAACATGGCAACCGCCCGGCGGACCTGCCGGGCCAGCGCCACGACCTCGGCTGTCATTCCGCTGAGGGCCAACGCCGGCTGCTGAATGGTGCGCAGCGCGTCGCAGACGATCAGCAGCTGGGCCGGCGCGTCCGGCGCGCTCGTCGGCAGCTCCAAGCGGGACGGCCACTGCCAGCGGATCTGACCGCTCATCAGGCCGTTGTGTCGAGCCGGCGGTCGGGCCCGGTGCGTGCCGTCGGCGACCAGGGACAGGTGCGAGCCACTGCCCACCCAGCAGATCCGCTGGTCGGTGACGGTCACCGCGACCGGCTCGGGCAACTGCCAGCGGCGTCGCACCTCGCTCGGCCCGAGCAGGTAGCCCGCGACCAGCAGCCGGTGTCGCCCGAGCAACCGCTCGCCGGGCATCGGTCGCAGGTTGTAGCGGCGGTCCAGGGTCGGGCCCACGTCGTCGTCGGGGGCGTCGAACCGGTGGGGACCGATGAAGAAGGGGGACGCGTCGGCGTGCATCGTCACGACCTTCCGGTCAGCTGGCTGTGTAAGGAAGCCTTCCGGACCGCAGCGCCCCTGTCATGACGCCTGTTAGGGGGTCGGCCGGTCGTGCGTCGCCTGTGACCGGTAGATGCCGATCTCCTCCGGGCGGACGAGACCGTCCTCGATCGCACGGGCGAGTAGTGCTGCCTTTGTGGCGGCTGGTCGCCCCGCCCGGGTGTACTTGATCCGTGCCCGGTCGACGTACTGCTTCACCGTGTGCTCGCTGATCTGCATCCGCCGGGCCACCGACGCCTTGGACATCGACTGGAACCAGAGCAGCAGCGCCTCACGCTCCTTGTCGGACAACATCGGCCGGTCCGGCCGTGGGTCGCCGACCATCGCACCGGCGAGCGCTGGCGGCACGTACGGACGGTCGCTCGCGGCGGCCAGCACCGTCTCCACGCAGTGTTCCCGGCCCTCGTGCTTGGCCAGGAACGCCACCGCCCCGGCGTCCAGCGCGGCGAGCATCGTCTGCGGGTCGGTGTGCTCCGAATAGACCACCACCCGCCGGCCGGCGGCGCTCAGCTCGGCCAACTTGTCCAACGCCATCCGCCCGTGCAGTCGCAGGTCGAGCAGGATGACGTCGGCGTGCGGTGCCGCCCGCAGCACCGCGTCCGGGTCGTCGCCGGTGGCGAGCACCGTCAGGCGAGGCTCGGTGGCGAGCCAGGCGCGGACCCCCTCGACCACCACCGGGTGGTCGTCGACGATCGCTACCCCGACCGGTCGATCGCCGGTCACCGCCGCCACCGGGTCTGCGCCCATCTGATGTTTCCGTCCCGTTCGTAGAGGTACTCCACCGGCCCGTCGTCGTGCTCCCCGGGGGGCGGGCCGGTCGACTCCGGCCCCTCCCGGTCCGGTGTGACCAGGCTGACCACCACCTCGTCCGGGCCGGAGACCACTGTCAGACGCGCCCATTCGCGAGCGTCGGCGAGGGTGCCGGTGAGCGGGTCGGCCAGTCGGCGGCGGACCTCCACCGGCAGCGGCGGCGGAGTGCCGATGGTGACCAGGTCGATCGGAAGGCCGTTGCGTTCCGCCAGGTCGGCGGCGGCTCGCAACTCGTGCAACAGCGGGTCGGGCACATCGTCGGACTCGGCGATCAGTCGGCGCAGTCGGGCGGCGGCCAGCATGCAGCGGCGCTGCACCTCCGGGTCGTCCGGGTCGGCCTGGCCGGCGGCCAGGTCCCCGAGGACCCGCCCGGCCGCCGAGCTGACCAGGGCGAGCCGGTCCCGGCGTTCCCGAAGGCCCCGCTCGGCGGCGTCCCGCTCGGCGGCCATCGCGTGACCGGCGGCCGAGACGGCGGCCCGTTCCCGAGCCAGGCCGACGATGACGGTGCTGCCCACGAAGACCGCCACCGGCAGCGAGAAGGTGCCGTAGACGTACATCACGTAGCGGGCCACGTCGGCCGGGTCGGGGCCGTGCCCGAGCACGGCGACCAGGGCGATCAACGCGTGCGTGCCGAGGAGCGCGATCAGCCCCGCGACGCGCCGGCCCCACACCGCCAGCACGAAGAACCAGCCGAGCGTGCCCCACACCCAGTTGGCGGCGGTGAACAACTGCCGCTCACCGGCCGCCGCGAAGACGGCCGCGTCGACGACGAGCAGCAGCCCGGCCAGCGGCCACGGCGGCAGTGGTGAGCCTTGCAGCAGCCGTACCCCGGCGACCGCGCCGGTCACGGCGACCAGTACCCAGGCGCCGAGCACCACCGCTGGCGCGGCGAGCTCCGCACGGGCGGACAGCACCGCCGGCAGCGCGATCGCCACGTGCCAGGCCAACGCGATGGCGACGGCGGCGATCCGGGCACCCCGGTCGGACGCGTGCGCCACGGCGGCCGGCGCGGCGAGCGCAGCGGGGGAGTCCGGCTCCCGGGGCGTCGGAACGCTGGTGCGCTTCGGTGCCTCCGGCGCGGCGGTCGCCGGGGCGTTCAGGTCAGCCGACACCGGGCCACTCCAGCCGAATCCGGGTGCCCGCGCCGACGGCCGAGTGCACGTCGGCCCGGCCACCGACAGTCGCCATCCGGCCACGGATGGACTCGCGCAACCCGTACCGGTGCGGGGGGACGGTAGCCAGGTCGAAGCCGGGGCCGTCGTCGGCGACCTCGACCACGACGCCGATGGCGTCGCGGGTCAGTCGCAGCGTGGCCCCGGCGCCCTGCGCGTGCCGGACCACGTTGGACAACGCCGCGTAGGCGCTCTCGCTGATCGCGTCGGCCACGCCGACCGGGACGGCGCAGGACGCCAGGTCCAGCCGGACCGCAAGCTCGGGCAGCCGGCCGGCCACCAACCGCAACCGCCCGTCGAGCGGCACCGGGCCGTCGCCGGCCACCGGGCCGACGTCGGTGAGCGCGACGAGGGTACGCAGGTCGGCCGCGCAGCGTTCCCGGAAGACTGCCGAAGGGCCGGCCACCGCGCCCAGCCCCACCATGGTCAGCGTCCCGAGCACCGTGTCGTGCAGGTCGCGGTTCTGCTGGCGTTCGGCCTCGCGGGCGGCGCGCGCGACCAACGCCTCCCGGGTCAGCCGCTGGTGTTCGACGAAGGCGCGGTCCGCCCGGCCGATGCGTCGGCGCATGACCGCCGCCATCATCGCCGTGCAGGCGGTCTGTGCCAGCAGCGTGGCCGCGTGCGCCCGGGCTTCGGTGGGGTTGCCGGCGGCCTGCGCCCCGATGACGTAGGTGGCTATCACGAGCAGTCCGGCCGGGATCGACCAGCGCGCCGAGGTCGTGGCCTGCGTGTTGATCACCGTGGTGCTGGCCAGCACGGCGATCCAACTGCCCTCGCCGGGCAGCACCTCGGGCGCCACCAGCACCGGAATGAGCAGGCAGGTCAGGGCGGTGACCGCCACGTCACCGCCGACGAGACGGGGGCCGATGCCGTGGCGCAACGCCCGGTGTGCGTACCAGAGGGACCAGCCGGTCAGCACCGCCACAGCGGGCAGCAGCACCGCCTGCCGCACCGGCGGGGTCTGCACCGACACGGCCACCGCCGCCCCGAACAACCCGCAGCTCAGCCGCAGCAACGCTGGCAGCGTGGTGAAGATGAGGCCCAGGGCCCCGCCGGCCGGATTGTCCAGCGTGGGCGGCGGCACGGTTGGGGTGGCAACGGCCGGCATCGGGAAGTGTCCTTCCGACAACGACCCGGTCCGGGTCCACACGGCGTAGATCGACATCGGACAATAGCATGCGGACCGTGACGGGGTGATCCCTTGTGTGCGGAGTGTCGCTAATGTGTCACTCTGTGCTGCGGGGCTGAAGGAGGTCCCAGCGGTTGCCGTAGATATCGACGAACACCGCTACCGAACCGTACGCCTCGTGCCGCGGTTCCTCCAGGAAACGCACTCCGGCCGCCACCATCCGGGCATGGTCCCGGGCGAAATCCTCCGTGTGGAGGAACAGCCCGACCCGGCCGCCGGTCTGGTCGCCGATCCGAGCCTGCTGCTCGGCGCTGCTCGCCCGAGCCAGCAGCAGCGCCGTCTCCCGGGCCCCCGCCGGGCGGACCACGACCCAGCGTGAGCCATCCGGTCGGGCGGTGTCCTCCACCAGCTCGAAACCGAGGTCGCCGACGTAGAAGTCGATCGCCTCGTCGTACTCCCTGACCAGCAGCGCGACAAGTCCCAGATGTGCCATTCGGCCATTCTGCCGGCGCGTACGGGCGCCGTGGCGTGCGGGTCTGATCCACTCGAGTGCACGGAAGTCCGGGTGTCCGGAGCCGACTGACACCCGGACATCATGGAAACCGAGTCGATCACCGGGTGCGATGCAGCGACCACCCGGCCGGAACCGCGGCTGCCCGTCGTCCGTCTCATCCCCGGATGGAGAGGTGGTGAGCCGGATGCGCTCGTCCCGTACGGCACTCGCGGTGGCGCTGCTCGGCATGACGTTGGGCGGCTGCGGTGGCACGGCGGTTGGGCCGGGTCGGGCCGACGAGCCCGCACCGGCTCAGATCGTCGACGGGTGGGCCTCCTGCGCCACCGACGCACCCCGGGCCGGCGAGATGACCACGGAGGCGTCGCCGCCGGCCGTGGACGAGCCGACGATCGGTCGCATCGACCCCACGTTCACGCCCGTCGCGGCCGTGACCTGCGGGCGGGAGATTCGACCGGGCCCCAACGGCGGCCAGGAGCAGGTCGCCACCGAGCGACGCGCCGAGGAGATCGCGCCGCTGCTCAGCGCGCTGCGGCTACCCGATGAGCAGGGCGGTGGAGATGTCGCCTGCACCCTCGACCTGGTCATCCCACCGTGGTTGGCGCTGCTCGACGACCGGGGACGGTGGCTGCGACCCCAGATCCCGACGGACTCCTGCGACAAACCGCGCCCCGAGGTGATCGCCGCTCTGGCCGGGCCGCAGTGGACCACTGTGGCCACCCGTACCATCCGGCAGGTCGAATCCGCGGCGGCCGAGGCCGCCGGATGCGCCCAGCAATGGACGGACCTGGTGTGGGTGGAGACCCGCAACGGCCGCCCCGGGCCGCCTCCGCCGGCCCGCTCGACCGCCGGGCCGCTGCGCCTCTGCGTCTACGAGGTGCCGGCGTCGCTTCAGGAGAGCGAGAAACCGCCAGGTGATTTCGTGTACGGCGGCCCGCTGCCCGCCGAGCGTCAGGCGGGTGTGCTCCGGGGTCTGTCCAACCGCCGGGCAGTGGTCGACTGTGCCACCCCGGCGAGCCGCTTCGCGGTGCTGCGCCCCCTCGAAGGAGCAGGCCCCGACCGGTACGTGGAACTCGACGGCTGCCGACGGTTCCTGATCGCGCCCGCGACGGACGCTGTGCAACTCGGCCAGGGCGACGAGACGTTGACCGCCCTGCTGGGACCCGTCTAGGGCTCGTGTCACCAGGTCGCCGGGCGGGTGAGATCGCGGGCCAGCTGGTAACCGCCGAGGATCGCCAGGCCCTCCGCCTCGCTGTAGCCGTTCCCCCAACCCTTGCGGAACGCCTCGACGACGCAGGGCTTGACGGTCATCTCCAGCACGTCGCTGCCCTGCCGGCGGGCTCGGTACGGGCCGGCGACGAGATCCCCGGGCCGGGCGTCGCGGGCCGGGGCGGGTTGCGCCCGAACAGTCAGCCAACGGCCGGACGCGTCACCGACCACCAGAGCGCCCTCGACGAAAGGGTCCCGCGCTGACCTGCCGAGGGTGACCGAGCACTCCAGCAACCGTCCGTCCGGCGGCAGCGACTCCAGGCGGAACGGCACGGCGCAGCGGTGGGCGCCGTCGAACCGGACCCGGCTCGCCGTACCCGTCGCGCCGTCAAGGGTGCTCGCGTAGCTGTCCAACTGGGCCCAGAGCCCGTCGGCGGGCTGCCAGCGGACGAACCACAGTCTCCGGTCGCCGGACGGATCGAACCAGGCGACCCCCGAGCGGTCGCCGACCCGTACCTCCGTGCGTCCCTGCGGTCGTCCCTGCGAGGACAACGTCTGCTGGAGCCCGTCGAGCAACGCCTCGGTGCGTGCCAGCGCGAAACGCGCCTGATCGCTCGGACCCCGGAACTCGACGCTCTCGATGCCGCGACCGGTGCGCCACGTGGCGACGTCGGCGCCCCTCACCAGGGCTTCGGTCGTGAAGTGCACGGTCGCGGGATCGGCGCCGACCTCCTCCGGACGTACGGTCCCGTTGCTCTGCACCTCCGGCAGCATCAGCGCCGCGGCCGGCATGACCGGGTCATCGGTGCTCCGAACGCCCGGAATCGCCAGCACCACCGAGGTGAGAGCGACACACGCCGCTGCCACGCCACCGGTGATCAGCCCCCGCCGCCGCAGACGCAACCGCCGGCCCCGGTGCTGGGCCTGTCGCACTATCGGCGTCGGGTCGATGTCGCCTCCCGCCCGATGCCTCAGCGTGCTGGCGAGCTGCTCGTCGAGGTCACTGAACATCACAGGTCTCCCGCCCAGGCGTGGGTTGTCGCACCCTGTCGTCGACGCAGCGCCGCCAGGGCGCGCTTGGCATGTGTGCGTACCGTCCCGGTCGAACAGGCGAGGATCTCGGCGATCGAGGTGTCGTCCAGATCCTCGTAGTAGCGCAGCACGATCACGGTGCGCTGACGTGCCGGCAGATCGCAGACCAACCGCCACAGCGCGTCGCGCTCGGCGACCCCGGCGGCCTCGTCCACCCCGCCGGCCCGGTCGAGCACCGCGGCAACCGAGATCTCCCGGCTGCTGAGCCGACGCCACCACGAGTTGTGGGTGTTGACGAGCATGCGCCGGACGTACGCGTCCGGCTGGTCCGTCCGCGAGATGCGGCCCCACCGGGCGTACGCGCGGGCGAGGACCTCCTGCACCAGGTCCTCGGCTCGATGCTCGTCACCGGTCAGCAGCCGGGCGAGCCGCACCAGCGCCGACGTGCGAGCGAACGCGTACTCCTCGAACGTCACGCCCTATTAACGCCGTAGGCCGGCCGACCCGTAGACACGCGCCCGGCACTTTCCACCGAGCCGGGCCGTCGTGACGCGCCTTGCTGTCGCCGAGGCAGGTGCCTCCGCAGCTTGGGTGAAGCCACCGAGGCGATGCTGATCTCGTAGCCGTCGAGCGCGAGGTCGATGTCAATCGTGTTGAATGCCGGTCATGCCGCTGACGATCGGACCGGCGTTCACCATTCCCGGGTACACCACACTGGCCGGACCCGACTACGACACTGAGTGCGAGGCGGCTGTGTATGCCGCCGACGTCGTGTCGGACCACCCGGCCTTCTGGTCGCACTACCTGGCCGGCCCACTCGGCGCGGACCGGGAGGCGGACGCTGCCTTCGAGGTCACACCGGCCGGCCATCAGGAGATGTGGGCAGTCCTCAACGACCCGGAGCGCTGGCCGGTCGTGTCCGTGCGGCTCGATCGGAACGCCTGGCTGCGGATCGTCTATCGCAACGTCGAGGACGACGCAACGCTCGACTTCGTCACGGTGCGACCGGGCCAGCCGGTGCAGGTCTTCACCCTGGATCAGGATGCCGGTTGTTCCACGATGACCTGGGCGGAGCTACGTGTCGCGGCGGACTTGCCCGACGATCGGCTGACGTGGGGGCAGCGCTTCGTTCTGATGCTGCCGATGCTGGAGCCGCAGGAGCTACCCGCCGACGCCGGAGAGGTCATCGACAGGGCGCTGGGAGGGATTGGCGCTGCGAACAGGGCGGCCGTCGTGGCGGTCCTGCTCGACTCGCTGGACTGGCGTTCCCGCTAGCGGATCGGCCACCGACTTGTTGATCATGCTGGTCTCGCCGGCGTCGAGCGCTGGCCGCCGCATCCACGACGGCCAGGCATTGCGCGGACGCGCCCGGCCCGACGACGCATCGAGCCGGGCGCGTCGGGCTGAGCTACGCCACGAAGCGGGAACGGCGTCGGCGGCCGATCAGGTAGCCCCCGCCGCCGAGGAGCAGGAGCACGCCGCCGATGCCGGCCACGGTCAGGGTGTTGGCGCCGGTCACGGGGAGCCCGCCGCCCTCGCCGCTTTCGCCGCCCTCGCCGCCGGGGGCACCCGGGCTGGCGGAGGCAGTAGGAGTCGGTGCCGCGGTCGCCGTCGCGCTGGGCGTGGCGCTCGGAGTGGCCGTCGGCGTCGGGGTGGGCTGAGACGCGCAGTCAAGCTCACGGGCGGCGTACAGGCCGTCGTTGAGGTAAGCCAGGTAGGCGTCAACGGCCGTCTCGCCGAGCACCTTCTGCGCAGCGGCCTCCACGTTGGGGCCAGCATCCGTCAGCGTGCGAACCACAACGATCCGCAGAGCCACCGACCAGGCTTTCTGCGCATCCGTCTTGAGGAATGCGCGGAGTTCTTCCTCGGTGCCCTTCAGTGCCTCCTGAATGGCACCCGGCAGAACCGGCAACGAGTCGGCGTTCGCCGCGGACAGGATCTGGGCCGCCAACACCCGTACCTCCTGCTCGGGGGCGGTGTCCAGGTCGATGGTGAAAAGCTCGCGGATGTCCTTGTACGCCTTGCGTTCGACCGTCTGGCAGGACTCGTTCAGTCCGGGCGATTCGATGTGAGCCGTCGCCGGTGCCGCCGGAATCAGAAGGGCCAGCGCCAATAGGGCGCCGGCCGGGAACTTCCATCGCATGTGGTCTTCCTCCCCGTGATCAGCAAAAAACACGGAGATACTACCGTCAGTGCGCGAAGGAGCAAGATGGATGGACGTCTCAGCCCGCGCCCTGGCTGCCGCCTTCAGATGAGGTGATCGGCGGGACCGGGCACGGCAAGCCGCTGACCTACGGTGGTGGAGTGCGCCCGGCAGGATTCGAACCTGCGGCCTTGGGATTAGAAGTCCCCTGCTCTATCCGCTGAGCTACGGGCGCGTGTGGCGTGGATGTCGCGCCCAGAGGGTACCGCCGTCCCACTGCCCGACGGCGAAAAGGGTGCCCGCGTCCACGTTGCCGAGCAGAGTCTCACGTCCGCCTCGTAGCGGGCATCCGGGTTACCGCTAGGCGGCCCGGCCCCGGACCGTACCGTGGGCTGGTGTTGCTGGATTCCGACGCCGAGAGCGACGTCGCCTACGAGCTGTGCCAGGTCGTCGGTCGCGCCATCCTGCCGTACCGGTCGTCGGGCGACGTCGGTACCGCGTTCTTCTTTCAGGGAGGCGACGACCCGGTGGGAGAGTCGCTGCTGACGGCGGCCGACCTGGTGGGCGGTTCGGGTGGTGAGTTGAGCCTGCGGGCCAGCGTCACCGAGCCGGCGGGGGTGGCCCCGGCCGTCATTTCCGAGGCCGAGATCGTGCCCGGTTGGGCCCGCTTCGCGGGCGACGGGGTGGCCGTGCTGCCGACCGCCGGCCTGCACCGGTATGCCGGCGACGGAGGCTGGCGGTGGCGCGTCCAGCCGGTGCCGGCGGGGATCGCCGCCGGGCCCGAGGTGGTCGCCCGCCTCGGCGCCGACACCAGTTCCGCTTTCGTGCTGGCCCACGGGGTACGCGAAGACGGGTCGCGGCCGCTGGAGGTTGCGATCGAGCGGGTGGTCCGCGACGGGGACGCCGTGCTGATCACCGCCGAGCTGCCGCCGGGGTACGTCGGCGCGCCGGTCTTCATCGTGCAGGCCGAAGCCACGGGTGAGGTTTCCCCGTACTGCCTGGGCCTGGTCCTGCCCGGCGTCGGCGTACACCCGGTGGCGACCTTCGACCGGATCAGCGCCGTTCTTCCGGCGACGTCCGGCGACGTCTGAGCCGCGGCCCCGCCCGGTCAGCCGCCGGGCGTCGTCACCTTCGCCGGGTCGGCCGGCTGCCCGTCGGCCGGTGCGGTGGGGCCGGCGGCGAGGAACGCCTCGGCCCAGCGGCCCACCTCGTCGAAGACCTTCGCCCGCACGGCCGGGCCGGAGAGCGTGAGGTCGTGCAACCCGCCGTCGAAGCGCGCCAGTGTGACGTGGCGACCCAGCCGGGGCGCGTAGCGGACCATGTGCTCGACGTCCAGGACGGCGTCGGCCAGGGTCGCGTTGTCGTGCCACTTGGTGCCCCGGAATGACCGGGTCGAGCAGGCCAGCAGCACCGGGACCTGGATGTCCAGCCCGGCGCGCAGCCGGCGTTGCCCGGTGCGGATCGCGTTCAGCCAGCCGGCCCGGACCGGGAACCCGGCCAGCGGCTTCCACGCCAGGTCGTAGGTCCACTCGCCGCGGTGGTCGGAGTGGAGGCTTTCGCCGTACACGGTGCCCAGCCCGAACGGCAGGATGCGGTGCGGCGCCCTGCGGCCCAGCCGGGACGCGGCGGCCGCGAGGGGTCGACGGACCGCCCAGGGGGCGTTCAGGTCGAAGAAGGGGCTGTTGAGCACCAGGCCGTCGATGGTGCCGGTGTCGCGGCGGGCGTCCGCCCAGAGCGAGATGATCAGGCCACCGGTGGAGTGGCCCATCGTCAGCAGGGTGTCGTGCCCGTCGTCCTTGCGGATGATCTCGGCGGCGGCGTCCAGCTCGGGGAAGTAGTCGCTGATGTCGCGGCAGAAGTTCGGGGTCTGGGCCGGGAGCAGACTCCGGCCGTATTTACGCAGGTCGAGCGCGTAGAAATCCCAGCCTCGCTCGGCGAAGAAGTCAGCCAGATGGGTCTGGAAGAAGTAGTCGACGAAGCCGTGCACGTAGAGCACGGCCCGACCGGTGGGGCGCTCGGCCCGCCGTCGGACCAGTGTCGCGACAACGGGGCCCTCGTCGTCGGTGCCCAGGTCGATCGTCTGCCGCTCGTACGGCGGCCCCAACACGTCCGGTTCCACGAACGCGACGCTACGCCGCCGCCCCTACCCAGCGGTAGCCCACGCCCTGCCGCTGTTCACCCCCGCGATCTTGCACTTTGTGTCCCGGCATAAGGGACGATTGCCGCCATTCGGCGTTCGAAAGTGCAAGATCGCGGGGGTATGGCGTGGGTCAGGCGTGGGTATGGCGTGGGTCAGGCGGTTTCTGCGTCGGCGCGGAGGGTTGGGTCGGCGGGCTCCTCGGCATCCAGCTGCGGCTGGGGGAGGTCGCGCAGGTGCTTGTTGTGCCGGGGCTCCTGGCGGGTCTTGGCGTCGTTGAGCTTGCGGCGCAGGTCGTCCCGGACGTCGTTGAGGGCGGCGTGCAGGTCCTCCTCGGCCGACGTGGTGACGATCTTCTGTCGGCCGGCGATCCAGCACTCCAGGGTCACCTTCTGGCCGCGCGCCTCCCGGTCCTTCACCGACACCTCCAGCTCGGTGGCGTCGGCGTGGAAGCTGGCGAGCCGGGCGTCGAGGGTGCCGAACTGCTCGGCGATCCAGTTGCGGTCGCCCTGCGAGAACCCGGCGCCCACCCGCAGGCACTCCGCCACGGTGGCCGGGTTCGCCGCGGCGCTCATCGCTGCGCCTCGGAAGCGTTCGCGGAGCCGATGGTAGTGATCATCATGGCGCTGACCTCTCGTCGACGTGGAGCTGTCGGTGGTGCGTTGATCAAGTCCTTACCCAGTTCGGGCGGCCTGGGAAACCGTGGACGGCGGGTCGGGTGGGTCGGGCGTACCACATCCGGGCTTGATCAGGGCGTTGTCCACAGGTGGCTTCGTCATCCACAGGTTGGGGACGGGTGCTCACGAAGGGCGTCCGGAGTGTCGATGCTCGTGTCGAGTCGACTCGCGCTGGCAGCCCCGATCTCCCTGGAGGGACGATGTTCGACACTTACGTGACAATCGTCGGCAATGTGCTGACTACGCCCGAGTGGCGGCGTACGACCCAGAGCAACACCCTGGTGGCCAACTTCAAGGTCGCCTCCACCGCCCGCCGACTCGACCGGGACAGCGGCCGGTGGGTCGACGGCAATTCGCTCCGGGTCCGCGTCAACTGCTGGCGCAAGCTCGCCGAGGGGGTGGCGGCCTCCGTCATGGTCGGCGATCCGGTGGTGGTCTGCGGGCGGCTCTACACCCGCGACTGGACCGACGACGGCGGTAACCACCGCACGCTCTACGAGTTGGAGGCGGTGGCCGTCGGTCATGACCTGTCCCGGGGGCGCGCCCGCTTCCTGCGCAACCGGCCGAGCATGGCGACCAGCACGGTGGAGGACGCGGAGGCCGAGAGCCGGGTGCACGGCGAGCCCACCGAGCCGGTGCCGGCCGGGCAGGCGCCAGCGCTGCCCGACGACAGTCCGCTGGACGACGACTTCGAGCTGCCCGACTATGCAGAGCTGCGAAGCAGCCCGTTCGGCAACGTCCCGACCGACGACGACAGCCCTCCGAGCGGCGGCGTCTTCGGTGACGGCGGAGCGCTTTCCAGCGGTGGACCGGGCGGGCCGGCCGACGCGGCGTCGGCACTCGACGACGAGTTGGCCCCGTCGCCCCAGGCGGACGACGACAACGCCGACGGTGACCTGGACATCGAGTTGGGGTCGGTGCCCGACGAGGGGCAGCCGGAGCCGGCGCAGCCCGCTCGGGGGCGGCGTGGTCGGGGCCGGATTCCGCAGCCGGCCTGACCGGTCGGCTCGGCCTTCGCGGTTCGGTAGCGGTCGAGCCGACCGAGGCACCCTGCCGGTCGCCGCGGTGAAGCGGTGCCGCGACGCAGCGGCACCACCCGGCCCGGCGTGGTGCGGCACGACGGGGGCGGGGTGGCGGCGCGAGCAGCGTCGTCACCCCGCGTGACCGGACGTCGGCAGGTCTGCCGGCCGGTCACTCAACGGGTGCTCGCTGTCGGTGCGGGGCCGTGAGTTGGACTGGTTCACGGAATGCTCGTCTAGGCTGGCCGGCCGGAGGTGGTGCGGGTGCGACGGACAGCGCCGATGGCGAACGCGGTGGGGTTGCTGGCCGGGTACGCGCTGGACAGGGCGCTCGGCGACCCCCGCCGGTGGCACCCGGTGGCCGGCTTCGGGCAGGCAGCGGGCGCGCTGGAGCGCCGCCTCTACCGCCCGGACCGAACGGCGGGTACGGCGTTCACCGCGCTGGCCGTGGGCGGGCCGGTGTTGCTCGGGGCGGTCACCGCAGCGGCTACCCGCCACCGGCCGGTGACCCGGGCGGTGCTGGTGGCGGCCGGCACCTGGACCGTGCTGGGCGGCCGCACGCTACGGCACGAGGCGACCGTCATGGGTCGTACGCTGCGTAACGGTGACCTGCCCGCCGCCCGGCGTCGCCTCGGTCACCTCTGCGGGCGGGACCCGTCGACGCTGGGCGAGTCGGAGTTGGCCCGTGCCACCGTCGAGTCGGTCGCGGAGAACACCTCCGACGCGGTGGTCGCTCCGCTGCTCTGGGGTGCGGTCGCTGGTCTGCCCGGGCTGCTGGGCTACCGCGCGGCGAACACCCTCGACGCGATGGTCGGGCACCGGTCGACCCGCTATGCGCGGTTCGGCACACCGGCCGCTCGGCTGGACGACGCGCTCAACCTCCTGCCGTCCCGGCTGACCGGGCTGCTCACCATCGCCGTCGCGCCGGTCGCCCACGGGGACCGGCAGCGCGCCTGGCAGGTGTGGCGGCGCGACCGCAACGACCACCCGAGCCCCAACGCCGGTCAGTGCGAGGCGGCCATGGCCGGCGCGCTCGGGGTCCGCCTCGGTGGTCGCAACGTCTACTTCGGGCGCTCCGAGGTGCGGCCGTTCCTCGGCGACGGTCCCCGCCCGGAGGCGCGGCATTTGAAACGGGCCGCCCGGATCTCCGGCGCGGTGGGGCTGGCCGCCGTCGGGTTGGCCGCCGCGTACCCGGTGACGCTCGGCCGGCTGGTTGGTGCGCTGAGCAGGCGTGCGCTCACCGCTGCCGGGGGCCGGACAGGGCCGGCGGGCACGGCCGGAGGGCGCGGTTCGGGTGGTGTGGCCGGGGCCCTGCGTCCGGCCGCTGCCGGCGAGCATGGGCTGCGGGCGGTCGGTATGGGCGCTGCTGTACGTCGAGGGAGCGCGAGGTGAGCGGCGGGCTGCTGGTGGCCGGCACGACGTCCGACGCCGGCAAGAGCGTGCTCACCGCCGGCATCTGCCGTTGGCTGCACCGGCAGGGCGTGAAGGTGGCGCCGTACAAGGCGCAGAACATGTCGAACAACTCGGCGGTGGTCGTCGGGGCGGACGGGCGCGGCGGCGAGATCGGGCGCGCCCAGGCCATGCAGGCCGCGGCGTGCGGGCTCGCACCCGACCTGCGGTTCAACCCCGTGCTGCTCAAGCCGGGCAGCGACCTGGCCAGTCAGGTGGTGCTGTTGGGCGAGGCGGTCGACACGATCACCGCGGGCACCTTCCGGCAGTTGCGTCCCCGGCTCGCCGAGACCGCGTACGCCGCGCTGGCCGAGCTGCGCGAGACGTACGACGTGGTGATCTGCGAGGGCGCCGGCAGCCCTGCGGAGATCAACCTGCGGGCCGGTGACTACGTCAACATGGGGTTGGCCCGGCACGCCAACCTGCCCACCATCGTGGTCGGCGACATCGACCGGGGCGGCGTCTTCGCCTCGATGTTCGGCACCGTGGCCCTGCTCGACCCGGCCGACCAGGCGCTGATCGCCGGGTTCGTGATCAACAAGTTCCGGGGCGACCTCGGGCTGCTCCAGCCGGGTCTGGACATGTTGCGTCAGGTCACCGGCCGCCCCACGTACGGAGTGCTGCCCTGGTCACTGGACCTGTGGCTCGACGCGGAGGACTCACTCGCCTACGGTCGGGTGCTCGGTCGACCGGCCGCCCCGCACGGCAGCGAATGGCTGGACGTGGCCGTCGTCCGCCTACCCCGGATCAGCAACGCCACCGACGTGGAGGCGCTCGCCACCGAGCCGGGCGTCCGGGTGCGCCTCACCATCGAACCGGCCGAACTGGCCGCCGCCGATCTGGTCGTCCTGCCCGGCTCCAAGTCCACCGTCGCCGACCTCCGCTGGCTGCGCGAGACCGGTCTCGCCGACGCGGTGGCCACCCATGTGGCGGCCGGCAAGCCCCTGCTCGGCCTCTGCGGGGGCTTCCAGATGCTCGGCCGCGCCATCCACGATCCGGTGGAGAGCCGGCAGGGCAGCGTGCCGGGGCTCGGTCTGCTGCCCATCGACATCACCTTCGACCCGCGCAAGACCGTCCGGCAGTCGGTGGGCACCGGCCCCGGTGGCCTTCCGGTCCGGGGCTACGAGATCCACCATGGGTACGTCTCGCAGGCCGACCCGAACCTGACCCCGTTGCTGACCAGCGACGACGGTGTCGCGGAGGGCGCCGTGCGCGGCGTGGTGCACGGCACGCACTGGCACGGGGCGTTCGAGTCCGACGAGTTCCGGCGATGGTTCCTCACCGAGGCGGCTCGCCTGGCCGGCCGCAGCGGGTTCCGGGTCGCACCGGCCACCAACTTCGCCGCCGCCCGGGAGCACTCGCTCGACCTGCTCGGCGACCTGGTCGAGGAACACCTGGACACCGATGCCCTCTGGCGTCTCATCAAAGCCGGCCCCCCCGCCGACCTGCCCTTCATCCCACCCGGCCCGCCACCCGATTGACCTGCGAACGGTCTTGACCTGCGAACGGTCTTGACCTGCGAACGGTCCTGGCCGGTGCGTGGTCTTGACCCGGGCGTGGACCTGGTCGGTCCGCCGTCCCAAGGGAGTGGGAGGCGCGAACCGTCCATGATCGTGCTGGATCCTTGTTGTAGTGGCCTCGTCCGCGCGACGAGGGGCCTGTTTCCTGGATCTAGCGCGATCTTGCAACGGGCTCGGCCGTGAAGCGGCGAGCTTGAGCCAGGCTCGGCCGTGAAGTGGCGAGCTTGGGCCAGGCTCGGCCGCGAGGTGGCGAGGTGGCGAGGTGGCGAGGCTCGAGGTGGTTCGGCCGCGAGGTGGCCCGGCGGACCCGGCGGCACGGCGGTGCGGATCAGGGGCGGATGTCGGCTGGGCGGTCGGTGGTGGGCAGGCCGGCGGCGAGCCAGGCGTCCACGCCGCCGATCATGTCGGTGGCCCGGCGCAGCCCGAGAGTCTGCAGGCTGGCGGCGGCCAGGCTGGAGCTGTAACCCTGTCGGCACACCAGGATGATCTCCCGGTCGTACCCGGTGGCTTCTGGGATCCGCCAGGCGCTGGCCGGATCGAGGCGCCACTCCAGTACGGTCCGGTCGACGACGACCGCCCCCGGCAGGTCGCCCTGTTCGCGGCGCTGCGGTTCGGTACGGGTGTCGACCAGCAACGCGCCGCCGCGGACCGCCTCGACGGTCTGCTGCGGAGTCAGTCGGTGCAGCCCGGCGCGGGCCTGTTCGAGCAGGGCGTCTATACCGGGGCTCATCACGTCTCGGAGCACCACCCGATCATGCCGATTCGGTGGCACCCCGGGCGGCGAACGGGCCGCCCGTCACCCGTCGCCGCACCAATTCCCCCGGACGTGACGGTGGCCGCCCAGCGCGGTCAGCCGGACGTGTCACAGTGGCCCACCATGCCACCCCACCACGCATGATCGACATGGCCCACCAGGCATGATCGACACCGCTTCAAGGAAGTCGCGGTGTCCGGCCGACAGGGATACCGCGACTTCAATGAAACCGAGTCGATCACCGTGCTCAGCGACCGTCGCGGCATACTTCGGTCATGCGCCAAGCGAGGTCGGGCCACGGAAGGCCGGCCCGCGTGAGGTCGGGCCACGGAAGGTCGGGCCACGGCGGGCCGGGCCACGGAAGGTCGGGCCACGGAAGGTCGGGCCACGGCGGGCCGGGCCAAGCGAGGTCGGGCCACGGAAGGCCGGGCCGCGTGAGGTCGGGCCACGGAAGGTCGGGCCGCGTCAGACCGCGCGCTGCCACGCCGCGTTGGGCTCGGGGGCTGCGCTGAACCCGGAAACCGGCGGACCGACAGTCGCGGTTGTCGAGGCGTACGCCGAACTGGCTCGTCGGGTGCTCGCGGGCCCGGCGCGGTTGGGGCGGACCCGGCTGGTCGCGGTCGACGGGCCGAGTGGCGCGGGTAAGAGCCGGTTCGCCGCGCGGCTCGCGGACGCCCTGGCGGGGCCGCTCGGCGGCCGACCGCCGGTGGTGCACACCGACGACCTGCTCGACGGGTGGGACGACCAGGTCACCTTCTGGCCCCGGCTCGACGAGGGGGTGCTCGCCCCGCTGCGTATCGGTGAGCCGGGAGCCTACCGGCGGTACAGCTGGGTCCGGCGGTGTTTCCTGCCCCGGCCGGTTCCGGTGCCGGTGGCTCCGGTGCTGGTGGTCGAGGGGGTCAGCGCCGCTCGGGCGGTCGTCCGGCCAGAGCTGACGCTGGCCGTGTTCGTGACCGCGCCCGCGTCGCTGCGGCTGGCCCGCGCTTTAGCCCGGGACGGGCCGGAGATCCTGCCCGAGCTGCGCCGCTGGCATGAGGGGGAGCGGGCGCACTTCGCCGTCGACGACACCGCGACCCACGCCGACCTGGTGGTGGACGGCGCGCCGACACTGCCCAATGACGCGGACCGGTACTACGTGCGGCGTTGCTGAGCGGGGCATGGACGTGGGTCACGGTCTGCGGCACGATGCGGAGAGCTACGGCGAACGGGGAGCCAGCATGACGGCAGCGGATGCGCCAGCGCGACGTCGGATCACCCTCACCGGCATCAGCTCGCGGGCCTGGGAACACCCGGCCGATCGGGGTGCCCTGGTCGCGCTGCGGGAGCTGCGCGGTTTCGACGACGTGGTGCGGGCGTTCTTCGGGATGTGGAACGAGCGGGGTTTCCGGCTGTCCGTGCTGGCCTCCGGCATCCGGGTCGACCACCGGCAGTATCCGGCGGTGTGGCAGCGCTACACCGAGGCCGCGGCGGCGCTCGACGTGGCCGAACTGCCCGAGCTGTACGTGACCCAGTCGCCCTGGTTGGGCGCCGAGGCGGTCGGGCTGGAGCGGCCGTTCATCGTGCTGAACTCCGCCTGCGTGCAGCAGTTCGACGAGGACGAACTGCGCTGCCTGCTCGGCCACGAGTTGGGCCACGTGGGCAGCGGGCACGCGGTCTACAAGACCATGCTCATGATCCTCACCCGGTGGGCGGCCAACCTGAGCTGGTTGCCGGTTGGCGCGATCGCGCTGCGCGCCATCATCGCGGCGATGCTCGAGTGGTGGCGCAAGGCGGAGTTGTCCGCCGACCGGGCCGGCCTGCTCGCCGGGCAGGACCCGGCCGCCGCGCTGCGGCTGCTGATGAAGCTCGCCGGCGGCGGCGACCTGTCCCAGGTCGACACCACGGCCTTCCTGGAGCAGGCCGCCGAGTACGCCGGTGGCGGCGACCTGCGCGACAGCCTGCACAAGATCAAGATGACCGCGTGGAGCACCCACCCGGCGCCGGTGGCGCGGGCCGCGTCGCTGCGCAAGTGGATCGACTCCGGGGCGTACGGGCGGGTGCTGGCGGGGGACTATCCGCGCCGCGAGGACGACAGCTCGACAAGCGTGTCGGAGGAGATCAAGGCGGCTGCCGAGTCGTACCGGGAGGAGTTCAGCCGGTCGACCGACCCGCTGGTGGGGTTGCTGCGCCGGCTCGGCGACGGCGCCAGCGACGTCGGCGAGTGGGTGGGTGGCACCGCCGGTCGGGCCCGTTCCTGGATGGACGCCGCCACCGAGGCGGCGGGCCGCGCACACCGCGCCGGCCGGGCCGCCCCGGGAGCGCGGGCCGGGGCCGGCGCCGCGGACAGCGGTGACGGTACGGGCTCCGCCGGCACGCCCAGGTAAGGCCGGCATACGATGCCGGTCATGACCTCACCGATCATGACCGAGTCCGAGGTGCGGGCCGCCGTCGAGCGGGAGATGCCCGGCGTCCGGGCCGACCTGGAGCGCCTCGTCCGCATCCCCGGTATCGCCTTCGAGGGCTTCGACCACTCACACGTGGAACGCTCCGCCGAGGCGGTCGCCGAACTGCTGCGCGGCTGTGGCCTGGACGTCGACATCGTGCGATCCGGTGGCCAGCCGGCGGTGATCGGCCGTCGGGCCGCCCCGCCCGGCGCGCCCACCGTGCTGCTCTACGCCCACCACGACGTCCAGCCGGTCGGCGACCGGTCGCTGTGGGAGTCCGACCCGTTCGAGCCGGTGGAACGGGACGGCCGGCTCTACGCCCGGGGCGCGGCCGACGACAAGGCCGGCATCATGGCGCACGTGGCGGCGCTGCGCGCGTACGGTGACGCGCTGCCGGTCGGCGTGGTCCTCTTCATCGAGGGCGAGGAGGAGTACGGCTCCGACTCGCTGGAGCAACTGCTGGCCGAGCACCGCGACGCGATCGCCTCGGACGTCATCGTGATCGCCGACTCCGGCAACTGGGACATCGGCGTACCGGCGTTGACCACCTCGCTGCGGGGCATCGTCAACTGCTTCGTCGAGGTGCGCACGCTGGACCACGCGGTGCACAGCGGCATGTTCGGTGGCGCCGTGCCGGACGCGCTCACCGCGCTGGTCCGGCTGTTGGCGACGCTGCACGACGACGCCGGTGACGTGGCCGTGGACGGCCTGGTCGGCCGGGAGGGCGCGACCGTCGACTACCCGGAGGACCGGGTCCGGGCGGAGGCCGGGCTCGCCGACGGCGTGCAGTTCATCGGCACCGGGCGGATCACCGACCGACTCTGGACCAAGCCGGCGCTGGCCATTCTCGGTGTCGACGCGCCGTCCACCGGCGAGGCGCCGAACGCCCTGGTCCCGGCCGCGAAGGCGAAGCTCAGCATCCGCCTCGCCCCGGGCGACGACCCCAAGCGGGCGTACGCGGCGGTGCGCGCGCACCTGGAGCGGTACGCGCCGTGGGGTGCGCAGGTGACCGTCACCTTCGAACACGACGGTGACCCGTGCGTGATCGACGCGTCCGGGCCGATGTTCGACGCCGCCCGCTCGGCCTTCCGGACCGCCTGGGACGGCACCGACCCGGTGGACATCGGCGTCGGCGGTTCGATTCCGTTCATCGCCACCTTCCAGGAGATGTTCCCGAAGGCGGCGATCCTGGTGACCGGCGTGGAGGACCCACACGCCCGCGCGCACGGCCCGAACGAGAGTCTGCACCTGGGTGAGTTCGCCCGGGTCTGCCTGGCCGAGGCGCTGCTCCTGCGCAACGTGGCGGCGGTGAGCAGTTAGGCGTCAGAACGGCAACTTTGGGCCTGATCTGGGAGTTTACGGCGTGTCGGATGGTCAGCTGTTATAGCCTTTCGTACATGAGTACGAACGAGGTGATGGCCCGGTTGGGGGCCGCTGTCAGCGCGCTGGGAGATGTCGATGTCTCCGCGTGGTCCGAGGACACGCTCAACGAACAGCTCGGTGAGCTCTCCGCCGCACTGGTCGCCCTCGACTCGGTGCTCTCCCGGGTCGCCGGCGAGGTCCGCGCCCGGGGGTTGCGCATCGAGGAACCCGTCTCCGCTTAGGGCGTGTGTCAAAGCCCTCGGCTCGACCGAGGACTTTGACACACGCCCAGGCCCTGATCCGTCGTCCAGTGAGTGGGCGGCACCCTGCCGACACCGCCCGGGCACGGCAATGCCCGGGCGGTGTCGGAGGTGACTGGCAGGATGAGCTGCGTGCGGTTTCTCGATCTGGCAGCCACCTCCGCCGCCGTCGGCGCCACCAGCGGCCGCCGGGCCAAGGTGGAGCTGCTCGCTGACGCGCTGCGTCGGCTCGACCCTGCCGAGGTCGAGCCCGGGGCCGGCTATCTCGCCGGTGAGCTGCGCCAACGGCAGACCGGCGTCGGCTACGCGAGTCTGCGTGACCTGCCGCCACCGGCCGCCGAGCCGACGTTGACGGTGGCCGGCGTGGACGCGGCCATCGCGCAGATCGCCGCGGTGCGCGGCTCAGGCTCACAGGCTCGTCGGCGGGACCTGCTCGGTGCCCTCTATGCGGCGGCGACGGCCGACGAGCAGCGGCTGCTCACCGGCCTGTTCAGCGGCGAGCTACGGCAGGGCGCCCAGGCCGGCCTCCTCGCGGACGCGGTGGCCCGGGCCGCCGAGGTGCCGGTGGCGGCGGTCCGCCGGGCGCTGCTGCTCGCCGGTGATCTCCGGGCGGTGGCGGTGGCCGCGCTGGCCGGAGGGGCCGCCGAGTTGGCCGGCTTCGGCCTACAGGTCGGCCGCCCGCTGGCGCCGATGCTCGCGCAGAGCGCCCCCTCGGTCGACGAGGCGCTCGCCGCGACCGGCACGCCCGCGGTGGTCGACGTCAAGCTCGACGGCATCCGCATCCAGGTGCACCGCTCCGGCACCGACATCGCCGTGTTCACCCGCAGCCTCGACGAGATCACCACCCGGGTGCCCGAGGTGGTCGCCGCGGTCCGTGCCCTGCCGGGCCGGGAGTTGGTCCTCGACGGTGAGGCGATCGGCCTGGACGAGACCGGTCGCCCGCTGCCGTTCCAGCAGACGTCGAGTCGGGCCGCCCGACGCGCCACCCCCAGCACCACCGGGCGCGCACCCGTCGCTCCGGCGGTGCTCGCGGCGGCCGCCAGCACGGGCGCCACAGTGCTCACCCCGTACTTCTTCGACCTGCTGCACCTCGACGGTGAGGATCTGATCGACCTTCCCGGCCGGGACCGGTGGGCCGCCCTCGCCGGTTCGGTGGACTCGTCGCTGCTGGTCGGCCGGATGGAGGTCGACGGCCCGGAGCAGGCCGGTGCCGCGTTCGCCGCCGCGCTCGACGCCGGGCAGGAGGGCGTCGTGGTCAAGGCGCCGGACGCCCCCTACGACGCCGGCCGGCGCGGTGCCGCCTGGGTCAAGGTGAAACCGAGGCACACCCTCGACCTGGTGGTGCTCGCCGTCGAGTGGGGCAGCGGCCGACGCAAGGGCTGGCTGTCCAACCTGCATCTGGGTGCGCGGGACGCGCGCACCGGTGACTTCGTGATGCTCGGCAAGACGTTCAAGGGGCTCACCGACGAGCTGCTGCGGTGGCAGACCGAACGGTTCCTCGGCCTCGCCGTGGAACGCGGCGACTGGGTGGTCCGGGTCCGGCCCGAGCAGGTGGTGGAGATCGCCTTCGACGGGGTGCAGACGAGCTCGCGCTATCCCGGCGGGATGGCGCTGCGGTTCGCCCGGGTGGTGCGCTATCGCGACGACAAGTCCGCCGCGGAGGCGGACACCATCGAGGCGGTCCGCGCCATCCACGCCGGGCGCGTCACCGGCTGACCGGGCGAGGTCAGGCGGAAGCGGTCGGCGTCGGCTCGGCGGCCCGGTCCAGCGGAGCCGGGGCGGTGCCGATTCCGGCGGCCCGGCGCGCCTCCCGACGGGCCACCCAGCCGTAGCCGAACAGCGCCATCACCGCGAACAGCCACCACTGCACGACGTAGCCGAAGTTCTGCCAGTTGTTGGCGTGCCCCACCGGCACCGCCTTGAACACCGGATCGGCTGCCGGGGTCTGCTCGTCGAGCAGCAGGTACGCGCCGTAGACCGGGTAGGGAAGCTCGCCGGCCAGCCGCGACACCCCGATCCGCCGGATCTCCAGCACTCCGTCGCGTCGGGCCACCGCGCCGGCACCGCTCTCGGTCTCGTGCACCCGGCCGACCACGGTCACGTCGCCGGTCGGCGCGGCCGGCACCGACGGCTGCGCGGTCGCCCCACCGGGCGCCGGCGGGATCCACCCCCGGTCCACCAGCACCGCCGTGCCGTCGGCGAGCACCAGCGGGGTGAGCACCTCGAAACCGACCCGGCTGTCCACCGTGCGGCCACGGACCAGCACGGTGTTCGTGGGGTCGTACCGGCCGGTGACGGTGACCCGGGTCCAGACCTTGTCCTCGGCGGGGGCCGGACCGGCGGTCCCCGCGCCGCCGGCGGGAGCGCGCAGCGCATCGGTGAGCGGCACCGGCGCCATCCGCTGGCCCGCGTCGATCCGCTCGTTGACCTCGGTGCGCCCCCGGTAGCGGTCGAGCTGCCAGTTGCCGAGGAACACCATGACGGCGGCCGCGACCAGGGTCAGCGCGAGAGCGCCCAGCCAGCGTGGGCTCAGCAGGAACCGGTACACGGCACCGAGGCTACTCGTATGACCGGCGCCACTGACCTGGACCGGGCCGGAGCGGCCGGGGCCGGCGGCCGGGGGTCCGGCCAGGGCCGGGCCGGGCACCCCGGTTGGCGGTGCTCGCGCCTGCGGCGGGGCGGGTATCGTCACGCCGACGGATCGGCCTCGGTCGTCCCGTCGCGTACCCACCGCCGCTCGCGAGGAGTCGATGATGACCGTCGTGCCGCGCCTGGTGCTCAGCGCGCCGTCCTCCGGGCACGGTAAGAACGCGCTGGCGATCGGGCTGCTAGCCGCCCTGGCCGAGCGAGGGGTCGACGTCGCCGGGTTCAAGCTCGGGCCGGACCACGTCGACGCCGCCTACCTCGGTCTCGCCTCCGGCCGGCCGGGCCGGGTGATCGACCCCCGACTGGTCGGCCTCGACCGGCTCGCCCCGCTGGTGGCGCACGGTGCCGCCGGTGCCGGGCTGGCCGTGGTGCAGGGCAGCATGGGCCTGTACGACTCGGTCGGTGGCCGTCCCGAGCAGGAGTCCACCGCTGCCGCGGCCGCCGCGCTGCGCAGCCCGGTGGTGCTCGTCGTCGACGTGGCCGCGATGGGTCAGTCGGTGGCGGCCCTGGTGCACGGTTTCCGCTCGTACGACGAGCAGTTGTGGCTCGGCGGGGTGATCCTCAACCGGGTGGCGTCATCGCGGCACGAGGGGATGCTGCGTGAGGCGTTGGACGACGTGGGGGTGCCGGTCTACGGCGCGCTGCGTCGACAGGACCTTCCGGCGGTGCTGCCGTCACGGCGGCACGGGGTGGCCCCGGTGGTCGAGGGCTCGGCCGACGCCGGTCGTGCGGTCCGCCGGCTGGGCGAGGCCGTCGCCGCCACCGTCGACCTGGAACGGCTGCTCGGGCTGGCCCGCTCCGCCCCGCCGCTGCCGGCGCCGGCCTGGTCTCCCGAGGAGGCCCTCGGCACCTTCACACCGCCGGCGAACCGCCCACTGGTGGCGGTGGCCGGTGGGCCCGGCGGCAGTTTCAGCCACCCGGAGACCACCGAGTTGCTCCGGGCCGCCGGCGCCGAGGTCGTCGTCGTCGACCCGCTGCGCGACGAGGCGCTGCCGGTCGGCACCCGCGCGCTGGTCGTCGGCGGCGCGCTGCCCGAGGCGTACGCCGAGCAGTTGTCGGCCAACCGGCGGCTCTGCATCGCGGTGGCCGAGTTGGCGCGGACCGGGCGCCCGGTGATCGCCGAGGGCGCCGGCCTGCTCTGGCTGGCCCGGGAGCTGGACGGGTTGCCGATGTGCGGTGTCCTGGACGCGGTGGGCGTCAGCCGCGACGGGGTGGTGGCCGGTTACCGGGAGGCGACCGCCCAGACCGACAGCGTCGTCGCCGCCAACGGCACGGTGCTGGTGGGGCACAAGGCACACCGCGCGGTGCTCACCCCCCGCGCCGGTCAGCGCCCGGCCTGGAGTTGGGACGGCGGCACGCCCGAGGGCTTCGTCTGGCGCAACGTGCACGCCTCGCAGCTCACGCTGCACTGGGCGAGCCATCCGGCGACGGCGGCCCGGTTGGTCGCCGCGGCGGCGGCCGATCCGACGAGCGAGGTGGTGCCCGCGCAGTCGGGCGAGGTGTCGGTGTGATCGGTCAGGTGGCGGTGCGCCGATTCCCGGCGCTGACCGTCTCCACCCCGCGTACCGAGGTGCGGCAGCTCACGGCGGCCGACGCGGCGGCGGCCGGGGAGATCTTCGCCGACAAGCTCACCCGGCGTTGGCTGCCGCTGCCCGACGACTCCGGCCCGATCGACGGGCTGGCCTGGTGCACCGATCTGGCCCGGCAGCGGCGCGACAGCGGAGAGGGCGACCACTACGCGGTGCTCCGACGGGAGGACGACCAGGTGGTGGGCTCGCTGTGGACCCGGCGCACCGACTGGGGCGCCCGCCTCACCGAGATCTCCTACGCGATGGCGGCGCACGCGCGGGGCTTCGGCTTCGCCGCCGAGGCGGTCGACGCGGTGGCCATCGCGCTGATCCTGGAGCACGGCTTCCAGCGGGTCGAGCTGCGGGTGGCTCCCGGCAACCTGGCCTCGCGCCGGGTCGCCGAGAAGGCCGGGTTCAGCTACGAGGGGTTGCTGCGCAACGCCGGGTTCGTCAGCGGCGGCCGGGTGGATCTGGAGCTGTGGTCCTTCGTCGCCGCCGACCTGCGCTGAGCGTCCTCGGCCTGCGCTGCGCCCTGCCTGCCTGCGCTGAGCGTTCTCGGCCTGCGCTGCGCGACGTCGACCCGCGCTGAGCCCTGCCGACCCGCGCTGAGCCCGCCGGCCTGCGCTGACTGGCGCGCCGGTCAGCCGACGATGGCGTCCGACGGTGGCGTGAACTGACGGGTCGGGGTGCCCTTCAAGCCGTCGCGCAGGGTCTCCGACACCGCCTTGATCGGGATCTGGGACTGCCCGTCACCGACCGCGTTGAACGGGTTGTCCGGGTCGGAGATGAAGCTCGCCGCTGCCAACTCCGGGGTGTAGCCCACGAACCAGGCCGACCGGGTGCTGTCGGTCGTACCGGTCTTGCCGGCCACCGGGCGTCCGACGGTGCCCCGCACGCTGTCGGCGGTGGACCAGCCGCCGCAGCTGCCGCGCGCCGGGGTGTCGCCGGTCGGGCAGCGGGCCGCGTCGGTGGCCGCCCGTGCCGCGTCCGCGCTCACCACCTGCCGGCAGCGCGGCTTGGCCACCTCACGGTGCAGACCGCCCGGTGTGGCGTACGTGGCGGGCGTGCCGTCCCGGTTCATGATCGCTTGTACGGGGATGGCCTCGCAGTAGCGGCCGTCGGCCGCGATGGCGGCGTACGCGTTCGCCATCTCCAGCGGGGTGGCGTCGGAGACGCCCAGGGTGAACGCGCCCCACTTCTTCGCCTTGTCCGGGGACGCGTGGTCCCGGTCGACGTCGGTGCGCCACCGCAGCCCGAGCTGTTCGGCCAACCGGACCGCCCGGTCCGCGCCGACCTTCTCCTCCAGCCAGACGAAGTACGTGTTCACCGACTTGCCGAAGCCGGACCACATGGTCTGCTGACCGGACATGGCGCCGCTGGCGTTGGAGGGGGCCCAGCCGTCGTAGACCTCGGAGCGGTAGCGGTGTGGGGCGTTGAACGAGGTGGACAGGGGCATCCCCGCGTCGAGCGCGGCCAGCATCGGGAACATCTTGAAGGTCGATCCGGCCTGGTAGCCGGCCAGATCACCGCCGCCGAGCAGCGGTGCCACGGTGTTCGGGTAGTTGGCCTTCACCTTCGGCCCGGCCTCCGGGTTGGAGCTGAGCGGGTTCTCGGCCAGGTCCAGCGAGTACGTCCGGTTCACCGCCATGGCCTTCACCCGCCCGGTGCCCGGCTCGGAGACCACGATTCCGTTGGCGAACGGGCTGCCGGTGGCCTCCTTCGCGCCGACGTTCTTCTCCGCGGCCGCCTGGATCTTCGGGTCGAGGCTGAGCACGATGCGGTAGCCGCCCCGGCGCAGGTTGTCCATCCGTTCCAGCCGGTTCGCCCCGAACGCGGGCTGGGCGCTCCACCAGTTCTTCAGGTAGTCGCAGGCGAAGCCCCAACTGTTGTACTTCTCCGCCACCGCGGCGCAGTCGTGCGGTGGAGTGGTCAGCTTGAGCCGGATCGGTTCGGACTTGGCGGCGGCGGCCGAGTCGGGAGAGAGGTAGCCGAGTTGGCTCATCCGGTCCAGCACGTAGTTGCGCCGCCCGGTGGCCTCCTTCTGGTCGGAGTCGGCCGGGTCGTACTCCGAGGGTGACTTGACCAGTCCGGCGAGGGTGGCGGCCTCGACCGGGGTGAGGTCCTTCGGGGTCTTGGAGAAGAAGATCTCGCTGGCGGCGTAGATGCCGTACGCCCGGTGTCCGAAGTACGCCGAGTTCAGGTAGCGCTCCATGATCTCGTCCTTGCTGATCTCCTTCTCCAGGTCCAGCGCCATCCGCATCTCCTTGACCTTGCGCAGGCTGGTCTGCTGGGTGGCTTCCTGGACCTGCTTGGGCGTGGTCGCGCTGTCCCGCAGCGCCATCCGGACGTACTGCATGGTCAGTGTCGACGCGCCCTGGGAGCCTCCGGAGCGGGCGTTGGAGACGAAGGCCCGGGCCACGCCCTTCGGGTCGACGCCGTGGTGCTGGTAGAAGCGGGAGTCCTCGGCGGCGATGATCGCCTGCTGGATGTTCGGCGACATGTCCGACAGCTTCGTGTACTGCCGGTACTCCTCGTAGAACATCGTCAGCACGGTCTTGCCGTCCGGGCCGTAGACGTACGAGGTCTCGGCGGGCAGGGCGGTCTTCAGCACCCGGGTCTTCTGGTCGACGGCGTGCGCGGTGGCCTTCGCGCCGAGCCCGGTGAGGGCGACGACCGGGTACGCGACGGCGGCGATCACGATTCCGGCGATCAGCCCGGCGCGGAGGAGAGGGACGAGACGACCAGCGGCAGCAAGGGGTCGGTTGCTCACCTGGTCAAGTTATGACATTTCCGATTCGTACATGAGAAGAACTCTTAAACCGGCGAGTGGTGACGCGGCTTACGCCGAGATCGGCTGTCCCACCGGCCGCCTTCCCGGCAGGATCGCGGACATGTCTGATCAGCCGAGCGCGGTCGTCCCACCCGCCGGGGTCGAGCCGGACCTCGCCCACCACGGTGACGCGGAGGCTACCGCCGGCCTGATCGACCTCGCCGTCAACGTCCGTCGGGCGCGGCCGCCCGCCTGGCTGGCCGATCCGATCGCCGCGACCCTGACCGATCTGGCCCGCTATCCGGACCCGGCGCCGGCCCGGGCGGCGGTCGCCGCTCGACACCGCCGTCACCCGAACGAGGTGCTGCTCACCGCCGGCGCCGCCGAGGGGTTCGTACTGATCGCCCAGGCGCTGCGCGGCGTGCGCCGCCCCGTGGTGGTGCACCCCCAGTTCACCGAGCCGGAGGCGGCGCTGCGGGCCGCCGGTCACCCGGTCGAGCGGGTGCTGCTCGACGCCGCCGACGACTTCCGGCTCGACCCGTCCCGGGTGCCCGCCGACGCCGACCTCGTGATGATCGGCAACCCGACGAACCCGACCTCGGTGCTGCACCCCGCCCAGGCGGTGGCCGCGCTGGCCCGCCCCGGCCGGGTGCTGGTGGTCGACGAGGCGTTCGCCGACACCACCATCGCCGCAGGGCACCCCGGCGAACCGGAGTCGCTGGCCGAACGCCGCGACCTCCCCGGGCTGCTCGTGGTGCGCAGCCTCACCAAGACGTGGGGCCTGGCCGGGCTGCGGATCGGCTACCTGCTCGGCGCGCCGGAGCTGCTGTCCCGGCTGGCCGCCGTCCAACCGCTCTGGGCCGTCAGCACACCCGCGTTGGCGGCCGCGTCGGCCTGCGCCGGCACCGTCGCGGTCCAGGCCGAACGCGCGATCGCCGCCGACCTCGCCGCCGACCGCGAGCACCTGGTCGCGCGCCTCGCCGAACTGCCCGGTGTACGCGTCGTCGGCCGTCCCGCCAGCGCGTTCGTCCTGCTGCGCCTGCCGGGCGCGACAGCGGTCCGGGCCGCCCTTCGCGAGCGCGGCTGGGCGGTACGCCGAGGCGACACGTTCCCCGGCCTCGGCCCGGACTGGCTGCGGGTGGCCGTACGTGACCGAAACACCACCGACGCGTTCATCGACGTGCTGCGCGAGACCATGGAGGCATGATGCTGGAGACCACTATCGCGGCGATCCGCCCGGCGGACGAAGCGGCAATGGCCGCCGCCCGGGAGCTGCACGGCCGGCTGACCAAGCCGGCGGGATCGCTGGGCGCGCTGGAGGAGCTTTCGGTACGCCTCGCCGGCCTGGCCGGAGTCTGCCCACCACCGCTGCCCGAACCGGCCGCGGTGGCGATCTTCGCGGGGGACCACGGGGTGCACGCCCAGGGGGTCAGCCCCTGGCCGCAGGAGGTCACCGCGCAGATGATCGGCAACTTCCTGGCCGGTGGAGCGGTGGTCAACGCGTTCGCCCGGCAGGCCGGCGCCTCGGTCACCGTGGTCGACGTCGGCGTGGCCACCCCGCTGCCCACCGACCCGGCCGCGCTCGACCCGGCCGTGCTCGACTCGGCGGTGCTCGACCCGGTCAGCGGCCTGGCTGTCGACCCGGTCGTGCTCGATCCGGCCGTGCCCCGGCTGGTTGTCTCGTCCGTCCGCCGGGGCACCGGCGACCTCACGGTGACGGCCGCGATGACCCGGGACGAGGCGCTGGCGGCGGTGCGGACCGGCATCCGGATCGCCGACGAGCTGATCGACGCCGGTGCCGGCATCCTGCTCACCGGGGACATGGGCATCGGCAACACCACCCCGGCCGCCGTGCTGATCGCCGCGTTCACCGGCGCCGACCCACTCGACACCACCGGTCGGGGCACCGGGGTCGACGACCCGACGTACGCGCGCAAGGTGGCTGTGGTGCGGGCCGCCCTGGCCCGCCACACCCCCGACCCGGCCGACCCGCTGGGCGTACTGGCCGCCGTCGGTGGTCTGGAGCACGCCGCCCTGGCCGGGCTGATCCTGAGGGCTGCGGCGCGCCGCACACCGGTGCTGCTGGACGGTGTGATCGCGGTCTCGGCCGCGCTCGCCGCCGCCGCGTTCGCCCCGGACGCGGTCTGCGCCATGGTCGCCGGCCACCGCTCGGCCGAGCCCGGTGCCACTGTCGCGTTGCGCCACCTCGGCCTCGATCCGCTGATCGATCTGGGGCTGCGCCTCGGTGAGGGCACCGGCGCGCTGCTGGCGTTGCCCGTGGTCACCGGCGCGGTCCGGGTGCTGCACGAGGTGGCCACCTTCGACTCGGCGGGGGTGGCCGAGAAGTGAGCACGTACCGCGAACGAGCCGTCCGCCTCGGTGGTGCGGTGTGACCTCCAATCCGTACCCCCTGGGTTTGCGGCTGCACGGGCGGCGGGTGGTCGTGGTGGGCGGCGGCGCGGTCGCCACCCGGCGCGTACCCGCGTTGCTGGATGCCGGCGCGGACGTCCTGCTGGTGGCCCCGGAGCTGACTCCGGCGCTGCGCGCCCGGGCCGACGCGGGTCGGCTGCACTGGGTGCCGCGCCGGTTCGAGCCCGAGGACCTGGACGGTGCCTGGCTGGTCCAGGTCGCGGTCGACGACCCGATGGCGGCGGCATCGGTGAGCGCCGTCGCCGCCGAGCGGCGGATCTTCTGCGTCCGGGCCGACGACCGGACGGCCGCCACCGCCTGGACCCCGGCCGTCACCCGGCACGGCCCGGTCACCGTGGCGGTGCTCGGCGGCGGCGACCCGCACCGGGCGATGACCGTCCGCGACGCCGTCCGCGACCTTCTCGCGGTCCGCCTGGCGCCCGCCGTCGCTGCGCCGTCTGGTCAGGCCGGTGCCGTCGCTGCGCCGCCCGGTCAGGTCGGTGCCGTTGCTGCGCCGTCTGGTCAGGCCGGTGCCGTCGCTGCGCCGCCCGGTCAGGTCGGTGCCGTTGCTGCGCCGCCCGGTCAGGTCGGTGCCGCCGCCGCGCCGTCTGGCGGGCTCGGTGCCGGTGCGGCCGGTGCGGGCGGCTTGCGGGAGGTCGGGCGGGTGGCGCTGGTCGGGGCGGGGCCGGGGGACCCGGAGCTGATCACCGTGAAGGGCTGGCGGCTGCTCACCGAGGCCGACGTGGTGGTCGCCGACCGGCTGGTGCCCGGACTGCTCCTGGACGAGCTGCGCCCGGATGTCGAACTGGTGGACGCCTCGAAGATCCCCTACGGCCCGTCCCGGGCCCAGGAGGAGATCAACCAGATCCTGGTCGACCGCGCGCTGGCCGGCGCGTTCGTGGTGCGGCTCAAGGGCGGCGACCCGTACGTCTTCGGGCGCGGCGGCGAGGAGTTGTTGGCCTGCGCCGCCGCCGGTGTCCCGGTGACAGTGGTGCCCGGGGTGACCAGCTCGATCGCCGCCCCGGCCGCGGCCGGAATCCCGGTCACCCATCGGGGGGTGGCGCACGAGTTCACCGTGGTCTCCGGACACCTGGCACCCGAGGCCCCCGCCTCGCTGGTGCGCTGGGACGCCCTCGCTGGTCTGCACGGCACCCTGGTGATCCTGATGGGGCTGAAGAACCTCGCCGCCATCACGGCCGCTCTGATCGCCCACGGTCGGTCGCCGCAGACGCCAGCCGCCGTCGTTCAGGAAGCCACGACGGGCACCCAGCGGGTGCTGCGGTCGACGCTCGACGCGGTGGCCGCCGACGTGCTCACGGCCGAGGTACGGCCACCCGCCGTCGTCGTCGTGGGCGACGTGGTCAACACCCTCGACGGTTGAGGGAGCCGGTGCATCCGCAGCGGTTCGAGATCTTGGACAGTTTCCGTCACGCGCTGACGGAAACTGTCCAAGATCTCGCCGGAAGCCGGCAGCCGGCAGCCGAAGCCGAGGGCCGGGGGCTGGGAGTTGGGACAGACGACGGGCCGGAGCAGCGCTGCTCCGGCCCGTCGTGGTCTCTGCGTCGACTACTGCTTGAGCATGTTGTCCAGCAGCAGGGCGCAGCGGATCAGACCGAGGTGGCTGTACGCCTGCGGGTGGTTGCCCAGGCCGCGCTCGGCGAGCGGGTCGTACTGCTCGGGGAGCAGCCCGGTCGGGCCGGCGGTCAGCACCATCTGTGCGAACAGCTCCTCGGCGTCGGTGCGGCGGCCGGTGCGCAGGTACGCCTCGATCAGCCACGCCGTGCAGATGTGGAAGCCACCCTCACGGCCGGGCAGGCCGTCGTCCCAGTGGTAGCGGTAGACGACCGGGCCGCTGCGCAGGTCCGCCTCGATCCGCAGGACGGTGGACAGGAAGCGCGGGTCGTCGCCCGGGAGCAGGCCGGAGAGCCCGATCCAGAGCGACGAGGCGTCCATGTCCTCGTCCCCGTACGCCACGCTGTACGCCTCGACGTCGGAGTGCCAGCCGTGCTCCAGCACGTTGGCGCCGATCCGGTCGCGCAGGTCCTTCCACTCGGCTCGGTCCTCGCCGCCGTGCTCGCGCATCACGTGCAGCGCGCGGTCGACCGTCATCCAGCACATCACCTTGGAGAAGACGTGGTGCCGGGGTGGCAGCCGGGCTTCCCAGATGCCGTGGTCGGGCTCGTGCCAGCGGCGGCGGACCGCCTCGACCATGTTCTCCAGGACCCGCCACTCGTCGTCGCGGACCGAACCGCGAGCGTCGGCGACGGCCGCGATCAGGTCGGCGATCGGGCCGAAGACGTCCAGCTGCAACTGGTGGTTGGCGAGGTTGCCGACCCGGACCGGCCGGGAGCCGGCGTACCCGGGCAGCGTGTCGATGACCGCCTCGGCGCCCAGCTCGTAGCCGTCGATCGTGTAGAGCGGGTGCAGCCGCTCCGGGTGGCCGCCGGTGCGCTCGATGCAGCCGTCCACCCAGCGCAGGAACGCCTCGGCCTCCTCGATGGAGCCCAGGTCGACGAGCGAGCGGGCGGTCAGCGCCGCGTCGCGCAGCCAGCAGTAGCGGTAGTCCCAGTTGCGGACGCCGCCCAGCTCCTCGGGGAGCGAGGTGGTGGCCGCGGCGAGGATCGAGCCGGTGGCCTCGTGGCAGAGCCCGCGCAGGGTGAGGGCGCTGCGCGCGACCAGTTCGCGGGAGGTGGACGGCAACCGCAGCGAGGCCACCCAGTCCTTCCACGGCTGCTCGGCCGCGGCCTGCCGCTCGTGGATCGGCACCCGGTGGTGCTCCAGGCTGTGTGTGCCGAAACGCAGCTCCAGCACCACCTGCCCACCGGCGGCGGAGAGGTCGACGGTCGCCTTGGCGGTCTCGTACCCTCCGTCGTTGCTGACCTCCCACTGCACGCCGGGGGCGTAGAGAGCGACCGGTTCGTTCGAGCCGAGCACCAGCAGGCCGTCGCCGAGCGGCTGCAACTGGACGGCCACCTGGCCGAACTCCGGCCTGGGCGCGAACTCGACGGTGGCCTTGCCGCTGCCGGTCAGCACCCGGACCAGGGTCGAGTCGCCGGTGAGGATCGCCGGGCTGTCGCCGGGGGTGGTCTCCCGGGCCGGCTTGTCCAGCCAGTCGGTGACCGTGAGCCCGGACCACCGGGTCTCCACCGTCATCGTGCCGGAGCGGTAGCGCTGGCCCAGCGGGATGCCCCCGCGTTCCGGGGCGACGCTGAAGTGACCGGCCGGGCTGCCACCCACCAGGTCGGCGAAGATCGCCGCCGAATCCGGCTTGGGGTGGCAGAGCCAGCTCACCTTGGCCTCGGGGGTGAGCAGAGCGACGGTACGACCGTTGGCCAGCATGGAGTGCCGTTCGATCGGCACCGCCCGCTCACCGAACAGCCAGTGCCGCCGGGTCTCCAGCAGCAGGGCCAGCGCGCGGGCGGCCTCCAGCGGGTCGGCCACCCGGTAGCTGGCCTGGGTGTCGCCGGGACCGATCTTGATGCCGAGGTCGGGACCGTGCAGGTGGCCGAACCCGTTCTCGTCGGTGATGTCGTCGCCGATGAACAGCACCGCGCTGGAGGCGAGCTGGGTCCGCAACTGGTCGAGCGCGGTGCCCTTGTGGGTGGCCACCACGGAGAGTTCGATGACCTCCTTGCCCTGGGTCACCGTGACGCCGTCGAAGGTGGCCGGACCGCTGCGGACCGCCTCGATGGCGGCGGCGGCGATCTGTGGGTCGACCCCACGGGTGTGCATCGCGACGCTGGCCGGTTTGCGTTCCAGCCGGATGCCCGGGTGCTGGGCGGCGATCTCACGCAGGGCGTTGCGGACCTGGGTCCGCACGGCGACCAGCTCGGGGGAGAGCCGCTCGACGAAGCCGATGTCGAATTCGGAGCCGTGGCTGCCGACGAGGTGCACCTCGCTGGGCAGCCGCGAGAGGGCGGCCAGGTCGCGCAGCGCCCGACCGGAGACCACCGCCACCGTGGTCTGCGGCAGCGCGGCGAGCGCGCGGACCGCGGCCACCGACTCGGGTAGTGGAACGGCCGTGCTCGGGTCCTCCACGATCGGCGCCAGTGTGCCGTCGTAGTCGCAGGCGACAAGGAGTTGGGGGACCCGGGCTATCCGGCCGATGGCGGAGCGCAACTCAGGGTCCATGACCCCGGTGGCGACTGCCGCCCCATCGTTGACGGACGTGTTCACTCGGCCTCCGCCTCGGGAACTCCGAGTTCCGAGAGGAAAGACTTGGCCCAGTGGCCCACGTCGTGGGTACGCAGGTGACGTTGCATTGTCCGCATCCGGCGGCGCGCCTCGGTTTTCTCCACGTGCACTGCCCGGAGCAGGGCGTCCTTGACCGCGTCCGGGTCGTGCGGGTTACACAAAAATGCCTGGCGAAGCTCGGTGGCGGCACCGGCGAACTCACTGAGTACGAGCGCGCCACCCTGGTCGGCACGTGATGCTACGTATTCCTTCGCCACGAGGTTCATTCCGTCTCGCAGCGGGGTCACCATCATCACGTCGGCAGCAACGTACATCGCTGCCAGCTCACTGCGACTGTACGACTGATGGAGATAATGGACCGCCGGCACGCCGACCCTGCCGAACTCGCCGTTGATCCGACCGACCTCGCGCTCCACCTTCACCCGTAGTGCCTGGTAGTGCTCCACGCGCTCGCGGCTGGGTGTGGCGACCTGAACCATGACCGCGTCGGGGACTGTCAACTTTCCGTCAGCCAGCAGTTCCCGGAAGGCCTTGAGCCGCAACTCGATGCCCTTGGTGTAATCCAGCCGGTCCACGCCCAGGATGATCGTCTTCGGGTCGCCCAGCTCGGCGCGAATCTGCTTGGCCCGGGCCTGGATCGCCGGATCGGCGGCCATCCGCTCCATCTCCTGGGTGTCGATCGAGATGGGGAAGGCGCCCGCCTTCACCTGCCGACCGTCGACCTGGATCATCTGCCCCTCATAGCGCAGCCCGAGCAGGTGCCGGGCCAGCCGGACGAAGTTCTGCGCGGCCAGCCGCTGCTGGAAACCGACCAGGTCGGCGCCGAGCAGACCGCGCAGGATCTCGGTGCGGAACGGCATCTGCATGAACAGCTCGATCGGCGGGAACGGGATGTGCAGGAAGAACCCGATCCGCAGGTCCGGGCGGAGCTCACGGAGCATCGCCGGCACCAGTTGGAGCTGGTAGTCCTGCACCCAGACCGTCGCGCCCTCGGCCGCCACATCGGCTGCGGCCTCCGCGAATCGGGCGTTGACCAGGCGGTACGCCTCCCGCCACCGGCGCTTGTAGGCGGGTGTCTCCACCGCGTCGTGGTAGAGCGGCCAGATCGTCGCGTTGGACTGGCCCTCGTAGTAGCGCTCCAACTCCTCGGCGCTGAGCGGGACCGGGTGCAGCCGGATCCCCTCCAGGTCGAACGGCTCGGGGGCCGCACCGGTGCCACCGGCCCAGCCGACCCACGTGCCCTTGTGCTCGGCGAGTACGGGGTGCAGCGCGGTGACCAGCCCGCCCGGACTGCGTCGCCACTGCCGGCCCTCGGGTGTGCTCACCTCGTCGACCGGCAGACGGTTCGCCACTACGACAAAGGAGCTACGGACGGTCACGATCGGCCACCTCCGGGTACTGACGGGTCCACCGCGATGAGCGTACTGAGCGTAGCTGCGGCGTCTTGTGCCTAGTGCCGGAGTCTCCTACCCGCGTCGGTGTGGCCGAACCCTAAAGGTGATCTTGTCGACAACCGCGCTGGTCAGAGGTCGATGATCGGCCACTCCTTGGGCAGCACCTCGCCGAGCAGTTCCCGCCGATCCGTCATGATCGGTACGACCGCTCGGGCTGCCGCTTCGATCGCGACCTGGGCGAGATCGAAGCTGCCCAGGAGGCGGGACCAACCGCCCAGGATGGGGCACATGGTGTGATCGACCGGCGTGACGAGTACAGCTTCCAGGTCGGCGACGATGTCCAGCAGCGGCCAGCCGTCGTTGGACACCTGGCGATACGCGGCCGTTAGGCACATGGCCGGAATGATCACCGACTCCCGGCGGTAGGCGACCTTGGCGATCTGGATGCCGACAGCCGGCACTCCGTCGGAATAGGCCAGCAATGCGGTTGTGTCGAGCACGAGTCCCGCGTCAGTCACGGGCTTGCATCCGTCCTCGCGATGCCTCATTGAGCAGGGCGGCGGCCTTGGCGCGCAACTCAGGAGTTATCGCCTGGCGAGCCTGATCCAACTTGCGCCCGGCCTCCGCAAGGCCCTCATCGGTGATCTTGAACCCGATCTGCTCCAGGGTCTGCCGGGTTCGTTCGCCGACCATTCGTTCGCGGATGCTCTCCGTCACGAAGGCGGACACGTTGGGCTCGATGGCCAGCCGTTCTGCGACGTCGTCCGGGATGCTGATGGCGATCTTCTTGGTCATACTCAAGACGGTAGTGAATCATACCGGCTGCGGCAAGGAGGCTCGCCGACGTACTCCTGGGGCGGGGTGATGTGGGCGAAGCGCGCCGTACCTGTCAGGATTGACGATGGCGTGCGCGCGGCCGGCTCCCGGCCGGCGGCGGCGGGCGGTCCTCGCAGCCCGCGCCGCGCCGCCGATCAGCGACAGCAACCGACGGAGGTAGCCCGCACCGTGGCCCAGTACATCTACGTCCTGGAAAAGGCGCGCAAGGCGCACGGCGACAAGGTCGTGCTCGACAACGTCACGTTGAGCTTCCTGCCGGGAGCCAAGATCGGTGTGCTCGGTCCGAACGGCGCCGGTAAGTCCAGCCTTCTCAAGATCATGGCAGGGCTGGACAAGCCGAGCAACGGCGAGGCCCGGCTCATGCCCGGCTACACCGTCGGCATGCTCGCCCAGGAGCCCCCGCTCAACGAGGCCAAGACCGTGCTCGGCAACGTCGAGGAGGCGGTCGCCGAGACCAAGGCCAAGCTGGAGCGGTTCAACAAGATCGCCGAGCAGATGGCCACCGACTACTCCGACGAGCTGATGGAGGAGATGGGCAAGCTCCAGGAGGAGCTCGACCACCTCGACGCCTGGGACGTCGACTCCAAGCTCGAACTGGCGATGGACGCGCTGCGCTGCCCGCCGCCGGACGCCGACGTGACCCAGCTCTCCGGTGGTGAGCGTCGCCGGGTGGCCCTCTGCAAGCTGCTGCTGGAGGCGCCCGACCTGCTGCTGCTCGACGAGCCCACCAACCACCTGGACGCGGAGAGCGTCTCCTGGCTGGAGCAGCACCTGGCGAAGTACGCCGGCACGGTCATGGCGATCACCCACGACCGGTACTTCCTCGACAACGTGGCCAACTGGATCCTCGAACTGGACCGTGGCCGGACGTACCCGTACGAGGGCAACTACTCCACCTACCTGGAGAAGAAGGCCGCCCGGCTGGCCGTCGAGGGTCGCCGCGACGCCAAGATGAAGAAGCGCCTCACCGAGGAGCTGGAGTGGGTCCGCTCCAACGCCAAGGCCCGCCAGACCAAGTCCAAGGCCCGCCTCGACCGGTACGACGAGATGGCCACCGAGGCGGAGAAGACCCGCAAGCTGGACTTCGAGGAGATCCAGATCCCGCCGGGCCCGCGCCTGGGCAGCACGGTGATCGAGGCGAACAACCTCAGCAAGGGCTTCGGGGACCGGCTGCTGATCAACAACCTGTCGTTCTCGCTGCCGCGCAACGGCATCGTCGGCATCATCGGCCCCAACGGCGTCGGCAAGACCACGCTGTTCAAGACCATCGTCGGGCTGGAGGAGCCGACCGCCGGCGAGGTCCGGGTCGGCCCCACCGTCTCGCTGTCGTACGTCGACCAGAACCGTGAGGGCCTCAACGGCGACAAGACCGTCTGGGAGGTCGTCTCCGACGGGCTGGACTACCTGATGGTGGGCAAGGTCGAGATGCCGTCGCGGGCGTACATCGCCGCGTTCGGCTTCAAGGGCCCGGACCAGCAGAAGCCGACCAAGGTGCTCTCCGGCGGCGAGCGCAACCGGCTCAACCTGGCGCTGACCCTGAAGATCGGCGGCAACGTCATCCTGCTCGACGAGCCGACGAACGACCTGGACGTGGAGACGCTGTCCAGCCTGGAGAACGCCCTGCTGGAGTTCCCCGGCTGCGCCGTGGTCATCTCCCACGACCGGATGTTCCTGGACCGCGTCGCCACGCACATCCTGGCCTGGGAGGGCGACGACCAGGACCCGTCCAAGTGGTTCTGGTTCGAGGGCAACTTCGAGGCGTACGAGAAGAACAAGATCGACCGCCTCGGCGCGGAGGCTGCCCGGCCGCACCGGGTGACCTACCGCAAGCTGACCCGCGACTGACCGGCCGAGAAGGTGTCTGACCGCTTCGTCTACCACTGCACCCTGCGCTGGTCCGACCTGGACGCGTACGGCCACGTCAACAACTCGCGCTTCCTCACCCTGTACGAGGAGGCGCGGGTGGCGTTGATGTTCGCCGGCGGCCGGGCCTGGGGCGTCGGCTCGTTCGCCGACGGTGTGGTGATCCGCCGGCACGAGGTCGACTACCTGCGCCCGGTCGACTACGCGCTCGGCCGGGCCACCGCGGAGGCCGCCCCCACAGTGCGGATCGAGCTGTGGGTGGAGGAGATCCGGGCCTCCCGGTTCACCGTCGCCTACGAGCTGTACGACGGTGAGGTGCTGGCCAGCCGGGCCCGGTCGGTGCTGGTGCCGTTCGACCTGACCCGTCAGGTGCCCCGGCGGATCACCACTGAGGAACGGGACTTCCTGCTCACGTACGCGCCGCAGGGCGGGGTGGCGTGACCCGGCCGGGCACCGCCGAGCCGGGCCGGACGGCGGCGCCCACCCACGGTGTCGATCAGGTGGCGGACGCGGGCGCCTTCCTGGCCCGGCTGGTCCGGTTGGATCCGGTCGCACCGGTCCGGCTGCGGCCGGCCGGCGCACCGGGCCGGATCGCCCTGTGGGCCCGGCTGCCGTGGCAGGTCCTGGTGGTCCGCACCGTTGCCGGTGGGCCGGCTGACGGCGTCGCGGAGGACGTCACTGTGGCCGCTTCGGAGCTGCTGGCCGAGCTGGAGCGGAGCGGCGCGACCCTGCCGACCCGCCGGGACGCTCAGTGGCGGTGGCCGCTGCCGCCGGCGCGGAGCCGCCAGGTGGAGACGCTGCCCGCCGCCGACCTGCGACGGATCGCCGACGCGGCGGCGGGCACCCTGCGGACGGCGAGCGAGCAGGGCGTGGCCGGCCGTGCCGTGGGCCAGCGGGCCCTGCGTGACGCGTTGCTCGACCACGTGGCGGTGTTGATCACCCCCGACGGGGCGCCCGACGAGCCGGTCGAGGTGCCGCAGCGGCTGGTGCAGGGGGTGGTCCGGATGGGCTTCCTCGGTGCCGCCCGGGGCTCGGCTGCCGGCGAGGGCGGGGACGCCGTTCAGGTGCGGGTGGCCGGTCGTTGGGTGGGCCTGGTGGGACCGCACGGAGCGGCGTGGTTGCAGAAGGCGACGGATCTTGCCGTGACACCCCTGAGCGCTCGTCCGAACGGATGATCCCGGGTCATTCTTCTGGTCAGGGGCGGTCGTTGGGGGGGTGCTTCAACCCGGCTGTCCGGGTACCGTCCATCCTCGGATCCAACGCACCGTAGGCGACTGGATCCGCTGGGGAGTGAGGTGCGCGAGCGATGCCGTGGTGGTCATGGCGCCCCGGTCCCGCCGACGGCGGCGAACCGGAAACCCGAAGCGGGATCACAGTCGATAGCGCGGTCCGGATCGGGCCGCCCAGTCCTCGCCAGCCGGGGGACGACTGCCCGTCCAACGAGCGGCCCGTGCTGACCGAGATGCCCGCCACCGTCGAGCCGGTGAGTCTGCGCCGGGTCTGCGACGCGCTCGATCTGCTCGACGTGCGATACCTGGCCGACGGCGACGGTAACCTGCTGGCGATGTGGGAGCGGCACGCGGTGCTGGTCACCCTCGAAGGGCCGGAGGACGAGATCCTGGTCATGCGGGCACGCCCGCACGCCACGGTCCCGCCGGACTGGGCCGACCGGGCGTACCGGGTGGTCAACGAGTGGAACCACACCCGCCGGTTCTGCAAGGCGTACATCGGTGACCCGACCGAGCGCGGTCAGCTACCGATCTACGCCGAGCTTCAGGTGCCCCTGGGCGCCGGCACCCACGACGCGCTCCTGGTCGAGATGCTCGACTGCGGCGCGGCGGTCGCCACCAGCTTCGTGGACTGGCTGCACGACGAGGGCGCGCTGCTCTGACGCCGCTGCGGGTCAGCCGGCGTTGGCCGGGTCGTCCTCGACGTTGACCATGAAGTACGCGGCCCGCTCCAGGTAGTCCCAGAGGGTGACGGCGATCTCCGGCTCAAGGTCGAGCCGGTCCACGGCGCGGCGCATGTTGCGCAGCCAGGCGTCCCGTTCGGCCGCTCCGATCCGGAACGGCGCGTGGCGCATCCGCAGCCGAGGGTGCCCCCGCTGAGCGGAGTACGTGTTCGGCCCACCCCAGTACTGCATGAGGAACAGGGTCATCCGGTCCGCGGCCGGGCCCAGGTCCTCCTCCGGGTACATGGGTCGCAGCAGGGGGTCGGTGGCGATCCCGGCGTAGAACTCGTCGACCAGCTTGCGGAAGGTGGGTTCGCCGCCGACCGCTTCGAAGAGGGTCATCGACGCACCGGAACGGTCGGATTCACCTGCGGAAGTCACAGTTCCATCCTGCCAGGTGCGTCCGGCGTCGACCCGACCCGCAGGGCGTGCGTCGGATCACGCCGGGTCGACAAGCCCGAATATGGGCACTCGGCCGGCTCGGGTGGCGGTCGGTTTCGACGGGTCAGGTGACAGCGTGCCGGCGGTGGCCGTCACCGGTGTGCGGGTTGGACCTGCCGTCCACCGGGCGGTCGTCGGCGGGGTCGCCGAGGCTGGAGGGCGGTGGATCGGCGTTGGCCAACGACGCGGCAGTGATCGCGTCGTCGACCGTCTGCCGGTCCGGCCACCGCAGCGTGGCCACCGTCATCAGCAGCACCCCGGCTGCGCTCCAGACCCCCACCACGACCGGAATGGGGAACCGTTCGGAGAGCATTCCGGTGACCAGAACCGCGAGGCCCTGGATGACCTGGATGCCGGTGGCCATCACCCCGAAGGCGCGGGCTCGGAAGCCGTTGGGGAGCGCCTGGACGAACAACCCGTTGGCCATCGGCATCATGCCGGCGACCGCGAACCCGCAGAGCGCGGCGAGCAGTGCCACCACCAGCGGCGGGGGGTCGAGCAGCACCGGTACGAGCACCAACGGGGCGAGCACCGCGAGCGGCCGCATCAGCTTCAGTCGGCGAGCCGGCCCGAACAGGCGACTCACCAGCAACCCACCGAGGATGAAGCCGATCGGGTTCGCCACCATGATCGCCGCCTGTGCGGTGCCCGCGCTCACCGCGCCGCGGCTCTCCTCGTTGGCCCAGGCCGCGGCCAGACCCTCGGGAACGATCGAGAAGAGCATCGAGCTGAACACCAGCACCGCGATGGCCCGCAGCACCGGTGTGCGGAACACGATGCCGAACCCCTGCCGAGTCTCCCGCAGCAGGTGGCTGCGGTGCTCCGGGTTCATCACCGCCGGACGGTCGCGCACCCCGAGGCGGACCAGCAGCGCCGAGAGACCGAACGTGACCGCGTTGAACAGCAGCGCCGCCTCCGGGTCGACCGCGGCGACAGCGGCGCCGAAGACGTACCCGATGACCTGGGCGGCCTGCCCGACACTGCCGTTCAGCGACAGCCCCAGCACCAGTCGGTCCCCGGTGAGCAACTGCGGGATCAGCGCGGACTTCGCCGCCTGACTCGGCGGGTTGGCAAGCGTGGCGGCGAAGATGAGCACCAGCACCGCCTGGTACGGCAGGCCCGGAATGGCGATCAGCAGCATCAGCGCCATCCGGATGAGGTCGCATGCCACCATCACCCGTCGGAACGGGTACCGCTCCGCGAGTGCGGCGAGCACGGGACCACCGAGCAGCCAGGGGAGGAAGCTGACCGCGAAGGCAGTCGCGGAGAGCGCCACGGACCGGGTCTGCTGATAGACGAGCAGGGTGACGGCGGCCTTCGCGACGTAGTCGCCGACCCAGGAGAGAGCGCCGGCCACGAACACGGCCCGGAACTCGTGCTGGCCGAAGACGTCGCGAAATGTGGCGGGGCCTTCCGCGGAAGGTCGCTCGTCAGGCACCGTCGCCTCCATCGGCCCCGGCTCGGCCGCTCGTGGCAGCCCGGCCGGAAGCACTCGTCAGATCTACGGATCAGCGAGGTTGTGATCACGCTTCGGTGGTAACGCGTGCTCCGGATTCTGCCCGATCGTCTGACAAGTAGCTAGGTCGAACGGGTCGTTCGTCGCCTCCCCGACTGAACGAACGGACGATACCCGAGGGGCCGGCCGGATCGCGACCCCTGAATTGCCGGACTATGTCGGCGATGTCAGGTAGCGCCGCCCTGACCCGTCTCGCCCTCGGACAACGGCCGGGTCGACAGCCCGGGATAGATGCGGGCCGCAGCGATCTGCGCGGTGATCCCCGAATTCTCCAACGCCTCGGCGAGACGCCGACGCAGTTCCCGGCCCACCGCGAACTGCCCGTCAGCGGTCGTCTTCACCACGGTGCGGATGACAGCGCCGTCCACAGTCACCTGCTCGACACCCAGCACCTCGGGCGCCTCCACGATCTCCGGTGACAGCTCCGGGTCCACCGCGACCGAGGCCGCCGCGGTCCGTAGCACCGCTGTGGCCTCCTCGGTGCTGTTGAAGCCGATCGGCAGGTCCACCACCACGAGGGCCCAACCCTGGCTCTTGTTGCCCACCCGGATGATCTCGCCGTTGCGGATGTACCAGAGCACGCCCCGGCCGTCGCGCACCGTGGTGACCCGCAGGCCGACCGACTCGACCACGCCCATCGCCTCGCCCAGGTCGACGTTGTCGCCCACGCCGTACTGGTCCTCGATCAGCATGAAGAGGCCGGCGATCAGGTCCTTCACCAGGCTCTGCGCGCCGAAGCCCAGCGCCACACCGGCGATCCCCGCGCTGGCCAGCAGCGGGGCCAGGTCGAAACTGAACTCCCGCAGGATCATCAGCAGCGCGATGCCGAAGACGAACGCGGTGGTGAGGCTGCGTAGCACCGACCCGATCGCCTCGGCCCGCTGCCTCCGTCGCTCGGGCACGAACTCTGCCGGGTCGACCGCGGCGGTGGGTACCCGCTCGCGCAGCGGCCGGAGCATCGTCGGCACCGCGCCGTCGGTGGTCGTCCGGACCAACCGGTTGATCGTCCGGTGCAGCGCCCAGCGGGCCACCATCGCCAGGGCCAGGATCAGCAGCACCCGAAGCGGTTTGAGCAGGATCCAGTAACTGCCCTCGGCGAACCAGGACGACCCGGTGATCCGGTAGATCCACTCGCAGGAGGTGCTGCCCTGGCAGCTCACCGAGACGGCGTCGGACAGGGCTAGGGGCGTCACGCTGGCGGCACTCACTATGTCTTCGTACCGCAAGGGGCCCGAGCGTCCGCCGCCGACCCACCGGCCGGCGGACCGGCGTGGCGAGCACGGCGACGGAAGAGGTGGAGCGTGCGTATCGACCCGATGGGGCGCAGGGGCCGGGACCGGGTCTTCTACGGCAGCGCCGATCGCTGGATCGGACGGCTGCTCCTGCTGGGCGTCGTGGTGGCGGTGCCGAAGGAGATGTCCGAGCCGACCCTGGCCGGGCTGCCGTTCGACGTCGCCGCCGCGGGCTTCTTCGCGGTCATGGGCTGGTTCTGTTTCCGGCTCGGCTTCCGGCTAGGGCTGACGGCCCGGCTCGACCACTTCGAGGTGGTCAACCCGCTGACCGTCGAACGCATCGCCTACCGCGACGTGACGTCGATAGATCTCGACCTCATCTCGGTCCGCCTCACCCTGGCCTCCGGCAGGAAGGTCCGGGCCTGGGGTCTGTCCGACTCGCTGCAGAGCACCGCGGGATCGAAGGGGCAGGACCTGGTCGACCGCCTCGGTGTGATCGTCGCCGAGCGGCAGGCCGCCGACGGCCCGCGCCACACCCGCAGTCGATTTCCGGACTGGTGGGTGCCGATCGCGCTGTTCGTGCTCTTCTCGGCTGCGATCGGCTACCGCCTGTCGGTGCGGTGACACCCGGCGCGGCGCACGACGAAACCGGTGTGAAGCAACCTGGCCGAAGCGGCGGGTTCGGCATGGGTGAGCCGTGAACTCCAAAGCTGCGTGACAGGTCCGGCTGGACCTGCCGTGCGGGTCTGTGCCGGCGCTTGGCAGGCTGGAGGCGTGTCTGCGGAGGTGCATGGGGACTACTTCTGGACGTTTGACCTTGCTGCCACGGACCACGTCGTGCGACGCCGGGCGCTTGCTCGGCACCAAGCGTTGGTTGCGGCTGCCCGCGAGGGCCTGCGCGGGTGGAACGCGCCGGAGGCCATCGCGTTGTACAGGAGACGAACGATCCATGGGCCCGTCAACACATTCCTGGACTCGGCCCCCCATGACGGTACGGAGGCGTTGTGGGCACCGTTCGCGGTGCTGTACCTGCGGTGGGAGGCGGACTATCCGACCGAGTGGGGAGTGCCTGAGTCGCGGATGCATTCCCCCTGGGCAACCAAGGACGTGCTCCTGCGACGGTTCGAGCGCGGCGGCCTGCCGGAAGGTACTCGGCCTGACATCGCAGAGTTGGTCCTCTCAGCGCTGAGGCGACCCTATCGATGCAAAGACTGGATGTACGCCCGGCTGGTCCCACGTCTTGACCCGTCGTTCCTCGACAGGGTCGCCGCGCTGACCACGGCAGACGAGCCGTTGGTCCGGCTCCGGGCACAGTTCGTCCTCGAGGCGGCCGAGAGCCCCGAGCGGCGGGTCACCCGTGTCAGCTGGCAGCGTTGGCTGAGCGGAAGCAGCTGACTCGGCGTCCTCGACTCCGCCGTGCCACCGGCAGGGATCACCGAGGTGCCCAGGCCAGGCCAGCATGACGATCCGCCCGGTTGCGGATGATCCTCATACCCCATGCGGGATTAGTACGTGCAATCCGGGGTCCGATCAGGGACTATTGGCGCAACGGACGTCGGTGATCGGCCCGGCGTCGACCGTGTGGGCCCCTGTGCCCGGCCCCGGTCGACGGCGGTCCCCAGCAGCCGCTGAACCGGGAGGGTGAGCGCGATGCCTGACATACGACCCACGGTGGGCTCCGGCGCGTTGGTCCTCAACGCCACCTACGAGCCGCTGTGTGTCGTGTCGGTGCGTCGCGCCGCGATCCTCGTCCTTTCCGCCAAGGCGGTCTGCGTCGCCGACGGGGACGGCATCCTGCACAGCGCCCGGGACGCGCTCCCGGTGCCGTCCGTGGTCCGGCTGACGCGCTTCGTCCGGGTGCCGTACCGGACGCATGTCGGGCTGTCCCGTCGGGCGATCTTCGCCCGGGACGGGTGGCGGTGCGCCTACTGCCGGGGCCCGGCCGAGACCATCGACCACGTCTTTCCGCGCAGCCGGGGTGGCCGGCACGCCTGGGAGAACGTGGTCGCCGCGTGTGCCCGGTGCAACCACACGAAGGGCGACAAGACCCCGGCCGAGATGGGCTGGCGGTTACACGCGTTGCCGGCCGCCCCGAAGGGCACCGCCTGGCGGGTGCTGGGCCACCGCGCTCCCGACCCCCGCTGGGCCGACTGGCTGGACCTGCGGGAGCCCGAGGCAGCCGCCTGACTCCGGTCGGTCGCGCTACTCGGCGGTCCGTCGCGCCGCACGCTCGCGGCGACGCACGGCACGGTCGTACGCGACCGTCAGCAGCCGGTCCACCTCGGGCAGCAGGTGCGGACCGGGCATGACGATGCTGGCGAAGCCGTACTGTGCGTAGCCCGGGTGCGGTGCGAGGCTGTCCAGCCGGGCGAAGTCGTACTCGTGCCGGTGCTCCTCGAACGCCTTGGGCGGGAAGCCGAACAGCCGCTCGAACTCGGCCCGGCCCAGGTCCAGGTTGAGGCGGAAGACGCCGGGGCGGTCGAGCTGTGCGGCCTCGTCGAAGCCGGGCACGTCCTGCTCGACGATGGTGGCGAACGGCTGGCGGCGGTCCGGACCGACGAAGAAGAACCGGTCGCCCCAGGCCGCCTCGGGCGATCCGTTCTCGTTGCTCGCCACGAGCTGCTCGACCTCGGGCAGCGCGGCGATGCGATCGGCAAGCACGGCCGGGTCGACACCGGTCGGGACGTGCAGGACCGCGTCGGCGTTCTCGATGGCGGCCCGGTCCAGCGGGAAGTAGCGGTGGTCGTGCGTGCGCAACTCGGCCGCTTCGATGTCGGACGTCGACAGATACCGGGGAAGGCTGTTCTCCTGCTGGAGTCGGCCCTCGTAGGTGTCGGCGGCCGGTGGCCCGATGCCGAGTGCCGGGCTCGCGCCGAGGCTGCCGGCGATCACGGCGTACCGGTCGCCCAGCACCGACGCGATGATCGCGCCGGCGCCGGCCCATGACACCCGCGTGCCGGCCAGCGTCATGGTGCTCGGGTGGCGCTGAAGGTGCGTGTTGTGCGCGAAGACGAGTGTGGGCCCGCGATGTGCCTCCACCGATCGGATCGCCAGCAGGTTCTCGGCCATCAACGCGTCCCGGACTCCGGCCAGGCGGCCGAAGCGTTCCTCCTGGCCCAGCGGCGCGGCGGCCGCGGCGTGATAGCGCAGCAAGGCCACAGCAGCTGTAGCGTGCACGAACGCCGCCTGCCAGCCCGCCGACCTCCACGGCGCGCGCAGGTACAGCTCGGTCAGCAGGTCGTCGGCGAGCACCCGCAGTCGCTGGGCGTCGGTGGAGCGCCCGACCGATCGGCCCGGTTCCCAGATCGCGGCCGTCTCACTCCACCGTGCCTCGTCCCCGATCAGGTCGTCGATCTCGGTGACCCGGTCCAGGTCGAGGAACTGGCAGACCTGGTTGAGGTGGTGGCGGGGGCTCGGGGCGCTCTCCAACTCGACCGGGGCGTCGAAGCCGTGGAATGTCAGCCGTTCGGCGACGGGCCGCCGGGCGTTCCACTCCCGCATCCGCAGCAGGAGGTCACGGTTGGCCGGGGCGGCCCCGAACCCGTGGCTGAACCCTTCGGCGAGCGCGCGGTCGAGCGTCACGGCCGCGACGCCCCGCACGAACTCGTCGGCGATCAACCCGGCCGTCCGGTCGCTCTCCAGGGCGATCGAGCGGTAGCCGTGCTCGGCCAGCGACAGAAATGCCTCGTTGCGGAGTTGGAGGAAGGCGGGCTCACCGTGGGTCGGTTCGCCGAACCCGAGCAGCTCAGGGGTAACCGCCAGCAGGTCGAGAAAAGGTGGCATTCCATGAACCGTATCGTTGAATCAGCGGTTGAGACTTACGAGCGATGGAGCGCGGTGACAGCCACAAAACCTTCAAACCCGGGGGTACGCCGGCCGGTCGACCTCGCGCGCGCCCACGGTCTCTCCGCGCAGGCCGTGCGCAACTACGAACGAGACGGCGTCCTGCCCCCGGCCCAGCGCACGCCGAGCGGCTACCGTCGCTTCACCGAACTGCACGTCAAGGCGCTGCGTGCCTACCTTGCGTTGATCCCGGGCCACGGCTATGCGGCCAGCGGCGAGATCATGCGGGCCGTCAACCGGGGCGAGATCGACACGGCGTTGCGCACCATCGACCAGGGGCACGCGCTGCTCCAGCGCGATCGGGAGACCCTGGACGCGGTCGAGGCGGCGGTGGTGACGCTCACCGGAACGAGACCGCAACCGCAGGGCCAGAAAGCCGTGCCGATCAGCGTGCTGGCTCACCGGCTCGGTCTGCGGGCGGCCACGCTGCGCACATGGGAGCGGGCCGGGGTGCTGCGACCGGTACGTGATCCGGTCACCCACTACCGGCTCTACCGTCCCGACGACGTCCGGGACGCCGAACTGGCCCACCTGTTGCGCCGCGGTGGCTACCGGCTCGACCACATCGCGGGCGTGCTGCGTCGAGTGCGCGACGCCGGTGGTGCCGACCCGCTCGCCGCCTCGCTGCGTCGGTGGCGGCAACGGCTCACCGAGCGAGGCCGGGCCATGCTCACCGGGGCCGCCCGGCTCGCCGAGTACGTCGACGCCGGTCAACCGCCGGAACGAGCCTTGACCAGTGAGGCGAAGACCACCACGTTGTCCGCGTAGCCGGTCTCGCCGCCGACCCACTGGCCGCCGTCGTTTGAACGGACTCGGAATGTAGAACATTTAGTTCTACACTAACTCCATGGAGCGCATCGGGGTTCGAGAGCTGAACCAGAACACGAGTCAGGTGCTGGCTCGGGTGAGCGGCGGGGAAACGGTCGAGATCACCGATCGCGGGCATCCGATCGCCCGACTGGTTCCGGTCAATGACGACAGGTCGGTGCTGGCCAAGCTTGTCGCGGCAGGTCGGGCTGTCGCTCCAACCGGCGGCGGTCCTGTTCCGCTTCCGCCCAAGCTCGGCGCTGAGGATGTGGACGCTTCTGCCGCCCTCGCCGAGATGCGCGACGAGGAGCGCTGGTGATCTATCTCGACTCTGCCGCGGTCGTCAAGCTTGTTCGTCAGGAGGCGTGCAGCGCTGACCTCGTCGCCTGGCTCAACGACTACGGCGACGTCCCGCTGGTTTCCTCAGCCCTCGTCGAGGTTGAAGTGCCCAGAGCGTTGCGCCGATCAGCCCCGCAAGCGCTGATCGGCGTTCCGGCGGCCGTCGGGCGCCTCTTCCGGCTGGAGATCGACGGCACTGTCCGCGCGACCGCAGCCGCTTTCGCCGAGCCCACGCTACGCAGCCTCGACGCCATCCACCTTGCCACAGCCCAGGTGCTGACAAACGAGTCCGGAGCGGCGCTCATCGCATTCGTCAGTTACGACCGGCGACTGCTCGAGTGCGCGAAGGCCGCAGGGTTGCCCGTGGCAAGCCCAGGGCAGAACTGACCCCGGTGCCGATCTGCCCGACCTCACCCTGACCGCTCCTTGACCAGTGAGGCGAAGACCACCACGTTGTCCGCGTAGCCGGTCTCGCCGCCGACCCACTGGCCGCCGCAGGTGATCAGTCGGAGGCTCGGGCGGCTGAAGTCGCCGTACACCTCGTCCACCGGCAGTTGGTCCTTGTCGAACTTCTCCACCGAGTTGACCTCGAAGACCGCCACGCGCTGGTCGGTGCGGGTGACCTCGATCTCGTCACCGGAGCGCAGCTCGCGGAGTTTGTGGAAGACGGCCGGCCCGCTGGTGGTGTCGACGTGCCCGACGATCACGGCTGGACCGTACTGGCCCGGGGTGGGCCCCTGGTCGTACCAGCCGGCCTCCTGGGCGCGGGCCGCGTCCGGCACGGCGATCGTGCCGTCCGGGGCGATGCCCACGTCGTGTACGGGCGCCCGTACGTCGATCTTGTCGATGGCGAGGCTGGTCGGGTCGCTGGCCGGCAGCACCGGGAACTTCTTCGGCGGCGGTCGCAGTCCGGCGCTGAGCCGATCCGGCAGCAGGCTCATCCCGGTCACCTGCTCGACGCCGAGCATCGCCACGATCAGCACCATCAGCGCGGCGATGGCCAGCACCGGCAACCCGGGGCTCGTAACGAACCGGTGGCGAGTCGACGACGGCCCGGCCGGACGTCGCGGCGGCAGCGGACGGGCGGCCGGATCGGTGGTGGTGACGCTCGCCGAAACGGCCTGCCCGGCGACCCGGCGCAGCCGTCCGGTGACGCGGACCACCAGCCGGCCGGACGCGCGCAGCGCCGGCCCGGCCCGGAGGCGGGCGCGGCGGTCCGGCCGCGCCCGCGCGGATCTGCGGGTCATGGGTGATCCGGCTCAGGAGCCGGCTCCCGGTCGACGTCGACCACCGGCCATCCCGAGCACGATCGCGGTGGCCACCAACGCCACGCCACCGAAGACCAGCAGTGAGCCCGTCCCGCGCCCGCCGGCCATTCCACCGCCACCGGTCGCCGGGCCCTTGCTGGGTGAGGCCATGTTCAGCACGGTCAGCGTGGTCGACGACGTCTGTCCGTTGTCACACCGCAGGTCGACCGGGTACTGATCGGCCGGTTTGTCGCGCGGAATGCTGGCCTGCGCGGTGAGGAAGCCCTTGTCGGGCCTCAACGTCACGGACCCGAACGCGTCGGAGTGCACGCTGGACTGCCTGTTGTTGTTGTCGTTGTCGCAGCTCGCCTTGATGCTGACCCGGCTGCCGGCCTGGACGCTGTTGGGTGTCACCTCGACGAAGACGTTCTCGCCGGCTCGCGCCGGTGCGACCGACAACAGGACGAACGCCCCGACCAGCCCCACCAGTGTCAGTGCGGACGAGAGCGCGCGGTTGATCGTGCGGACTGCCTGCATGATTTCCCCCCAACCGGCGACGACCGCCGGAACCCTCCCCTGGGCACGCGCGCTGCTTTCCCCCCACCCCGAAGCCAAACCCGCCCACGCCCCACCCCACCCCGACCCCCACCCCCGCGATCTTGCACTTTCTGCACCGACAAATGCCCGCACAAAGGACATATCGGCAACAGGAACTGCAAGATCGACGCGGGAGGGAGGGAGGGCGCGGGAGGGCGGGGGGTTAGTGGGGTGGGTGGGGGAGGGGGGTGACGGGGTGCCAGTTCAGGGGGGAGGAGAGGACCATCGTGCTTGACGGTTGGCCGTACGGGGCGAGACGGTCGATGACCCCCTCGAACGCGCCGATCGAGCCGGCCGCCACCTTCAGCACGCTGCACGCGTCCCCGGTGATCCGGTGGATCTCCAGGATCTCCGGCCACTCGGCCACGGCGGGGTCGTGCAGGATGCACCGCGCGCCGTAGCAGGACATCCGGATCAGCGCGACCACGGTGCGGCCGGCGCGGCTCAGGTCGACGTGGGCGTGGTAGCCGGTGACGATCCCGGCCTCCTCCAGCCGACGGACCCGCTCCGCGACCGACGGTGGCGACAGGTGCACCCGTCGGGACAACTCGCTGAAGGAGAGCCGCGCGTCGGCCTGCAACTCACGCAGCAGCGCCCAGTCCATGTCGTCCACGCTTAGACCTTACTTTCGTGAACCGACTTCGCCTAGTTGCCTTTGGTTCGCCACGAGAAGTCGGCGGACGCCGTTGATTCGGCATTCCGCAGGCCGATCCGACCGCGAGATCATGACGTCGGCCAGTCCGGGGAGGGAGAAGAGATGGTGGATCAGACGGAGCGGCGGGCGCCGAACCGCCGTGCCACGGTGCGACCGGTGACCCCCGGGCAGCGTGTCGCGCAGGCGGAGCGCACCGGTGGTGAACCGACGCTGGAGTTCGCCGACATGGTGCCGTACGACGCGTACGTGCAGGCCAGCGCTCTGCACAAGATGCAGCACCCGCTCAGCAGCGACCCGGGCGAGATGTCCTTCCTGATGGTCAGCCAGATCATGGAGCTGTACTTCGGGTTGACCTGCCACGAGCTGCGCGAGACCCAGCGGCTGATCCGCGCCGACCAGATCTGGGAGGCGTTGGCCCCGCTGGGCCGAGCCAAGCTGCACCTGGAGGGGCTCAACGCCGCCTGGCAGGGCCTGCGCTGGATGAGCCCGGCCGACTTCAACCGGTTCCGCAATCTGCTCGGTGAGGCCTCCGGCTTCCAGTCGGCGATGTACCGGCAGTTGGAGTTCCTGCTCGGGCTGCGCGACCCGACGCTGATCCGCCCGTTCCGCCGGCAGGTCGAGGTGCATGCCGAGCTGAGCGCCGCGCTGACCACCCCGAGCCTCTGGGACGACGTACTCGCGTTGCTCGCCCGGCGCGGCTTCGACCTCCCCGCCGACCTGCTCGACCGGGACGTGGCCGTCGAACACGACCCGCACCCATTGGTGGAGGCGGCCTGGGTGCGCATCTACGACGACGCCAGCCCGGACAATCACCTGCGGCTGCTCGGCGAGGCGCTGAGCGCTGTCGCCGAGGAGTTCGGCGACTGGCGCTGGAATCACGTCAAGGCGGTGCAGCGGACGATGGGCGCCAAGGTCGGCAGCGGAGGCTCCGCCGGCCTGGCGTGGTTGCAGCGCAGCATGGCCCGGGTGGTCTTCCCGGAGCTATGGTCGGCCCGCACCGCGATGTGACCGGAGAGCGAGACATGCGAACCCCAGAACACGAAGCGCACCGCCTCGCCGGCGGCGAGGCCGAAGCGCACCGCCGTGACGAGACCGATCCCGGTCACCGGCACCTGTTCCACGTGCCGCCGGCCGACGGCGGCGACCACCCCGAGTCGGCGTACCTAGCCGGCAACTCGCTCGGTCTGCAACCTCGGGCCACCCGCGACGAACTCCTGGCCGACCTGGACGCCTGGGGGCGACTCGGCGTGGAGGGGCACCTGGAGGCGCAACGCCCCTGGCTGCCGTACCACGAGTTGTTGACCGGGCCGGCCGCGCGACTGGTCGGCGCCCGGCCCGCGGAGGCCGTGGTGATGAACTCGCTCACCGTCAACCTGCACCTGCTGATGGTGAGTTTCTACCGACCGGCCGGCGCGCGCACCCGCATCGTCATCGAGGACGCCGCGTTCCCCTCGGACAGCTACGCCGTGCGCAGCCAGGCCCGGTTCCACGGCCTGGACCCGGACGACACAGTGGTCCGGTTGCGTCCGCGCGCGGGTGAGGACGCCCTGCGTACCGAGGACGTGACCGACTACCTGGCCGCCGAGGGCGACCGGGTGGCGCTGCTGCTGCTCGGCGGGGTCAACTACCTCACCGGTGAGCTGCTGGACATCCCGGCGATCACGGCTGCCGGCCGGGCCGCCGGTGCGGTGGTCGGTTGGGACCTGGCCCACGCGGTCGGCAACGTGCCGTTGGCCCTGCACGACTGGGACGTCGACTTCGCCGCGTGGTGCTCCTACAAGTACCTGAACTCCGGCCCGGGTGCCCTCGCTGGCGTCTTCGTGCACGAGCGTCACCTCGGCGACGAGAACCTGCCCCGGTTCGAGGGGTGGTGGAGCACGGCGGCGGCCACCCGGTTCGAGATGACGCCGGTGTCCCGACCACCGGCCACCGTGGAGGCATGGCAGATCTCCAACCCGCCGATCTTCGCGATGGGCCCGGTGCGTACCTCGCTGGAGCTGTTCGACGCGGTGGGGATGACCGCGCTGCGTGAGCGCAGCCAGCGCCTCACCGGCTGGCTGGAGTCACTGCTCGACGAGGTGACCGACGGCCGGCCGCTGCGGGTGGTCACCCCGCGTGACCCGGCCCGTCGAGGCTGCCAGCTCTCCGTGCGCATCGGGTCGGGCAGCGCCGCCGAGCTGACCAAACGCCTACGGTACGAACACGGGGTCATCGCCGACGCCCGCGAACCCGACGTCGTGCGGTTCGCCCCGGTGCCGCTGTACTCCACGTACCTCGACTGCTGGCGGGCCGCCGCGGCGCTCGCCGCGACGGTGGGGGTGACTGCGTGACCGCGCGGCGTGACGAGATCGCGATCATCGGCGCCGGGCTGGCCGGCTGTCTGGCCGCCTGCTTCCTGGCCCGGCGTGGCTACCCGGTGGCCCTCTACGAGCGCCGCTCCGACCCGCGCGCTGGCACCGCCGAACGCGGTCGTTCGATCAACCTGGCGCTCTCCGAGCGCGGCCTGGACGCGTTGCGCCGCATCGGGCTGGCCGAGCAGGTGATGACCGACGCGCTGCCGATGCGCGGCCGGATGATCCACCCGGTCGAGGGCGGGCAGCAGTTCCAGTCGTACAGCGCGACCGGCGACCGGGCGATCAACTCGATCAGCCGGGGCGCGCTGAACAACGCCCTGCTGGACGAGGCCGCCGCGCTGCCGGGAGTGCGGGTCGTCTTCGACCACCGGCTCGTCGGGCTCGACCCGATCGACGGTGCCCTGAGCTTCGAGACCCCGCAGGGCCCGGTCGCGGCCAAGGCGTCGGTCGTGCTCGGCGCCGACGGCGCCGGCTCCGCGGTGCGTGGGCAACTGCTGGCGTACGGGCTGCTCGACGAGAGCGTGGACTTCCTCGACTACGGCTACAAGGAGCTGACGATCCCGCCGCTGGGCGGGGACTTCGCCCTGGAGGAGGACGCGCTGCACATCTGGCCGTGTGGCACCTCGATGATGATCGCGCTGCCGAACCCGGACCGCTCCTTCACCTGCACGCTGTTCTGGCCCAACGACGGTGCTGGCAGCTTCGCCTCGCTGACCAGCCCGGCGGAGATCGAACGGCACTTCACCGAGCACTACCCGGACGTCGTCGCGCTGGCCCCGAACCTGGTCGACGACTACCAGCACAACCCGGTGGGCGTGCTCGGCACCGTGCGCTGCACCCCGTGGCAGGTCAGCGGAAAGGTCGCCCTGCTCGGCGACGCGGCGCACGCCATCGTGCCGTTCTACGGCCAGGGCGCCAACTGCGCCTTCGAGGACGTGGTGGAGCTGGACCGCTGCCTGGACGAGTGCGCCGACGACTGGTTGACCGCGCTGCCGCTGTTCCAGCGGCGTCGACAGGAGAACGCCGAGGCCATCGCGACGATGGCGCTGACCAACTTCGTGGAGATGCGCGACAAGGTCGCCTCCCCGGTCTTCCAGGCCCGACGGCGGGTGGAGCACGCGCTGGAACGGGCTCTGCCCGGCCGGTACGTTTCCCAGTACGAGCTGGTGTCGTTCTCCACCACCCCGTACGCCGAGGTGCGCCGCCGGGTGCGCCATCAGCACCTGGTGCTCGGGGCGGTCGTCGGCGGAGCCGCGCTGCTGCTGGTCGGCGCGATCGGCGCGGCGCTGGGTCGAGGGAGGCGCGCATGACCGGCACCTGGGATCCGCGGCTGATGGCCGGCCACGCGCCGAGTGGTCCGCAGCGGTTGCGCAACTTCGTCGCCGGTGAGTTCGTCGACGGCGGGAACCCGTTCGCCAAGGCCAGCCCGGTCACCGGGGAGCAGGTCTTCGAGGTCGACGAGGCATCGCAGTCGACAGTGGACGATGCGGTGGCCGCCGCCCGTGCGGCGCTGCGCGGGCCGTGGGGCCGGATGGGGGAGCGCGAGCGCGCCGAGGTCCTGCGCCGCGTCGCCGACGAGCTGGAGCGCCGCTTCGACGACCTGGTCACCGCCGAGGTCGCCGACACCGGCAAATCCATCGCCCAGGCCCGCACCCTGGACATCCCGCGCGGCGCGGCGAACTTCCGCGCGTTCGCGGAGATCGTGGCGACCGCCCCCACCGAATCGTTCACCACCGTCACCCCGACCGGCGGTCGGGCACTCAACTACGCGCTGCGCAAGCCGGTCGGCGTGGTCGCGGTCATCGTGCCGTGGAACCTGCCGTTGCTGCTGCTCACCTGGAAGGTTGCTCCGGCGCTGGCCTGCGGCAACGCCGTCGTGGTCAAGCCCAGCGAGGAGACTCCCGCCTCGGCGACGGTGCTCGCCGAGGTGATGGCCGCCGCCGGCGTACCGGCCGGTGTGTTCAACCTGGTGCACGGCTTCGGGCCGGACTCGGCGGGCGAGTTCCTCACCCGCCACCCGGGCGTCGACGCGATCACCTTCACCGGCGAGTCGGCCACCGGCGGCGCGATCATGCGGGCCGCCGCCGACGGGGTGAAGGCGGTGAGCTTCGAACTGGGCGGCAAGAACGCCGGCCTGGTCTTCGCCGACGCCGACCTGGACGCCGCGGTGGCCGGCTCGGTGCGGTCCAGCTTCACCAACGGCGGTCAGGTGTGCCTCTGCACCGAGCGCATCTACGTGCAGCGGCCGGTCTTCGAGGAGTTCACCGCCCGACTGGCGAAGCGGGCCGGCGAGCTGGCGTACGGCTGGCCGACCGACGAGGCGACCGCCACCATGCCGCTGATCTCCCACCAGCACCGGGCGAAGGTGCTCGGCGCGTACGAGCTGGCCCGGTCCGAGGGCGCCGAGGTGCTCACCGGCGGCGGTACGCCCACCTTCGGCGACACCCGCGACGGCGGGTCGTACGTGCAGCCGACGGTGCTCACCGGGCTCGGTCCGGACGCCCGCACCAACCGCGAGGAGATCTTCGGCCCGGTGGTGCACGTCGCGCCGTTCGACACCGAGGACGAGGCGTACGCCCTCGCCAACGGCACCGAGTACGGCCTGGCGGCGACCGTGTGGACCCGGGACGTGGGCGTCGCGCACCGAGCCGGTGCCCGGCTCGACGCCGGCATCGTCTGGGTCAACACCTGGTTCCTGCGGGACCTGCGTACCCCGTTCGGCGGGGTGAAGGCGTCCGGGATCGGTCGCGAGGGCGGCGTGCACTCGCTGAACTTCTACTCCGAACTCACGAACGTCTGCGTGGACCTGTCGTGAGCCGTAGCGAGGGAGCGGGCATGGAAGCTGACATCGAGGCCGCCAACCGGGAGCTGACCGACGCCCGCGGCACCGGCAAGCCGTGCGCGCCGCTTCGGGGCCGGCTGCTGCCGGAAGGCGACGTCGAGGCCGCGTACCGCGTGCAGCAACTCCAGGCGCGGGCCTGGCAGGGCCGCGGCGAACGCCGGGTCGGCGCGAAGATCGGGCTGACGTCCCGGGCGGTGCAGGAGACCTTCGGGGTGTTCCAACCGGATTTCGGCATGTTGACCGACGCCATGGCCGTCGGCGACGGGGTCGAGGTGCCCATCGACCGGCTGCTCCAGCCTCGGGTCGAGGCGGAGATCGCGTTCGTGCTCGACAGGGACCTTCCGAACCCGCAGCTCACCACCGTCGACCTGATCCGCGCGGTCGACCACGTGCTGCCGGCGATCGAGATCGTCGACTCCCGGATCGCCGCCTGGGACATCTCCATCGTGGACACGGTCGCCGACAACGCCTCCAGCGGGCTCTTCGTGCTCGGCACCACGCCGCGCCGGCTCGCCGACGTGGACCTGCGACTGTGCGGGATGGTGCTGGAGCACGCCGGCGAGCCGGTCTCGGTGGGTGCGGGCGCCGCCTGCCTGGGCAACCCGCTGCACGCCCTGCTGTGGCTGGCCGGCACCCTCGCCCGCGCCGGTGACCCGCTGCGTGCCGGGGACGTGGTGCTCTCCGGCGCGCTCGGCCCGATGGTGCCGGTCACCCCCGGCGCCGCGTACGAGGCCCGGATCTCCGGGCTGGGTTCGGTGCGCACATCCTTCAGCGACAGGGGCGGCCAGTGACCACCAACGTGGCGGTACTCGGTTCCGGGAACATCGGTACCGATCTGATGATCAAGGTGTTGCGGCTGAGCGACAGCCTGCGCGTGGTGGCGATGGCCGGCATCGACCCGGCCTCCGACGGCCTGGCGCGTGCTCGCCGCCTCGGCGTCGCCACCACCGCCGACGGCGTGGACGGGCTCGTCGCGTTGCCCGAGTTCGCCGACGTCGAGTTGGTGTTCGACGCCACCTCGGCCGGCGCGCACCGACGCCATGACGAGGTGCTGCGCGCGCTCGGCCGGACGGTGGTCGACCTGACCCCGGCCGCGATCGGCCCGTACGTGGTGCCGCCGGTCAACCTCGACGAGCATCTGCACCAGCCCAACGTCAACATGGTGACCTGCGGCGGACAGGCGACCGTGCCGATCGTCGCCGCGGTCCGCCGGGTCACCCCGGTGGCGTACGGGGAGATCGTCGCCTCGATCGCGTCGAAGTCCGCCGGGCCGGGAACCCGGGCCAACATCGACGAGTTCACCGAGACCACGGCCCGCGCCATCGAGGTGGTGGGCGGTGCCGAGCGGGGCAAGGCGATCATCGTGCTGAACCCGGCGGACCCGCCGCTGCTGATGCGGGACACCGTCTACTGCCTCTGCCCGGACGCCGACGCCGACACCGACGCGATCGCCGCCTCGGTGGCGGACATGGTGGCGACCGTGCAGGAGTACGTCCCCGGCTACCGGCTCAAGCAGGACGTGCAGTTCGACCGGGTCGACGCGTACCTGCCGACGCTCGGCCGGCGGCTCACCGCTCTTCAGGTGTCGGTCTTCCTGGAGGTCTCCGGCGCCGGGCACTACCTGCCCGCGTACGCCGGGAACCTGGACATCATGACCTCCGCCGCGCTGCGCACCGCGGAGCGGCTGGTCGCCCTGCGTTCCTCGGAGGTGGCCGCGCCATGACCGACCTTTACATCCAGGACGTGACGCTGCGCGACGGCATGCACGCCGTCGCCCACCAGTACACAGTCGACCAGGTACGCACCATCGCCGCCGCGCTGGACGCCGCCGGGGTGGCCGCGATCGAGGTGGCGCACGGTGACGGGCTCGCCGGTTCCAGCGTGAACTACGGCCACGGCGCGGCCAGTGACGCGGAGTGGATCTCCGCGGCGGCCGAGGTGCTGACCACGGCGAAGCTGACCACGCTGCTGCTGCCCGGGATCGGCACGATCGCCGACCTGAAGGCGGCGAAGGCGCTCGGGGTGACCAGCGTGCGCATCGCCACCCACTGCACCGAGGCGGACATCAGCGCCCAGCACATCTCCTGGGCCCGGGAGAACGGCATGGACGTCGCCGGGTTCCTGATGATGTCGCACATGTTCGATCCGGCCGGGTTGGCCGGGCAGGCCAAGCTGATGGAGTCGTACGGGGCGCACTGCGTCTACGTCACCGACTCCGGCGGTCGGCTGCTGATGTCCGACGTGGCGCAGCGGGTCGACGCGTACCGGCAGGTCCTCGCCCCGGAGACGCAGATCGGCATCCACGCGCACCACAACCTGTCACTCGGGGTGGCCAACAGCGTGCTCGCCGTCGAGCACGGGCGGGTCACCGGGTCCGCGCCGGTCGGCCCCGACGCGGCGCACGGTCGGACGGTCCGTGTGGACGCCTCCCTCGCCGGCATGGGCGCGGGCGCCGGCAACGCGCCGCTGGAGGTCTTCGTCGCGGTCGCCGAGCTGCACGGCTGGAAGCACGGCTGCGACGTGTTCGCGCTGATGGACGCCGCCGACGACATCGTCCGCCCGTTGCAGGACCGGCCGGTCCAGGTGGACCGGGAAACCCTCTCCCTGGGGTACGCGGGTGTCTACTCCAGCTTCCTGCGGCACGCCGAGCGGGCCTCCACGAAGTACGGCGTGGACGTCCGGTCGATCCTGGTCGAGCTGGGCCGCCGCCGGATGGTCGGCGGCCAGGAGGACATGATCGTGGACGTGGCCCTCGACCTGGCCGACAAGGAGCAACAGTCATGATCGGACCGGACATCGTCGGGATCGCCGAGAAGCTGGGCACGGCTGCCGACACGGCCACCGCGATCCCGCAGCTCGCCGCCGAGACCGGCCTCGACGTGGACACCGCGTACGCCGTGCAGGCCGCGCTGCTGCAACGCCGGCTGGACGCCGGTGAGCGGTTGGTCGGGCTGAAGATGGGGCTGACCAGCAGGGCGAAGATGGCCCAGGTCGGCGTGGACGAGGTGATCTGGGGGCGGCTCACCAACGCGATGCGGGTGCCCGACGGCGGTGCCGTCGACCCGGCCGCGTACATCCATCCCCGGGTCGAGCCGGAGGTGGCCTTCCTGCTGGACCGGCTGCCCGAGCCGGGCGAGCCGGTCGGCGACTTCGCCACGGCGGTCCGCGCGGTCGCCCCGGCCATCGAGTTGATCGACTCTCGGTACGCGGACTTTCGTTTCTCGTTGCCCGACGTGGTCGCGGACAACACCTCGGCCGCCGCCTTCGTGATCGGGCCGTGGTCGCCGGTGCCGGCGGGGCTGGACAACCTGGGCGTGCTGCTGGAGGTCGACGGGCGGGTGGCGCAGGTCGGTTCGACGGCGGCGATCCTCGGTGATCCGCGCCGGGCGCTCGACGAGGGCATTCGGTTGGCGGGCCGGCACGGAGTGCGGTTGGAGTCCGGTTGGGTCTTCCTGGCCGGTGCCGCCACCGCCGCTGTTCCGTTGCGTCCCGGCGCCCACGTCCGCGCCGTCGTCGAGAAGCTCGGCACCGCCTCGCTGCGGGCATCGTCGTGACCGCCCGGGTGGTGGCCGGGAAGGCCGTCCCGCGGGGGGCCTTCCCGCACGTCAAGGTCGCCGGTGGGTTCGTCTTCGTCTCCGGTACGTCGTCGCGGCGCGCGGACAACACCTTCGCCGGCGTCGAGGTGGACGGGTTCGGCACCACCAACCTCGACATCCGGGTGCAGACGCGGGCCGTCATCGAGAACGTGCGGGATCTGCTGCGTTCGGTCGGCGCGGACCTCACCGACCTGGTGCAGGTGACGTCCTACCTGGTCAGCATGAACGACTTCGGTGGTTACAACGAGGTGTGGGCCGAGTTCTTCGACGCCTCCGGACCGACCCGTACGACGGTGGCGGTGCACCAGCTCCCGCACCCGCACCTGCTGATCGAAATCCAGGCCGTGGCCCTTCTTCCCTCGGGAGGTCAGTCGTGAGTGAGATCGCCGAGCCGTTCAGCTTTCCGGGCTGGATCGCCGACAACCAGCACCTGTTGAAGCCCCCGGTGGGCAACAAGGAGATGTTCCCCGGCGGCGACGACTTCATCGTGATGGTGGTGGGTGGGCCCAACCAGCGCACCGATTTCCACGTGGACCCGTACGAGGAGTTCTTCTACCAGGTCAAGGGCAACATGCACATCAACCTGGTCACCCCGGAAGGGCCGCGTACCGTGCACGTGCGCGAGGGGCAGATGTGGATGTTGCCGCGCAACACCCCGCACTCGCCGCAGCGGCCGGAGGCCGGGTCGATCGGCATGGTCGTCGAGCGGGTCCGTGAGGAGGGCACCTTGGAGACGTTCCAGTGGTACTGCCCGGAGTGCGGCGACAAGGTGCACGAGGTCGAGTTGCAGGTCCGCGACATCGCCGCCGATCTGCCGCCGGTGTTCCAGGCGTTCTATGCCGACGAGTCGGCGCGTACCTGTGCCAACTGCGGCACCCTGCACCCGGGCAAGGGCTGATGCCCGCAGGCGTGGTCGACGTGCACACGCACGTCGTACCGAAGGGTTGGCCGGACCTTGGCGCGGCGTGCGGCGGGTCCGACTGGCCGTGGTTGCGGGTCGACTCCGAGCGCGCCGCCATGATCATGGTGGGGGAGGCGGAGTTCCGCCCGGTCGGCGCGGAGTGCTGGGACGCGTCGCGCCGACTGGCCGACATGGACGCCGACGGCGTGGCCGTGCAGGTGGTCTCGCCCACCCCGGTCTTCTTCAGCTACGACCGCCCGGCCGACCAGGCGGTGAAGGTCGCCCGGATCTTCAACGACCTGACCCTGGAGGTCACCGCGGCCGGGGGCGACCGATTGGTGCCGTTCTGCCAGGTGCCGCTCCAGGACCCGGATGCCGCCTGCGCCGAGCTGGACCGCAGCCTCGCCGCCGGGCACGTGGGCGTGGAGATCGGCAACCACGTCGGCGACCGGGACCTGGACGACGCCGGTGTGGTCACCTTCCTCCAGCACTGCGCCGAGGTGGGCGCACCCGTCTTCGTCCACCCGTGGGACATGCCGGGCGGGCCACGACTGGACCGTTGGATGGCCCGCTGGCTCACCGGGATGCCCGCCGAGACGCACCTGTCGGTGCTGGCGATGATCCTCGGCGGTGTCTTCGACCGGGTGCCCGAGACGCTGCGGATCTGTTTCGCGCACGGCGGCGGCAGTTTCCCGTTCTGGCTCGGCCGCGCCGACAACGCCTGGCACCGCCGTGGGGACCTGGTCCGGGGCGCGTCCGCCGGCCCGCCCAGCAGCTACCTCGACCGGTTCAGCGTCGACTCGGTGGTCTTCGCGCCGCCCGCCCTGCGGCTGCTGGTCGACACCCTGGGGGAGGATCGGGTGCTGGTCGGCAGCGACTACCCGTACCCGCTGGGCGAGCGGCCGGCCGGCGCGGTGGTGCACGGGGCCGACTTTCTCACCGACGCCCAGCGCGACAAGCTCCTGTCCACCAACGCCCTGCGCTTCCTCGGCCAGTCGCGTATATAGAAATCGGGTTAGCGTATATAGTCGGGCCATGAAGACCCTCGTTGACCTGGATGATGAGCTGCTCGAACGTGCCCGCCGAGAGCTGGGCACCAAGACCAAGAAAGACACCATCCACGCGGCACTTCGGCTCGTCGCCGAACGAAGTGAGCGCCTGGAGGCCATCCGGGAGTTGCTCTCGATCGATCGTGACTGGACCGGTCTCCTCGACGACGACAAGACGCCGCGAGGCGAGCAGGACGCCGCGTGAACCCCCCAGCCGGCCTGTACGTCATCGACACCTCCGCATGGGGGCGTCTTCGTCAACCAGTAGTCGGCAAACGGATCAGAATCCTGCTTGAGGAGCGGCTCGCTGCGACCTGCGTGCCGCTCGACCTGGAGGACGGGAGGAGCGCTCGCGACTTCCGTGACGCGATGGCAGTGCGTGCTCGCCGCGCGGAGCTGATGGTCGACCTTCCGATCACCCCGGCCGTCGCCACCCGGGCCCGTGACCTGCAGTTGGCGCTGACAGCCCGCGGCCACCATCGGGCGGCCAGCCCCGTCGACGTCCTGGTCGCGGCGGCCGCTGCCGAATACTCCGCGACCGTCCTGCATTACGACCGGGATTTCGACCTGATCAGTGACGTCGGTGGGCCTCGCAGTGAATGGGTGGCGCCGGCGGGCACGCTGGACTGACGGTAGGACGCCGTGTCGGCCCGTCGACAGTCGCTCCCAGCGGGCAGGATGAGGGCTATGGCCGAGCCGCACGACCTGACCGCGTTGGAGCAGGCCGCCGCGATGACCCGCGGCGAGCTGTCCAGCGTCGACCTGGTCGAGCATTCCCTGCGCCGGGTCGCGGCGCTCGGCGACACCGTCGGCGCGTTCGTCACCGTCACACCGGAGCTCGCCCGGCAGGCCGCGCGCGCCGCCGACGCGGTGCCGAACGAGGAGCGCGGTCCGCTGCACGGCGTGCCGACCGCGATCAAGGACCTGACGCTCACCGCCGGGGTTCGCACCACCTTCGGTTCGGCCGCCTTCGTCGACTTCGTTCCGCCGGTCGACGCCGACGTGGTCCGCTTCATCAAGGCCGCCGGTCTGGTCAGCCTGGGCAAGACGACCACCTCCGAGCTGGGCTGTTCGCTCTACTCCGAGGGCCGGGTCGCGCCGCCGGCCCGCAACCCGTGGCAGCTGGCGTACACAGCGGGTGGGTCCAGCGGCGGCGCGGCGGCGGCCGTCGCGGCCGGGCTGGTCCCGGTCGCCCAGGGATCCGACGGCGGCGGGTCGCTGCGCATCCCGGCGTCGCTCTGCGGCCTGGTCGGCTACAAGCCCAGTCGGGGCCTCGTCTCCGGCGGGCCGGTCGGCTCCGGCGCGTTCGGCCTGCCCACCGCCGGCCCGCTCGGGCGGACGGTCACCGACGTCGCCGCGCTGCTCGACGTCATGGCCGTTCCCGTCCCCGGCGAGCCCTACCTGCCGCCGCCCGCGCCGCCCGGCGGCTACCTGGCCGTCGCGCGCCGGGCCGAGCCCGGCCCGCTGCGGATCGGCCGGTTCACCACGCCGATGCTCGCCGACGAACCGGTGCATTCCGACTGCGTGGCCGCCGTGGACCGGGCCGCCGCGCTCCTCGCGGCGGCCGGCCACGAGGTGGTCGAGGTGCCGCCGCCGCTCGGGCCGGCGGCGTGGCCGCTGTTCGAGACCCTCTGGTACGTGCTGGCGCTCGCCCCGGTGCCACCGCAGCGGGAGGCGGAGCTGCTGCCGTTGACCCGGTTGCTCCGGGCCCGGGGCGCGGAACTCTCCGCCGGCACCCTGACCGCCACCCTCGGGGAGTTGCAGGCGCAGGTGCGCCTCGGTGCCCGCCGCACCGCCGGATACGACCTGCTGCTCTGTCCCACCCTGGCCACCCCGCAGGCACCCGTCGGCTGGTTCAGCGCCGACGCGGACCCGGCCGCCGACTTCGACCGGCAACGCCGGTTCTCGCCCTACTGCGCCATCTTCAACGTCACCGGCGATCCTTCCGTCTCCCTGCCAGTGGGTACCACGACCGACGGACTGCCCGTCGGGGTGCTGCTCACCGGCCGGTACGGCGACGACGCGCGGCTCATCGCTACCGCTGCGCAACTGGAGAACTGCAGTGACGGATGGGATCGGCACCCCGCAATCTGGCGGGCCGTCGACTCCGCTAACGTGAATGGTGACGGAGTCGGGCGGTCGGCAGCGTGATCGTCCATCCGACCCGGTTTTTCACTGTCGTCCTTCTTCCGCCTGGGGGCGTTGGGATTGTCTGTTACCGAGACGTTGCTGGTCTTCGTCGGCATCCCGTTGGCCGCGGTGCTGGTCATCGCCGGCCTGTCGTACGCCGGTAGCCACGGTGGTGCCACCGGCGGTGGCGGTGGTGCCAAGCGCTACCGCCCGGGCCGGCCCTTCGACTTCACTCCGGTCTGGTTCCTGGGCCGTCCGGAGCAGCTGGCCGACTCGGCCGGCACCGCGCTGACGGCGGGGGCGCAGGCGCCCGCGTTGACCAGCCACAAGCTTGAGCAGGCCAGCGTCGAGGCGCCGGCCGGTGGAACCGGAGGCGCAAGTGACCGTTGGTGAGAAGCAGGCCGGGTCGGAAAATCCGCCCGAGGTGCTCGACGGGCCGTTCTCGACCCGCCAGCTGCTGCGCATCGACGAGGCGTTGCGCCTGGCCGACAAGGGCACCGGTCTGGTGTTCTCGGTCTTCGTCGGTGGTCTCGACGAGCCGATCCGTGAGCACGCCCAGCGGCTGCACCGTCAGCTCGCCGAGCCCGACAAGTCGGTGCTGATCGCGGTGTCGCCCAACCAGCGCCAGCTGGAGATCATCACCGGGCGGTACGCCCGCAAGCGCATCCCGGACACGTACGCCAAGCTGGCCGCGCTCTCCATGGTCGGCGCGTTCAGCGGCGGTGACCTGGCCGGCGGCATCATCAACGGCCTCGACCAGCTCGCCAGCCACGCCGGCAAGGGCTGACCCCTTCCTCGTACGACGAAGCCCGGCCCGCTCGCAGCGGGCCGGGCTTCGGTGTGTCTGGGCTTGCTTCAGCGGGGCCAGGCCGAGGGATCGAGGCCCATCGGCCACGGCTCGTCGATCTGCACTACATCGTCGGGGCCGACCGTGCCGAGCAGGTTGTAGTGCACCCCCTTCACCAACTCGTACCGGTAGATCACCGGACCGAAATCGCCACGTTCTACGCGCCAGTAGGCGGGGATGCCGGCCTCGGCGTAGAGCGCTGGCTTGGTGAACCGGTCATGCCGACGGCTACCCGGTGATTCCACCTCGACGACGAGCGCCACATCCTCTGCTTCGACCCAGGTGCCGTCGGCGGGGGCTGTCGGCTTCAGCACCGTGACGTCGGGGATGAGGTTTCCCCCGGCCATTCGAAGCCCTGCCTCCCGGATGACCCGCCATCCAGCGGGCACCGCCGCTCGAAGGGCGGCCCGTAGTTCATCCGCCAGCTCCTGATGCCCGTAACCCGGGGGTGGTGTGACGTGCAGGCTCCCGTCGATGATCTCGTAGCGGTTCCCATCCTCAGGCAGGTCGGATAGGTCCTGCTCGCGCCACGCGCGCGCGGGGGGCCGCCACTCGTAGGTCGGCTGTGCCATCACGTCCACCTCCTCCTGTCACGATAATGCCCGAGGCCGGCGCGGAGTCACACCCACGCCGGCCCCGGGCCGCGTATTCGATGCTCAGGCGCTCTGCGCGTCCTTCGCGCGGGCCTTCAGCGCCCGCACCACACCGTCGCGGCCCTCGGCGACCAGTCGACGCAGCGGGGCGGGGTGCCCGTCACCGGCCAGCCACGCGTCGGTGGCCGCGACCGTGTCGTCCTGCACCAGGTAGGTCGGGTACGCCAGCTGGGCGAACTCCTGCGCCGGCTCGCTGTCCCGGGTGGCCCACACCTGCCCGACCGCCGCGAAGTACCGCTCCCGGTACGGGGCGACCAGCTCCACCTGCGCCGGGTGGGCGAACCCCTGCAACAGCGCCCGGTGCCGCCAGTTGGGCAGCGAGTCCGGGCCGGTGAGCAGGGCCCACACGGCGGCCTTGTTCTCGGCCGTCGGCATCAACGCGTGCGCGTACGCGGCTTCCCGCTCGCCACTGGCCGTGCGGTCGCTGCTCAGCTCCGCCTCGATCTCGGCGGTCCCGGCGGCACCGTTGGCCACCAGCGCGGCGAGGACCGACCAACGCAGCTCGGTGTCGACGGTCAGCCCGGTCGGCACACCGGTGCCGTCCAGCCAACCGCGCAGCGTGGCCAGGTCTTCCTCGGAGCGGACCGCCGAGGTGAACGCGCGGGCCCAGGCCAGCTGGAACCCGCTGCCGGGCTCGGCGGCGGCGAGCGCGTCGCGGGCGGTACGGGCCAGGTCGGCCCAGCCGGTCGGTGCCCAGGCCGGGTCGGCGTACAGGGTGAGCGCGGTGGTCGCCTGCCGCAGCGTGGCGGTGACCAGGTTGATGTCGGTCTCCGCGGGCAGCCCGCTCAGCGTCAGCGCCACGTAGTCGCGGGCGGACAGTTCGGCGTCGCGGATCATGTCCCACGCGGCGGTCCAGCAGAGCGCGCGGGCCAGCGACGAGTCGAAGCCACCGATGTGCTGCACCACCGTCGCCATGGAGCGCTCGTCGAGGCGCAGCTTGGTGTAGCTGAGGTCGTCGTCGTTGAGCAGCAACACGTCGGCGGCCCGGACGCCACGCAGAGCGGCGAGATCGGTGTGCTCGCCGGTCACGTCCACCTCGTACCGTTCCCGGCGGACCAACCGCCCGTCGGTCAGGTCGTACAGGCCCACGCCGATCCGGTGGGTCCGCAGCGTCGGGTACGCCGCCGGCGCCTCCTGCCGCACCAGCACCTGCTCGTACGTGCCGTCGGCCCCGATGGTCACCTCCGGACGCAGCGTGTTGACCTGCGCGGTCTCCAACCACTGCGCGGCGAACTTGCGCAGCTCCCGCCCGGATGCTGCCTCCAGCTCGGTGAGCAGGTCGTCGAAGGTGGCGTTGCCCCAGGCGTGCTTGCCGAAGTAGGCCCGCAGCCCGGCCACGAACGGCTCCTCGCCCACGTACGCGACGAGCTGCTTGAGCACGCTCGCGCCCTTGGCGTAGGTGATGCCGTCGAAGTTGACCTCCACGGCCTCCATGTCCGGCATCTCGGTGTAGACCGGGTGGGTGGAGGAGAGCTGGTCCTGCCGGTAGCCCCAGTTCTTCCGGATGGACAGGAAGGTCGTCCACGCCTCGCTGAACCGGGTCGCGTTGGTGTTGCACCAGTGGCTTGCCCACTCGGCGAACGACTCGTTCAGCCACAGGTCGTTCCACCAGCGCATGGTGACCAGGTCACCGAACCACATGTGGGCCAGTTCGTGCAGGATCGTGTTGGCCCGCTGCTCGTACTCGAAGTCCGTGACCTGCGAGCGGAACAGGTAGTGCGACTCGGCGTGCGTCACGCAGCCGAAGTTCTCCATCGCACCGGCGTTGAAGTCGGGCACCCAGAGCTGGTCGTACTTCGGCAGCGGGTAGCGCACGTCGAACTTCTCGTGGAAGAAGTCGAAGCCCTGCTTGGTGATCAGGAACAGGTCGTCTGAGTCCAGGTACTGGGCCATCGACGCCCGGCAGAACACCCCCAGGTCGATGCCGTCGTGCGCGTCGCGCACCTCGTGGTACGGCCCGGCGCACATCGCCGTGATGTAGGTGCTCATCCGGGGCGACTCGGTGAAGTGCAGCGTCTTGAGCGCCTCACCCGCCGGCTCCTCCCGCTGCACCGGCATGTTGGAGACCGCCCGCCAGTGCGCCGGCACGGTGACGTGCCAGGTGTAGACGCTCTTCAGGTCGGGCTGGTCGAAGCAGGCGTACACCCGCTGCGCGTCGGCCGTCTCGAACTGGCTGTAGAGGTACGTCTCGCCGTCCACCGGGTCGACCGTCCGGTGCAGACCCTGACCGCTGTTCGAGTAGTTGAAGTCGGCGTCGACCACCAGGACGTTGTCGCTGTCCAACCCGGACAGGGTCAGGCCCTTCTCGGCGGACCAGTCGGAGAGGTCGACGGGCGTGCCGTTCAGCGTGGCGGACCGCACCGACTCGGCGGCCAGCTCGATGAAGGTGCTCGCGCCCGGTTCGGAGCAGCGGAACCGGACCTCGGTGGTCGACCTGAACGTGCGGCCGTCGGCCGCCAGCACGGCGCTGGACAGGTCCAGACTGATGTCATACCCCGTCACGTTGAGCAGGCGTGCCCGCTCGGTCGCCTCGACCTGCGTCAGGTTGCGCACTCCCGGCACTGTTCGTCTCCATCCCACATGTCGCCGTACGCCCGGCGGCGCCCGTTCGCCTACCGCTCGTGACGGCTGGCCCGATTCGAGTCTTCCATGTACGGGCAGCCCGCGGTGGCCGAGGTCACGCTCTCATTCGGGTGCCGGTCGATGCGCTGCGGGGTGAAGATTCTCCTCAGACGCCGACCTGTCGGCGCCACCCGTCGCGAAGGGATCTCACCGTGACCGAACGTGTCACCGCCGACATGTGGTTCGACCCGGCCTGCCCGTGGGCCTGGATCACCTCTCGCTGGCTGCTCGAGGTCGAGCAGATCCGGGAGGTGGACATCCGCTTCCACGTGATGAGCCTGGCCGTGCTCAACGACGGCCGGGACGAGCTGCCCGAGGACTACAAGGAGTTCCTGAAGACCGCGTGGGGCCCGGTGCGGGTCTGCATCGCCGCCGAGCAGCTGCACGGCAACGACGTGCTGCGCCCGCTCTACACCGCGCTCGGCAACCGGATCCACCTGCAGAAGCAGGAGCGGGGTCCGGAGCTGTACGTGGCCGCCCTCACCGAGGTCGGCCTCGACCCGGCACTGGCCGCGGCCGCCGACAGCACCGACTACGACGAGGCGCTGCGGGCCAGCCACGAGGCCGGCATGCGCCCGGTCGGGCAGGACGTCGGCACTCCGGTCGTGCACGCGCCCGGCCCGGACGGCACCCCGGTCGCGTTCTTCGGCCCGGTGATCACTCCGGCTCCGAAGGGGGAGGCCGCCGGCCGGCTGTGGGACGGCGTGCTGCTGGTCGCCGGCACCCCGGGCTTCTACGAGCTCAAGCGCACCCGCGAGCAGAGCCCGATCTTCGACTGAGCGAGGACCTCCGCGCCCCCGTCCGTGCCCCGTCAGGCGCGCGGACGGGGGCGTTTCTCGTCCGCTGCCGAGGTCGGCGGTGGGTCGTGGCGTCACCGGGAGGCGGGCGGCGTCGTTTCCCTCGGTGTCCGCCGCAGCGACCCGAAGGGGCCGCACGCCGCAGTTCGTGGAGGCAAATCCCGATGGCCAAGCACCGTGCGTCCGGTGACGAACAGCTGACCCGGCAGGGGGTGATCGAGACTCCCGGTGCTGACTACTGGTCCGTTGACGACTCCCGCTGGCCGACGGTCCGCCCGGACCTGCCCGCCCACCTGGTGGATCTCCTCGCGCCGCCCATCGTGGTGGGCGTGGCGCGGGTCCCGGTGACCTCCCGGCTCACCCCGCCCAGGGCGGTCGACCCACTGCCGTCGTCCGTCGACGCGGTGCCGACCAGCGTGCCGGCGCTGGTGCCGTCGGGGGCGGCACCGGCCGAACCGGCTCCTCCGCCGCCGGCACCGGCTCCTCCTCGTCCGGTGCCGACGCCGCCGCTGAACCCTCGGCCCGTTCCCACGCCTCCTCCCGACCGCCCCGTCCCGGGGCCGCCCGCGTCGCCCCGCCGCGCCCTGAACACCGGGCCGATCGGGACGGGTCGGCGTGGCAACAATGGGCCGGTGAGCGCGGGTAAGCACCGCCGGGGCACCTCCGACCGCGCCGGCTGACCAGCCGGGCCCCACCGGGCGCTTTCATCTGGTGGACGCACCGCGGGTCCCCGTCGGCGACGACACCGCCGCCGGTAGCGTCAGTGGGCATGACGGTCGTGCATCCGATCACCCGGGCCTGGGTCACCACTGGCGGCACCGGCGCGCAAAACTACGACGAGTTCGCCGACGACGCGGAGATCACCGCGATCATCGAGTCGAACCCGCACAGCGCTCTCGGCATCGAGATGCCGCATCGCGCCCCGCAGAGCCTGGGCACGTCGTTCCTCGACGCGCTGCCGGACGCGGTGGCCCGCCTCGCCGAGGCCAAGGCCGACGGCAGTTACACCCCCGCCGAGCAGGTGGTGGTGCTCTACCGGATCAGCGCCCCCGGCGAGGAGCCGGCGTACGGGCTGTTCGCGATGGTGGACACCGACCAGATCTCCACCCGGGCGGACGAGCCGGGCCTGGTCATCCGCAACGAGGACGTCTTCATCGCCAAGGTGCGCGAGCGGGTGGCGCTGGCCGACGCGCTGGGGCACCTGCTCTCACCCGTACTCCTGCTCCAGACCGGGCGTGGCGACGACCTGCACGCCGCGCTCGCGGCGGCGACCGACACGGCCGGCGCGCCCGCCGCGACGGACACCGACCAGGCGGGGCGCACGCACGCCATCTGGCTGCTCGGCCCCGGCCCGGAGCAGGCCACGCTGACGGCTCTCGCCGGTGGCGGGGACCTGGTCGTCGCGGACGGCAACCACCGCAGCCTGGCCGCCCAGACCGGCGGGCTGCCGCGCTTCCTGGCCGTGATCACCACCCCCGCGTCGGTGGCCATCCAGCCGTACAACCGGCTGGTCAGCGAGCTGACCACCACCCCGGCCGAGCTGCTCGACCGGCTGCGGGCCGCGGGCGCCGAGGTCGAGCCGATCGACGGCCCGGTCGAGGTCCCGGCGGCCGGCGGCACCGTGCACCTCCGCCTCGACGGCCAGGGGTACGCGGTGCGCCTGCCCGCCACCGCCTCCGCCCGCCTGGAAAACCTGGACCACGCTCTGGTCGAGCGGTTGGTGCTGCGCGACGCGCTCGGTCTGGACCCGGGCGACAAGCGCATCACCTACGTCGGCGGCGACTACCCGGCGAGCTGGCTCACCGGTGAGGTCGACGCCGGCCGGGCCGAGTTGGCCATCCTGATCGCGCCGGTGACCGTGGCGGATTTCGTCGCAGTCAACCTGGCCAGGGAGAAGATGCCCCGCAAGAGCACCTGGTTCACCCCGAAGGCGCGCGGCGGCCTGGTCGTCGCCGAGCTGCCGCGTTGAGCCTCATCCCCACGACCGTGTGACGAACCCGGCTCGGGGACGCCGCCCCTGTGACGTCCCCGAGCGCGGCCTGACAGACTGCCCGGTATGCGCGTCTACCTGGGATCCGATCACGCCGGTTTCGAGTTGAAGGTGCACCTGGCCAGCCACCTGGCCATGCAGGGCTACGACGTGGTCGACGTCGGCCCGCACAGCTACGACCCGGACGACGACTACCCCACGTTCTGCCTGCACACGGGCGACCAGGTGGTGGCCGACGAGACGGGCCTCGGAGTGGTCATCGGTGGCTCCGGCAACGGTGAGCAGATCGCCGCGAACAAGGTCGCCGGCGTCCGCGCCGCCCTGGCCTGGAGCGTCGAGACCGCTCAGCTGGCCCGCCAGCACAACGACGCCAACGTGGTCGCCATCGGTGCCCGCCAGCACACGCTGGACGAGGCGACCGGCATCGTCGAGGCGTTCCTGAACACGCCGTTCTCCGGCAACGAGCGGCACGCTCGGCGGATCACGCAGGTGGCCGAGTACGAGCGGACCCGGAAGCTGCCCGACCTGCCCTGACCGCGCGGCGCTCAGCGCGGCGAGCGGGGCAACTCCTCGCGGGGCACCCAGTTTCGCCGGACGACCACCACCCGGGCTTCCGCCTCGGCCAGGTCGTCGTCGGTGGGGCGGGCCGCGTCCCGGGCCCGTAGCGCCGCGCTGAGTCCCACCTGGGACGAGCCGGAACCGACCAACCCGCGCAGCCCCCGCTCGCCGTCGCGCTCGTCGCCGCCCGTGTTCCTGCGTCGCGGCGGCGGCTCGTCCCCGTCGTGCACGCCCGGCGTGCTGACCGTCGGGCCGTCCGCGCCCGGTCTGGCCGTCTCGGTCTCGACGTGGTGGCGCAGCCGTCGCCGTCGTCGGTCGGGGTCACCCATCAGCCGACCGTACCCTGGCCGGGTGGAATCCGGCATCGTCGCGGGACCGCGCGCCCCGGCCGGGGTCTGCGACCGATTTGCCGGCTGGCTACCCTCGAATCAAGGCGGTGCTGTTGCCGTCGGTCAGGGGGAGGACGAGATGGCAGACCAGACGCAGCCGTGGGCGGAGCGGACCGTGGAGGTGCCACCGCAGGCCGGCGTCGGGGTGCCGCCGCAGCGTGACGGGTTCCGCCGGGGGGTCGCTCCGGTTGGTGAGCCACGCACCCCGCGCACGGAACCGTTCCCGGTGGTCGAGCAGGAGCCGACCGGCACCGGTTGGCCCGGTGGTCCGGTGCCCCGTCGCTCGCTCAGCTCGCGGATGGCGCAGCTGCGGCGCGGCGGTGAGTGGAGCGCTGCGGCAGGCCTCTTCGCGTTCGTGTGTTGGGGGATCTGGGCGCTGTCCGGCCAGGGTGACCTGAGCGGCCCGCTGTTGGTGCTGGTGCTCAGCCTGCTGGTGGCGGCCGGCCTGTTCGCCCTGTTCCGGCTGGTCGGCCGGGTGGTGCTGGAGCGGCAGCTGGGCCGGGTCCGGCGCAGCGCCAGAGGTGCGCACCTGGCGACGGCGGTGTTCCTCGTCGGCCTCGGGGTGGCGTGGCTCCAGCAGACCGAGTGGGTCGTCTCGGCCTGGAACTGGATCTCCTCGAACTGACTGGGCGTGCACGGGCGGGCCGGTCCAGGACCGCCCACCCGTGCACCCGGTCGTCTCCCCACCAGGCAAGGTCGCTGCTTACCCGGCCGACCGCGGTTCATCCGTGGCCGGCCGCTCCGACCGGTACTCCTTCGTGGGCTTGGAGCCGTTCGCTCAGTGCTGGGGCTTGTGCGCCCGCACCAGGACGCGCTGGGCGTGGGCCACGAACGGACCATGGCGACGGATGTGGTCGTGCAGATCGGCGAGCCGGGCCCGGTAGCGCTCCACGGAGAAGTCCGGCACCGTCCAGATGACTTTGCGGAGGAAGTGCACCACCGCTGCCACGTCGTTGAAGGTGGTCGGCAACGCCTCGTGCCGCAGCTCGTCGATGACAAGGCCGGCGGCTCGCGCGTCGGCGGCGGCGCGGGCCGGGCTCCGTTCGTCACTGATCTCGCGGGGACCGGTGAGGAACTGGGCCAGTTCCCGGTTGGAGCCGGGGCCGATCTGCTGGGCCAGGTACCGCCCGCCGGGGGTGAGCACCCGTGCGATCTCGTCCCAGAGCACGACGTTGGGATGCCGGCTCACCACCAGGTCGAACGTCTCGTCGGGAAACGGGAACGGAGCGTCCTCGGCAACGTCGACCACCCGCACGCCGCGGGGTTCGAGCGCGCGTCGGGCCAGGCGGAGATTGGGCGGCCAGTGTTCGGTGGCCACGGTCAATGGGGGAAATGCCGGCACCTCGGAGAGCACCTCGCCGCCGCCGGTCTGGATGTCCAGTGCGGCGCGGGCCACCCTCATCTGGGCTGTCATGAGTCTCAGATATCCCCAGGACGGCCGCCGTTCCGTCGCGCGGCCGTCGAACCAGGAGAAGTCCCAACCGTCCACGGACGCGTCGACGCCTTCTCGGAGCAGATCCTCGAAGGTCGCCGTGTCCTGCATTGCGTCAGGTTGACAGGCGGCAGTGGTGATGGCAAGCGGATGTGTCCCGTGTCGGCGCAGGGTGCATGCAATGACTCCTGTCAGTGATCTGACACCAATTCCGAACGATCTTTCGGCGAGAATTTGTCACGTGGCGGATCTCCTTCGTTTCGAAACCGATCAGGGCGTCCTCCTCGTCGAGGAACACGCCGGCACCGATCTGGAAAGGGTCGGTCTGCTCGATCGGATCCGCCCCGCCCGGGAGACGCTGGAAACGGCACTGGCCCACATCAAACCCGCGCTCGACGCGGCGCTGGGCGTGGTCCGTGGGGTGGCGGTGCGCCCCGATCAGGTGGAGGTCGAGATCGGCGTCACCCTCACCGCGGAGGCTGGTGCCGTCGTCGCTCGCACCAGCGCGCAGGGCCACCTCAAGGTCAAGCTCATCTGGACCTCGCCCGTCCCCGCGCTGCCGTCGCCGGGTGAGGACGGGGCCGGCGCGCAGGAGAACGCCGCGCATGACTGAGCGCAGCGTCGGCCGCCGGCCGCCGGCCGCCCTGACCGAGTGGCTGGCGGAGCACGGATGACCGGCACCCGGTCGCTCGCCGGCCGGGTGCGGATACTCGGCGGCCACCACTCGTCGGTCGTCGGCGCGGGCATCCAGTTGACCACTGACCTGGTGCTGACCTGCTGGCATGTCGTCGATGACGGCACCGGGGCGGGCCCGCCCGGGGTGCTCGTCGACACACCGAGCCACCCCGGCACCCGGGCCGCCGCCGAGGTGACCTGGTCCCGGGGTGTCGGCCCGGCCGGCGACGGCGACCTGGCGCTGCTGCGCTGCACCACGCCGCTTCCGTCCGCCCCCGCCACCCTGGCCGATCGCGGCGACGACGAGTTCGACGTGCGGATCGTGGGCTTTCCGGCCAACACCCCGGCGTCCGTCATGGTGCTGGCGCGGGCCGTGGGTCCGGTCGACGTCGGCACCGGATGGCGTCAACTCGACCGGATTTCCGCCGCCACGGCCGGAATCGACAGGGGATTCAGCGGTTCCGGGGTGTACGCGCCGGACGGCGCCGTGGTGGGCATGGTGCTGGCCCGCGCGAGCGTCGGCCAGCAGTTGGTCGGCTGGATGTCGCCCGTCGGGCAGTGGCGTGCCCTGCTACCGCCCGACCTGTTGCCGCCTGGCCTGTTGCCGCCCGGCCCGCTGGCGGCCGGCGCTCGGGCGAGGCCCCGACCGGCGCCCGCGCCGCTGTCATTCCCGCAGAAGATGGCGCTGGCCCGACTGCTGGAGGACATTCCGGTACTCCGGCACCCCGACAGCCGTCAATTGGTCATTCAGTCGCTGCCGCCGCACATCAGTCGGATGGTGAATCCATTCGGGCCATTGGGTCTCGACATGTTCGGCCTGATTCGGACGGGCTTAGAATACGAGGACGGGATCGCGGCTCTCTATCGCGTCCTGCTGTTGACGGAAGGCCCGGCGAGTACGCCACTGCGGGCCTTCCGTGACCTTGCCGAGAGCCTCGGTCTGCTGACGGGTACGGAGGACAATCGGTGACGACGCCCCGGATGCCGAGCGCCCAGGTGCAAGCCATCTGCGACGCACTGCTCTCGATGAGTTCGATCAATGACGTGAGCACCCGTTCGCTCTATCTCGACGAGGTCGAGGGGGAGCTGCGCAAGGCACTGTCGGTGCCCCGGCACTCCGAGGTGCGGTACGACGTCTACCGCATCGTGCGCGCCTGCGCCGAGGAGCCCCGGGGCGTGTCGACGCTGTTGCAGGTCATCGCCAACATCCACCCGGGCGCCAGAGCGGTCACCTCCGCCCAGCAGATCTACCTCTCCTGGCTTTTCGCGCAGTTGCTCACGGACGTCCCGCCCGAGGTGCTGACCGGGGCCGTCGCGGCGGTCTCGGATCATCCGCTGTCGTCCGAGGACCTGCCTGAGCTGGTAAAGGCCGTCGGCTGGCAACCGGTGGGTGACTGGCGGGTCCCGGGCGTCGTGGCGCTGGCGGGCCTGGTGCTCGCCGGCATCGAGTCGGACAGCAAGCCGCTCGAGCAGTGGTTGCGGGAGGCGGCGGCGGTCCTTCGGCTCACCACCGCCGATCTCGACGATATGCGCGTGGCTGCGAAGACGCACTGGACGTCGCTACGATCCCCGCACCAGGCGGCACCGGCCGAGGCCGGTGGAGAGGAACCTGATTCCGACATGCGCAGGACGATCATCATCGAGGAGACGACGCCCCAGCGATCCCGAAATCTCATCCGGGGCGGCGTCCCACCGCGCAACCTGTACTTCACCGGCCGGGAGAAGCAGCTCGTCGCGCTCGACGAACTGCTCTCGTCACAGCACCGGGCCTCGGTGCTGCCGGAAGCGGCGCTGCGCGGTGTCGGTGGGGTCGGCAAGACCCAGCTCGCTGTCGAGTTCGCCTACCGGTACGCGGACCGTTACCAGCTGATCTGGTGGATGGCCGCGGAGGATCTCACCGCGCTGCGTACCTCGATCGCGGCCCTCGGCGAGCGGCTCGGCCTGGCCGCGAGCGCCAGCCTGGAGCAGACCGTGCGGACGGTCCTCGACTCGCTGTCGACGAGTTCGCTCAGTTGGCTGCTGGTCTACGACAACGCCGACGACCCGCACGAGCTGGCCCCGCTCATGCCCTCGTCGAACCTCGTCGGCGAACGCGGCCACGTCCTCGTCACCTCACGGAACATGGCCTGGTCGGCGAGCGCCCTGACGCTGGACGTCGACGTGTTCACCCGAGCCGAGAGCGTGGAACTGCTGCTCAAGCGGCGTCCCGCGACCAGCCCCGACGACGCCCGCCGGCTCGCCGCCGAGCTCGGCGACCTGCCGCTCGCCCTGGAACAGGCCGTCAGTTGGCTGCTCACCATGCTGTCGTCGGTCGACGAATACCTCGTCGACCTCAAGGAACACGCTCGGGAGCTGCTGGGCGAGGGGCAACCCCGGCAGTACCGGGGCACCGTGTTGACCGTGGTGTCGATGGCGCTGGCCGCGGTACGCGAGCAGAACCCGGCCGCCGCGCAGCTGATCCAGCTACTCGCCTTCCTCAGCCCCGACCCGGTTCCGATGCGCCTGCTCTGGGAGGGGCGCCGCGCCGGGCTGGACGAACCGCTGCGCACCAGCCTCCAGGAGCGCAACGACATCGCCCGGGCCATCCGGCAACTGGCGTCGCTCGGGCTCGCGAAGGCGGACAATGCCAGCCGGCACGTACAGGTGCACCGACTGGTGCAGGCGGTCATCCGGGAGGGGCTCGCCGAGCAGGGCGACGAGAGCCCGCTGACGAACGCCCGCCGGCTGCTCGCCGCCGCCAACCCGGGCTTCCCGGACGACCGGAGCACCTGGCCCCGCCACGCCGACATCGCGCCACACGTCCGCGTCGCCGGTCTGATCCACGGTGACATCGACGCCCGCCGGACGGCGATGGACCAGCTGCGCTACATCTACAACCTGGGTGACTTCGAAGGCTGTCGGGACTTCGCCGAGGAGATCCTGGCTGCCTGGGACCAGCCCGGTCCAGACGGCGAGCGCAGCGGCGATCCGCTGACCCTGCTGGCCATGCGACGGTACGCGGACGCCCTGCGGCTGCTCGCCGACCCGCGCGCGGCCACGTTCGGCCTCGAAGCGCTGGAACGGATGCGGACGAGCCTCGGTGAGGAACACGAGTACACGCTGGGCGCGGCGAACAGCGTCGGCGCGGACCTGCGGCGTCTCGGCGACTTCGCGGCGGCGGCCGAGCTGGACCGGCGCAACCTCGACGTGCACCGCCGGGTGCTCGGCGACGGGCATCCGAGCACCCTGCGGGTGATGAACTCGATGGCGATCAACCTTCGCCTCAGCGGTGACTTCGAAGGGGCGTACGACCTCAACCTCGAAGTGGCGCGGCATGCCGGCGCGGCCGCGGAGGACGGCACCTATTCACTGGTGCTGGCGCAGGAGGCCCAGGCGCGCGACCTCTACCTCCTGGGCCGGTACGCCGACGCGCTGGCATTGCTGGACAGCTCCCTGCCGGTGCAACGGTCGCTGCTGGGCGCGGAGCACCTCACCGTGCTGCGCGCCACCTGCATCCACATCGCCTGCCTGCGCAAGACCGGGCGGCTCGACGACGCCGTGACCGAGGGCGCGGCCAACTACCGGCTGGTGACCCGCCGCTTCGGGACCGATCACGTGCTGGCCGCGGAGGCGGGCATGACCTGCGCCAACGCCATGCGCGCGGCGGGCGACGCGACGCAGGCGTACGCCCTGGCCTCCCAGGGGCACGCCACCTTCCGAGCCGTCTTCGGGGAGCGGCATCCGGTCACGCTCTGCGCTGCGGTCAATCTCGGGGTGATCCTGCGGGCCCGCAACTTCGACCGGGAGGCGCGGGAGTTGGGTGCGGCCACCCTGGAGGCGATGGGCGAATCGTTGCCGCCCACCCACCCGTACCTGCTGAGCGCGCGCTCCGCGCAGGCGATCAACCTGGTCCGGTCACACCGGCTGGAGCAGGCGCAGGTGCTCTCCGAGGCGATCCTGGAGGACTCGCGTCGCCTGCGCGGGCCGGGGCATCCGTACACGCTCTACTGTGCGGTCAACGCGTCGGTCGACCTGATCGAGGTCGGCGAGGAGGCTCGGGGCCGCGAGCTGCTCGACGAGGCCGCCGCGGCGCTGGAGGCGTTGTTCGGGCCGGACCACCCGGAGGTGGATGCCGCGCGCGGTCAACGGCGCATCGAGTGCGACATCGAGACCGTCGGGCTGACCTGACGCACCGACCGGTGGCGGCCGTTCATCCGGTGGGGATCGTCGGTCGGCGGGCGCGCTCGGCCTCCGCCACCTCCCACCGCCCTGCGGCGTCGGCGGACGCCGGGACCGGCACGGCGGCCAGCCGGCCGATCCGTTCGGCCAGGCGATCTGCCCAGAGCCGCCCGGCCGAGGTGAGACTACCGGCCCGGGCGAGCTCGACCAGGGCGCGTTCCACCTGTGCGCGCACCACAGCGAACCGTGCGGTGGCCTGGGCCGCCAGCTCCGGATGGGCGCGCAGCGCGGCCCACACCTCGGCGACGGCGGTGAACGCGTAGGTGCCGTGCAGCAGCCCGCCGATCGGACGCGGGTCAGGACGCCAGGGCGCGAAGTACCGCTGCGGGTCGGCGGGGTCGTGCAGCCGGACCAGGCCGAGGACAGCGTTGAGTTTGCTGTGTTGCAGCTCGTGCACCATCGTCACGGCCAGATCCACCGGGCCGAGGTTGGCGTCGGCGGCCAACGCCCCGAAGGCGTCGGCGTGCGTGACACTGTGCCCGCGCTCGCTGCCGTCGGCCAACGGTACGAAGGTGTTGATCCCGGCGGCCACCTCGGCGGCGTGCGTCGGGGCGTACCCGACGAGCAGGTGCCAGGCGTGCCCGACGGACCGTTCCAGCTCCGCAGCCTGCGCGGCGGAGAGCCGGGCGGCGACCGGCAGGCCGAAGCAGTCGCGGTAGGGGTCCAGGTCGTCGACGCGGAGGTCGAGGGTGACCGACTGCTCGGTGAAGCGCCACCAGCGGGTGGGCGTCCACCGACGCCCGGACAGGTCGGCCGGCGTCACCGTCGTGCTGCCACCGCGTCGACGCAGTACCCCGAGGCCCGGCACCGGCACCAGGCCCGCGCGCGGCGTGACCTGCACCGCCGTGTCCGACCGTCCGCTGAGGGCGGCCGCCGCGAGCGCCGCGAACGGAAGGTAGTCGGGCCGGTCGGTGGCACCGTGCCGGACCCGATCGATCGCCCAGACGGCCAGCCACGGATGGTCGAGCAGCACGTTCGCGGCGGCGGGGTCGAGGTGGTGGGCGTGGCCGAGCAGGTGCGCCGACGCCGCCAGGGCGTCGTCGGTGTTGGCGAGGCTCTTGAGGACGAGCATCGTTCGGTTGCGTTGCGCGCGCCGCAGAGCGCGGACGGCAGCCGGGCCAGCTCCGCCGTCGGCCAGGCGGGTGAACTCCGAGCGGGTCAGCTGGAGTCGGCGCCGGGGTCGAGGAAGCTGTTCCAGCCGGTCAGCGTCGTCTGCCGGGGACTCTTCAGTGTCGCGACCAGTTCCTCGATCCATCGGGCCAGTTCCGGATCCTCGTCGCGTAGCAGGTGGCTCAGACCCTGCGTCAACACGTCGACCACAACGAGGTGATCAGGTGTGGGTTGCTCAGTCATCGATGTCCCGGGTCGGCGCAGGCGTGCTGACATGAAAACACGTCAACGTCTGTGATCACCATCGGCTTACCGTCCGTCACGGCGAGTCGCGCGCCCCGGGCCGTACCGCCGCCGGCTGCTGCCGTCGGCGGTACGGGATCCGCGGGTCAGCCGGCGGCGGCCTCGGCGGCGGCGTAGTCGCGGGCCACCCGGACCATCTCCACCAGCCCGCCGGCGTACTCCTGGGATTCGCCGTGCGCCTCGTCGAACGGCGGCTGGAAGCCGACGCCCTCCCACTGGTTGGTCGCCGGGTTCCACCGGTCGTTGCCGACCTCGAAGTCCCAGGCGAAGATGCCCAGCTCGTAGTAGAGCTGGTCGGCCGAGTTGCCGGCGGCGGAGTAGAGCACGTCGGCGACCGGTCCGGTCTGCGACGGCCAGGTGACGGTGCCGCGCTCCTGGGCGATGGCGCCGACGATCCGCCGGGCGCTGTCGAGGAACAACGTCGACTCGTCGATCGACGGTCGCGGCAGGGTGACCCTGCCGTCGGCCCGGTACGCCCCCGGCGGCCACATGAAGTACCCGCCGTAGGAGTGCACGTTCATCGCGAACCTGATGTTCGGGTGGTCCTGGGCGAGCGCGATCACGTTGGCGCTCTCCGCCTCGGACAGCTCGGCGGTGCCCGCGTAGGTGCCGGACAGGCAGTTGGCGCTGGCGCCCACGTAGCCGTCGAAGTACGACCCGACGGTGTAGTTGCGATTCAGGTCGACGCCCCACGAGGTGCGGTTCTTCGGGTCGCGGGCCGCACCGGTGCAGTGGTTGACGAGGTTCTTGCGCTGGAAGTTGAAGTCGTTGAACGAGTAGTTCGCGCCGTCCGGGTTGACCACCGGAATGACGAAGATGTCGACCTGCTCCAGCAGCTCACGGGTGGCCGGGTCGGTCCGGGCGTTGGCCAGCATCCGCTCGGCGAACTCCAGCGTCACCAGCGGGGTGGCCCACTCCCGGGCGTGTTCCTGGGAGTACGCGAGCACCCCGACCCGGGAGCCGTCCCGATGTACGCCGAGGCGCAGCGCCTGCACCGTCCACGGCCGTGCCGGCACCTCGGTGCCCTGGAGGCCGTCGTCGAGTCGGGTGGGGCCGGCGACGGGCATCGGCAGCCCGGCCGAGCCGTCCTCGACGGTGGCCCGGAACCGGTCCGGCTGTCGGGCGTTGATCGCCGCCGCGACCTCGTCGGTGGTGCTCACCGTCCTGCCGGCGGTGTCGGTGGCCAGTGACACGGTGAGGACGCGGTCGCGATAGCCGACGGTCAGTGGGCGGTTCGCCCGGCCCGGGTCGACGGTCCGCACCTGTACGCCGTTCATGTTCTGGTCGCCGAAGCGGACCGACTCGACGACCAGGGCGGCCACCGCCGGGTCGCCCAGGTAGCCGGCGGCGGTGCGTCGGTATCCCTGGGTCCTGTTCGGCAGGTCGATCACGTCCACCAGGTCCCGGTACTGGCGGGCCAGCCGCTTGATCCGCGCCTGGATGTCCACCGGTGTCAGGTACGCGTCGATGAAGTCCTTCTGGTAGCCGGCCGGCAGTGGCGGCGGGGACGCGTTCGGCCAGAGCGTCGGGGTGATCGCCCGGCTGACCCCGCCGAGGCTGGAGGTGGCGCTCAGCTGAACCGGCCGGCTCGGCACCGGCTGGGGGAGCGCGTAGTGGTACTGGTACTCGCCGGAGTCCTCGAACCGGTAGAGCGGGAACGAGCCGGTGGCGCCGTCCGCCGTACGCCAACTGACGGTGATCTCCACGTCCGGGTCGTCGGTGGCGGTGGTGGCCACCTGGGCCTGCAGGAAGGTCTGTCCGGTCGTGGTCCACCAGTACGCCTGCTGCACCTGGAGGGTGTCCACGGCAGCGGCGCCGGCGGTGGACCGCTGACCCGCGGCCGGAGCGCGCAGCCCGGCGGCGGTGCGGGCCTGAGCCGCGCGGACGCTGTCGGTGTAGTGCCGGTCGCCGTCCCCGGCACGCTGCACGATCTGCACGGCCGTCGCGCCCTGCGCGGTCAGTTCGCCGAGCTGCGTGCCGCTGAGCACCAGGTCGGCGAGGATCCGGCCGTCCCGCGTCCGGGGCCGGTTGGCCAGGTCCGCGCCGGTGGCGACGAGCCGGTCCAGCTGGGCCTGGTCACGGAGCTGAACTCGGACCACAGCGGTTTCGGTGGCGCTCAGGGAGATCGGGGCGGCCGGGGTGGCGGGTGCCGCCGCGCCGGAAGCCGGATGGGACAACACTGCGCTGAACAGGATCACTGTGGTGGCGGCAGCTGTCCACCGTCGTCGGACGATCATGTGCCCTCCTGTGACGGACGTCGATGTGTCTGGTCCTTACACCAGTGCACAGATCGACACCTGTCAAGATGGTCGACGCCGTTGGCCACGCCGGTAGCCCTCGGACGTCGTTCGGCGTTGATCCCGGTGACATCTGCGCGAGTTCCGGAGCAACCCGCTGAGCCAGACCCCGCGTGACTACCTCGAAACGGGGATCGGAGGCCTGAATGAGCGACCGCGACGAGGCGTTCGCCGAGTACTTCGCGGCACGGTCCGGTGCCATGCGCGGCACCGCGTACCTGCTGTGCGGCGACTGGCACCGTGCCGAGGACCTGGTCCAGACCACGTTCGTCAAGCTCTACCGGGTCTGGAACCGGATCTCGCGGCACGAGGTGCTCGACAGCTACGTGCGCCGGATCCTGATCCGGACCTTCCTCGACGAGCGCCGCCGCGGCTGGTGGCGGCGGGAACGGGTGGGTGGCGAGGACACCGAACAGGTGGCCCCGTCCGACTCGCCGGAGAGCCGGCTGGTGCTGCTGCAGGCGCTGGCCCGGGTGGCGCCGCGTCAGCGGGCCGTGCTGGTTCTCCGGTACTGGGAGGACCTGTCGATCGAGGACGTCGCGGCGTTGCTGGAGTGTTCTCCAGGGACGGTGAAGAGCCAGGCGGCACGCGGGCTCGAGACCTTGCGCGGCCTCCTGACACCCACCTACAGCGGGATCGAGATGGGGGAGCGATGAACGAGCAGGAGTTGCGCGAGATGCTGCGCAGCGAGATGGCGGAGACAACCCCACCACCACCATTGAGTACGACAGCCGCGCTCGGCGCGGCACGGCGGACGCACTTCCGCCGACGGGCGCTGTGGGCGTCCCTCGGTTCGGCGGCTGTCGTGCTGGCCGTCACCGGCTTCGCGGCCGTGGCCACCCCGGACGGCCACGTCTACCAGCCGGCGGGGCAGGGGCCACCGGCTTCTCCGGACACCAAGCAACCGTGGCCGACCGGGCCGGACGGGCAACCGCAGGAGGACCGGACCGCGCGGGCCGGATCCAGGTACGACCAGGGGGCTCACCTGCTCACCGAGGCCGTCTCGGTCGTACCGTCCGGCTACAGCACGCCGGAGGACCCGCCGAACCGGTCCGCCGAGGAGCGGACGCTGCGGACCCACCAGGCGCAGTTCGAGGACAAGGTGGACGGCGTCGACGTGTGGAGCTATTCGTCCTCGGTGGCGGTGGCCCAGGGTGGGGGCACCGGGCGCGTGATCGTCGAGGTGCACGCTGCCGGCAACCCGTTGCCGACCGAGCCGTGCGACCTGGCCCAGAAGTTCTGGAGCATGCGGGGCGAGTGTCAGGTCGAGACCGTCGGCGCCGTGCGGGTCGGCGTGGTGGTCCGACCGAGTCGCGACGATCGGCTCGACCAGTGGTCGGCGTACCGGCACCCGGACGGCGTGGTGGTCTTCGTGGCGCAGGGCGCGCGGCTGGACGAGAGCCGGCCGGGGTTGACGAAGCTGCCGTTCTCCGTGCCGCAGTTGGCAGCCCTCGCGGCAGACGAGCGGTTCCACCTGAAGTGACACGGCGACTCGGCCTCGCCGAGTGGGCCCAGGTGCCGCCACCGTGCGGGCCACCTGGGCCTTCGTGCGTTGGAGCGGGCGACGAGAATCGAACTCGCGTAGTCAGTTTGGAAGACTGAAGCTCTACCATTGAGCTACGCCCGCGTGCATCCCGCCGAAACCGGACGCGCCCCTAGCGTACCCAATGCTGTTGCCCGACGCGTAACCGCGTCACCGCCTGGCGGCGTCGCGTCGTCCGTGACCCGGCGGCACCGCGACCCAAGATCCGCGCGACGTCCGGGATGTAGTGGCCTCGCCCTGCGGGGAGACCATCACATCCGTGACGTTGTGCGGATCTTGGCGGTCCGGGAGTGGGGGCTAATGGTAATTTTCGGGTGATGTGTCCGGGTGGGGGATGCCCCGGCACCGACTGAGGCGTGGCGACGGCATAGACTGCACGTCGCCACGGGGTGTGGCGCAGCTTGGTAGCGCACTCGCTTTGGGAGCGAGGGGCCGTGGGTTCAAATCCCGCCACCCCGACTGTCGTCCGCGGCCGGGCCGCCCCGGGTGCCGCCCAGTGCGGCTCCCGGGCGATGCCGGAGCGTCAGGCCGGCTCGCCTACACTCGATGGGCTGAATCACGCCCAGACTCAACTGAGATCCGTCAAGGAGTACGCCTGTGAAGAGCACCGTCGAGACTCTGAGCCCGACGCGCGTGCGGCTCGCCATCGAGGTGCCGTTCGTCGAGCTCGAGCCGAGCCTCAAGAAGGCGTACCGGGAGATCGGTTCGCAGGTCCAGGTTCCGGGCTTCCGCCGGGGCAAGGTGCCGACCGCGGTGATCGACCAGCGGGTGGGCCGGGGCACCGTCCTCAACGAGGCGGTCCAGGAGGCCATCCCGGAGAACATCCTCGCCGCCGTCCGCGAGCACGACCTGAAGACGCTGGGGCGCCCGGAGGTCGAGATCACCGAGTTCAACGACGGTGACTCGCTGAACTTCACGGCCGAGGTCGACGTCCGCCCGGAGATCACCATCCCGGACGCGAGCACCATCGAGGTGACCGTCGACGAGCTGCAGATCGACGAGAGCGAGATCGACGAGCAGGTGAAGAACCTGCGGGAGCGTTTCGCGACCCTCAAGACCGTCGAGCGGGCCGCCGCCGAGGGCGACTACGTCCAGATCGACCTGAACGCCACCGTCGACGGCGAGGACGTGCCGGGTGGTCAGGCCAGCAACATCTCCCACGAGGTGGGCAGCAAGCAGCTCCTGCCGGGCCTGGACGAGGCCGTGGTCGGCCTCGCCGCCGGTGACGACACCACCTTCACCACCCAGCTGGTCGGCGGCGACTTCGCCGGTCGCGACGCCGACGTGGCGGTGACCGTGCGCACGGTCAAGGAGAAGGAGCTGCCGGAGCTCAACGACGAGTTCGCCCAGATGGCGAGCGAGTTCGACACGATCGAGGAGCTGCGCGGCGACCTGCGCAACCGGGTCACCCAGGGCAAGCAGGTCGAGCAGATCTACGCCGCTCGGGACAAGGCCCTGGCCGAGCTGGTCGAGGCGGCCGAGATCCCCGCCCCGGAGGGTGTCGTGCGCGAGGAGGTCGAGAGCCGCAAGCAGGCGATGATCGACCAGCTCGAGCGGATCGGCGCCTCGATGGAGGAGTACCTCGCGGCCGAGGACAAGACCGAGGAGCAGATCGACGCCGAGCTGACCGAGGCGGCGACCGAGGGCGTCAAGGTCCAGCTCCTGCTGGACACGCTGGCCGACGCCGAGGACGTGCAGGTCTCCGACGACGAGTTCGGGCACGAGATCGTGCACCGGGCGCAGCGCGCCGGGATGGCCCCGCAGCAGTACTACGACCAGCTGGTGCGCTCCGGCGCGGCCGCCGCGGTCTTCGGGGACGTGCGGCGGGGCAAGGCGCTCGCGGCCGTCATGGAGAAGATCACGATCAAGGACTCGGCCGGCAACGGCATCACCCTCGACGCGCTGCGCGCCGCCAACGAGGCCGAGCACAACCACCAGCACTGATCGTCGGGTGCGGCCGCCGTCCACCGCTCAGCGGCGGGCGGCGGCCGTTTCCCTCCCGGGTCCGCCCGGGCAGCAGGCACTGCCCGGTCCCGGGCAGCAAGCACTGCCGGGTACGCCCGGAAGCCCGCGCCGCGGGTGCGCCCGACACAGCTGCGCTGAGAGCGAACACTGCCCCGACCGGGACTCTGCCGCCCCGCACAGCGGTTAGTGTCGGGAAAGACGGTACGGAGAGCGAAGGGCTGCCATGACCGACATGCACATCCCCAAGAAGTCGCTCCGGGCGATTGACGCGCGCGGTGGCGACTCCATTGGCAACCTCGACGACTCGGTCTACAACCGGTTGCTCAAGGAACGCATCATCTTCCTGGGCAGTGAGGTGACCGACCAGGTCGCCAACCGCATCTGCGCGCAGCTGCTGCTGCTCGCCGCGGAGGACCCGGACCGCGACATCAACCTGTGGATCAACTCGCCGGGTGGCTCGGTCTACTCCGGCATGGCGATCTACGACACCATGCAGTTCATCGACAACGACGTGTCGACCGTGGCGATGGGCATGGCTGCCTCGATGGGTCAGCTGCTGCTCTGCGCGGGCACCAAGGGCAAGCGGTACGCCCTGCCCCACGCCCGGATCATGATGCACCAGCCGTCCGGTGGTCTGGGCGGCACGGCGTCCGACATCGCCATCCAGGCGGAGCAGATGCTCTACACGAAGCGGATGTTCCAGGAGCGGGTCGCGCACCACACCGGCCAGAGCCAGTCGCAGATCGAGGCCGACTCGGACCGGGACCGTTGGTTCACCGCCCAGGAGGCCATGGACTACGGCTTCATCGACAAGGTGATCATCGGGGCCGCACAGGTCCCGGATGGCGCCGGGACCCTGAGCTGAGGAGCTGACGATGACCGATCTGAGCCTGCCGCCCCAGTTCGCGGCCGTGCACAACCGCTACGTGCTGCCGTCGTTCGTCGAGCGCACGTCGTACGGGGTCAAGGAGTCGAACCCGTACAACAAGCTCTTCGAGGACCGGATCATCTTCCTCGGCGTCCAGGTGGACGACGCGTCGGCCAACGACGTGATGGCCCAGCTGCTGACGCTCGAGGGCACCGACCCGGACCGCGACATCATCATGTACATCAACTCGCCGGGTGGTTCGTTCACCGCCATGACGGCGATCTACGACACCATGCAGTACGTCCGTCCGGACATCTCGACGGTCTGCCTCGGGCAGGCGGCGAGCGCGGCGGCGGTGCTGCTCTCGGCGGGCACTCCGGGTAAGCGGATGGCCCTGCCGAATTCGCGGATCATCATCCACCAGCCGGCCACCGAGGGCGGCTACGGGCAGGGCTCGGACATCGAGATCCAGGCCCGGGAGATCCTGCGGATGCGGACGCAGCTGGAGGACATGCTGTCCCGCCACTGCAACCGCCCGATCGAGCAGGTTCGCAAGGACATCGACCGTGACAAGATCATGACGGCCGAGGAGTCCAAGGAGTACGGGCTGGTCGACACGATTCTGACCAGCCGCAAGAAGGGTTTGCTGGCGGCCAACGCCGCTCGCTGAGCCGTACCGGGTCAGAGGTTGGCCGGGGCTTTCGTTCCCGGCCGACCTCTGACACACCCGTTTTGGGGGTCGGAGAATGCCCCGCCAGCGGGTAACGTCGGGTCCGTACCGCTTCGCCGGCCGGGCCGGCGGCGCGAACCAAACCGGGCGGCGCGCAACGTCCGCAGGTCAGGGCCGGGTCTCCGGCCGATGAGTGCAGGGAGAACGTAGGTGGCACGGATCGGTGACGGCGGCGACCTACTGAAATGCTCCTTCTGCGGCAAGTCGCAGAAGCAGGTCAAGAAGCTCATCGCGGGCCCAGGGGTCTACATCTGCGACGAGTGCATCGATCTCTGCAACGAGATCATCGAAGAGGAGTTGGCCGAGTCCGGCGAGGTGAAGTGGGAAGAGCTTCCCAAGCCGATGGAGATCTGCCAGTTCCTCGACACCTACGTCGTGGGTCAGGATCAGGCCAAGAAGGCGCTCGCCGTAGCGGTCTACAACCACTACAAGCGGATCCAGGCCGAGGCGGCCGGTGCGCCGGGCTCCGGCAGTGACGCCGTCGAGCTGGCCAAGTCCAACATCCTGCTGCTCGGCCCGACGGGGTGCGGCAAGACCCACCTGGCGCAGACCCTCGCCCGGATGTTGAACGTCCCGTTCGCCATCGCCGACGCCACCGCGCTGACCGAGGCGGGCTACGTGGGCGAGGACGTGGAGAACATCCTCCTCAAGCTGATCCAGGCCGCCGACTACGACATCAAGCGGGCCGAGACCGGCATCATCTACATCGACGAGGTCGACAAGATCGCCCGCAAGTCGGAAAATCCGTCGATCACCCGGGACGTCTCCGGTGAGGGCGTGCAGCAGGCCCTGCTCAAGATGCTCGAGGGCACGGTGGCCAACGTGCCGCCGCAGGGTGGCCGTAAGCACCCACACCAGGAGTTCATCCAGATCGACACCACGAACGTGCTGTTCATCTGTGGTGGGGCGTTCGCCGGCCTCGACCAGATCATCGAGTCCCGCACCGGGCAGGGTGGCACCGGTTTCGGCGCCCGGCTCCGGTCGGTCTCGGAGCGGTCGACCGATGACATCTTCAGCCAGGTCATGCCGGAAGACATGCTCAAGTTCGGGTTGATCCCCGAGTTCGTCGGCCGGCTGCCGGTCATCACCAACGTTCGCAGCCTGGACCGCAGCGCCCTCGTTCGAATCCTCACCGAGCCGCGCAACGCCCTGGTCCGGCAATACCAGCGTCTGTTCGAGCTGGACGGTGTCGAGCTCGAGTTCGACGAGCCGGCGCTGGAGGCCATCGCCGATCAGGCGATGCTCCGGGGCACCGGTGCCCGTGGTCTGCGGGCCATCATCGAGGAGGTTCTGCTCTCCGCGATGTACGAGGTGCCGAGCAACCCCGACGCCGCCCGTGTGCTGATCACGCGCGAGGTTGTCCTGGAGAACGTCAACCCGACCATCGTGCCGCGTGAGTTCACCGGGCGTCGGGCTCGGCGCGACCGCGAAGACAAGTCCGCCTGATCCTTTCCGTGTCCCGCCGGCCGTTCGATCCTGAGCGGCCGGCGGGATCGTGTTGAGCACCATTCGTCGTCGGTGACCGCGCCCCGATGCCGGTCCGGCCGTGGCGCTGTCCGTGAACGGCCTCCAGCCGTACCCTGTGCTCATGCGTGTCGCCGTCTGCCAGCTGAACGCCCGGGACGACCGTAAGGCGAACCTGGCGGCCGCGGAGGCCCTGCTGGAGCGCGCCGCCGCCGGCGGCGCGGATCTTGCCGTCCTTCCGGAGTACGTCGACTACCTGGGTCCTGCCGCTGGGCTGCCCGAACCGGAGCCGGTCGACGGGGAGGTGGGCAGCTTCTTCGCCGGGGTGGCCAGGCGGCTCGGGATCTGGTTGGTGGCCGGTTCGTTCCACGAGGCGGGCCCGGACCCGGACCACACCTGGAACACCTCGCTGGTCTTCGACCGCTCCGGCACTCTGGCCGCGAGCTATCGCAAGATCCACCTGTACGACGTGGAGATCCCCGGTCGGGTCTCCTACCGGGAGTCGGCGAGTGTCGCGCCCGGGGCCCAACCCGTGGTGGTCGACGTCGAGGGGCTACGGGTCGGCCTGTCGATCTGCTACGACCTGCGCTTCCCGGAGCTCTACCGGCTGCTCGCGTCCGATGGTGGCGCTCAACTGCTCGTGGTTCCGGCCGCGTTCATGATGCACACCGGCCGGGATCACTGGGAGGTCCTGCTGCGGGCCAGGGCCATCGAGAACCAGTGTTTCGTGGCGGCGGCCGGTCAGACCGGCGACCACGAGCCAGGTCGCACCTGCTTCGGGCGCAGCATGGTGGTCGACCCGTGGGGGACGGTCCTCGGCCAGGTGCCGGACGGTCCGGGGGTCTCCGTCGTCGACCTGGACCTGGAGCGGCTCGACACGATCCGCGCCGAGCTGCCCAGCCTGGCCAACCGTCGGCTCTGAGGCGCCAGACCGGACAACCGCGGCTCTGAGCTGCGCGGCGGCAACCGCCGGCGGTGAGCTGCGCGGCGGGCGGCGGGCCAACCGTCGGCGTCGAACTGTGCGGCGGGCCAACCGTCGGCGTCGAACCTCAACCCTCCAGCAGGACGCCGATCACCGCGAACCCGGCGATCGCCGCGGCGGTGACCAGCAGCGCCGTGGTCATCCGGGACCTGCCCCGTCGGGCCAGCCGTCCCACCGAGAGCACCAGCACGACCAGCACGACCGTGCCGATCACCACCTGCCAGAACGGCCCGATGAGACCGAGCAGCGCCTGCTCGGCGAACACCCTGGTGCCCTGCCCGGACTCATCCATGATTGACACTCTGGCACGTCGAGGTGGCCCGCGTCCTCGGCTGTGCCGGGGAGTCGAAGTGGCTGGCAGCTCGGCGGTGCCAGGAACCGGCGGGCGGCTCCTCGTCCGAACCAGTGATGAACCCTGATTTGCCTTCTCCGGGCCGTCCGCGTAACTTTCTCTCTGCACGGGGGAGGCCGGACAAACCGGCCGAGAACGGGCGCCAGGCTCGTGGCGGCAACGCCGAGCGAGACTGAGGATCGGGCGGTGCGGAACACTCCGGAAACGGGGTTGCGAACGCGAAGCCGACCGGGTAGAGTTTCGAAGCCGGCAGGAGCCGGGCGGAGAGCCGCGAAGCGGCGATCGGCCGGTCTGCGGCTTCCCACGACAGAAACGAACGTCGGTAACGACGTGCGTCATCGTGGACTCGAGCAAGCAAGACTATCCGCGTTATCGGATGAAGCATGTCGAACCGCGAAATATCGGTTTGACAGGGTGGAAACGAGCGGGTAACGTAGTAAAAGTGCCTGGCGCTGAAAG
>NZ_JBEYSY010000023.1:0-57005 GCF_040704315.1 Micromonospora sp. NPDC047644
GAACTCGAGCTCGACACCGTCCAGCTCGAACAGACGCTGGTATTGCCGGACCAGGGGGGGGGGGGGGGTTAGCTGGCTCGGCGGTTGGGGCGGCGGGCCAGGTAGCGGAGCAGGTCGCGGATGTGGTGCTTCTCCTCGGCGGGGACCGTGGGGTCGGCCAGTCGGTCCAGGATGGCCCGGACGTCGGCCTCGACCGGGCCGTCGTCGTGGCGTCGGCGGGGCGCGGGACCGGCGTCGGGCAGCCCGAGCGCGCGGAACGCGGCAGCGACCGGCAGATCCAGCGCGCTGCAGAAGCCGCGCACCTTGGCCAATTCGGGATAGTCCTGCCAGTCGCCGGCCAGCCAGCGGAAGACGGTGGAGCGGCCGACGCCCGTGTGTGAGGCAAGGTCAGTCACGGTCCAGCCTCGTTCGTCCCGAGCGTCATCGATGGCGCGCCGGACGAAGCGGGCGAAGGCCATCTGCGGTGATACGTCGGCTGATCCCATCCCTGCGTGTCTTCCCCCCTGCCGGAGCACCGGGACGATGCGCCTTCCGAGGGTAGTACGCGAGGAGCCGGAAACAATTGACTGACCGCACAAACTGTCCCGTGGGCGAGACTTTTCTCTGGAAGCGTGTGTGCAGAACGAAAATTGCATCGAGCGATCTTCATCGTTCTTCGATTAAGCTCGGTGCCCGTCCCGACATCGCGTCCGTCCCCTCCCGCCTGCGACCGGACCATCGCCGAGGAGCACCATGGCCGAATCGAGCCGCCCCCAGCCGTACCAGCCCGGTGCGGTGAGCCTCTTCTTCGTCGCCAAGGCCGGCGTCTTCGCCGCCGCGTTCTGGATCTGGTTGCTGGTCCTGGTGCTCCGCACCGACTCCGCGACCGGTCTCCAGGTGCTGGCTGCCACCGGCGCCATCACCACCACCCTGGTCGCTGTGCTGCTCGGTGCCCGGATGGCGTTGCAACACAACGCCGCCATCCGGCACGCCGAGGTGAAGAAGCTGCTGGTCGACATATCGTGGAACGCCTTCGCGGCGGCCGGCAACGCCGGGACCGAGGGCAAGGTCGTGCCATTCCCGACCACCCCGGGCGACGGTGACTGGGCCGGCCAGCGGCCCGCCGCCGACCGGGTGTCGGTCCTCGACCGTGCCGCCAGCGAGCGCAACGGTGGCCGGGACCGCCGACGCTAGGTGCCTAGTCGCCCCGGGGTGCCTCTCCGGCGGCCAGCAGGGTCTCCAGCCGGGGCGTGACCTGCCACTGGTCCACCAGCGCGCGGTACTCCGCGCGCTGGGGCCCGGTCGCCCCGGCACCGGTGCGACGGGCGCGGATCAGCAGGTTACGTGGGGTGTGCTGCGAGTCCACGAACTCCACCACCTCGGTCCGGTAGCCGTGCACCCGCAGCAACCCGGCGCGCAGCGCGTCGGTGAGCACGTCGGCGAAGCGCTCGCGCAGGATGCCCTGCCGGGTCAGCATCTCGTACGGGGCCGGAGCGGGATGGGCGCGGAGCTGCTTCGCCAGATCGTGGTGGCAGCACGGCGCGGCCAGCACCCAGCGGGCCTCCCAGCGCACAGCGCGGGCCAGCGCCTCGTCCGTGGCGGTGTCGCAGGCGTGCAGCGCCAGCACCAGGTCGGGGGCGGGGTCGACGACGGCGTCGGCGATCGTCCCGGCCACGAAGCTGACCTGGTCCGCCCAACCCAACCGTTGCGCCAACTCGGTGTTGCGCCGCCGCTGGTCCTCGCGGACGTCCACGCCGACCAGGTGGACGTCGAGCCCCCGACCGGTCAGGTAGCGGTACGCGGCGAACGTCAGGTAGGCGTTGCCGCAGCCCAGGTCGACCACCCGTAGCGGACCGGTCAGGTCGTCGGGCAGGGTCGCGGCCAGGGCCCGCAGGAACGCGTCCACCTGGCGGCGCTTGGCCGCCGACCCGCCGATCTCGGCGAAGATCGGGTCACCGGGGTCGAGCAGGTATTCCTTCGCCCGGTCGTTCCCGGTGGGCGTCGCCGCCGGACGGGACGTCGCGGCCCGGTGCACCTGCGCCTCACCCGACTTGGTCACCCGCAGTTGCAGGGTCGCGTCGGCCGTCTCGACGTGCCAGTTGCCGAACGGCTCGGCCAGCAGTTCGTCGATCGCCGCGGCGGCCTCCGGACCGGAGGCGAGGTTGCGGGTGTAGGGGCGAGCGCCGTCGGACGTGGTGATCTGCATCCGGGGCCCGGCCTTGAGCCGTACCGGCCGCAGTTCGGCCCGCTCAACTGTGGGGCGGCGACCCCGTCGACGTCCGGCGGCGACCGCCCGGGTCAGCGCGGGGTCGAGCAGCAGCGCCCGAACCTCGGTCAGGGCGGCGTCCAGTGGTTGCGGCATCGTTCCATCTTCGGCAGGTGGGGTGGGAGAAGGGAACATCCCCCGTACCGCGCGAGGCGGTGCGGGGGATGTCAGGTGTGGCTGGTGGTCAGTCCGCTGTCGCCTCTGCCGGCGTACCCGCACCGGAACCGCCACCACGGCGGCGGCGTCGGCGGCGCGGCTTGGACGCCTCGCCGTCGGACGCGGTGGCCGGCTCGGACGGGCCGGCGTCGGCGGAGATCACCGCGGTCGTCTCGGCCGCGACCACCTCGCCAGCCCGACGGCGGCGTCGGCGGCGGGGGGTACGGGTGCCTTCGTCGGCGGCGTCGGCCGCAGGTGCTTCGGCGGCGGCCGGCGAGCCGGCGTCGGAGCGGTCGCGGCGGCCATCGCCCCGACCACGGCGCTCGCCGCGACCCTCGCCACGGCTCTCGCCGCGCCGGGACCCCCGACCACCGTTGTCGCCCCGACGGGAGCGGGTCGTCCCACCCAGATCCTCTTCGATCTCGGCGGACAGCCCGGCCCGGGTGCGCTCTGCCGTGGGCAGCGTGCCGCTGACCTCGGTGGAGATGTGCAGGTCGGTGTAGAGGTGCGGCGACGTGTGGTACGTCTCCGGCGGCTCCGGCATCTCCAGACCGAGGGTCTTGTCGATGATCCGCCAGCGCGGCATGTCGTCCCAGTCGACGAAGGTCACCGCGACACCCGTCGCGCCGGCCCGGCCGGTACGACCGATCCGGTGGGTGTAGGTGTCCTGGTCTTCCGGGCAGTCGTAGTTGATGACGTGGGTGACGCCGGTGACGTCCAGCCCACGGGCCGCCACGTCGGTGGCGACCAGGATGTCGATCTTGCCGGCCCGGAAGGCCCGCAGCGCCCGCTCACGGGCGCCCTGGCCGAGGTCACCATGCACGGCGGCGACCGCGAACCCACGGAAGTCGAGATCCTCGGCGACCCGGTCGGCCGCCCGCTTGGTACGCGTGAAGATCATGGTCAGCCCACGGCCCTCCGCCTGGAGGATGCGCGCCACCACCTCGACCTTGTTCATCGAGTGGGTGCGGTAGACCAACTGCTGGGTCTGCGGCGACGGGCCGGTCTCGGCGGTGTGCCCGGCGTGGATCGTCATCGGCTGGCGCAGGAAGCGCCGCGACAGGGTGACGATCGGGTCCGGCATGGTGGCCGAGAAGAGCATCGTCTGCCGGTCTTCCGGAAGCATCGCCAGGATCTTCTCGACGTCGTCGAGGAAGCCCAGATCGAGCATCCGGTCGGCCTCGTCGAGGACGAGCGCGTGCACCCGGTCGAGCCGGAGGTGCTTCTGCTTCTGCAGGTCCATCAGTCGGCCGGGCGTGCCGACCAGGATCTCGACGCCCTTGCGCAGCGCGTCGATCTGCGGCTCGTACGCGACGCCGCCGTAGATCGGGAGCACCCGGACGCCGCGCGTGCGGCCGGCGGCGGCCAGGTCCTTGGCGACCTGGATGCCCAGCTCGCGGGTGGGGACGACGACCAGCGCCTGGGGAACACCGTCGCCGCCCTCGCCCGGGGCGAAGACCCGGTCGAGCAGCGGTACGCCGAAGCCGAGGGTCTTGCCGGTGCCGGTGGGCGCCTGGCCGATCAGGTCGACGCCGCGCAGCGCGATCGGGATCGCGTACTCCTGGATGGCGAAGGCGCGGGTGATGCCGGCCGAGGCCAGGGCCTCGACGGTCTCGGCGCGGGCGCCGAGTGCGGCGAACGTGGGGGCCTCCGGTCGAACCGGGGCGGTGGGGGCCAGTTCCTGGCCGTCCAGCAAATCTTGAGTCAGGTCGCTCATCTGGATGTGGGGGTGCCCTCTCGTGGGTGCGCCCGTCATGTCCTCAGGGCGCGTTCGGTATGACGCGGGCCACACGGTCGGCGGCAGATTGCCGAGCCGGACCGGGCCGCACGCGCGCCGCGGGCTGAGCTTCGATCAGATCGGCGCCCACGGCAACTGCTCCATGTTACCTGAACAGGCATACCCCCGTCCCGATTCCCAGTCGGCCACTCGCCACGCGGGGCAAGTAATTGTGACCCACGCCACACCAGCCCCGCCCCCCATCCCCGCGCCCGCCCACGCCGCCTGCTGCCCACGCCTGTCCGCGCCCATGGCCCGCCTGTCGCCTACCCGCGCCGCCAGTTCGCCTGCCTGCGCTCACGCCCCGCCCGCCGCCCGGGGGCGATCATGGAGTTGTGGTGGTGAGCAAAAGGCTCAGATCTTCACTAATCCGGCACCACAAGTCCATGATCGGCGGGGGCGACGCGGAGGACGGCCACGCGGTAGCCTGCCGCTCGTGTCCGCCTCCGGTTCCGCGTACGCCGACCTGCTCGGTCTGGTCGCCTTCGGTGAGCTGCTGGCCTTCGAGCGGATGGCGGGCGATGCGCGGCTCGCTCCCGACCTGCGCCGCCGGGCCGCGCTGAACGAGATGGCCGCGGTCGAGATCGCCAACTACCGGTGCCTCGCCGACCGGCTCACCGCGTTGGGCGTACCGCCCGAGGACGCGATGGCGCCCTATGTCGAGCCGTTGCAGGCGTACCACGACTCGACGGAGCCGCGGGACTGGGCGGAGGTGGTCACGAAGGCGTACGTGGGCGACGCGATCACCGACGACTTCGTTCGCGAGATCGCCGACGCGCTGGAGGAACCGGACCGGGCGCTGGTGCTGGAGGTCCTGCACGACTCCCGGTACGCGGAGTTCGCCGCGGCGGAGATCCGGGTGGCCGTCGCCGACGACCCCCGGGTGGCCGGTCGGCTCTCCATGTGGGCCCGGCGGCTGGTCGGTGAGGCGTTGTCCCAGGCCGGACGCGTCGCCGCCGAGCGGGCCACCCTCACCGCGCTGATCGCGCACGACGGCCGGGTCGACGTGCCGGGGCTCTTCGGCAGGCTCACCACCGCGCACACCGCGCGCATGGCCGCCGCCGGGCTGAACAACTGACCACCCGGCCGGGCCGGGCCGGCCTGCGGCAGGTGGGCCGAGTGCCGACCTGCCGCGATGGCCGGACCGGTCAGCGGACGGTGAACCCGACCGCCCGGGGCGACGCCTCGGCGATCTCGACGTAGGCGACCTTCTCGACCGGAACGATGACCCGCCGGCCCTTCTCGTCGGTCAGGGAGAGCGTGCCGCCGTTGCCGGCGAAGGCGTCGGTCACGATCTGCTCGATCTCGGCCGGCGACTGCGCGCTGTCCACTACCAGCTCGCGTGGCGCGTACTGCACGCCGATCTTGACCTCCACTGTGCCTCCTCAACTGGGGCGAGAGAACCGCCCTGCGAAGGCTATCCGATCACGGGCCCGGCGGTCAGGCTGACTCACCTTGCAGCGGGAAGCTCGCGATGCCCCGCCACGACAGTGCGGCCACCAACGCCTCGGCTTCGGCCTTCGGCACCTGCCGGCCGCCGGCCAGCCAGAACTGTGCGGCCGTCTCCGCCGCGCCGACCAGCCCGGAGGCGAGCAGCTCGGCGTGCGCCCGGCTCACCCCGGTGTCGGAGATGATGGTGTCGGTGATCGCCGCGATGCAGCCCTGCTCGACCCGCTCCACCCGCTGCCGTACGGCCGGGTCGTTGCGCAGATCCGACTCGAAGACGAGCCGGAACGCCTCGCTCTCGTGGTCGACGAAGTCGAAGTACGCCCGTACCGACGCGCTGACCCGCTCCTTGTTGTCGCTGGTGCCGCGCATCGCATCCTGCACCTGAGCGACGATGGCGTCACAGTGCGTGTCGAGCAACGCCAGGTAGAGATCCATCTTTCCGGGAAAGTGTTGGTAGAGCACCGGCTTCGAGACCCCGGCCCGCTCGGCGATGTCGTCCATCGCGGCGGCGTGGTAGCCCTGCGCGACGAACACCTCCTGCGCCGCAGCGAGAAGCTGCTTACGACGCGCGGAGCGAGGCAGGCGGGTGGGCCGGCCAGCGGTCTGTGCACCGTTCCCCGCAGCGGTCATGGGATCCTCCGAGTTCTCCGTACGAGCCGGCATTTTCCCCCCAGACCGGGCGAGGCCCGTGACCTCGGTCGTGGAAATGGCCCGCCGCTGTAACTTATCGCCACTCTCGGCACACGGTAGCCTCAGCGGGGGCGACCAAGGAGCGCGCGGTGAGTGAAACAGGGCAACCCGGAGCCGCCACCCCGGGAGAGCACGGTGACGGAGCGGGTCAGCACGACGACCCGAGCCGTTCCGTCAGTGGGTGGGCGCCTCAGGCGGGTGGGTGGCCCCGAGCCGCCGACCACGAGGACGCCCGGGATGAGGCGCCGCGCTGGCAGCCCGACCCCGCGTCGGGCTGGCGAACCTCCTCGCCACGGCACGGTGATCTGCCATCCCCGCTGGTCGGGCGGTCGGGCGACCCGGAGTCGCCGGCCCGCGCCAACGGCCACCACGTCAACGGCGCGCGTCAGCCGGACGACGTCAACGGCGCGCACCACCCCGGGCTCGAACCGCCCGCGGGGCGCCCCACACCGGTGAGCGCGCCGCCCGGGCTGCCCGCCGAGGGTCGCCCCGGGGCGGCCGGCGACCGGCTCGTGGTGCCCGCCCAACGTCCCGCACCGCCGACGGAGCAGGGTGCCGCCGAGCCCGACCCGGGCCCCGCCCCACACGCCGGCGCCGACCCGGCTGCGGCGCACCGCGCCCGCTGGGCCGAGCCCGGCCTGCCCACCTCGGCCCCGCCGGCCGTCCAGGTGCCACCCGTCGGCACCGCGGCGTCGGGTTTCGAGGTTCCACCCGGCTTCCACGCGCCGATCGGCGAGCGGCTGACCGCCGACGAGAGCCCGGCCGCCCCCCGCGACTGGCGGGATCCGCTCGCACCCGAGCCCGCCGCGACCACGGGACGCAACCCGGGCCCGGCCGCCTCCGCCGACGACGGCGAGCCCGGTCGCGCTTCCGAGGGTTCCCCGCCGGCAGACACGCCCCGCGCCAGCGAGGCGCATCGCGCCGGGGACGCGCACCGTCCGGCCGAGACGCACCGGGCCGGCGAGTCGTCGGCCATCGAGCCCGACTGGTCGGGGCCGAGCTGGAACCGCCCGAGCTGGGGTGGCGGGTGGGCCCCGCCCTGGTCCCGCCAGGACGACGAGCCGGCTGGCCCGGCAGCACGGGACGAGCCGGCAGCACGGGACGCATCGACGCCGGACTGGGTCGGCGAACCCCACCAGCCGTACGAGCCGGTGCGCGCCGACGTGCCCCGTCCGTACGAGCCGGTGCGCGCCGACGTGCCCCGTCCGTACGAACTCGGCCGCGTCGAATCAGCGTCCACCCCGGAACGCCCCGCCGAACCGACCAGCGCACCACCCGCCGACCGTCCGTCGTGGGCGGGTGGCGCGACGCCGACCAGTGGTCCGCCCGCCGACCGTCCGTCGTGGGCGGGTGGCGCGACGCCGACCAGTGGTCCGCCCGCCGACCGGCCGTCCTGGGCCGGGTCCGGGGCGACCGGCGGGCCCCGGGCCGACCGCCCGTCCTGGGCCGGCGGGGCCGATTCCGACCCCACCAGCGCGTCGCCCGCGCGGCCCTCCTGGGCCGGGGGAGCCGATCCGACGCCGACCAGCTTGCCGCCGGCGCGGCCGTCCTGGGCGGGCGGGTCCGAGGCGGCGACCAGTGTGCCGCCGGTACGACCGTCCTGGGCCGGCGGTTCCGAACCGCCCGCCACCGGCGCGGCGGCGACGCGACCCTCCTGGGCCGGCGGAGCCGATCCGGCACCGGCCAGCTCCCCACCGACGCGACCCTCCTGGGCCTCCAGCCCGGCATTGGCGGAACCGCCCGCACCGACCGAGGCGGCACCTCCGGCACCCGCCGGACCGCCTCCGGCTCCGGCCGGGCCACCTCCCACGCTGACCGACGCGCCACCGGCTCCGGCGGGCCCGTCGACGGTCGCGAAGCGCTCGTCCTGGACCGGCGGTTCGCCGACGGCGAGCAGTTCCCGGGCCGAGCGGCCGGACTGGTCCGAGGGCCGGCTCCCGGCCACCCCGGTCGAGCGCCCGTCCTGGCCGGCCAGCCGGTCGGCCAGCGCCGGTGGGGGCGATGGGGGCGAGACGCCGGGCCGGTCCCGGCCCGACGCCCGACCGACCGGGCCGTTCCGGCTCCGGCCGGCGACGCCCGAGCCCGGTCCGTCACCCGTCGAGCCGCCCACATCGGTGAACGGCTCGCCATCGACTGACGCCACCCCGTCCTCCACGGCAGCGGTCCCGCCCACCGCCACCAAGGGTTCCGGCCCCCGCGATCAGTCCGCAGCGACGTCCGCCTCCGCCTACGCGGCGCGCCGATCGGCCCCCGACCCGAGGTCCCCGGCTGACGACGGCCCGCAGTCGGCTGCGAGCGCTGTGGTGCTGCCGCAGCGCGTCCCCGCGGAACCGGACGTGCCTGTCGTGCCGGAGCCGCCAGCCGTGGAGCCACCCGCCGAAACCCCGGAACTCGCCCGCATCGCTACTCACCTGCGCCGGGACGACGAGCCAGCCCCACTGCGCGAGCGCCCCGAGGGGTTCGATGTCAACGCGATCCTGGACGCCGTCCGGGAGGTGGCCGGTGTCCGCGACGCGGCCCTGCGCCGCACACCGGCGGGGGCGCACAGTCTGCGACTGGACCTGGCCGACGGTGCCGACCCGGCCGAGGTGAGCCGGCAGGTGGCCCGCCTGCTCCAGGAGCGGATGGGGTTGGCCGCGGCCCCGCAGAACGTGCCCGGCCTGCCCAGCACGCCACCACCACCGGTTCGCCGTCGCGCGGCCGAGCCCGCCGAGCGGCGTACCCCGGAAACGCGAAACGCGGCTTTGCGCGATCCCGGCGAGGTCCGGTCGGCCGAGTCGCCGACGGTCGCCCGCCCGTCAAGCGGTCGGGTCGAGTCCCCGCCGGCCGGGCCGGAGCCACGGACCGGCACGGACCCGGCGCGGCGCCGCCGGTCGAACGCTCCGCACCGGGGGCGTGCCACGGTGGAGGAACCAGGGTCGGTCTCGCCAGCGCCGGCCGGCGCCGCGACCGGTAGCCCGGCGACACTGGGCACGTCGTACTCCGGTGGTCAGGTGACCACGACGGAGTCGGCGCCGTCGCGACCGCTGGAGACCGGCGGCACGCCGGGGCCCCGGGTGGTGATCGACCACGTGCAGGTCAGCACCTTCGGCCTGGACGCGAACGTGGAGGTCCGGCTGCTGGCCGGGGGTGAAAGCGCCTCCGGGTACGCCACCGGGCCGGCGGTGGACGGCTACGTGTTGCGGCTCTGCGCGGTGGCGGCGGCGGCTGCCGTGGACGAGCTGCTGCGCGGTGCCGAGAACGCCGAGCGTGGGCGCTGTTTCGTCGAACACGCCGCGGTGGTGCCCTTCGGCAACTGCGAGGTGGCCACCGTTGTGGCGTTGCTGGTCTGTGAGGGCTGGGTCGAGCAGCTCGCCGGGTCGGCCCTGGTCGCGGGTGATCCGCGTCAGGCGGTGGTCCGGGCGACGCTGGCGGCGGTCAACCGTCGGCTGGAGGCTCTGCTGTCCTGAGTGGTTCGAGGCAGACTGGAGCGATGAGACGCGCCACCCTCTGGCCGGACCACCTGCTCCCCGACGACCGCGTTCCGCCGCCGTGGCCGGGCCGGGAGGTCCGCCTCGACGGCCGGGTCACCTACGTCCGGGACACCCCGGCCACCGCCGCCGGGGCGGAGCCGGCGCTGTACGTGCACGGGTTGGGCGGGTCGTCGCAGAACTGGACCGACCTGGCCGGTCTGCTCGCCGACCGGCTGGACGGTCAGGCCATCGACCTGCCCGGCTTCGGCCGTAGCGAGCCGGGCCCGAGCTACACGATTCCGGCCTTCGCGAATCTGGTCGTCCGCTGGATCGAGCATTCCGGTCGAGGGCCGGTGCACCTGTTCGGCAATTCGCTGGGTGGTGCGGTCGCGGTTCAGGTCGCCGCGCTCCGGCCGGATCTGGTCCGCACCCTCACCCTGATCTCCCCGGCGCTGCCGTTCCTGGATTTCCGGCGCTCGTTGCAGGGGCGGATGCTGCCGGTGCTCGCCATTCCCCGAGGTGAGCGGCTGGTCGCCCGGCATCTCACCCAGCTCGCTCCCGAGGTGATGGCCCAGCAGGTGCTGGAGGCGTGCGTCGCCGACCTGAGCCGGATCTGCGATCAGCGCCGGGCGGAGGCGCTGGAGGAGATCCGGGTGCGGTACGAGGCCGAGCACTACGCCGCCGCGTATGTCCGGACGTTCCGTGGCCTGGTCTCCAGCTTCCTGCGGGCGTACCTGCGGGGGCCGGGGTCGCTGTGGCGCCTCGCCGAGGCGGTACGCGCGCCGACCCTTGTGGTGGGTGGTCTGCAGGACCGTCTGGTCGACGTGCGGGTCGGGCCGCAGACCGCCCGACTCATTCCGGACAGCCGATTGATGATGCTTGAGGGCGTCGGCCATGTGGCGCAGTTGGAGGTTCCCCGGCTGGTTGCTCGCGCGGTGGTCGGCCTGCTCACCGAAACGGGGGACGCCGCGGGGCGGTCTGATCTGGCAGGCTGACCTGGATGCTCAGCTCAGCCCGCCATCCTGCTCGCCGTCGGCGACGTCTCGCGCTGTTCGCCCAGCTGGTGGCGGTGGTGGTGGCCGTCGCCGCGGCGGTGACCGTGATCGCCGAGGGGCCGGGTGGGCATCCCGGTGCTGAGCGGTTGGCCGCCGAGGAGATCGGCGCACCGCCGCCGCCGCTGGTGGCCGGGCCGCTGCCGCCCGCACCTTCGCCCTCCGGCGCGGTCACGCCGAGTCCGACGCCGGTGTTGCGGGTGCCCGGCGCGGTTCCGAGCGCGGGCACGGGAGGGTTCGGCTATGACGCCCGTTCCGGCCCGGTGCTGGGTCGGGCGGGTGAGCTGCGGCGTTACCGGGTCGCTGTGGAGTCGGGCAGTGCCGAGGACGTCGCCGGGTTCGCCGAGGCGGTGGAGGTGGCGCTGGCCGGGCCGGGCAGTTGGGTCGACAACGGCAGGTTGCGGCTGCAGCAGGTGCCGGGGGCTGCGCCTCGGGACTTCACCGTCTACCTGGCCACCGCCCGGACCGCGGGTCGGATGTGCGCGAAGGGTGGGGTCGACATCCGGATCGACGGCCGTCCGTACACGTCCTGTCGGGCGCCCGGCCAGGTGATCATCAACCTGGATCGGTGGCGGTTGTCGGTGCCGCACTTCGTCTCGGCCGGCGTGCCGTTGACGGTCTACCGGACGTACGTGGTCAATCACGAGGTGGGTCACCAGCTCGGGCATCGGCACGAGCGCTGCCCCGGCAAGGGCCGGCCGGCACCGGTGATGATGCAGCAGACGCTCTTCCTCAACGGCTGCCGGGCCAATCCGTGGCCGTACCTGAACGGGCGTCGATACACCGGCCCCGCCCTCTGAGAACGACACGCCGACCAGTGACCCCTCCATCAGGCGTCTTGCGGCAATAGCGGCGAAAACGGAGAAATGCCCGAATAATCTGGCAGGCTTGATTTTATGACGCCGTCGTCCCCTTACGGCCCGCCCCGGCCGGCCGAGCCCCGGTCGGCGGTGCGGGGCGCGCGTCCCGCTCTCGTCCGGATGCACCGGCGTCGTCGTCGCAGCATGCTGCTCGGTCTGCTCGTGCTCGCGGCCGCCATCGGGGTGACTGTGAGCCGGGGCGGCGAACCGTCGGTCGAGCCTCCGGCCACCACCCAGGGCGGAATGGGCCACGGAGGTGGGGTGGCCGCGCACCCGGCGCCCACCGGCTATCCGTCGGTCGGAGCGGGACGCTTCACGGCAGCCGACGGCGAGACCCCGGTGCACGGCACGGACGGGCCGCTGCACCGATACCGGGTCGTCGTGGAACGCGACGCCGGCCAGGACGCCGACGTGTTCGCCTCCCGAGTGGACGAGGTGCTGGCCGACCCGCGCAGTTGGATCGCGTCCGACGAGCTGCGGGTGCAACGGGTGGCTGACGCCGAGACCGCCGACTTCACCATCTACCTGGCCACCCCGGTCACGTCCGAGCGCATGTGCGCCGAGGGTGGGTTGACCACCGAGCGCTACACCTCCTGTCGCCTGCCCGGTCAGGTCATCATCAACCTGGCCCGCTGGATGGAGGCGGTCCCCGACTACGGCGCTCCGCTGGACACCTACCGGACCTACGTCATCAACCACGAGGTGGGCCACGAGTTCGGCGAGGAGCACGAGGCGTGTCCGGGCCCGGGGGAGCCGGCCCCGGTGATGCAGCAGCAGACGTACGGGCTGCAAGGCTGCGTCGCCAACGCCTGGCCGTACCTCGACGGTCGTCGCTACGCGGGGGACATCGTCCCCTGATCCGCCGGGTCGTCGGTTATTCCCGCTCCCGCATACCGGACCACGTGTCGTCCCTCATGGCCGAGGGGGGCTCCCGCGAGCAACAATGGCGCGGTTCACACCGCCGATCCCGGGGAGTCCACCGTGTCGTTGCCCCCGCTCGTCGAGCCCGCCGCCGAGCTGACCGTAGACGAGATCCGCCGCTACTCACGCCACCTGATCATTCCGGACGTCGGGGTGACCGGCCAGAAGCGGCTGAAGAACGCCCGGGTGCTCTGTGTCGGCGCCGGTGGCCTCGGGTCGCCCGCACTGATGTACCTCGCCGCGGCCGGAGTCGGCACGCTCGGCATCATCGACTTCGACACCGTCGACGAGTCGAACCTCCAGCGCCAGATCATCCACGGCGTGTCCGACATCGGCCGGTCCAAGGCCGAGTCCGCCGCCGCGTCGATCCGCGAGATCAACCCCCTGGTGAACGTGGAGATCCACAACACCGCGCTGGACCGGGAGAACGTCCGCGAGATCTTCGCCCAGTACGACCTGATCGTCGACGGCACCGACAACTTCGCCACCCGCTACATGGTCAACGACGCGGCGGTGCTGCTGGGTAAGCCGTACGTCTGGGGGTCGATCTACCGCTTCGACGGCCAGGCGTCGGTGTTCTGGGCCGAGCACGGCCCCTGCTACCGCTGCCTCTACCCGGAGCCGCCGCCGCCCGGCATGGTTCCCTCCTGCGCCGAGGGCGGCGTGCTCGGGGTGCTCTGCGCGTCGATCGGTTCGATCCAGGTGAACGAGGCGATCAAGCTGCTCACCGGTATCGGTGAGCCACTGGTCGGCCGCCTGATGGTCTACGACGCCCTGGAGATGGAATACCGCAAGATCAAGGTCCGCAAGGACCCGAACTGCGCGCTCTGCGGCGACAACCCGACGGTCACCGACCTGCTGGAAGACTACGAGGACTTCTGCGGCGCGGTCTCCGAGGAGGCCCAGGAGGCGACGCTCGACTCGACCATCACCGCTCTTGAGCTGAAGGAGTGGCAGGACGCCGGCAAGGACATCTTCCTCGTCGACGTACGCGAGCCGGCCGAGTACGAGATCGTCCAGATCCCCGGCGCGACCCTGATCCCCAAGGGCGACATCATCTCCGGTGAGGCCCTCGCGAAGCTGCCACAGGACCGGCAGATCGTGCTGCACTGCAAGTCGGGCGTGCGCTCGGCGGAGGCGCTCGCCGCGCTCAAGGCGGCCGGCTTCAAGGACGCCGTGCACGTGCAGGGCGGCGTGCTCTCCTGGATCAAGCAGATCGACCCGTCGCTGCCCGCGTACTGACCGATCGAGCCGGGGCGGCCCTGGCGCGGCCACGCCGCCGCGCCGGGGCGGCCCCGCGACCGCCTTAGGCAAATCGACGCAGATGACGCCGAGCGGCCGTCCGGCCGGAGCGACGCAGCCATTCCGGGCTGGCCGATTCTCTGAGGCGGCATCGCGTCTGCGCAGGTAGCGTCTCCGCCGTGGTCGACTTGGAAGCCGCGATCGGGTTCGTCGTGGCGCACGGGGATGCGGTGGAACGTGCCCGCCTCTCCTGGCTCCGCAACGGCACCGCCGTGCCCGCCGAGTTGCTGGAGACGGCCGAGGTCGGCCAGTCACCGGACGGCGGTTGGCCGGCCACCTGGGGCAGCGAGGTCGCCTCGATCGACGCCACCTGCTTCCGGCTCGTCGAGCTGGACGACCTGGGGGCGCTCGGCCGTCCCGCCGCCCGCCGAGCGCTGGACTGGCTGGCGTCCCGACAGCAGGCCGACGGCGGTTGGGAAGAGGACGCGTCGCTGGCCGACTCCGCGCCGGAGTGGGCCCGTCCCGGCGATCCGGAGGCCGGATTCCTCGTGTCGGCCAACGCCGGCTTCTGGCTCACCGTCGCCGGGCTGGACGCCCGGGCGTCGGGTCCGCTCGACCATCGGGTCGGTGGTGCGTACGCCGGGGTGGTGCAGGCCGCGGCCCACTCGCTCGCCGCGCGGCTGCGCCCGGACGGTGGCTGGCCGTCGTACCTGGCGGCGGGTTGGCTGAGCGCGGCGGTGCTGCACCGGCAGGAGATGTTCCAGGAGTCCGCCCGGATCCAGGTGGTGCTGGCCGAGCGGATGCCGAAGATGTCCCCCGGGGACGTGGCGTGGCTGGCGGCCACGTTGCGCCGCGCCGGCGTCGACCCACAGGACTGGATCATGGTGCGGGCGCTGCGCCGGCTGACCGAGACCCAGCGCAGCGACGGCGGCTGGGAGAGCGACGACGGCCACCAGTTCGACGTGCACGCCACGCTGGCCGCGATCCGAGCAGCCCGCCCCGCACCCCCCACCTGACCCACCCTCGCCCGCCGTCGCCGCCGCCGCCGCCGCTCGCCCCCGACCTCGCCGATCTTGCAGTTTCTGTCGCGGATTTGCGGATAAATGCCCCTTACGCCGGGACAGAAAGTGCAAGATCGCGGGGGCGGCAGGCGGCGGGCGGCGGGCGGCGGGCGGCGGGCGGGAGCGACGGGCAGGAGCGACGGGCGGGGCGGGGGTTAGCGCAGGTGTCCGTTGCCGGTGACGACGTATTTGGTGCTGGTCAGTTCGGGCAGGCCCATCGGGCCGCGGGCGTGCAGCTTCTGGGTGGAGATGCCGATCTCCGCGCCGAAGCCGAACTCGCCGCCGTCGGTGAACCGGGTCGAAGCGTTCACCATCACCGCCGCCGCGTCCACCCGCGCGACGAAGTCACGGGCCGCGCTCGCCGAGTCGGTGACGATCGCCTCGGTGTGGCCGGTGCCGAAGCGGCGGATGTGCGCCACCGCGGCGTCCAGCGAGTCCACCACCGCCACCGAGATGTCGGCGGACAGGTACTCGGTGGCGTAGTCCTCCTCGGTCGCCGGGACCACTGCGGCGGAGTGGGCGGCCACCTCGGGTGAGCCGTGCACCGTCACCCCCGCCTCGGCGAACGCGGCCAGCACCGGCGGCAGGAACGCGTCGGCGATGTCCGCGTGCACCAGCAGCGACTCGGCGGTGTTGCAGGTGGACAGGCGTTGCGTCTTGGCGTTCAGCGTCACCGCGACGGCCTTCGCCAGGTCGGCGGCGGCGTCGACGTAGACGTGGCAGTTGCCCACCCCGGTCTCGATCACCGGCACCGTCGACTCCTCGACCACGGTGCGGATCAGCGACGCGCCACCGCGCGGAATGAGCACGTCGACGAGACCCCGGGCGCGCATCAGCTCCTTGACCGAGTCGCGGGAGCTGGCGTCGAGCAACTGCACCGCGTCGGCGGGCAGACCGGCCCCGGCGACCGCGTCGCGCAGCACCGCGACCAGCGCGGCGTTCGAGTGCGCGGCCGACGACGACCCTCGCAGCAGCGCCGCGTTGCCGGACTTGAGGCAGATCCCGGCGGCGTCCACCGTCACGTTGGGCCGCGCCTCGTAGATGATGCCGACCACCCCGAACGGCACCCGGATCTGGCGCAGCTCCAGGCCGTTGGGCAGGGTGGACCCGCGGACCACCTCGCCGACCGGGTCGGGCAACGCGGCCATCTCACGCAGCGCGTCGGCGATCCCGGCCACCCGCCCCGCGTCGAGCGCGAGCCGGTCCAGCACGGCCGCGCTCAGCCCGGCCTCGCGGCCCGCCGCCAGGTCCGTCTCGTTCGCGCTCAGAATCTCCGGGGTACGCGCCACGAGCGCGTCGGCCATCGCCACCAGCGCGGCGTCCTTGACGGTACGGGTGGCGGTGGCCAGGTCGGCGGCGGCGTCCCGCGCCCGCTTCGCCTGCTCGACGACGCTCATCGACTACTCCTCAGCTGGGCAGTTGGCTTACAGCAGCACCAGGTCGTCGCGGTGGACGACCTCTCGTTCGTACGCCGGGCCGAGCGCCGCGGCGAGTTCGGACGTGGAGCGGCCGAGCAGCCCGGGTAGCTCCACCGCGTCGTAGTTGACCAGCCCTCGGGCGACCGACGCGCCGGCGGTGTCCACCAGGTCCACCGGGTCGCCGGCGGTGAACGTGCCGTCCACGGCGGTGATGCCGGCCGGGAGCAGCGACTTGCGCCGCCCGACGACGGCGGCGACGGCACCCGGGTCGAGGTGCAGCCGGCCCCGGGGTGAGGTGGCGTGGGCCAGCCAGAACAGCCGGGCCGTCGGGCGTCGCCGCTGCGGGTGGAAGAGCGTGCCGATCGGCTCGCCGGCCAGCGCCGGCGTGGCCAGGTCGGCGGCGGTGAGCACCACCGGGATGCCGAAGCCGGTGGCGATCCGCGCGGCCTCGACCTTGGTCACCATGCCACCGGTGCCGACGCCGGACCGGCCGGTGCCGCCGATGGTGATGCCGGCGAGGTCCGTGTCGTCGCGCACCTCGGCGATCCGGGTCGAGCGCGGGTTGGTGGGGTCACCGGTCCAGAGCGCGTCCACGTCGGAGAGGAGCACCAGCAGGTCGGCGTGCACCAGCGCGGCCACCAGGGCGGCCAGCCGGTCGTTGTCGCCGAACCGGATCTCCTGGGTGGCGACCGTGTCGTTCTCGTTGACGATCGGCACCGCCCGCAGGTCGAGCAGCTTGCGCAGTGTCCGGTACGCGTTGCGGTAGTGGGCTCGCCGGGTCACGTCGTCGACGGTGAGCAGCACCTGCCCGACGGTGCGGCCGTGCCGGGCGAAGCTGGCCGCGTACCGGCCGATCAGTAGCCCCTGCCCGACGCTGGCGGCGGCCTGCTGGGTGGCCAGGTCGCGCGGGCGTCGGGACAGCCCGAGCGGGGCGAGCCCGGCGGCGATGGCGCCGGAGGAGACCAGCACCACCTCGCGCCCCTCGGCGGTGAGTCGACCGAGGGTGTCGACCAGCGTGTCGACGCGCTCGTCGGCCAGCCCGCCGGTGGCGGTGGTCAACGAGGAGGATCCGATCTTGACGACGACCCGTCGGGCCGTCGTGACTGCGTCGCGCACCCGACCATTCTGCGTGGTCACCGCCGCACCGCCCGGCGGCGTTCCCATATGGTGGCGGATTGTGACTCCAGACGAGTACGTCGAGGCGGTTCTCGACCTGGTCGAGCGGATCCCGGAGGGCCGGGTCATGTCGTACGGCGGGGTGGCCGACGCGCTGTCCGAGCGCTCGGGCCGCACGTCGGCGCGGTTGGTCGGCAGCATCATGGCCCGGCACGGGGGCTCGGTGCCCTGGCATCGGGTGGTGACCGCGGGTGGTCGACTGCCGCCGGGGCACGAGCGGGAGGCGCGGTCCCGACTGCGGGCCGAGGGGGTGCCGCTGCGCGGCGAGGGCGTGGACATCGCGGCGGCGGGCTGGTCGCCCGATGAGGGGATGTGACCGTCGCCCTAACATGAGTAATGTTCGGCCCCATGACAACGCCGCCGGGGCCCGGCTCGCTGCCTCGACGGGTGCACGCCGGTTACGCGCTCGGCTCCCTGGCGACCGGAGCGTTCGGCACCGTGCCCGGTCTGCTGCTGCTGCCGTACCTGACCGACACGCTGGGCGTGGCCGCCGGGCTGGCCGCGCTGCTGGTGCTGCTGCCCAAGGCCTGGGACGTGCTGGTCAACCCGGTCGCCGGGCGGATCTCCGACCGCACCCGGTCGCGATGGGGCGCCCGCCGGCCGTACCTGCTCGTCGCCGGCCTCGCGCTCGCCGTCCTGTTCGCATCGATCTTCGCCGCGCCCTTCGGTAACGGCTCGGGCGCCGCGGCGTACGTGGCGTTCGCCTTCCTCGCCACCGCCACCGCGTTCGCCTTCTTCCAGGTGCCGTACGTGGCGATGCCGGCGGAGCTGACCGACGACTACGCCGAGCGCACCCGCTTGATGACCTGGCGGATCGCGGTGCTGGCGCTGGCCATCCTGGTCTCCGGCGCGGTCGCGCCGCTGGTGGTCGGTGCCGGTGGTGACGGCGTGGCCGGGCATCGCTGGATGGGCCTGTTCGTGGCGGTGCTGATCGCCCTCGGTGCCCTCGGCGCGTTCCTGGGCACCCGGTCCGCGCCGACCGGCACCGTGGGCGAGAGCGAGCCGACGCTGCGAGCCCAGCTCGCGGTGGCCGGTGCAAACCGTCCGTTCCGGGCGTTGCTGATCTGCTTCGTCGTGCAGTCCGCCGGGGTGGCGACGATCCTGGCCGGGGTCAACTACTTCGCCGGGCAGATCCTGCGCGACGAGGAGAGCGGGCCGACCCTGCTCTTCGTCTGCTTCGTCGGGCCGGCGCTGCTGGTGATGCCGGTCTGGAGCCGGATCGGTGCCCGGCTGGGCAAGCGCACCGCGCTCGTCGTCGCCTCGCTGATCCTCGCCGTCGGCGCGTTCGCACTGGTCGCCGCCCCGGTGCTGCCGGCGGTCGCCGTCTATCTCGTGGTCGCGCTGATCGGCGTGGGGTACGCCGGACAGCAGGTCTTCGCGCTGGCGATGTTGCCGGACTGCATCGCGTACGAGACGGCGCGCACCGGGCGACGGCAGGCGGGCGTCTTCACCGGGCTGTGGACCGCCGGGGAGACCTTCGGCCTGGCGCTCGGCCCCGGCATCTACGGACTGGTGCTCCAGCTGTCCGGCTACGTGTCCTCCGACACCGGCTCGGCGGCGGCCCAGTCCGACACGGCGAGGCTGGGCGTCCTCCTCGGCTTCACGCTGATCCCGGCCCTGCTGATCGCCCCGCCGATCCTCCTGCTGCGCCAGTACACCCTCAGCGCCCACAGCGACCTGGGCGATCATGGAGTTGTGCTGGGGGACGAGAGCGTTGACCGCCACGAGAAGGGCACCGTAACCCCATGATCGACGAGAGCAGGGTCGAGGCCGGAGCGCTTCGCGCCACCGGGGTTCCGGCGGAACAGGTTCTGGAAGAGGTGCGCACGCTGCGGGCGGGTGACGCGCCCACCCACGGGGGACGGCTGTTCGCGTACGTCTACGACCCGGCGGTCCCGGGGCTGGACGAGCTGGCCGCCGCAGCCCACCGGGAGAGCGCGCACGTCAACGGATTGGACCCGACCGCGTTCCCGTCCCTGCTGGCCATGGAGAACGCGCTCGTCGGCGCCGCCGGCCGGGTGCTGGGCGCCGGCCCCGGGACGACCGCCCCGGACGTCGTCGGCAGCGTCACCAGCGGCGGCACCGAGTCACTGATCCTCGCCGTCAAGACCGCCCGGGACGCCCACCCGGAGATCACCGAACCTCGGATCGTGGTGCCGTCGAGCGCACACGCGGCATTCGCCAAGGCGGCGCACTACCTGCGGGTGGCGCTGGACGTCGTGCCCGTCTCCCCGGAGACGCTGCGGGCCGACCCGGCCGCCATGGCCGCCGCGATCCGCCCGGAGACGGTGCTGGTCGCCTGCTCCGCGCCGTCGTACGCGCACGGGGTGGTGGACCCGGTCACGCGGATCGCGGCCGCCGCGGCCGATGCCGGGGTGCGCTGCCACGTGGACGCCTGCTTCGGCGGCTGGACCCTGCCGTACCTGCGTCGGCTCGGCGAGCCGGTGCCGCCGTTCGACTTCGCGGTGCCCGGGGTCACCTCCATCTCGGTCGACCTGCACAAGTACGCGTACGCGCCGAAGGGGGTGTCGGTGCTGCTGCACCGCGACGCCGCACTGCGCGCCCCGCAGTACTTCGCGTACGCCGACTGGCCCGGCTACACCATGATCAACCCGGTGATCGCGTCCACCCGCTCGGGCGGGCCGATCGCCGCCGCGTACGCCACCGTGCGGCACCTCGGCGACGAGGGTTACCTGCGGCTGAGCGCCATCACCCGGGACGCGGTGGCCGGACTGGCCGACGCGGTGCGTGCCGTCGACGGGCTGCGGTTGATGGCCGAGCCGGAGTCGACAGTGGTCTGCTTCACCGCGACCGACGATGGCCCCGACCTGTTCGTCCTGGTCGACGAGCTGACCGCGCGGGGCTGGCACACCCAACCCCAGCTCTCGTACGACGGCCTGCCCGCCAGCGTGCACCTCACGGTGACCGCCGCTGTCGCGCCCCGGGTGGCCGAGTTCGGGCCGGACCTGACCGCCGCGGTGGCCGCGGCCAGGGCCGCCGGCCCGGTGCGGCTCCCCGCCGAACTGGCGGCCCTGGTCGGCGCGCTGACCCCCGAGGCGCTGACCCCGGACCTGGTCGTCGGCCTGGCCGCCGGGCTGGGCCTGGGTGGCGGAGAGGGGTCGGACGCGGGACCGCTGCCGGAGCGGATGGCGCTGGTGAACACCCTGCTCGACGCCGCGCCATCAGCGATGCGCGAGCGGTTGCTCATGGAATTCGTCAGTCTGCTGCAACGCCCCAGGTGGACGCCGAGCTGACCGTGCGGCAACGGGATCGGTCGCAGCCGGCCGCGTCGTACGCCCCCGTGGCGTACGACGCGGCCGGCGACCGTCAGCCGTAGGTCAACCTCATCTGAACCAGGTTGTCGGCTCTGTTGACGTCCGGCAGGACGTCACGTTCGCTGTCCATCGGCTGGACGTCCACGTCCGCCTTGTCAGTGCTCAACGTGATCCCTTCGAGCACCCGGAAGTCCAGGTCCAGCCGCATCTCCGCCCCGGCGGCCAGCTCACCCAGGCGGCAGGTGATCGGTTCGACGCCGTCGAGGACGCCCGCGCACGGGCCCCACCCGTCGACGTCCGCGCGCACCGCGGCGGGCACGCCCAACCGCAGCACCACGTGGGCGACCGGGCCCGTGCCCCGGTTGCGGATCCGCACCGTGGCCGTACCCGTCCGGGAGCCGTCGTCGGCGGTTCTCAGCACGAGGTCGCCGGTGGTGACGGCGACGTCCGCCAGGTTCGGGTTCGGACCGAAGCTCGTCGGCCCGGACACCTGGCTGAAGGCGTCACCCTTCCAGCGGTAGCCCCGCCACTGCCGTTGTGACCACCTGGCGTTCCAGCCACCCCCGGGAGCGATGTCACCGACCTGAACGCGCACCGTGCCGTCGCCCACGACATCCAGCGCGAACAGCCACTCCGGCTTGTCGATCGTGGTCGCGACCACACGGCCGACGGTCGTCGCCTTTCCTGCCTCGTCGCGGTCGAAGGCGACCACCTGCATCGGCCCACGGGTGCCGAGCACGCACTGCACGAGAGCCACGGTCTCCACCGCGCCGTCACCGTCGATGTCGCCGTGGTCGAGCGCCAAGAGCCAGTTCGCGCCCTCCCGGGCGTCGGCGGTGAGCCGCGTCTGCGACGTCGGGCAGCCTCGTCCGGCCCGCCACGCCGGCAGGGTCACCGGTGCCGCCAGCAGTTGGGCCCGGCTGAACCGGCCGTCCGCCGCCCCGACGGTCGGGCTGGCGCTGGTCCCGGCAGGGCTGGGGGTCGGGCTCGTCGGCGTAGGCGTCGGCGTCGGTGACGCCGAGATGCTCGGCGTCGGGTCGACCGGACCGGGCCGGTGGTCCGGGCCGCTCAAGGCCGCGTATCCGACGGCCGACCCGCCGAACAGGGCGAGCGCCGTCGTGGCGGAGGCGGCCAGCCGGCGTCGACTGCGGCCTCGTACGGTCCGTCGAACGGCGGCGGGCCCCGGTGCCTCGACCTCCGCCAGCGCGGTACGGCGGTAACGGGCGAACTCTTCGGCCAGGTCAAGAATCTCCTGCTCAGACATCCCGCACCTCCTCATTGGTGTCGCGTAGATGAGTGGCGAGCGCGGTTCGGCCCCGGTGCAGCCAGGACTTGACCGTCCCTTCGGCGACCTGTTCCTGAGCGGCGATCTCCGCGACCGTCAGGTCAGCGAGGTAGTGCAGGACGACGGCCCGCCGCTGTTTCGGCGGCAACTTCGCCAACGCGGAGTCGACGGCGACCCGGTCGGGGCTCGGCTCCGCGACGTGTGTCTCCCGCTGCCGCAGCAGCCACTGCTGGGCGGTCCGCAGCCGCCGCCAGCGGTTGTGTCCGAGATTCCACGCGACCCGACGGACCCAGGCCAGGGGGTCCTGGTAACCGGCGAGCCGGTCCCAGCGGGCGTACGCCCGACAGAACGCCTCCTGGACAAGGTCCTGCGCCTGCCCGCGGTCACCGGTGTACGCGGTCAACTGCACCACGAGGCCGCGGTAGTGGGCGTGGTAGAAGTCGTCGAAGACCAGCTCTGCCGGCGCGGAGGTCGTGGCTCCCGGCGGGTCCGGTGGGCGCCCACCCACCGGCACATCTCGTGTCACAAGCACTCGTCCTCCCCGTGGCGACTGCCGGCGTCGTGTTCGCCAGCACCGGTCACACAAACGAGCGCACCGGCAGGTTGCGCGTCAACCGCCGCCGATCCTTGTCGGCTCGGGGACAATTGGCGGACCGCTCGGGCCGATCACCGCCGGACCGCGCGGACGCCGGCTGTGATTCACTGTCGGTGAGGAGAGGGGGCGGTCGTGCAGCTGCCGGCAGTGCTCGGCGAGCCGATCCGGTTCGTGCTGAACTGGGGGCGCCGCTACTCGCTCTGGGTGTTCAACTTCGGTCTGGCCTGCTGTGCCATCGAGTTCATCGCCACCAGCATGGGTCGGCACGACTTCATCCGACTCGGCGTGATCCCTTTCGCCCACGGCCCCCGCCAGGCCGACCTGATGGTTGTCTCCGGCACGGTGACCGACAAGATGGCCCCGGCGATCAAGCGGCTCTACGACCAGATGCCGGAGCCGAAGTACGTCATCTCGTTCGGCGCCTGTTCCAACTGCGGCGGCCCCTACTGGGATTCGTACTCGGTGACCAAGGGCGTCGACCAGCTCATCCCGGTCGACGTGTACGTGCCCGGCTGCCCGCCCCGGCCGGAGGCGCTGCTGCACGGCATCCTGCGCCTGCAGGAGAAGATCGCCGCCGAGCAGTCCGGCATCGGGGGTGTGCCGCAACGGGACGTGCTGGCCGCGCCGCTGGACGCCCCGCCCCGCGAGGCCGCCGCGCCACGCTCGGTCGACTCGCTCACCGCCCCGCCGGTCCGCCCACCCGCCGCGAACTGAGGACGACCGGCCGCCACCCGGAACTGGTCCGGGCGGCGGCCGACCGCCGCACCATCAGGTCAGCCGGCCGCCACGGCCAGGTTGAACGTGACGGTGTTGTCGCTCGGGTCGACGTCCGGCACCGTCTCGTTCCAGTAGAGGGTGGCCAGCTCCACGGTGATCGTCGTCGCCTCGTCCGCCGGGTCGGTCGGCCGGCTGATGAACAGCGCCACGTCGCGCTCTTCACCCTGCATCAGCAGCCCGCCCGGCACGAATGCCTGCGGGCCGTACACCGGGCCGTCGAAGGGCTCGGTAAAGAGGATCATCGACCCGGCGGGCAACCCCGTGGCCGTCAGCGAGCTGCCGAGCTGCCGAGCGTCACCTGAGTACCGGACCCGGAGCGGCACCCGCCGGGTGTTCTCCGGGCCGTCGGTCACCGGACCGGCCAGCTCGACGGACGCGTTCGCCTGGGCGTCCTGCACGTACGTCTGCGGGCGGGCCAGCTTGCCGTCGAGGGAGCGGAACTGCGCGCTGAACGGCACGGTGCCCAGCGATCCGGTTTCGTACGAGTAGGCGGTGACCAGACCTCCCGCCGCGATCATCGGGTAGCTGCGAGGGGTGGTCAGCACCTGGAACTCCACAGTCGCCCGGCGAGACTCGCCCGGGGCCAGATCGTTGCCACGCGGCAGGGCGCAGGTGCGGACCAACAGCCCCTCCTCCACGCCGTCCGACTCGCAGCGCGACTCCACGCCCCCGGAGAAGGAGCCGGCCACGGCCTCGCGGATCCGGAAGTAGAAGCCCTGCGTGCTGTCACTGTTGTTGGTGATGGTCACCCGAAGGCTGCCCCGGTAGCCGCGCTCGGTCGGCTCGAGCACGAGCCGGCTCAGCGAGAACGTGGGGGCGTCGGCGGAGGCAGACGGTGCGGCCGAGGCCGGTCCGGCCGCGCCGATCGTCGCCGTCAGGCCGAGTAGTGCGGCGGTGAGCAGGGTCCCCGTTTTGCGGAACATCTTTATCTGGTCCTCCATGGTCGACGCCCGGCGAGGGACCTGCCGCCGCTCGTGGCGATGCCGCGATCGATCGACGTAACCATGGTGTCCGGGCCCCCGCGCCGTGACCCGCACAGCATGATCGATGGATACCTCGTTCGCCACCCCGTTGTGGACCCGCCGCACTAGCCTCCGGACTATGAGCAGCTCAGGGGACCAGCGCTCCGCCCACATCGTCGACGTGCTCACCGAGGAGTTCGGGGCGTCGATGGCGATCGACCCGGCCGCCTTCCGCCGCAAGTTCCGCAAGATGGCGGCGTCGCCGTTCGCGTTCTATCGGGGCAGCGCCGCGCTGTTCTACGCCGACCAGCTCGGCGACTTCGCCGACGACCGGTTCTTTGACGAGCAGACCAGCCGGGTGTGGATCCACGGTGACCTGCACGCGGAGAACTTCGGCACCTACATGAACGCCTCCGGGCAGCTCGTGTTCAACGTCAACGACTTCGACGAGGCGTACGTCGGACCGTTCACCTGGGACCTGCGACGGCTCGCGGCCAGCGTGGCGCTGCTCGGCTACGGCAAGGCGCTCTCCGACACGGCGATCGGGGAGTTGGTGGCCGGCTTCGCCCGGTCGTACCTGACCGAGCTGCGGGCCATCGCCGCCGGCGGCGACGACGCGATCGGCTCGATCACCCTGGACAACGCCGACGGGGTGCTGCGCCGGGTGCTCCAACGGGCCCGGCTCAACACCCGCGTGGACCTGCTGGCCGCGCAGACCACCATCGACAACTACGAGCGACGGTTCTCCATCGGCGACGGGGTCTTCGAGATCGACGACGCCACCCGCGACCTGGTCAGCGCCGCCTTCCAGGAATACCTGGGCACCCTGCCAACCGCCGGGACGCAGCTGCGCCCGGTGGCGGCGCGGATCAAGGATGTGGTGCTGCGCAAGGGAGTGGGCATCGGCTCGGCCGGGCTGCCGTCGTACAACCTGCTGCTGGAGGGGCACACCCAGGCGCTGGAGAACGACGTCGTCATCTACATGAAGCAGGCGCAGGTGCCGGCCGTGGCGCGGTACGTCACCGACGAGTCGGTCCGCGGCTACTTCCAGCACCAGGGGCACCGGACCGCCGAGTCGCAGCGGGCGTTGCAGGCGCACGCCGACCCGTGGCTGGGCTTCACCGAGCTGAACGGGGCCGGTCAGCTCGTCGCCGAAGTCTCCCCGTACGCCGCCGACCTGGACTGGTCGGACGTGAACGAGCCGGAGGAACTGACCGGTGTTCTCCTCGACCTCGGTCGGGCGGTGGCCCGGATGCACTCGGTCGCCGACGACGAATCCAGTCACGACCTGGTGGACTACTCCACCGAGGAGGCGATCGTCGCGGCGGTGGACGCCGACGAGCGGGGCTTCGTCGCCCACCTGGTCGACTTCGCGCACGCGTACGGGGTGCGCGCCCGCCAGGACCACCAGCTCTTCGTCGACCTGTTCCGCAACGGTCGACTGCCGGGCATCTGATCCGGCGCGGCGTCGCTCAGGACGCGAACTCCAGCACCACCTTGATGTCGTCCGGCCCGGGGGTGTACGCGTCGGCGTACCGATTCACCGGCACCCGCCGCGTGATCAGCGACTCGAGCCAGACCTGGTCGGCGCGGGCCAGCGCCTGCGCGGCCATGGTCCAGTGTCGCCGGTTGGCGTTCACCGACCCGAACACCACGTTGTTCTCCAGCACCAGCTCCCGGTTCAGCGCCCCGGCGTCGAAGTCGATGCTCCGGCCACCGCTGGACACCCCGGCCAGGCAGACGATCCCGGTGGGGGCCGCCTTGCACATGACGTCGAGGACCACGGTGGGAGCGCCGGTGCACTCGATCACCACGTCCGGCTCGAAGGGCAGGTCGTTGACCGACACCGTGTGGTATGTGGCGCCCAGCCCGGCGACCAGCTCCGGCTTCGGCCCCTCGGTGTTGCGGTCCAGCACGTGCACGGTGAGCCCGCGCTGGGTGCCGAGCAACGCGGCCAGCAACCCGATCGGGCCGGCCCCGGTCACCAGGACGGACTGCGGCTGCCACTCGGCCCGGTGCCCGATCCGCTCGATGTGGTCCCAGGCCTTCGCCACCACACTCGTCGGCTCCAGCAGCACGCCGACCTGGGCAAGTGTCGGGTCGAGCTTGACCGCGAACTGGGGTTCGATCCGCCAGCGGTCCCGGGCGAACCCGGGAAGCGCCTTGATGCCGTGTTCGGTGTACTGGTCGTTGCGGCACATGTCCCACTCGCCGACTTCGCAGTTGGGGCAGGGGACCGGATCGGGGTGTCTGACGATGCCGGCCACCAGGTCGCCGGGTTGCAGCGTGCCGCTCGAGTCCTCGATCACCCGGCCCAGTGACTCGTGGCCGATGATCAGGCGTTCCGCACCCGGCGGCGCCTCGCCGTACTCCCCGGAGATGATTTCGTGGTCGGTGCCGCAGATCCCCACCGCCAGCGCCTCGACCAGAACAGAGCCCTCCTCGGCAGCCGGCTCCGGCTGATCCTCGACGAGGCTCAGCGAGTTGGCGACCCCAGGTTCCACCGTCACAGCGCGCACATCCTCATCTTTCCCCGCTGGCGCGTACGGCGGGCCCAAAGCCGGCAGATCGTCGGGCATCGGCGGCGGCCAGGTGCGGCCTCGGCCGGCACTAGGATCAGCGGCATGACTCCCGAAGAGGTCGGCGCTCGACTGGTCGCGCTGCTCGCGCCGGCTGAGGCGACCCCGTCGGTCTCCGGCGGGCAACGGTTCGCCCGGGCCACCGTCGACGTGCCACCCACCAGTTGGCTCACCGCGGTTTCGGCCGCCCGCGACGACGCCGAGCTGGCCTGCGACTTCTTCGACTGGCTTTCCGCCGTCGACGAGTTGGCCGAGGGCTTCGACGTGGTGGCGCACCTCTGGTCGTCGCGACTGCGACACGGCCTGCTGCTGCGTACCCGGTTGCCGCGCGAAGCGCCCACTGTCGCCTCGGTGGTCGACGTCTACCCCGGTGCCGCCTGGCACGAGCGGGAGACGCACGAGATGTTCGGCATCGACTTCGCCGGGCATGGGGAGCTGCTGCCGCTGCTGCTGCCGCCGGAGTTCGAGGGTCACCCGCTGCGTAAGGAGTTCGTGCTGGCGTCGAGGGTGGCGAAGCCCTGGCCGGGTGCGAAGGAGCCGGGCGAGTCCGAGGCCGGCGCCGGACGTCGACCGATCCGCCCGCCGGGCGTACCCGCTCCGGGCGAGTGGGGTCCCACGCCCACCCCGGCCGGCGCCGGCGGAGTGGGGGAGGGCCCGCGTGGCGGCACCCCGGCCAGACCGGCCCGTGAGCGTCCGGCGCGGCCCGCCCCGGGGGCCCGTCCGGCGCGTACTCCCCGCCCGGTCGGCGCCACCGACGGCCCGACCCCCGCCGACCAACCCGCGCCCGACGCAGGCCCGGCCACACCCGACCAACCCGGCGCCGGCCCGACTGCCGCGGCCGTGCCCAGCGCCGGCCCGGCCTCCAGGGCCGTGCCCAGCGCCGGCCCGGCCGACCAGCCTGCGCCCGACGCGGCCGCACCCGACGAACCTGGCGACGGCCCGACTGCCGCGCCCGATGCCGCCGCAGCTGACCAACCCGGCGCCGGCCCGACTGCCGTGCCCGGCGTGGCCGCGCCTGACCGGCCCGTGCCCGACGGACCGGCTGCCGAGCCTGTGCCCGGCGTTGACGGGGTCGGCCACAACGCGTCCGGCGTGGCCTCATCGGGCAGGCCCGGCCGGGATTCGGCCACCTCGGGTGGCGAGCCGGTCGCGGACCCGCCGGGCCGCGACGGCCGGAGCGACCACGACGGGGGTACGGCCTGATGCCGCTCTGGGTGGAGCTGGTGCTCCGGATCGGCGGCGTGGTGGTCGCCTTCCTCACTCTGCCGTTGCTTGTCGGCCAGGCCGAGCACAAGGTGATGGCGCACATGCAGGGTCGGCTCGGGCCGATGTACGCGGGCGGCTTCCACGGCTGGGCTCAGCTGGTGGCCGACGGGGTCAAGTTCGTGCAGAAGGAGGACATCACCCCGCGCGAGGCGGACCGGGCGGTGTTCCGGCTGGCGCCGGCGGTGGCCCTGGTGCCCTACCTGCTGGTGTTGCTCGTCATTCCGCTCGGTCCGAACGACCTGGTCGGGCAACCGTTGGACATCGGCCTCTTCTTCGTGCTGGCCGTGGTCGGCGTCGGGGTGGTGGCGGTGCTGATGTCGGCGTGGGCGTCGGCCAACAAGTACAGCCTGCTGGGCGGCTTGCGGGGGGCGGCCCAGCTGCTCGGTTACGAGCTTCCGCTGGTGCTGGCCGCCGCGTCGGTGGCGATGGCAGCCGGCACGCTCAGCCTGTCGGGCATCGTCGAGGCGTGGCAGCCGTGGTGGCTGCTCTGGCAGGCGCCCGCGATGATCATCTTTTTCGTCGCCGGGCTGGCCGAGATCCGTCGACCACCGTTCGACATGCCGGTGGCCGACTCCGAGCTGGTCTTCGGGTACATGACCGAGTACACCGGTCTGCGGTTCGCGTTCTTCCTGCTCGCCGAGTACGTCGGCATCGTGGTGATCGCCGCGCTGACCACTGTGCTGTTCCTGGGTGGGTGGCAGGGCCCGTTCGCCGACGAGCAGTTGGGCTGGCTCTGGACGCTGCTCAAGATCTTCGCGGTCTCCTTCGTGATCATCTGGCTTCGGGTCTCCTACCCCCGGCTACGCGAGGACCAACTCCAACGCCTCTGCTGGCTGGTCCTGGTCCCGGCCGCGCTGGCGCAACTGGTCCTGACCGCAGCCGTCCGCATAGCCCTGTAACCCCGCCCCGCCCGGCCTCACCCCGCCCGCGCCCGGCACTGCCCGGCTCGCGCCCTGCCCGGCCCTGCCCGCGCCCTGCCCTGCTCGCGCCCCGTCGCGCGGGTCTGCGCGGCCCGGCCCTGCCCTGCTCGCGCCCTGCTCTGCCGTGCGGGCCTGCCTTGCCCTGCTCCGCCCGCCCGCCCCCGTCCCGCCGTCCCGCCGCCCCTGCTGCGTCGATCATGGAGTTGTGGTGGGTGACAAAGTGCGCGGAAAGCAGTAATCCGGGCACCAACAATCCATGATCGACGGGGTCGATAGGTCACCGAACCGCGATCTTGCACTTACTGCGCCGACATAACGGGCGTAGTTCTCGAATCGACAACCGAAACTGCAAGATCGGCGAGGCAAGCGGGGCGGGGCGAGGCGGGGCAGGCCCGCAGGGCAGGGCGGGGCAGGGCAGGGCGGGGCAGGCCCGCAGGGCAGGGCAGGGCGAGGCAGGGCGAGGCGGGGCGGGGTGGGGTGGGGTGGGGTGACGCGGGGTGGGGTGACGCGGGGCGGGGCGGGTGGGGCGTGCGCGCGGGCAGGCGCGGCGCGGCAAGCGCGCGGGGTAGGCGGGTAGCGGGCGGGCAGGCGAGCGCGGGGCGGGGTGGGGCTGGACGAGCGCGGGGGCGGAACGAGCGCGGGGCGCGGGCGAGGGCCGCGCGGGCGGGGCGCGCGGGCGCGGGGCGGGGCGGGGTTGGTGGTTAGGGGAGTGGGGTGTGGGTGGGGTCTACGGGCTCGATCGGGGGTGGGGGCGGGGTGCCGTCGCCGAAGGGGCGGCCGCCCAGCGCTTCCCGACCGTGCGGGGTGAGCCAGTTGGACAGGTCCGGGCCGAGCGGCACGATCCCGGTCGGGTTGATGTCGCGGTGCACCTCGTAGTAGTGCCGCTTGATGTGGTCGAAGTCGATGGTGTCGCCGAGACCGGGAGTCTGGAACAGGTCCCGGGCGTACGCCCACAGCACCGGCATCTCGCTGAGTTTCTGCCGGTTGCACTTGAAGTGGCCGTGGTAGACCGGATCGAAGCGGACCAGCGTGGTGAACAGCCGCACGTCGGCCTCGGTGATGGTGTCGCCGACCAGGTAACGCTGGTCGGTCAACCGCTCGGTGAGCCAGTCCAGCCGGTCGAAGAGCCGGTGGTACGCCTTGTCGTACGCCTCCTGGCTGCCGGCGAACCCGCACCGGTAGACGCCGTTGTTGACGTCCCGGAACACCACGTCGTTGACTTCGTCGATCTGCTCCCGCAGGTGCTCGGGGTAGAGCTGCGGGGCGCCCTCGCGGTGGTACGCCCTCCACTGCGTGGACAGGTCCAGGCTCATCTGCGCGTAGTCGTTGGTCACCACCTGCCCGGTCGGCACGTCGACGATGGCCGGGACGGTGATGCCGCGTTCGTAGCCGGGGAAGCGCTTGAAGTACGCCTCCTGGATGCGCTCGATGCCGAGCACCGGGTCCCGGCCGTCGGGGTCGAGGTCGAAGGTCCAGCTCCGGGCGTCGTGGGTCGGGCCGGCCACCGCCATCGAGAGGGCGTCCTCCAGACCGAGCAACCGCCGCACGATGATCAATCGGTTGGCCCACGGGCAGGCCCGGCTGACCGCCAGCCGGTACCGGCCCGGCTCGACGGGGTATCCGTCGCGCCCGTCCTCGGTGATCCGGGTGGCGATGTACCGCTGGTCGCGGGTGAACTCGCCACCCGGCTCGACGTACTTGCCGCCTGTTTCCTCGCCCACGTCAGCCTCCCGGTCGTGTTGCTGCCCTGCTCCCCATCCTTACCGATCTCCGACCAATCGACGCGGTGAGCCCGGATACCCTCGCCGGCATGACGGATGTGGAGGCGGCGGCCCGGCGGTTCATCGCCGATGTGTGGAATGCCCGCCAGGAGGAGTCGGCGTACGAGTTGGTCGCCGAGGAGTGCCCGGGGCTGGGCGGCACCGGGCCGGAGGCGACATTGGCCTGGCACCGCGAGCGTCGGGCGGCCTTCCCGGACCTCCGCTACAAGATCGTCGACGTGGTCGCGGCCGGCGAGCGGGTGGCGGTGCACTGGCGGGCGGCGGGCACTCACGCCGGGCAGTTCGGGCCGGTGCCGGCGACCGGGCAGGTGGTCAGCTATTCGGGGGCGACGTTCCTGCGCTTCGACCCCGCGGGCCGGATCGTCGAGGTGTGGAGCTGCACCGAGTTGTTCCAGTTGCTGCAACAACTGGGTGTCGAGATGCTCCCACCGGCCGTCGACGGCGGACCTGGGGCGTGAGCGGGCTAATCGGTGGGTGACAGGTAGGCCCTGAGGTCGTCTACCTGTGGGTGGTGGTCGCGCGCGCAGTGGCCACAGGGCAGGATGGTCCACATGAGCGACCCCAGCGAGCACGGCGACACCAGCGGGCGCGGCCTCCCCGGCGCGGGCCTGGTGAAGGGGCTGGCGGTCACCCTCAAGACGATGACCAGCCGGTCGACCACCCAGCAGTACCCCGATGTGGCCCCCGAGCTGCCGCCCCGTTCGCGTGGCGTGATCGCGTTGTCGGAGGAGAACTGCACGGTCTGCATGCTCTGCGCCCGGGAGTGTCCGGACTGGTGCATCTACATCGACTCGCACAAGGAGGAGGTGGTGGTGCCCGGCGCCGCCCGCCCCCGCCAGCGCAACGTGCTCGACAAGTTCGACATCGACTTCTCGCTCTGCATGTACTGCGGCATCTGCATCGAGGTCTGCCCGTTCGACGCGCTCTACTGGTCACCGGAGTTCGAGTACGCCGAGTACGACATCAAGGACCTGCTGCACGACAAGGACCACCTCGGTCAGTGGATGGCCACCGTTCCGCCGCCGCCCGCGCACGACCCGAACGGCGAGCCGGCCAAGGAGGAGACCTCCGCCGCGCGCAAGGCGGCCGCCGCACGTCCCGCTCCTCCGGCGGTACGCTCCGACGCCGACCAGGACCCGGCGTCGTGAGCGCCCCAGCCGCAAGGGCGCTCCGGTGACCGGCGCGGACGTGCTGCTGCTCGCCCTCGGCGCGGTGGCGGTCGGTGCCGGCGTGCTGGTGGTGACCACGAAACACCTGGTCCGGGCCGGGCTGTACCTGGTGGTGTGCCTGGGCGCGTTGGCCGGTGACTTCCTGGTGCTCAGCGCCGAGCTGGTGGCCTGGGTGCAGGTGCTGATCTACGTGGGCGCGGTGGTGGTCCTGCTGCTGTTCGCGGTGATGCTGACCCGGGCCCCGATCGGCGCTTCCGACGACCTGGACCGGCCGGGCTGGCCGGCCGCGCTGATCGGCGGCGGCGCCGGGCTGGGGCTGGCCGCGCTGCTGGTCGACGCGTACCGCTGGAGCACGGTCACGTTGCCTGACGCCGGCACCGCCGAGCGGCTGGGCGAGCAGATCTTCCAGTCCTGGGTACTGCCGTTCGAGGTGCTGTCGGTCCTGCTGCTCTCCGCGCTGGTGGGCGCGATCGTGCTGTCCCGGCCGGACATCGGCCGTGCCGCCCCGCGACGCGACGCAGGCGACCTGGTCGACAGCGAGCCCGGGGGGCGCCGGTGAGGCCGGTCATCCCGTACGTCACCGCCGCGCTGCTGTTCGGCCTCGGCGTGTACGGCGTACTGCGCCGCCGCAACGCGGTGCTGGTGCTGATGTCGGTCGAGTTGATGCTCAACGCCGTCAATCTGATCCTGGTCACCGCGGACACCACCGCCCGCGCCGTGCTTCCGCACTCGGGGCAGGTCTTCGCGTTGTTCGTCATCGTCCTCGCCGCCGCCGAGATCGGGGTGGGGCTGGCGATCGTCCTTCAGCTCTACCGGTTGCGGGCGACCGTCGCGGTGGATGACGTGCCGCTCACCGAGTCGGCGGATCCCTCCGCTGGGCGTGAGCCGGTCGTCGCGGACTCGGAGGCCGGCCGGTGACCGGGCTGCTCGGGGCGCTGCTGCCCGCCGTACCCCTGGTGGCCGGGCTGCTCGGTCTGCTGCTGCCACCGGCCCCTCGGCGCGACAGCGCGACCGGCGGCGACCGGGCCCGGTCGGCCGCCGTGACGCTCGGCGTCATCGGTGCGGCCGGCGCGCTGGCGTTGGCCGTCGCTCTGCTGTTCACCATCGGCGGGCCGACGGAGACGTCGACCACCTGGGTCGACTTCGGCGGGCTGGCGGTGACCCTCGGCGTACGGCTGGACGGCGCCGCCGCGCTGGTGGCCGTGGCGGTCACCGCTGTCGCCCTGGCCGTGCAGGTCTACTCGATCGGCTACCTGCGGCGCGGTCCACACGACGACGTCGACGTGGACCACCGCTACCCGCCCTACGCCGCCCAGATCAGCCTCTTCACCGGTGCCATGCTGCTGGTGGTGGTCGCCGGCGACCTGATCATGCTGTTGGTCGGCTGGGAGGTGATGGGCCTCTGCTCGTACCTCCTGATCGCCCATGACCGCCGACTGGCCGCCGCCCCCGCCGCCGCCATGAAGGCGTTCCTGGTGACCCGGGTCGGTGACGTCGGGTTCCTGCTCGGCATCGCGCTGCTGGGTGTGTCGACGGGCAGCTTCCGGATCGCCGACGTGCTCGCCCACGAGCATTCCGGCGCGACGTTGACCGCTGCCGGCCTGCTGCTGCTCGCCGGTGTGGCCGGCAAGAGCGCGCAGTTCCCGCTGCACACCTGGTTGCCGGACGCGATGGCCGGCCCGACCCCGATCTCCGCGCTGATCCACGCCGCGACGATGGTCGCCGCCGGGGTTTACGCGGTGGCCCGGCTCTACCCGCTGTTCACGGCCGCGCCGGTGACGTTGACAGTGCTGGGGGTGCTCGGCGCGATCACGCTGCTGCTCGGCGCGCTCGCCGCCACCGCCCAGGACGACATCAAACGCGTGCTGGCCTGGTCGACGGTCTCCCAACTGGGTTACCTGACCGGCGCGCTGGCGGTCGGTTCGCCGTCGGCCGCGCTGTTCCACCTGCTCACCCATGCCGCCTTCAAGGCGCTGCTGTTCCTCGCCGCCGGTGCCGTGATCCACGCCGTCGGCACCACGCTGATGTCGGAGATGGGCGGGCTGCGGCGCAGCATGCCGGTGATGTTCTGGTGCACCGTGGTGGGCCTGGGCGCGTTGGCCGGGGTGCCGCCGTTGGCCGGTTTCTGGAGCAAGGACGGCGTACTGACGGTCGCCGAGTCGGCCGCGCTGGAGGGCACCGGGCCGGCCCCGTCCTGGGTGGGCTGGATCGTCTGGATCGCCGGGCTGGTCGGCGTGGCGGTCACCGCCTGGTACGCGGGTCGGCTGCTGCTGCGCGCCTTCTTCGGCGCCCCGCGCCTGCCCCTGGTCCAGCCGCACGACCCGCCGGCCGTGCTGCGCTGGCCGGTGCTGCTGCTGGCCGTACCGGCCGCGCTGCTCGGTCTGGCCGGGTTCGTCGGGGCGTTCGCCGACCGCCTGCGGTTCCCCACCGTTCCGGTGGCGGGCTCCGAGGACGGCCTGGTCCACCTGGGGCCGGGGGTGCTGCTGCCGCTGGCGTTCCTGCTGTTCGGCGCCGCGCTGGTGACGCTGGGCTGGCGGCGCGACCCGGCCGCCGACCCGGCCGCCGCGCTGGGTCCGTTGCGGCCGGTCTTCGCCCGCGCGTTCCGGCTCGACGACGTCCAGCACACTCTCGTGGTACGTCCCGTCCGCGCGCTGGCCCGCGCCGCGCGCACGGGTGACGAGGTGGTGGTGGACGGCGCGGTCGAGGGCAGTGGGCGGGCCGCGTCCGGTCTGGGCGCGGGGCTTGCCGCGCTGCACCGCGCGGCACTGCCCCGGGCCGCCGCCGGCGTACTGGCCGGTGCTCTGCTGATCGGCCTGGCCGCCGCTCTGGTTGGAGTTAACCGATGATGGTGGGGCAGGGGTTGCTGGTCGCGGTGCTGGCGCTGCCGGCGCTGGGCACGGTCGCGGTGGCGGCGACGCCCCGGGACCGGGCGGCCCGGCTGGTCGGTACTGTCGCGGCGGCGTTGACCCTGCTGGCGGCGGTGCCGCTGGTGTTCGGCGGGCGGGGCTGGGTCGCCTGGTCGGCGGACGAGCCGGCGGTGCGCCCGTGGCACCAACTGGACCTGCCCTGGGTGCCCGGTCTGGAGTTGCGCTTCCACCTCGGCGTCGACGGCATCTCCTGGCCGCTGGTGGTGTTGACCGCGCTGCTCACGTTGCTCTGCTGCGCGTACACGATGTGGCGGGTCCCGGACGGCGGCAGCGGCCGGGCGCTCGTCGCGCTGCTGCTGGTGGTCGAGGTGGGAATCCTGGGCACCTTCCTCGCCCTGGACCTGGTGTTGTTCTTCCTGTTCTTCGAGGTCGTCCTGCTGCCGATGTACGCGATCATCGCCGGCTGGGGCGGCGCGGACCGGCGTCGGGCGGCCCGGAAGTTCGCCCTCTACACGCTGTTCGGCTCGGTGCTGCTGCTGGTCGGCGTGTACGTCGTGGTCGCCGCCGCCGGCACCGCCGACCTGGTGACGCTGACCGGCGGCGCGGGGATGTCCCGGGGCACCCAGTTGGCCGCGTTCACACTGCTCGCGTTGGCGTTCGCGGTGAAGAGCCCGCTGTGGCCGTTGCACTCCTGGCTGCCCGACGCGCACACCCAGGCACCCACCGTGGGCAGCGTCGTGTTGGCCGGTGTGCTGCTCAAGATGGGCACGTACGGCCTGATCAGGGTCGCGGTGGGGGTGGCGCCGGAGGGCGCCCGTTGGGCGGCGCCGGTGCTCGGCGTGCTCGCCGTCGCCGCCATCCTGATCGGCTCGCTCGTCTGCCTGGCCCAGTCGGACGTGAAACGGCTCATCGCGTACTCCAGCGTGGGGCACATGGGCTTCGTGCTGCTGGGCGTCGCCACGCTGACCACCGTCGGCATCCAGGCGGCGTTGATCGGCAACGTCGCGCACGGGGTGATCACCGGCCTGTTGTTCTTCCTGGCCGGGGCGGTGAAGGACCGTACCGGCACCGGCACCCTCAGTGAGCTGTCCGGGCTGCGGGAGACCTCGCCCCGGTTGGCGGGTCTGCTCGCGTTCGCGGCGATCGCGTCGCTGGGCCTGCCCGGCCTGGCCGGTTTCTGGGGTGAGGCGTTCGCGGTGATCGCCGCCGTGCAGGTGGGCGGCCCGCTCTGGACCACCCTCGGGGTGCTGGCGGCGGTCGGTGGGGCGCTCACCGCCGCGTACTTCCTGCGGTTGCTGCGCCAGGTCACCCACAACCGGCCGAGCCCCGCCGTCGCGTCTGTCGGCCCCGCCCTGGCCGGGGCGGAGCTGACCGCCTGGGTGCCGCTGGTGCTGCTCGCGTTGGCCATCGGCCTGGCACCGACGCTGGTCCTCGGCGTCGCCGAGGCTCCCGTCGACGCCCTGATCGGGGTGGTCAAACCATGAACGTCGTGCAGAGTGTGGACAGCGTCGCGCTGCTGCCGGCCTACCTGGCCGCCGGCACGGCCGTGCTCGTGCTCATCACCGATCTGCTCGTGGCCCGGCCACGGGCCACCATCGCCGTGGCCGCGCTCGGCGCGCTCGGCACCGCCGTCGGCTCCGCGCTGGTCGGGGCGGGTGCCGAGCGGCGGACGTTCTGCGTGGGCGCCGACTGCTCCTGGATCTTCGGCGGTCGGGCGGCCCTGATCGCCGTGGTGGTCGCGCTGCTCACCGCGGGCGTGCTCGGGCTGTCGGTGCCCGCGCTACGGGCCGGGCGGTCACCGGTCGGGGAGTACGCCTTCCTGTTGGCCTGCTCGATGACCGGCGGCGTGGTGCTCGGCGCGGCCGGCGACCTGATCACGCTGATCGTCGCGCTGGAGACGCTGACCCTGCCGCTGTACGTGCTGGTCGGCCTGCGCCGGGGCAGCCTGGCGAGCGCCGAGGCGGCGGTGACCTTCTTCGTGGTCAGCGTGGTGGCGACCACGCTGACCCTGCTCGGCGCGGCGCTGCTGTACGCGGTGACCGGTGGGCTGCACCTGGACCGGCTCGGCGCGTTGATCGCCGAACAGCCGCAGTTGCGGGACCTGCCGTTGACCACGGCCGCGGTGGCGGTGCTGCTGGTCGGCCTGGCCTTCAAGGTGGCGGCGGTGCCGTTCCACGCCTGGGCCCCGGCCACCTACGACGGCGCGCCGCTGCCGGTGGCCGCGTACCTGTCCACAGCGTCGAAGCTGGGCGGCCTGGTCGCCCTGCTCGCCGTGGTGCAACGGGCGCTGCCGGCGGACCAGACCGGTCCGGTGCTCGCCCTGCTGGCCGTGCTCACCATGACCGTCGGCAACCTGGTCGCCCTGCGTCAGCGGCGGACCGTCCGGCTGCTCGCCTGGTCGTCCGTCGCGCAGGCCGGGTACATCCTCGCCCCGTTGGGGGCGTTGGCGCTGGCCGCCGGACGCACGGACGAGGCACGGTCCGCCGCGTACGCGGCCGCCCTCGCGTACGCCGTCTTCTTCGTGGTGTTGGAGCTGGCCGCGTTCGCCGCAGTGACCGCGCTGCGGCCGGCGGGTGCGGACGGCGGCACGCTGGACGACCTGCGCGGGGCAGCCCGGCGGCACCCGTGGCGAGCCGCGGCGTTGGGTCTCGCGCTGGTGGGTCTGGCCGGTCTGCCGCCGGGGCTGGCTGGCCTGTTCGCGAAGGTGACGGTGGTCCGGGCGCTGCTGGACGGTGGTGCCGCCTGGCTGGCGCTGGTGGTGGCGCTGAACGCCGTGATCGGGCTCGCCTACTACCTGCGGGTGACCGCCGCGCTCTGGGCGCCGACGCCCCTCGCCGCCCCGAACGTCGGCGGTGCCGCGGCCGTACCCGTGATGGGTGTGGTGGGGGTGGTGCTGGCGGTGGCGACGGTGGCCGCCGTGGTGCTGGGTGTCGCCCCGCAACTGGTGCTCGACCTGGCCGGACGTTGACCTGACCTGCGACTTCGGTCTCAGTGAACTCTCAGCGTTGTAACGGATGGTTGGCGGGTACCGGGTTGTTGAACCGGTCAGCGGATCCCGGCGATCCGTGCACCGAAGGAGACATCGTGCACCACAACCGTCTGAAGACCGCAGCGCTGCTTGGCCTGCTCAGCGCCCTGATCCTGGCGGTGGGCTACTGGTTCGGCGGCAGCGGTGGCCTGGTCATCGCCGTCGTCGTGTCTCTGGTCATGAACGGCGTCACCTACTTCTACTCCGACAAACTCGCACTGCGCTCGATGGGGGCGCAACCGGTCACCGAGGCGCAGTTCCCCGAGCTGTACCGGATGGTCCGGGAGTTGGCCACCGACGCCCGGCAGCCGATGCCGCGGCTCTACGTCAGCCCCACCGCGCAGCCCAACGCGTTCGCCACCGGTCGGAACCCGCAGCACGCGGCCGTCTGCGTGACCCAGGGCATCACCGAGATCCTCGACTACCGTGAGTTGCGCGGCGTGATCGGGCACGAGCTGTCCCACGTCTACAACCGGGACATCCTGATCTCCAGCGTGGCGGCCGGCCTGGCCAGCATCATCACCCTGCTGGCGAACCTCGCCTTCTTCATCCCGCTGGGCGGCGGGGACGACGAGGATCGGCCCAACCCGGCTGTGCTGCTGCTCACCCTGATCCTGGGCCCGATCGCGGCCACGGTGATCCAGTTGGCGATCAGCCGGAGCCGCGAGTTCCAGGCGGACGCCTCGGGTGCCGAGCTGAGCCGCGATCCGCTGGCCCTGGCCAGCGCGCTTCGCAAGATCGACGCGGTGGCCCGACGTCGGCCGTTGCCGGCCCAGGGGCAGCTCACCAGCACCGCCCACCTCATGATCGCCAACCCGTTCCGGGGTGGCGGCATGGCGGCGCTCTTCTCCACCCACCCCAAGATGGAGGACCGCGTCGCCCGACTGGAGCAGATGGCCCGCAACTCGGGGCCGGTGCAGTTCCAGCGCTGACCCGCTGAAACACCGCCTCCGCCCGTACCCGGCCACGCCGGTTACGGGCGGAGTGCTGCATTTCCGTTGTCTACCGGCCGAGTGATGGCGTTAGGGTCATAACGGCTCACGCTCGTTACATCCTCGGGAGGTTCACGGTGACCGCGCTGCGTCAGTACCTGGGTGTCTGGCGGATCCCCGGCGCGCCCATGCTGCTGATCACCGGCATCATCGGGCGGCTCGGAATCGGCATGACCCCGCTGGCGCTGCTCCTGGTCGTCGAGCAGGTGACCGGGCGCTACTCGCTGGCCGCCATCGCCGGCGGCATCTACGCCCTCGCCGGCGCCGCGCTCAGCCCGGTGGCCGGCCGCATCGCCGACCGGGTCGGCCCCAGCCCCGTCCTGCTGCTCACCGCCGTGGCCCACCCGCTGGCACTCATCGGGCTGCTGCTGGCCAGCCGCTCCGGCGACGACGCGCTCCCCGTCATCTACCTCGCCGCAGGCGTGGCCGGCGCCACCTACCCACCGCTGAGCGCCGCCATCCGAGGCGCCTGGAACGACCTGACCGGCCCCAACTCCGGCCGATACCACCTCCGCAACACCGCGCTGGCCGCCGAGACCACACTGTTCGAAATCGTCTTCGTCCTCGGCCCACTGCTCGTCGCCGGCTTCGTCCTCGTCGCCGACGCGGCGGCCGCGCTGATCGGTGCGGCAGTGGTCACCCTGGTCGGCACGACCGCCGTGGCCCTCGGGCGGGTCATGCGCGGCTGGCGTCCGCACCCGCAGGAACACCACGCGCGCGGCCTCGGCCCGCTACGGGTCGCCGGCTTCCCGGCCCTGCTGATCTGCGTCGCCGGCCTGGGCATCGCGTTCGGGGCCGCCGGGGTGATCGTGCCGGCGTTCGCGAGCGACCACGCCACCGGCGACCCGGAGAGCCTCGCCGGCGTCCTGCTCGCCGTCTGGGGGATCGGCAGCGCCATCGGCGGGCTCTGGTTCGGCGTCCGCAAGCCAGCACCGAACATGACCCGACAGTTCGCCCTGCTGCTCGCCGCGCTGGCCGCCACCTTCGCCGTCTTCGCGGTGATGCCCAACCCGCTCGCCCTGGGTGTCGCGCTGATCGCCGGCGGGGCCACCATCGCGCCCGCGCTGACCCTGGAGAACACCCTGGTCGGCCGGATCGCCCCGACCGGGATGTTGAACGAGGCGTACACCTGGGTGGTCACCGTCGCGGTGGCGTCGAGCGCCGCCGGCGGCTCGGTGGCCGGCGTGATCGTCGACCACGCCGGCGGCGTCCGTTGGGCGTTCCTGTTCGCCGGGGCGGCGGTCGCCGTCGGGGCCGCGGTCGCCGCACTGCCCGCCGGGCCCATCGCCCGCGCGGAGACCACCGCGGTACGCGCCGAACACCCCGTCCCCGCCTGACCGCGTGGACGGCCTTACGCCTCGGCCTTTTCGCTCGCTGGCCGCCTCGGGTGACCCTTGCTTTTGATCCACTCGGATTCCTGGAAGTCGCGGTGTTCCAGTCGCCCGGACACCCCGGCTTTCAGGAACCCGAGTCGATCTCTCCCGGACGCGCTCCGTCCGGGAGCGGTGGCGGCTCGCGGTGTCCGATCCTCAGCGGTAGTTGTTGAACTGGAGAGCGACGCCGAAGTCCTCGCCCTTGAGCAGCGAGATGACGGCCTGAAGGTCGTCCCGCTTCTTGCCGGTCACGCGCAGTTGGTCACCCTGGATCTGCGCCTGCACACCCTTGGGGCCCTCGTCGCGGATCTTCTTGCTGATGGCCTTGGCCTTGTCCGTCTCGATGCCCTGGATCACCTTGCAGTCGATCTTGAAGTTCTTGCCCGACGGGCGCGGCTCCCCAGCATCCAGCGACTTCAGCGAAATGTTCCGCTTGACGAGCTTCTCCTTGAACACATCCAGCGCGGCGCGGACGCGCTCCTCGGTCTCCGCCTGAAGGCCGATCGCCTCCTCGCCGGACCAGGAGATCTCAGCGCCGGTGCCGCGGAAGTCGAACCGCGTCGCAAGCTCCTTCTCCGCCTGCCGAAGGGCGTTGTCGACCTCCTGACGGTCAACCTTGCTCACGATGTCGAACGACGGGTTCGCTGCCATGCTTCTGCTCCTGCTGTCCGGCGGTCTGGGCCTGCCGTCGGCCGCCGACCAGCGGCACGACCCCCTGACCGTACCCGGTTGCGAAGGTGCCGGGGCGAGCCGCTATCCTTGCTTCCGCCGCCGCGTTACGACGCGGTGGGGTGCCCTGGCGGGTTGCCCGAGCGGCCAATGGGAGCGGACTGTAAATCCGTCGCGAAAGCTTCAGAGGTTCGAATCCTCTACCCGCCACCAGGTGCAGATACGGCCCCTGGCCAGCAGAGATGCTGATCAGGGGCCGCTGTCGTTGATCTAGCCAAGTCCGAACCGGCACATGCGATCGATCAGCGAACGCGCCCGCTGGCGCTCCGATCTGTTCGCCGCCAAGGACCGGGCCGCGCGGCGATCTCCAGACCTTTCGGCAACTCAGCACAGCGCACAGCACGGCGGCGACGACACCATGAACGACAAGATCAGTGGCGCCCTCGGTTGAGTTGCCCGACAGTGGGGACTATGGATCGGGATGAGGCTCGGGAGTTGGCTACGGCTGAGTTCGTCAGACGGATGCGAGCAGGGAAACCCAGGGGTGGGTTCCGGATCGAGGACTGGCATGTCGGCGAGCCGTACGAGGAAGAGCTGCGAGGACTCACTGGTAAGAAGCCCTACCTCGTCGTCGACTTCGTTCCTCAGGGTGACGCCGAGCTCCAGGGCTACCGCAAGCTCGGTATGGCGGTGGACCCAGAGACGGGTGAGCTAGACATGGTCCGATGACGAGACGCGGAGCAACCGCCAGCAGTGGGCAGATGTTGGGCGGCGACGCTAACGACATGAGCGCAGTCGTCGACTGTCCCTCTTCCGCATGCTGCTCCTGACTGTGGTGCCGCCGACGAAAGGCCAAGCCTCGCCGATGAGGTCCGCGCTCGTCGCGCTGATGTACGGCCGCATGTCCGCCAGGGTGGCCGGATCCGTGGCCTCCGAAGACGGGAGGCCGCAACGTGGACGGGCCAAACGGCTGGTCGATGGCGCGGTTGGTTCAGCGTCGGTCACCTCCGGCCCGGCCAGCGAGGAGCCGGAGCTCGTCGGTGCCGAGGTGCGTGCCGTGTTCCGGGCATCGCGGTGACACCCACCGGTGGCCTCGTTGGTGGCGAACTTGGCACCACGCGGCACTTCCTATAAGGATCCATCGATACGATACGCGATCCTAGCTGCGCAGATACTGACTGCGGCCGGTGCTTGTCCTGCTCTCCACCCAACTGAAATGAACCCGACGAGGTACTAGCGGGATGGCGAGGAGGCGGTATGGTGGTCGATGGCCGGATCGGAGGCGCACGGGTGCCGGGGGCTGTGGAGGCGTTGCTGACGGTGACTGTCGAACCGGATGTGGCGAGTCCCTCCGGCTGGACCCGAATTGTGTTGAAGGTCGTATTCGACGCTGCGTGAAGCGGTTAAGCGCCCTACAGGCTTCTGGTCTGGCCCGGTGCGTTGGGGGCGGTAGGCCGAACGGCGGGAAGTAACAGACGGTGGGGCCAGTCGGGCTACCGCCACTTCTCTGGCTGCCCGCGCTGTGGCACGATCGTGGAACCTCCATCAACGCTGTACATCTCCCGACAGGAGCGATCATGTCTGGTCGAAGGCTAGGCCGACTCGGTGGGTCTCTCCTCCTTGTTCTCGCCGCCGCCGCCATCGTGGCCTTCCCCGCCGGCCTCTTTGACAGCAACACAGGCGGGGCTCAGGCCATCGATCTCATCTGGACCGTCGTTCCGGAAGGCGCTACCGTCGGCAGTGGTCGCTGACTGGCTCAGCTCATCCCCATCCAAGGGCGGTAAACCGCAGGCGCCGTAGGGAGCGGTATGGCTCCGCGTGATCGATCGCGACGCCGTTCGGCGGATCGCGCCTGGTTCATCACCGCGCCGCTGGTGTTCTTCGCAGCGATCTGTTCCATGGTCACCGGGCTGGTGTCATCCCAGCCCTTCGGTGACTGGCTTCTCGCGCTCCTGCTGTTGGTCGCCATGGCCGGCGTGGGTATGCCGGTGCTCAACTTCGTCGTCCGGCGGCAGTCGTTCGGCATGACATTGACCGAGATTCCGCTGGTTCTGGCGCTGTTTCTGCTGCCACCGCTGACCGTCGTCGTGATCTACACGGTGGCGTCCATGCTCACGCAGACACGGCACCGGTTCGCGCCCGTCAAGTTCTGGTTCAACGTGGCCAAGGCGGCCGCCGGCACCTCTCTCGCCGTCCTCCTCCTTCAGGCGTTACCGCCCTCGAACGAGGTGGACGACCCCGGCACCTGGCTGAATCTCTTCGCGGCCGTGACCGCGGTGATCCTCGTCAGCCTCGCGGGCATCGTCGGCGTGCACACCCTCCTACAGGGTTGGCAGGCGGGACGGGACTCTCTCCGCACCGCACGTCCGGCTCTGCTCACCGCGGCGATCAACGTCTCGCTCGGTCTGATCATCCTGATCGCCGTCACCACCACCTGGTGGTCGTTGGTGCTGCTGGCCGCCCTCGGTGCGGCACTTGTTCTGGTCTACCGCTCCTACGCGGAGTTCTTCCGGCAACACCGGACACTGGCCGCCATGTACGACCTGACCCGCGCGATCGGGGAGCGGGGCCAGGACGGCGCGCTCGTCGATGCTCTCCTGGGTCGGGTGCGGGCCCTGATGCAGGCCGAGTACGCGACTCTGTGGCTGCCGGCGCTGGGTCGTCATCCCGAGGTGCTGCTCACTGCCCGGGTCGATGATCCGGGTCTGTTGGACGTCGTACGGACGCCGGCTTCTCTTCGTCAGCGCGCCGCGGACGAGGGGCGGACCATCGCGGTGGGGCGGGCCTTCGACGAGGAGTCGAACGAGCGGCAAGCCCTGAGTGAGGGCAAGATCAAGGACGTCATCGTGGTGCCGCTGCGGTCCGGCCAGGCGGTCATCGGCACCCTGGAGGTCGCCAACCGGCTCAGCGACGTCGGCCACTTCACCCCGGGTGACATCCCCATCTTCGAGACCGTGGCGGCGCACGCGGCCGTGGCTCTGGAGAATTCGCGGCTGGTCGACCGGCTCCGCCACGACGCGCACCACGACACGTTGACCCGGCTGCCGAACCGGCGGCGCATCACCGGAGCCCTTGACGAATCGGTCAAGATCGGCGCGCCGGACGAGGTGGTGGCGCTGCTGCTCTTCGACGTCGACGGGCTGCGCCAGGTGAACGAGTCCCTGGGGCACGCGGCCGGGGACAAGGTCCTCACCGAGGTTGCCGATCGGTTGCGGGCCAGCGCGCCGTCGTCGGCTCTGGTTGGCCGCGCCGGTGGGGACGAGTTCCTGGTGACGCTGCGGTTGGAGAGCGCCGACGCGGCGGTCGAGTTGGCGGCCCAACTGCGCGACCAGATCCGCGACGAGATGGTCTTCGACGCGCTCACCCTCGACGTGGACACTGCCGTCGGGGTGGCCGTACACCCGGATCATGGCAGCGACGCGGCGACCCTGCTGCTTCGGGTCGACCTCGCCGCCACCGCGGCCAAGTCGGTGCCGGGCAGCGTGCAGCTGTTCAATCCCGCGCTGGAGTCCCGTTCACTGCGCCGGTTGGGTCTGGCCGGCGATCTGCGTCGAGCACTGGACCAGGACGAGCTGGAGGTCTACTTCCAGCCCAAGGTGACTCTGCGGGACCGGCGCCTGGTGGGTGTGGAGTGTCTGGCCCGCTGGGAGCACCCGGCGCACGGCACTGTCGCGCCCGAGGACTTCGTGGCGGTGGCCGAGCACACCGGCCAGTTGAGTCGGCTCACCGAGGTGGTGCTCCGGGAGGGCCTTCGGCGCAGCCGGGACTGGGCGCTGGCCGACCAGCCGTTGCCCATCGCGGTCAACCTGTCGGCCCGTACGCTCATCGACCGGCACTTCCCGGACCGGGTCCAGGAGCTGTTGACCGAGTACAAGGTGCCGGCGCAGCGCCTCACCCTGGAGATCACCGAGTCGGGGGTGCTGGACGGCACGGACCGGCCCATCCCCACTCTGCAACGGCTGCGGGATCTGGGCGTACGGCTGTCGGTGGACGACTTCGGCACCGGTGACTCGTCTCTGGCGCACCTGCGCCGGCTGCCGGTGCACGAGGTGAAGGTGGACCGCTCCTTTGTGCAGGGCATGGCGACCGACCCGGGGGACCTGGCGATCGTCAACGCGGTGGTCACCCTCTCCCAGCAGTTCGGCCTGACGGTGGTGGCCGAGGGGGTGGAGAGCGAGTTGACCCTGGAGCTTCTCCAGGACATCGGCTGCGAGATCGGGCAGGGCTTCCTGTTCAGCCGGCCGCTGCCGTACGAGCGGTTGGCTGCCTGGTTCGGCGCCCAGGTCGAGCCGGAGACGACCTCGAACGGGGAGCTTCCGCGCCTGCGTGTCGTGCCCTGAGCAGGGCGCGGACGATCACCGGGGATCCGATTTCACCTGTCGAGCCGGGCCGTGTACTCTTACTCCTGCGCGCCCCACGGGGAGATCGCGCAGGCCCCCTTAGCTCAGTCGGCAGAGCGTCTCCATGGTAAGGAGAAGGTCTACGGTTCGATTCCGTAAGGGGGCTCGAGGGTTCAGCTGGACCCATCGCAGCGGTGTAGCTCAGATGGTAGAGCAAGCGGCTCATAATCGCTGTGTCGCCGGTTCAAGTCCGGCCACCGCTACTCTCGTCTTCCGGGCTCGTTGCCGGTGGTCGTAAGAATGGGCGCTTCTGGCGCCCACTTTGCATGTCCGCGCTGTCAGCGTCTAGGCTGGCGCGTCGTAGTTGTTTCCGTTAGCGAGGAAGGCACTCCGCCGTGGCGAAGGCTACCGATGTCCGGCCGAAGATCACTTTGGCGTGTGTGGAGTGCAAGGAGCGCAACTACATCACGCGCAAGAACCGGCGCAACGACCCCGACCGCATCGAGCTGAAGAAGTTCTGCCCGCGTGACGGTCGGCACACGGTCCACCGCGAGACCCGCTGACTGCTGGCCGGCCCCGCGGCCGGCCGTTGTCGAAGCTTTCCGATCGCCGATCTGACCGGTTTGGTGCGGCTCCGCCGCCGCCTACCGATCAGGTCGGCGATTGGGCTTTCCGTGTAGGTTCGCGGCATGCCTCTGGACCCTTCCTTCGTCGGCCGGACGTATCCGCCGACCGCCCCCTACCAGGTGGGCCGAGAAAAGATCCGCGAGTTCGCCAGCGCCATCGGCGCCACCGACCCGGCCCACCACGACCCGGAGGCCGCGCGGGCGTTGGGCCACCCTGACGTGGTGGCCCCGCCGACCTTTCCGGTGATCGTGACGATGGCCGCGAGCAGCCAGATCATCGAGGACCCGGCCCTGGGTGTCGACTACAGCCGCCTGGTGCACGGTGACCAGCGGTTCGCGTACACCCGGCCGGTGGTCGCCGGCGACGAGCTGGTCTGCACCAACACCATCGAGGACGTCAGCACCAGGGGTGGGCACGGGTTCCTGACCACGCGCACCGACGTGAGCACCGTCGGCGGGGAACCCGTGGTCGCGGTGTGGGCCAGGTATGTCATTCGCGGGGAGGCGTGACATGGAGCTGCCAGCACAGACGTTTCGGGTGACCCGCGCGGACCTGGTCCGCTACGCCGGCGCCTCGGGCGACTTCAACCCGATCCACTGGAGCGAGCGGGTCGCCACCAAGGTGGGCCTGCCCGGGGTGATCGCCCACGGCATGTTCACCATGGCCCTGGTCGGGCGTGCGGTCACCGAGTGGGCCGGGTCGCCGGACGCGGTGGTCGAGTACGGCGTGCGTTTCACCAGGCCGGTGGTGGTCCCCGACGATGACCAGGGGACCGAGATCGAGGTGACGGCGCGGGTCCGTGAGGTGACCGAGGACGGTCTCACCCGGCTCGAGGTCACCGCCACCTGCCTGGGTGAGAAGGTGCTGTCCCAGGCGCGGGCAACCATCCGGACGGCAGGTTGAACCGAGCCCGCCACGCGTGGCGGAGAGACCGGTTGGGAAAGTCGGGCGGCTACCCGTACACTGGTCCGCCGTGGGGCAAGTGACCCCTGCTCGGTCGTCTGTGGCCGCGTGGGGCGAGTGTTGCCACATAGGGGTGTAGCTCAATTGGCAGAGCAGCGGTCTCCAAAACCGCAGGCTGCAGGTTCAAGTCCTGTCACCCCTGCGCCTCAGGCCTGACCGTTCCCGTGGGCCGCGCCGCCACCTGGCGGCGTCCGGCCCGTGGTGGTGGCATCGGCGGGGTGGCTCCGAGGCAATCGGGGCCCTCCGGTGATCCACCGGCCGCGGCCCGTCGCGGGACGGTTGGGTCCGGCCGGCGTGACCAGCGCCGCGTACGCCACTCGGCGTGCGACCCCAGATTCCGCGACGGAGGGCGAAGTGGCCGACAACAAGCGGCGCGACGACGACGGCGACGATCGTCTGGACGACGAGATCGTCGACGACGTGGCCGACGACGACGCCTCCGGCGCGGACGAGCCGGTTTCCCGGGGAGGCACCGCCACGCGGTCCCGTGCCCGGGCGGAGTCGGCGGACAGCGTGCCGACCACGCGTTCGGAAAAGGGTCGGGTGGGCGTCTTCGGCCGCATCGCCCGGTTCTTCCGCGAGGTCGTAGCTGAACTGCGTAAGGTCATCTGGCCGACCCGCAAGGAGTTGCTGACCTACACCGCCGTGGTGGTGGCGTTCGTCGCGGTGATGCTGACGATCGTGGGTGTGCTGGACTTCGGCTTCGCCAAGGTCGTGTTGTTTGTCTTTGGCAACTCGGACTGACCGGCTGCCTCCAGCCATAGTGACGGAAGTGAGCGAGCGTGCCTGAGTACGACGAGACCGCCGGACCGGTGGACGATCAGTCCACGGTCGCGACGGCGGCTGGTGACGAGTCGGTCGAGGCCGCCAGCGAGCCGGAGTTCCCTACGACCGAGCCCGCACCGGACGAGGACTACGACCCCGTCGCGGAGCTGAGGCAGAAGCTTCGCTACGCACCGGGTGACTGGTACGTGGTGCACTCGTACGCCGGCTACGAGAACAAGGTCAAGACCAACCTCGAGACCCGGATCACGAGCCTCGACATGGAGGACTTCATCTACCAGGTCGAGGTGCCGACCCGGGAAGAGGTCGAGGTCAAGAACGGTAAGCGTTCGCAGATCCAGGCCAAGGTCTTCCCGGGTTACATCCTGGTCCGGATGGAGCTGACCGCCGAGTCCTACTCGTGTGTCCGGAACACCCCGGGTGTGACCGGCTTCGTCGGCGCGACCGACCGGGCCGACCGGCCCGCTCCGCTCTCGCTCGACGAGGTGCTGAAGTGGCTGGCGCCGGCCGTCGAGACCGAGCAGAAGAAGGCGAAGCCCGAGATCAAGGTCCTCGACTTCGAGGTGGGCGATTCCGTCACCGTCACCGACGGCGCGTTCGCGTCGCTGCCGGCCACGATCAGCGAGATCAACGCCGACCAGCAGAAGCTCAAGGTGCTGGTGTCGATCTTCGGTCGTGAGACTCCGGTGGAGCTCAACTTCAACCAGGTCGCCAAGATCTGATTGGTCGTCGGCGGCGGGCCCGGCCCGCCGCCGACGTCGGCGTACGCGCTCTCGCTCGACCTCGGCGGACGAGTGGGCTGCGGCCTGCGCTACTCTTGAATGTCGCCGCTGTCGCACCGCGCTGACCGTGCGCGCCCGAGGGCGGCGACAGCCGCATTTTCCCAGCTCCAAGCCCCAGGAAGTGACATGCCTCCGAAGAAGAAGCTCGTCAAGACGTTCACGCTTCAGTTGCCGGCGGGCCAGGCCACGCCGGCGCCGCCGGTCGGCCCCGCGCTGGGCCAGCACGGCGTGAACATCATGGAGTTCTGCAAGTCCTACAACGCGCAGACCGAGTCTCAGCGGGGCGACATCGTCCCCGCCGAGATCAGCGTGTACGAGGACCGGTCCTTCACGTTCGTGCTGAAGACCCCGCCCGCCGCCCGGCTGCTGATCAAGGCCGCTGGGGTGCAGAAGGGTTCGGGTGTTCCGCAGTCCGAGAAGGTCGGCTCGGTCAGCCGCGCCCAGCTGCGTGAGATCGCCGAGAAGAAGATGGCCGACCTGAACGCCAACGACATCGCCCAGGCCGAGAAGATCATCGCCGGCACCGCCCGGTCGATGGGCATCACCGTCAACGACTGACGTCGGTCCCGACCTTCGTTCCGACCGTGGGAGGGCTCGCGCCGAGCGGCCCGCCAGAGACCACAGGAGTAATCAGCAATGCAGCGCAGCAAGAGCTACCGCAAGGCCGCCGACGTCATCGACCGGTCGAAGCTCTACACCCCCACCGAGGCCGTGAAACTGGCCAAGGAGACCACCAACGTCAAGTTCGACGCCACGGTCGAGGTCGCCATGCGCCTCGGCGTCGACCCCCGCAAGGCGGACCAGATGGTCCGCGGCACGGTCAACCTGCCGCACGGCACCGGTAAGACCGCCCGCGTGATCGTGTTCGCCAGCGGCGCGAAGGCCGAAGAGGCCGCCGCCGCGGGTGCGGACGAGGTGGGCACCGATGAGCTGGTCGCCCGCATCCAGGGTGGTTGGCTCGACTTCGACGCGGCGATCGCCACGCCGGACCAGATGGCCAAGATCGGCCGGATCGCGCGGATCCTGGGCCCGCGCGGTCTCATGCCGAACCCGAAGACCGGCACGGTGACCATGGACGTCACCAAGGCGGTGCAGGACATCAAGGGCGGCAAGATCACCTTCCGGGTGGACAAGCACTCCAACCTGCACCTGATCATCGGCAAGGCCTCCTTCACCGAGGGCCAGCTGGTGGACAACTACGCCGCGGTGCTCGACGAGGTGCTGCGTGCCAAGCCGTCCGCGGCCAAGGGCAAGTACCTCCGCAAGGTCATCCTGACCACCACGATGGGCCCGGGCGTTCCGGTCGACCCGAACCTGGTGAAGAACCTTCGGGAGGACCAGGCCGACGCCTGAGTCGACAGTTCGCTCCGCCGGGGCGCCGCCACGACCGTGGCGGCGCCCCGGCGCGTTCGAGGTGTGGCAGGCTCGACGCCATGCGGCTGGAGAACGTCTGGTTGCGGTACCACCGGCGGGGGCCGTGGGTGCTGCACGGCATCGACGTGCGGATCGGTCCCGGCGAGGTGGCGATCGTGTTGGGTCGCAACGGGGTGGGCAAGTCGACACTGCTCCAGGTGGCCGCAGGGGTCCTCCGCCCGGGTCGGGGCCGGGTCACCGACCGGCCGGCGCGGGTGGGCTGGGTGCCGGAGCGTTTCCCCGCAGACCAACCGTTCACGGTGACCCGCTATCTGACCGGCATGGCCCGGGTGGCGGGGCTGGACCGGGCCGCGGCCGACGAGGCGGTGAGCTCCTGGACGGACCGGCTCGGGCTGTCCGCCTTCCGCTCGGTCCGGTTGCCGGAGCTGTCCAAGGGCACCGCGCAGAAGGTCGGTCTCGCTCAGGCGCTGCTGCGCCCACCGGGCCTGCTGGTGCTCGACGAGCCGTGGGAGGGGCTGGACGCCGCCACCCGTGAGCTGGTGCCCGAGCTGATCGCCGAGGTGCTGGCCGCCGACGGGTCCGTCCTGGTCAGCGACCATCGCGGCGAGACGGTCCGGCTTCCGGCCGCGCGCCGCTGGTTGGTGGCCGACGGCTCGCTCTCCGAGGAGACGTCGTCGACGGACGAGACGATCGCGGTGGTCGAGGTCGCGGTGCCGGCCGCGCGGGTCGCCGGGACCGTCGCCCGGTTGCGCGCCGAGGGCCATCAGGTGCTGCGGGTACGCTCCGACGCCTCGACCGCGGCGTCCCAGGCCCTGCCGGTCGAGCCGCCCCGGTCGGCCGGTGCCGCCCGACCCGCCGAGCCGTCGCCCGGGATGGCCGGGGAGCCGGCAGCGGGGCGGCCGGAGGCCACCGACGCCACCGTCGAGTCGGCAGTGGGGGAGACCCGGTGATCGCCCTGGTCCGGATGCGGTTGGCTGGTTTTCTGCGGACCGGCCGGGCGTTGGCGCCGTTGCTCGCCGGCCTGATCACGCTCGGCACCCTCTACGGCGGTGGCCGGGCTCAGCCGGCGGAGGCGTACGGGGTCTCCGCGGTGGTGCTCTTTCCGGTGCTCGCCTGGCAGACCAAGATCCTTCTGGACGTCGAGCCGGACGTGCAGCGTCGGCTGGCGCAGGTGACGGTCGGGGTGGCCCGGGAGCGGTTGGCCGGACTGCTCGCCGCGGCGGTGGCGGCGCTGGTGACGGTGGCCGTCGCGCTGCTCTTTCCGTGGCTGGTCGGCGGGGTGTCCGGCCCGGTCGACCCGGGGGACCGGTCGATTCCGGTCGGGCTGGCGCTGGGGTTGTGGGCGCACGCGCTGGTCGTACCCGCTGCGGTTGCTCTCGGGGCGCTGGCCAGCCGGGCGTCGGTGGGCGGCGCCGGGTACGGCGTCGCGGTGCTGGCCCTCGGCGGGGTCGGCGCTGTGGTGTTCGGCCTGACCGGCTCGGTGGCCCCCTGGCTGGCACCGCCGATCATGGCGGCCGCTCGCACCACGGCCGGCGACGCCGCCGCACTGACCCTGCTGGGGCTGAGCGGCTGGGCGCTGGCGTGGAGCGCCGCGGTCGTCGGCGGTTACCTGTGGCGTCGGCGGGCCCAGGGCTGACCCGTCGGTGACCCAGCTCACCAGGGGCGATTTGGCGCTGGTGAGCTGGGCGCGTACTCTTCACACCGTCATCCGTGTTCTCATGGATGAGGAACCACCCAGAGACCGCTGGTCATCGTGCTTCGGCACGGTCGAAGGTCCCGCGACAACGGGCGACCCGCGTAGGGCGGCAAGCGTAATTCGGCAGTGAGCATGGTCCGCCGACCGTGACGATCCGCCGGCCCTCGCCCCGTGCGCCCTGCGCCGGGGCTTTTTCGTTGTCGCGCTGCCTCCGCCCCCGTTCCGGCTTCGGCCGAGACGGGGACCAGCCTCGAGTAACGAGAGAGGAGGGACATGGCGGACAAGCCGATCCGGGCCGACAAGGCCACGGCCGTCGCTGAGCTGACCGAGAGCTTCCGCAGCTCGGGCGCCACCGTGCTGACCGAGTACCGCGGTCTGACGGTTTCCCAGCTCACCCAGCTTCGGCGCTCGCTCGGCGCCGACACCAGCTACACGGTCGCGAAGAACACGCTGGCCAAGCGTGCTGCGACGGACGCGGGCATCACCGGCCTCGACGAGCTGTTCACCGGTCCTACCGCGCTGACTTTCGTTTCGGGCGACGTCGTCGAGGCGGCGAAGGGGCTTCGCGACTTCGCGAAGGCCAACCCGAAGCTCGTCATCAAGGGCGGTGTCTTCGAGGGCAAGGCCATCACCGCGGCCGAGGTCACGAAGCTTGCCGACCTGGAGTCCCGCGAGGTGCTGCTGGCCAAGCTGGCCGGCGCGATGAAGGGCAACCTGAGCAAGGCCGCGGCCCTGTTCCAGGCCCCGCTGTCGAAGACCGCCCGTCTGGCGGCTGCACTGCAGGACAAGCGCGAGAAGGAGGGCGCCGAGGCGGCCTGAGGCCCCCACGGCGCACCAGTTCTTTACTTAACAGAACCAGGAAAGGACGCCAGACATGGCGAAGCTCAGCACCGACGAGCTGCTCGACGCGTTCAAGGAGATGACGCTGATCGAGCTCTCTGAGTTCGTGAAGCAGTTCGAGACGACCTTCGAGGTCACCGCTGCCGCCCCGGTCGCGATCGCGGGCCCGGGTGGCGGTGGCGGCGGCGCTGCTGCCGAGGCCGAGCCGGAGCAGGACGAGTTCGACGTCATCCTCGAGGCTGACGGCGGCAAGAAGATCCAGGTCATCAAGGTCGTGCGTGAGCTGACCGGCCTGGGCCTCAAGGAGGCCAAGGACGCGGTCGAGTCCGCGCCGAAGGCCATCCTGGAGAAGGTCAACAAGGAGACCGCCGACAAGGCGAAGGCCAAGCTCGAGGGTGAGGGCGCCAAGGTCACCCTCAAGTGACCTGACGTTCCACCAACGCGTACCCGGCTCGTGAGCTGGGACACCATCGCGTCGCGGCGGGCGGTGATCCGACACGGATCACCGCCCGCCGTTTTGGTGGATCTGGCGGCGACCGGTCCTGAGCTGGGCTCGGACCATGGGTACGCTTGACCCGAACGAGCGTGGCGGGTCGTCCTCCAGTGGGAAACAGGGGGCATCCCGGATACCGGCCCTTGACGCGGCCCGGGGCCGCCAGGCACGCTGACACCAGCAAGACACCGCGCTTGCGACGGCCACGACGTGGGTATGACAGCGGCGGCACCATCGGTCGCTGCGACCCGAGCGGCCCAGTGGGGAGTTGCGTTCTGAGCGGCCCGGCAGACCCCGGTTGACGGGGGCCGAGGTGCGCTCCGCAAACAACCTGCGGGGTGGGCTGGACAGCGGTTAGCCTCTCGGCTACACTGCTAGTTTGCGCTGCCTTCCGACTTGACCCCTGCTCGGAAATGTCCGTTTACGGATATTTCTGGTGGGGTCATTGGAGTGCACGCGTACCAGCCGTTCTGCAGCACCGGTCCTCGGAAGGACGCATCTTGGCAGCTTCCCGCCCTGCGAAGACCAGTCGTACGTCGAGCGCATTCGCTCCCCGCCGAGTTTCATTCGGCAGGATCACCGAACACCTCGAGGTCCCCAACCTCCTTGCCATTCAGAACGAGTCCTTCGACTGGCTCGTCGGCAACGAGGCTTGGCAGGGCCGGTCGGCGGACGACCCGCACGCACGATCGGGTCTCGCGGAGATCCTTGAAGAGATCAGTCCCATTGAGGACTTCTCCGGCACCATGTCGCTCTCCTTCTCAGCGCCGCGCTTCGACGAGGTCAAGGCCTCGATCGAGGAGTGCAAGGAGAAGGACCTGACCTACTGCGCTCCGCTCTTCGTGACCGCGGAGTTCACCAACAACACCACTGGCGAGATCAAGAGCCAGACGGTGTTCATGGGTGACTTCCCGATGATGACGCCCAAGGGCACCTTCGTCATCAACGGCACCGAGCGCGTCGTGGTCAGCCAGCTCGTCCGGTCTCCGGGCGTGTACTTCGACAAGCAGCCGGACAAGACCTCCGACCGCGACCTCTCCAGCGTCAAGGTCATCCCGAGTCGGGGTGCCTGGCTGGAGTTCGACATCGATAAGCGCGACACGGTCGGTGTACGTATCGACCGTAAGCGTCGGCAGGCCGTCACCGTCCTGCTCAAGGCCATCGGATGGTCGGCCGAGCGCATTCGTGAGAAGTTCGGCTGGTCCGAGCTGATGATGACCACGCTCGAGAAGGACCACATCGCCGGCGCCGACGAGGCTCTGCTCGACATCTACCGCAAGCTGCGCCCTGGCGAGCCGCCGACGCGCGAGAACGCCCAGACCCTGCTCGACAACCTCTTCTTCAACCCGAAGAGGTACGACGTCGCCAAGGTCGGGCGCTACAAGTTCAACAAGAAGCTGGAAGTCGACGTGCCGATCACCACCGGCACGCTGACCGAGGACGACATCGTCGCCACCGTGGAATACCTCTGCCGGCTGCACGCCGGTGAGGAGGGCTACGAGGCCGACGACATCGACCACTTCGGCAACCGTCGCCTCCGTACCGTGGGTGAGCTGATCCAGAACCAGGTTCGGGTCGGCCTGTCCCGGATGGAGCGGGTCGTCCGCGAGCGGATGACCACGCAGGACGTCGAGGCGATCACCCCGCAGACCCTGATCAACATCCGCCCGGTGGTGGCGGCGATCAAGGAGTTCTTCGGGACGTCCCAGCTGTCCCAGTTCATGGACCAGACCAACCCGCTGGCGGGCCTGACCCACCGGCGTCGGCTGAGCGCGCTCGGCCCGGGTGGTCTGTCCCGGGAGCGGGCCGGCTTCGAGGTCCGCGACGTGCACCCGTCCCACTACGGCCGGATGTGCCCGATCGAGACGCCGGAAGGCCCGAACATCGGCCTGATCGGCGCGCTGTCCACCTTCGCCCGGGTCAACCCGTTCGGCTTCATCGAGACGCCGTACCGGAAGGTCGTCGAGGGTCGGGTCACCGACCAGATCGACTACCTGACCGCGGACGAGGAGGACCGGTTCGTCAAGGCCCAGGCCAACGCGCGCCTGAAGGCTGACGGCACGTTCGCCGAGGACCGGGTGCTCTGCCGTCGTAAGGGCGGCGAGACCGAGGACGTCGTCCCCGGCGCCGTCGACTACATGGACGTCTCGCCCCGGCAGATGACCTCGGTCGCGACCGCCATGATCCCGTTCCTCGAGCACGACGACGCCAACCGGGCACTGATGGGCGCGAACATGCAGCGCCAGGCGGTGCCGCTGGTCAAGGCCGAGGCGCCGCTGGTCGGCACGGGCATGGAGTACCGGGCCGCCGTCGACGCTGGCGACGTGGTGGTCGCCGAGGTCGGCGGTGTGATCGAGGACCTCTGCGCCGACTACGTCACCATCCACCAGGATGACGGCCACCGCCGGACGTACCTGCTGCACAAGTTCCGCCGCTCCAACGCCGGCTCCTGCGTCAACCAGAAGCCGGTCGTCTTCGAGGGCGACCGCGTCGAGGCCGGTCAGGTCATCGCCGACGGTCCGTGCACCGACGAGGGCGAGATGGCACTAGGACGCAACCTGCTGGTGGCGTTCATGTGCTGGGAGGGTCACAACTACGAGGACGCGATCATCCTGTCGCAGCGCCTCGTGCAGCAGGACGTGCTCACCTCGATCCACATCGAGGAGCACGAGGTCGACGCCCGGGACACCAAGCTCGGTCCGGAGGAGATCACCCGCGACATCCCGAACGTCAGCGAGGAAATGCTCGCCGACCTCGACGAGCGCGGCATCATCCGGATCGGCGCCGAGGTCGTCCCCGGTGACATCCTGGTCGGCAAGGTCACGCCCAAGGGTGAGACCGAGCTGACCCCGGAGGAGCGCCTGCTCCGCGCGATCTTCGGTGAGAAGGCGCGTGAGGTTCGGGACACCTCGCTGAAGGTGCCGCACGGCGAGACCGGCACGGTCATCGGTGTGCGCACGTTCTCCCGCGAGGACGGCGACGAGTTGCCGCCGGGTGTCAACGAGCTGGTCCGGGTCTACGTCGCCCAGAAGCGCAAGATCCAGGACGGCGACAAGCTCGCCGGCCGGCACGGCAACAAGGGCGTCATCTCGAAGATCCTGCCGGTCGAGGACATGCCGTTCCTCGAGGACGGCACCCCGGTCGACATCGTGCTCAACCCGCTCGGTGTGCCGAGCCGGATGAACATCGGCCAGGTGCTGGAGACCCACCTCGGTTGGGTCGCCAAGACCGGTTGGAAGGTCGAGGGCGACGACGCCGAGTGGAAGCGCCAGCTCCGCTCGATCGACGCGCACGAGTCCGAGGGCGACACCAACGTGGCCACCCCGGTCTTCGACGGTGCCCGCGAAGAGGAGATCTCCGGTCTGCTCGAGTCGACCCTGCCCAACCGGGACGGCAAGCAGCTGATCGGTCGTACCGGCAAGGCGCAGCTCTTCGACGGTCGTTCCGGTGAGCCTCTGCCGGACCCGATCGCGGTCGGCTACGTCTACATCCTGAAGCTCAACCACCTGGTCGACGACAAGATCCACGCTCGCTCGACCGGCCCGTACTCGATGATCACGCAGCAGCCGCTGGGTGGTAAGGCGCAGTTCGGTGGTCAGCGTTTCGGTGAGATGGAGTGCTGGGCGATGCAGGCGTACGGCGCTGCCTACGCCCTGCAGGAGCTGCTCACGATCAAGTCCGACGACGTGCTCGGCCGGGTGAAGGTCTACGAGGCCATCGTCAAGGGCGAGAACATCCCGGAGCCGGGCATCCCGGAGTCGTTCAAGGTGCTGCTCAAGGAGCTGCAGTCGCTGTGCCTCAACGTTGAGGTGCTCTCCAGCGACGGTGTGGCCCTGGAAATGCGCGAGACCGACGACGAGGTGTTCCGGGCCGCTGAGGAGCTGGGCATCGACCTGTCCCGGCGCGAGCCGAGCTCGGTCGAAGAGGTCTGAGGTGAGCGGTCGGGGGGGGGGGGGGGGGGGGCCCCCCCCCCCCCCCACCACAAAAAAAAAAAAAAAAAAAAAAAAAAAAAAAGAAAAAAAAAAAAAAAAAAAAAAAAAAAAAAAAAAAAAAAAAAAAAAAAAAAAAAA
>NZ_JBEYSY010000024.1:0-54550 GCF_040704315.1 Micromonospora sp. NPDC047644
GGCGCGTGCACACGCGGGGGCCACCCGGCCGGCCGGGTCCACCCCCACTCGACCCGTCACCCGCCGCCACACCACCAGCCGGGCCGGCGACCGCACGTCGCCAACTGGCGTCCCTGCCAGGAACCCAGGCCAGCACCCTGTGGCGGCGAGCGCTGCGCGGAGTCGAAGAACACATCCGCTGGCTCCGGTGATCTGGGTCAGGCTTGCGGGGACGACCCGGCAAGCCTGACCGATCCGCCCGCGGCGTCGGGCGACGAGAGGCTCCGCCTGCTCACCGACCATCGCGGTGGCCGTACCGGCCCTCGACACGTCTCGAAATGACGAAGAATGACGACCACCGCCGCCGATCAGACGAAGCCTCGATGATCAGCGATATGCGTCCGCCTGCAGGCTGAAGAACTCGGCGTACATCCCGCTGAGCGCCAGAAGCTCGTCGTGGCTGCCGGACTCTGCGATCCGTCCGTTCGACACGACCAGGATCAAGTCAGCCATCCGAACGGTCGAGAACCGGTGTGACACGAAGACGGTGACACCGCCGGTGCGGATCCCCACGTCACGCGCCGCGTCGGAGTACCGCGCGAACAAGGCGTGCTCGGTCAGTGGGTCCAGGGCGGCGGCGGGCTCGTCGAGCAACAGCAGCAGCGGATCGTCGCGCATCATCGACCGGCTCAACGCGATGCGCTGCCACTGCCCGCCCGACAGTTCAGCGCCGTTGTCGTAGGACTTGCCGAGGTAGGTCTCCAGGCCGATCGGCAGCCGGTCGATCACCCCCTCCGCGTCTGCTCGCCGGATTGCCCGCTCCACCGCGCCCGGTTCGTCGAGTCGAGGCAGGTCGCCGAGGCCGATGCTGCTTCTGGCCCGCAGCTCCAGCCGGATGTAGTCCTGGAAGCTGGCGGAGATCCGCTGGCGCCAGCCCAGCGGGTCGAGCCGTCGCAGGTCGGCGCCATCTATGATGATCTCGCCTGCGGTCGGCCGGTAGAACTGGCAGAGCAGCTTGACCAGGGTGGACTTGCCGGAACCGTTGTCGCCGACGATAGCGACGATCGTGCCGGAAGGGATGCGCATGCTGAGGCCCTGCAGCACGTCGGTGTCGGTGCCCGGGTAGCGGAACGCGACGTCACGCAACTCGATGCCGTCGGTGAGGACGGCGGGCGGTGTCTGGTCAGCCGGCGGGCCGGGTTCCGGCGGCGTGGCATCGCGGATCCAACTCAACCAGCCGAAGGCGCGGGCGTTACGGTGCAGCGCCTGGGCGAGCGCGACGGCGCTGGCAGCCTGCGCGTTGGTCTGCACGGCCAGCGTGATGGCGAGGACAACGTCGCCGACGGTGCGCTCGCCGCTGATAGCGGCGCGGACGACCAGGACGATGGAGCCGAGGTATCCGAGAGCGAAGATCAGCTGACCGGTGAGCCGCAGGGCAGCGCCGGCGAGTTCAGCCCGGCGCAATCGGCTGTCCACCTCACGGCGGACCGCCCCATGGCGGTGGCGGAGCTCTCCGCCGAGCCCGAAGAGCCGAATCTCCTTGGCGGCGGTCGAGCTGAGGGCCAGATCGAAGAGGTGCCAGCTCATGCGGGTCGACTCGGCGGTCGCGAGTTCGGCACGTTCCAGTCGCTTCTCGGCCAGCCGCCCGGCGATCAGTGGGGGGACGCCGAAGATCGGCAGCAGGAGCAGCCACGGCTCGATGCGGGCAAGCAGCACGGCGGTCAGGGTGATCTGGGTGAGTAGCACCCCGATCGTCAGAACGGTCTGCATGCTCTGGCTTAGCGTCCACGACTGCTGTCGGAGCAGTTCGAAGCGATCCGCGGCGTCCCGCCGTTCGTGCAGCGCCAGCCCGACCGGTCCGTGCGCCAGGTCTCCGAGCTGACGTTCGGTGTCCTGCTTGTGCAGATCACCGAGCTCGAAGAAGAAGATGTGGGCGAAGTGCTCCATCGTCAAGCTGAGCAGGACACTCACGGCGGCCGCCGCCGCCGTCCAGACCGCGACATCGGTCCGCCGGTCGAGGGCCGCATCGACCGCCGCACCCAGAAAAAGCGCCAGTAGGGGTCCACTCACGGCGCCGAGCATCATCAACAGGGCGGCGGTGATCAGCCTTCCCGGGCTGAGCCGCCACGCCGAGGCCAGCGTCGCGCCGACACTGCGCAGTACCTTATTCACCGCTTCCTACCTCTTCCTCGGTGAACCGTGCGGCCTGCAGCCGAAACAGCTCCGCATAGCGACCGTCGAGGGCGAGCAACTCTTCGTGAGTGCCCTGCTCGACGACGCGACCGTGTTCCAGCACGACGATCCGGTCGGCACGGCGCACCGTGGAGAACCGATGCGATATGACGACGCTGGTGACTCCACGGGTAAGGTCGAGGAACCGCTCGAAGAACGCCACCTCCGACCGCACGTCCAGGTTGGCTGTCGGCTCGTCGAGGACGAGAATGCTGGCGCCACCCTCGACGGCGACGAGAGCACGGGCGATCGCGATGCGCTGCCACTGCCCGCCGGACAGTTCGGCGCCGCCGGCGTATCGCCGCGACAGTGGAGTCTCCAGGCCGCGGGGGAGATGGTCGACGAAATCCGCCGCCCCGGCCTTCTCCAGGGCGGCCCGGACCGCCTTGTCGGCACGCTTCGGCTCTGCGAGCATCTCGATCGCGCCGAAAGCGACGTTGTCGCGCACTGGCAACTCGAAGTGGGTGAAGTCCTGGAAGATCGCGGCAACCCGGCGCTGCCACGCCGTGGTGGGAAAGGTCCGAATGTCGACGCCGTCAGCGGTGATCGCTCCGGCCGTCGGTTCGTAGAGCCGGGCCAACAGTTTCACGAGGGTCGTCTTGCCTGTGCCGTTGAGGCCGACGATCGCCAGTGACCGGCCTGCCTCGATGGTGAGATCGAGGTCGGTCAGCACCGGCAGGCCGCCCGGGTAGGCGAAGGACACCTTGTCGAATCGCAGCACCGTCCTGGGCAGTCCAGCCGGATCACCCCGGCCGCTCTCGGTGGTGCGGGCGTCGGCTTCGCTCATCCTCTCGATCCGCTCCACCGACCGGTAGGCATTGAGGCCCTGCTCGGTCGCCACATCGGACTCGGCGATGAACCCGCCGATCCTCATGGCGGCCAGGGACGCCTGGAATACGAGTATCAACCCGCCCAAGCCGAGCAGTCCGGCCGCCGCTGCCTGAGCCGCTCCCGTCAGCAGCGCGCCCAGCAGCACGAAGGCGACAACAACGTAGAGTATGTAGGGGCCGTAGAACAGCCGGCGCCGGGCCCGCCAGACCGGGAGCACGGCGTCCATGGCGGCCGTCGTATATTCCTGCTTCAACCAGGGCAGAAGGCCGAAGACCCGCAACTCCTTCGCCGCTGCGGGCTGGAGCAGCATGGTGCGGAGGTATTCGCTGCGGCGCCGCAGCCGAGCGGTACTTCGAAAGACCTCGGTGAACACCGACAGGCCAAGTCGGTAGCCGAAACGGATCGTCAGGGCCGCGACGAGCAGAGCCGGCCCGGCCCACCACACGAAGACGACCGACGTGACCCCGGCGGCGAGCACGGTCTGCAGGTACCGCGAGATCAGCGCGATCTGACCGGCACCAGCGGCACCCGGCGACCACATCTCGGTCCGCAGCCGGTCCTTCGCGTCGGCGACGTGATCGAGCAGCTCCGGATCTTCCATGACAGCCACACCGCCGCTCGCTTGGGAGGCCGCCATCAACCGGTCACGGACGAGATCGTCGAGGCGACGGCGGATCAGGTTGCCGAGCAGTTCCTGTACCGGCAGCAGCAGTTGCACTCCGCAGAACGCGGCCGCCGCGAGGATCAAGTTGGTCCGAAGGTCGCTCCAGGCCGCCGACCCGAGCCCGCCGGCTACCGCGTCCGGCACCCGGGCGACCACGGCCGAGGTGGCGAGGATGAACGCGACCGGCAGGACCCCTGCGGCGATCTGGATCATCACGGCGGACGAGACCAGCGACCAGCCGGCCTTGGGCACCAGGTGCAGAATTCTCATTCGCCCGCCGAGGCGCGATCTGTGACCGTGAACAAGCTCCGCCCACACAGACCTTTCGTGCATCGTCATCACCAGGCGCCTTCCGTGCGGCTGTGAACCCTGTCGGCGCACGGCGGAGCCCTGCACACGACGTGCTGAGATGTAGGCGAATACTGCGATGGATGAGTATCGGAACCGTCCGCCCCACTTCGCCTAGGAGACAGGAACGGAGAGCTCGCCGTCCGCAATCTCCACACGCGCCCCGGGAGAGGCCGCGGGGGTCGACCTCGCGCACATCTCGAACTGCTCGTAGAGATCGATCCAGTTGGCGCCGACGGCGGGGTTGAAGATTGGCGCAAGCATGGCCTGCAAGATCACTTCGGGAGCCCCCCTGTGCAGAGCGATGAATAGGCTCAAGTTCTTCAGCCAGCCCTCGTAGACAGGCTTGCTGGGGCGCAGAGGTGGCCCTTGATGGTAGGCGAAGCTTTCTTCGTCGAAGACGAGCTGCGTGCCGGAGCGCTCCAGCCTGTACCCCAACTCGGAATCCTCCAGGCCCCATCCCCGGAATTCCTCGTTGAATCCACCGACGCGCTTGTAGTCGACGCTTGGAACAGAGACGTTGCAGGTGAAGAACAGATGCCACGATGTCTTCAGACCGCCGCCGGCGCCGCTCAGTCGACTCAGCAGGTCCAGCCTGATGTCGCTCTTTATTATGCCGCCAAGAAATTCCTCGCTGCCGTCGTTCACGAAACGATCGTCGAACGCTCCCGGAAACCGCAGATACTTTCTGAAGCCGATGGCGGCCTTCTTCGCGGAAATAAATCGGTAGTGACGGAGATGCCGATCGACAAAGGTGGGCGGAACCAGTTGATCGCCGTCGACGAAAATCAGGATTTCGCCGGTCGCTTCTTCTGCACCGCGATTTCTTGCGGCACTTCTGGAGGATGTTGCAGAACGAGGCAGATGCAGGTAGCGGAACCGGGAGTCCGCGCTCACGTGACGCTGCACCGTCTCTGCGGTCGAGTCGGTCGATCCATCATCGACGACGAGCACTTCGAGGGAGTCGGAGACAGCCAGACTCTGTGCACGGAACGTGCGAAGGCACCTGTCCAGCAACACGGACGAGTTGAATGTCGGCACAATCACTGAGGCCTTCATCTACGGGCTCCATCTCAGAGCAGAAACCGGAATCCCCCATGCGGGAAGCCGAGCACGAAGTTCTTCAGGAGTTCGCTGGTGAACCGCCGGCCGACAGCCGACGACCGACGGCGCTGCTGTCCGTCTAGTCTCCTGTTCCACCGCGGTCAGGTGACCCGGCTGCGCCGTTCTCTGAAGCGTGGAGGGATTTCGCGCGCCAGGTGCATCCGTCGCCTGCCTGTTTGCACGACACGGTGACGTCCGATTCGACGTAGCGGGCGGCAATGGCGGTGTTGAGTTCCTGACAGTACGGGCACGGTGATGTGAAAGTCAGTTTGACGCCGGCACCGGCGGCCTGTTTGCGGTACCGCAGGATCCCACATTCGGCGTTGCGCAGGACGGTGCCATCAGGCTGCGGCTCACTGGTCACTGCCGAGTCGTACAGCAGCAGTTGGCGCTGGAGCCGGGTCATGAAGTGAACGGCGGCCGACTCTCCGGCGGGCCGCTGCGATTGCAGCAGGTCCGCAGTGATCCGCGAGTTCGCCTGGATCCACGCGGACACGCCCTCATCGCCGTGCATGCCCAGAATGAACTCTTCGGCGGCCGCCTGGGCCTCGAAGAACCGCTGCCGCCAGAGATCGACCTTGACGGCGGGGTCGAGGGGGGCAGGGTCACTGGTCATGGTCGGTGTCCGTGCTGGTGTCGAGCTCGGCGAATACCTCCTGAGCGATGCGCAGCCCGTTGTTCGCCACCGGCCATCCCCCGTAGTAGGCGAGCTGGATGATGATCTCGACGATCTTCTCTCGTGGCATCCCGAGGTTCAGGGCGGCACCGATGTGGCCGCGCAGCTCCCAGTCGGTCCGGGCCAGGGTGACCGCGGTCAGTGCGATCAATTCGCGATCCTCGACGCTCAGGTGCGGGCGGGTCCAGATCTCACCGAACAGGTGGTCGATGGTGAGTTGCAGGAAATCGGGGTAGGAGCCTGGGCGGGGTTCACGGCCGAAGACGTGCTTGAACATGGCCTCACCCCGCTCATGTCGGGCAAGCGGCTGGTTCATCGATCACTCCTTCGTGTTGCCAGGTGGCCGGTCGGACAGTGGCGAATTCCCACGACGCCACGAAGGCGACGAGCAGTGGCGCGGCGCAGCTGTCGGTACACATCGAAGAGAGTCACTACGGCACAGCCGACCCCGCCGCCACCGACGGCACCGGTCAGCGCGGCAGGTGCGGCGCAGCCTGAACCGGGCCCACCCCTGCGCCTAAGCTGTGCGGAGGGCCGTGTCTCTGTTAGACCTCAGAGGATGATGCTCAGCTTCCCGTGTTCGTAGAGACTCTCGTGGTCGAGCACCACGACACGTCTCCGGACCCGGAACGACTCCCCCTCGACGGCGAGTTCGAGCCGGCATTTTCCGACGTAGGAGTCAGAGCGCCCGTGCCCGAACCGGTACACGACGACATTCGCCGCCACATCGAGGTGCGTGCCCCGATCAGCCAGAATCTCCACGTTGCTGATCATCCGATTCGTCCGCGACAGGGGATTCTCGCACCACACCTCGCCGTTGAGGATCTGCTCGATTCGCTGGCGCAGCCGGGCGGCGTTGTCGTCGATGAGCCCGAGCGCATCGGCCGGCTCGTCCCGGACGTCGGTGGCCGGCACGGTGTAGCGGATGTCGTCGGTCAGCATCTCGTCGTACCACTCGCGCAGGCGCCACTCGTCGAGCAGCCGCGCCTCACGGAAGAGAAACTGGCTCACCCGGTACCACAACCGCATCTGGGCCGTCGCGTCGACCGCCGGCTCGGTGTTGATCGTGTCGGTGGTCATCGCCGTTGCGCCCCTTGCCTCGCGGCCCGCTGAGTGACGTGTTGAGCTTCCTCGTGATCGTCGTCGCCGTCGTGCATCAGCCGGTCCCACTGCCGCCAGAACTCGCGGGCGGGGAGTTCGTCGGTGGTCTCGGGGACCTCCTTGGCCATACCGCGTGACAGATCCGAGTAGCGGAGCGTGCGATTGAGGTAGCCCCGCTGGCAAGACTCGATGATCTCGATGTCGTCGGGGGTGGCGAAGCCGGCGGGACCGAGGAAGGTCAGGTAGTGACTCTTACGCAGTTCCCGTATATCCGGATCCTCGTCCCTGGGGGCCAGCGCGACTGAGGTGATGGACATCTGGCCGGCACCGACCGGGTCGATCTTGCGGATGGTGATCCCGATCGCGTCGATGATCATCAGATTGGGGAAGATCATCAACGCCCGGTTGGCGCCGGTGATCCGTTGGGCGCGTTCGGCGCCGAACCGTTCGACGAACCGTGCGGCCGTCGCCTCCATCCGTGACCTGACCTCGGGGGGAAACATCGGCGTCCAGTAGGCGAGCGGTCGGGCTGCCGCCGGTACCAACTCATTGGCGCCATGCCCCCGTCCGAGAGCGCGGGCGAATCCGCCTCGTCGTCGCGGTGCCATTGTCCCGAGCGACTCGATGTAGCTCACGTAACGCTTGTGCAGGGCGCGGAAGTGGTAGATGTCGACGCTATTCTCCATCATGAGCTTCCAGTTGGCCCGAGCCCCGTGCAATTGCGCACCCTGGATCACCTCCATTCCCACTGCGGACTGGTCGGCGATCAGATCGAGGTACTCCGTCGCGCCCGCCAAATACTCGGTCAAGGTGCGTGGCTGCTCAGGATCGAAGGTCGCGAACACGAAACCCCGGTAACTGTCGCTACGGTGCCGCGCCAGGCCGAAGTCGGACTTGCGGAAGCCTGGCCCGTACCCGTCCGGAAGCGGAACTCCGACCAGGTCGCCCTGGTTGGAGAATGTCCAGTCGTGGTACGGGCACCGGAACGATCTGGCCTGCCCGGCTGACTGCGAGCAGATCAGGGCCCCGCGGTGCGGGCAGCTGTTGGCGAACACTCGAATCACCCCGTCGGAGCCGCGCGCCATGACCACCGGGCGCCCTCCGACGTCACGGGACACGTAGGAGCCCGGCGCGGGCACCTCCGATTCGTGCCCGACGTACAACCAGCAGCGATCGAAGATCTTGGCCATCTCCCGTGCGGCCACGTCGTCGTCGGTGTAGGCCCGGCGGTCCACCCGGAATGAGAGACTCTCAATATCATCGAACACGATCCGGTCGTCCACCTGCCGTTGGAGTTCTATCGTCACTGCTCCCCCTTTCGCTGTAGCTTCTCGCCCGCGCTGATGACCAGTTCTGCCGTGCGCGCGGCGGAATCGCCGCACTCGGGCTGCGCCGCGCGCAGCCGCGCCCGGTAGTCCCGGCCGGGATCGAGCAGATCGGTGACAGCGTCAGCGACCGCCTGTTCCGAGACGTCGGCTGGCTCCAATGCCGTCCCGAAGCCCGCGGTTTCGACGAAGTACGCCTGGATCGGCTGATCCACGGCTAGCGGGATCACCAGCATCGGTGTCGCCGCCCGGATCGACTCCGCCACCGAGTTGTAGCCGCCATGGGTGATGAACACATCGGCGCGCTCAAGGACCTCACGTTGTGGCACGTACGGGGCGGTAAGCACGTCAGCGGGCAGCGCGAGTTCGTTGGCGAGATCCCCCACCGCGGCAATCACCTGCGCACCGGTCTTCACCGCCCCCGTGATGACCGTGCCGAGAAGGTCGGGCCGCCGGAAGAAGATCGTGCCGAAGGAGACGAACACCAGCGGACGGCCGCGGTCGATCTCCTCCAGGCCGGGAAAGACGACCTCATCGCCGCGCTTGCCTGCCGCACCCGGCAACCCGACCAGCTGCACACCGTCGTCGGTGACCGCTTCATCCCCGACGAGCGAGGGAATCGTCGGCATCACATTGAGAATCGGCGAACGCGCTGAATGAGTCCGGGTCGACCACAACACCCCGCGCCTGGTCAGATAGTCGCCAACCTGTTCGTCGTACAGCCAGCGACCTTGCCGACGCTCCTTCGGGCATACTCCGCCTAGATTTGCCCAGATCATTCCGTACGGCACACCGGACGCCTGCGCCCCGGCCATCGCTGCCGCCAGTACCGGCAGCGAATCGAGCAGCGCGAAGTCCGGCGCCGTGGCCCGCAGCGCATCAGCCACCTGGTCCGCCACCGGTGACGATTCGAGCATCGGACCGATCTTTGCCGGATCGTCGCTCCACGGCGCCATCTGGACCTGCCCGACCATGCGGATCTCCGCCGCGCCCAGGGCCTGGCGACGCTGCTCGCCGAGCGCGCCACCGTCCGCAGACACCAACAGCAGCACCACCTCGTTGCCGGCGGCTTGGAGCGCATTGACCACCGGAATGTACGGGTTGAGGTGACCATGCTGAGTTGTGGTGAGGAAGGCGATGCGCACTAGCTCTCCGATCCATGGGAAAACGAATGGGCCGACCCAACATCTGGGCCGGGATCAACCGTATCGGCCACGATTACGACACCCGACCTTCAGAGGCGAGTCGAGACCGGGACGCACGAGCGGAAGAAAACCGCCGGCAGGCACGCGGGAACGCCTGGCAGGCGAAGGAACCATCGATGTCCAGATATTGATACGCGGATCTACGCATTCCCCACCACCGTTGTGGGGACGCGGACCCAGCTACGTTTACTACTCAGAAACAAACCTGCAACAAGGAGCCACCGTCTGCGCCGAGGCGACTGCGGAAAGTGTGCCGGAAAGCACAATCCATGTCAATGCCTTGATGTTGTCCGCACACCCATAACGCCGCTGCGGGCTCACCACCATTCCGGCCGAGTCGCCGGATTTCATGCGATGGCGTCGACGAAGTTTGAAATGTCACCTTGGTCGAGCTCCGAGCCGTGGTCGCCGACTAACCGATCCCGGGTCGCAAACGAGGCCCTACCTGAGCTCCCCGTTCTTTGGTAGGGACCTTTCCCTGTCTTATTCCAATACGGCGACCCGATCGGCCCGTAGAGCAGATGGTCTGCGGGCCGAACAAAACGAGGCTGACCATGACACTCATCTGTCACGCGCGCAGCGCGCGCCGCCCACGATGCCGAACCCCGGACCGCGTATGGCTGATCCGGCAAGCCTGAATGCGGCGCGTGTCGTACCAGCCGTCAACTCAGGCGAAGACCGCCTTCTCGGCCTCGTCGCCGGGCGGCCTCCGGCAGCAGTTCGACCTGCGGGGACGCCAGCTCGTACGGGCCGGCCGGGTCGTTGAGCGCGGCGAGCAGCGCCGGCCCGGTGCCCTCCAGCACCACGTGATAGCCGTGGTCAGGGGCGAATCGAACGGTCTGCCCGATCAACGCCGGTGCCGCCCCGCCGGGTTTGTCGCGTTCCCGCAGCAGGATCCGCCGCAGGTAGTCCTGCTCGACCAGGGCGCAGCCCCGGCCGTGCATGTGCCGCCGCATGCCGATCCATCAGCACCTACCACTCCGGTTCGCGCTGGGTTCCCTCATGCCGCCAGCGTAGGGGTAGCGAGGCAGCACGACCCACCGAGCCACACCCACCACCTCCGTACGCGAAGAAGACCCCGACCCGGTGTCAACCACCAGGTCAGGGCCCACCTCGTTAGTGCGCCGCCAGGGACTCGAACCCCGAACCCGCGGATTAAGAGTCCGCTGCTCTGCCAGTTGAGCTAGCGGCGCTCGTCGGCAACGGGACGAGACGCTAGCACGCGGGCGTCACCCGGAAAGGCCGGGGTTCGCCTCAGCGCAGCGTCAGCGTGACCTGCCCGGTTGCGACTCCGGACGGGTCCACCACCACCGTGTACGCGCCGGAGGCCGGCAGCGTCGTCGGCTCGATGGCACCAGCCCCGTTGATCACGCAGCCGCTGGTGATCGGGCTGCCGTCGGGCGCGCGTAGCTCCACCACACCGCACTGGTCCGGTAGGTCGGAGGCGGTCGCGGTCAGAGTCACCGACGTACCGGCGTCGGCGGTGAACCGGTAGGTGGTGACCGCGCCGGGTCGGTCGACGGTGGCGACGACCGGCGGACCGCCGACGGTGATCGTCGCCGCCCGGTCGCGGCTGCTGACCAGCCGCAGTGTGGTCGCGCCGGTGGTGCGTCCGGTCGGATCGACCACCACTGTGTACGTCCCGTCGGCGGGCAGCAGCGTGCCGTCGATCTCGCCGACGCCGTTGATCACGCAGCCGCTGCTGAGCAGCCGGTTCTCGGGATCGCGTAGCTCCAACGGGGAGCACTGGTGGGGAAGTGTGCTCGTGGGCACCTCGACGAAGACGCGATCGCCCTGCTGCCCGGTGAACCGGTACCGGGCCCACGCGCCGGGGTGGTCCAGGGTCGCGGTGACGTCCGGGCCGTTCGGCTGCAGCGTGCCGTCGACGTCCCGGGCCACGTACACCCGGACGGCGGCTCGTCCGGTGTCGCCGGGGGCGGCGGCGACCCGCACGGCGTACGTGCCGGCGGTGGTGAGGTCGACCCGGTCGACGTACCCGGCGCCGTTGATGTTGCAGCCACCTCCGATCAGCTGGCCGGTCGGGTCGGTGAGCACGTACGGCGAGCAGCGGTCGGCGATCCCGGGGGCGGTGACGTCGACGAAGACGGCGTCACCGGCCCGACCGGGGAACGTCAGTGGTGCGCCGCCGGGGGTCAGGCTGGCGGTCGCCACGGGTACGGCGGTGATCGGCGGGGCGACGGGCGGGGCGACCCGCTCGGTGGTGGCGCTGGCCACAGCGAACTCGGGGCGGCCGCTGATCGCGACGTCGAAGACGCACTCGGCGAGCTGGGCCGGGGCGGTGACGCCCGCCCAGCGGCAGATCTGCTCGGCGGTGGCGCGGCGGGCCGGGTCGAGGTCGCCGACGGTGACCTCCCGTTCGGGGAAGGCACGGTCGGTGAACGTGCCGGTGTCCTGCCCGTCGTCGTAGTGCAGCAGCGAGCGGTCCGGGGTGATCCGCCAACTGTCCGCGTACGCCGGGTAGAGCGTGGTGAACGGCACCGGCTGGGTGAGCGCGGCTCCGGAGGAGGGTGCGATGTCGTCGGCCGGGTCGCCGTCGAAGTCTCCGAGCAGGCCGCGGACCTTGCCGGCCCGCCCGTCGGCGAGCTTGACCAGTACCCGGTAGCCGTAGTGGCCGATCTGGTCCACCGCCGCCGCGGAGCCGTCCGGCCACGTCACGTCGTACCCGTCGGTGGGGCCGGTGTCGGAGGGGCGGCGGGTGAGGGTGCCGCCGCCGGGCAGGTCGGTGCGTTCCGGCGGCGCGGCCAGTGCCGCGCCGTCGACGTGCACCTGGGTGCCACCGGCGGTAAGCGTGAGCGCGACCCGGTGGGCGCCGACCCGGAACGCGACGGCCGAGTTGACCGAGGCGCTTCGGGTGCCGGCCATCGGCGTCTGGCGGACCTGCACCTCCAGCGGGTCGCCGCCGACGGCGGTGACCAGTGTGAACTCGCCCACGGCCTGGAAGTCGTAGGCGACCCGGTCGAACGTGACCAGGTGCGGGTCGCCGTTGCTGCCGCCGCACTTGGCGCCCTCCTCGCAGAGCTTCACCGGACCTTTCTGCGGGGGCTTCTTCTTCGGCGGTTTCTTGCACTCGTCGAGGTTCTTGGGCAGCGTCTTCCCGTCGTACTCGATGCGCGGTGGCAGGCCCTTCGCCGCCCGGTAGCGGTTCTCCGCGAGTGTCGCCTTCACCTCGGCGGTACGGATTTCGGTGCTGCCGCAGTCGCCCTGCGGGACCTTGTTCTGGGAGATGTCGTCGGCGTGGTTCAGCTCGTGGTAGAGCGCGGCGCAGGGGTCCCGGGCCACGCCGTCACCGTACGGCTCGACGGAGGTCGGATTCCAGGTGACAGTCGAGGAGCCCTTCCCGTCGGGGCTGTCCGGGGTCTCGAACGCGCCGGAGCCGCCGGTGGTCGGGATGATCCGCACCCGGGGAGACTTCTTGTCCCGCAGCCGCGGGAGCAGACCGGAGGGGTCCCCGCCGGGCGCGGCGAACCCCTTCAGGCAGGTGTCGACAGCGCCCTGGAAGTCGACGCCGCTGACCGGGACGCCACCGGTCGGGTCCACCGTGTAGTCGGCGCGGGCCGGTCGGGGTCCGCCGACGGCCAGTGCGCCGACCGCCAGCAGCAGGGCCACGGCGGCGGCGGTCGGCCGGCGGCGCTTGCGCAGGAGGACCACCACCAGCACAGCGATGAACAGCGTCAGCAGCAACGCCGCGCCAGCCAGCCACAGCCAGCGCGGGCCGGTCGCGCCGTCGTCGCCGCCGACGGTGAAGGTGGTGGTCCGCAGCGTGGTCCCGCCCGCGCAGAGGCTCGTCGCCCCGGTCACCGGCAGTGGCAGGTAGCCGGCGGTCACCTCGTACCGGCCGGGGGCACCGACCGGCCAGAGGGTGTCCAGGCCGCCGCCGTCCGGGGTGGCTGCCACCGAGCGGAGCATCACCGCGTCCGGCGTGTCACCGTCGTGCAGGCGGGTGCCGGTGAGGCTCACCGTCGTGTTCGCACCGGCCTCCACAGTGCTGAGACCGGCGGTGGCGGCAGCACCGATGCCGTCGTCGTGGAAGCTGCGGGCGAGCGTCGGCGTGAGGTCGCGCCCGTCGAGGCGTACCCCGGTCACCTGGACGGTGCCGACGGCGTTCGTCGGCGCCGCGCACGCCGCGCCTGTCATGTTCGTGACCGTGAGGTCGAGGCGGACCTGGTCGCCGACCCGGTAGTCGGCCTGGCCGGGCCGCAGGGCCAGGCCGAGGCCGCCGTCGGCGGGTGCCGCGACGGCGTTCACCGCGCCGGCTGCCAGGGCGGTCAGCAGTACGGGAAAAATGACCGCGAGTCGCACCGTCCACCTCATGGTGCGGACTGTAGGGGCGCGACGGCCGATCTTCGCACGCTCTGTCGGGGACCGGTCCCGGCCGTGACCGGACGTGGAGCAGAGCGACCCATCGGAGTTGCCCACCTGCCCGGAGTACGAGAGGGCGCTACGGGTCCGCCGCACGGCCATCGACGCGCAGCGCGAGGAGCTCGTGCGCTCGTACCACCAAAAAGCCCCGACCCGGTGTGAACCACCAGATCAGGGCTTTGGTTGTTGGTGCGCCGCCAGGGACTCGAACCCCGAACCCGCGGATTAAGAGTCCGCTGCTCTGCCAGTTGAGCTAGCGGCGCTCGTTCGGCAACGGAGAGAACATTAGCACCCCTCCTGAGCGGCCTCCAATTCGGTTCCCCGGGTCCCCCCTTCGGTCGAGCTTTGCCGGCAAAAGCCCCGAACCGGGCAGCACCGTCAAGATCGGGGCGTGGGTTGCGGCGTCGATGCGGCACGATGTCCGCCAGGTACGCGAGAACAGAGGTGGGCATGGCACGGTTCACGCGAGCCGGGGCGGTGGTGGGCGCCCTGACTCTGACGGCGTCGCTGGCACTGACCGGATGCGGCGGCGACGGAAAGAAGCCGGAATTCGTTGGCGGAACGTCCTCGGACGCGAGCGCTGCCCCCGGCTCAGCCGCACCTTCGACACCCAGCACACCGAGTGGGCCGGCGCTCACGCTGAGCCCGGCGAACGGCACGAAGAACAGGCCGGTGAGCACGGAGATCAGCGCGAAGCTCCCGGACGGCGGGAAGGTGTCGGCTGTCACCCTGACCGCGGACGGCGGCGGCTCGATCGAGGGCAAGCTGCGTAGCGATGGTTCGTCCTGGGTGCCGTCCGCTCCGCTGAAGTGGGGCACCCGCTACACCGCCACGGTGACGGCGAGCGCGTCGGACGGTACGAGCAGCCAGGGCACCAGCAGCTTCACCACCATGGCCAAGCCGAAGTCGACGATCGGGTCGGGCCTGTACCTCTTCGACGACAAGAGTTACGGGGTGGCCATGCCGGTGGTCACCGAGTTCCACCCGGGCATCCCGAAGAAGGACCGGGCGGCGGTGCAGAAGCGGATGTTCGTCAAGACCGACCCGCCGCAGCCGGGGGCGTGGCACTGGGTCAGCAACGGCACGCAGGCCTACTACCGGGCTCCGGAGTACTGGAAGCCGGGCACCACCATCACCGTGCGGATCGCCCTGGCGGGGGTGCCGTTGAGCAACGGCAGGTACGGCGACATCGACCGCAAGGCCACCGCCAAGATCGGCCGCTCGTTCGAGATGAAGGTCGACAACGCCAACAAGAAGATGACGGTGTACGAGAACGGCGCGCCGGTACGCACCATCCCGGTGAGCCTGGGCAAGAAGAGCACCCCATCGTCGAGCGGCACGATGGTGGTGATGGAGAAGAAGGAAGCCACTGTCTTCGACACCCGCGACGACCCGGATCCGGCCAACCGCTACGTGACCGACATCCAGTTCGCCCAGCGGCTCACCTGGGGTGGCGAGTACATCCACGCCGCGCCCTGGTCGGAGCACGTGCAGGGGCGGCAGAACGTCTCGCACGGGTGCGTGAACGTGTCGATGGCGAACGCCAAGTGGTTGTTCGGCAAGACCCGGATCGGTGACCCGATCACGATCAAGGGCACCGAGCGCAGGATCGCCGCCGGTAACGGTTGGACGGCGTGGAGCCTGAGCTGGTCGGAGTTCATCAAGGGCAGCGCGTTGCCGGTGCCCAGTGGTGGGGCCGGTCCGGCGGTCTGAGCCCTCGGCCTCGTTGCGCCGGCCCGGCCGTTGGCCGGGCCGGCGTACTCTTGCACTCCCGCCGCTCGATGACGGCGCGGCGACCCCCACCCCCGGGCACGGAGACGAGCCAGGCTCACGAAACGCCGGATAGTAGCAGGATTCGGGCACTATTGACGGCGTGTTTCGGTTCACCCTCGGCAACCGGGGCCGGCTCTGGCGCGTCAGTAAGAGACGATGGGGCAGCGACCACAACTGTGAGGGACTTCATGCGAGCTAGCCAGGACCAGCTGATCAGGCCCGGTGGGCGACGCCGCGTGTTCGCGGCCGGGCTCCTCGCCGTGGCGCTGGCCTTCACCTCGGCCTGCACCGACGGCGACGGCGGCAAGTCGTCCTCGTGGCACGGTGGCGGCGAGAACCCGGCACCGAAGGCCGCGGCGACGATCAGTGAGCCGGCGGCCGACGCCAAGGACGTGGCAGCGTCCACCGGCATCACCTTCACCACGAAGGACGCCGTGGAGACCGCGGTCGAGCTCAAGGACGCCGCCGGCAAGGCGGTCGAGGGCGCCCTCGCCAAGGACGGCAAGTCGTGGCTCCCGGCCGGCGCGCTGGCCTACGGCACGAGCTACACGGCCACCGTGACCGCCAAGGGCGACGACGGGCTTCCGGCCACCGCGACCAGCACCTTCACCACCATGGCCAAGCCCGGCAACCAGGTGCGGGTGAGCAGCTTCCTCGGTGACAACCAGGTGGTCGGGGTGGGCATGCCGCTGATCGTGAAGTTCAGCCGGGACATCCCGGAGGACTACCGCGACGACGTGCAGCGCCGGATGACCGTCACCTCCACCCCGGCCCAGGAGGGGATCTGGCACTGGGTCAGCCCCACCGAGATCCGCTACCGGCCGAAGGAGTTCTGGAAGCCCAACAGCAAGGTCTCCTACCGGGTGCAGGCCGGCGGCCTGCCGATGGGTGCGGGTTGGTACGGCCGCGCCGACCTCTCGGTGGACATCAAGATCGGCGCTGCGGTGGTCATGACCGTCGACAACAAGACCAAGCGGATGACGGTGACCCGCAACGGCTCTGTGATCAAGACCATCCCGGTCAGCCTCGGCAAGAAGAGCACCCCGTCGTCGAGCGGCACCATGGTCGTCATCGAGAAGCTGCGCAAGACGGTCTTCGACACGTTCGAGGAGCTGGGCCCGGAGGAGGGCTACCGCACCAAGATCGACTTTGCTCAGCGCCTCACCTGGGGCGGGGAGTTCATCCACGCGGCACCCTGGTCCGAGGGGCAGCAGGGCACCACGAACGTGTCGCACGGCTGCGTCAACGTGTCGATGGCCAACGGCGACTGGCTCTTCAAGAACACCCAGATCGGCGACCCGATCACCGTCAAGGGCACCGAGCGCAGGCTCCAGAACGGCAACGGCTGGACCGACTGGAACATGAGCTGGGACGAGTACGTCAAGGGCAGCGCCCTCCCGTACGAGCCTCCGGCCGACCCGGACGCCACCACCCCGACCCCGGACGGGACGGCCACCCCGTCCCCCACACCGACCGCCTGAGCCAGCCGACGAAAGCCCCCTCCGCGGAGGGGGCTTTCGCGTCGTCTCCCTGTCTCGCCCCCACAACGACTCAGGCCCCCTCCGAGGAGGGGGCCTGAGCAGTGAAACCAGTGGGGTGACTGATGGGAATTGAACCCACGACAACCGGGACCACAACCCGGTGCTCTGCCAACTGAGCTACAGCCACCACGCCGCCGTCGCCCGGTTGATCGCTCCGGGCGGGGTGCGGACCAATAATAGCCACACCCCGACGTACCTCGTCCAGCGGGTTCCCTGCTCCCCCGGACGAGCCGGCGCGGTCAGAGTTCGGCGGCGATGGCCTTGGCGGTCTCGACGTCCGGGCCGGGCAGCGGAACGAAGACGGTGCGCCGGTAGTACTCCAACTCCCGGATGCTCTCCCGGATGTCGGCCAGCGCCCGGTGCGCGAGACCCTTCTGCGGCTGGCCGAAGTACACGCGGGGGTACCAGCGGCGGCAGAGTTCCTTGATCGACGACACGTCGATCATGCGGTAGTGCAGGTGGGCGTCGAGGCGGGGCATGTCCCGGGCGATGAAGCCCCGGTCGGTGGCGATCGAGTTGCCGCAGAGCGGTGCCGTACGCGGGTCCTTGACGAAGGTGCGGACGTACTCCAGGACCAGGTCCTCGGCCTCGGCGAGGGTGACCGCCGAACGACGGACCTCCTCGGTGAGGCCGGACTTGGCGTGCATCGTCTGCACGACCTCCGGCATCCCCTCCAGCGCCGCCTCGTCGGCGTGGATGACCACGTCGACACCGTCACCCAGCACGTTGAGGTCAGGATCGGTGACCAGTGCCGCAACCTCGATCAGTTTGTCCCTGCCGAGGTCCAACCCAGTCATCTCACAGTCGATCCAGACGAGGAGATCAGCCACCGGGACAGCCTACGCGCAGCCCACGCCCCGCGGCTGCGCGCTCTCGGCGGACCGGACCGCTAGGGTTTCGGGGTGCCAGCAGAACCCGTCGCACCGCCCGCCGTCACCGAAGACGACCCCGGCGGCCGTACGGTCCGTCGTCTGGTCGCGGTGGTGGCCCTCGGCGCGGTGCTGCCAGCGCTGTACCTGCCCGGCCTCGTGCACAACTTCTTCGATCTCAAGATCTACATGTCCGCGATGGACTGGTGGCGCGTCGGCCACCCGCTCTACGACTACGTGCAGCCCGACCGGGTGCAGGGCGAGCTGTACTTCACCTACCCGCCCTTCAGCGCGCTGCTGCTGTGGCCGTTCGGTCTGTTACGGCTCGGCGCCACCGTGGCGATCTTCACGGCGCTCACCGTGCTGGCCGTGGTGGTGACCACCCGGTGGCTGGTGACGCCGGTGATCGCCCGACACCACCTGCCCCGCACGTTCACCCTGGTCGCCGCCGTCCTGCTGGTGCTGGCGGTGGAGAGCATCCGCGAGACGATCACCTTCGGTCAGATCAACATGCTGTTGGTCGTGCTGATTCTGGCCGATCTGCTGTTCGCGGTGCCGCAGGCGCGACGCTGGGCCGGGGTGGGCGTGGGGCTGGCGACGGCACTCAAGCTTTTTCCCGGCATCTTCATCGTCTATCTGCTGGCCACCCGGCGGTGGCGGGCCGCGGCGGTGGCGAGCGCGACCGCCGCGGCGGCGACGCTGCTCGCGGCGGCGATCGCCCCACGTGACTCGTGGCGGTTCTGGACGCACGAGTTGTGGACCACCGAGCGGGTGGGACGCACCGACATCGTCGGCAACCAGTCGCTGTTCGGCCTGCTCAGCCGGTTCACCGAGCCGGAGAAACCGGACCGGCTGCTCTGGCTGCTGCTGGTGGCCGCGGTCGCCGGCTACGGGCTGTGGCGGGCCGCCCGCGCGGCGCGGGCCGGTGACGCGTTGACCGGCCTGACGTTGACCGGGCTGGTCGGTGCCCTGGCCAGCCCGATCACCTGGACCCACCACATCTACTGGTTCGTGCCGGCGGTGGTGCTGCTCGCCGACGCGGCGTTGAGCGCGAACCGCCCGGAGGAGGCACGCCGGCGTCGGTGGCTGACCGCGCTGGCCCTGGGCATCACCGCCGTGACCATCTACGGCGTGGTGACGTTCCAGGCCTGGGGAGCGGGACCGGTCCGCACCCACGACCCGGTGGACTTCCTCGTGCAGAACACCTACGTGCTGCTCAGCCTGCTACTGCTGGCGGCGTTGCCGGTGCGCTCGACACTCGATGCGGAAAATCGCACCAATTGGACAGACCTCCCGAGTGGTCATGTTCGCCGCTAATCTGTCCTCATCTACCTCAAGCGTCGCTCGGGTAGCACCGCTCCCCCGGTGAGGGTGGCCCTCCGCGTCGGCAGCGCGGTGGGCCACTCGCCGTCTCACCCACCACCACCGGCCCGGCCGTCACCCGATCGGGCCGCCACGGGCCGGGTCGTCACCCGGTGCGGCCACCACCGGCCGGGCCGTGGGCTCGTCCACGTCGGCCGGCGGCCAGGCGAGACTCAACGTCACCTCCGGCGGGCGGGGCAGCCGGACCGGTTCGTCCAGGTCGGCGAGGGTGGCCGCGCGGGCCGGGCCGATCGCCGACCGGGCGGGTTCCGGGGCGCCGGAGCCGACCGGGGCGAGTTGTCGGAGCGGCAACGGCGGGGACGGCTCGGGTTGCCGCGGGCCCAGGCCACTCAGCGAGCTGACCCCGAGCCGGCCGGCGAGCACCGGCACCTGATCCGGCTCGACCACGAAGATCACCTCGCGTGGCCGTAGCGGCCGCAGCAGGAGCAGCGCCGCGCACACCACCAGCAGCACGCCGACCGTCAGCAGACCCCAGGTGGCCGGGCCGGTCCACCCGACCCGCAACTCGGCGTGCAGGTCCAGGGCGAGGTCGTCCTCTCCGTCGGGGCGCATCACCACCAGACTCATGGGTTCGCCGGCGAGGTCGTCCGCGCTCCACTCCAGCGAGCCGATCCCCTCGCGTACCCAGAAGGGCTGGCCCAGCGGTGTGACGACCCGGTCGGCCGGCGCGACGCCCGGGGCGCCGGCGGCCGGATCGAGCCGGACCGGCAGCGGACCCCGGGCCAGCGCCACCCGGCGAACCGTGGCGTGCGGCACCGCCTCCAACCACCCACGCACCTCGGCGGCGGGCGCCAAGCCGACGAAGGCCGGCCCGCCCGTGGTGCGGGCGTCCAGACGCAGCCGGGTCTGCGCGGTACGCGCGAAGGGCGCCTCCTGCCGCAGCAACCGGTCGAGGTCGGTGACGACGATCGCGTGACCGGGCGTGCGGACCGTCTCGAAGCGGGCGGCGAAGGACCCGCCGGGGTCGGCGTGTCGGGTCACCAGCCACAGCCCGCCACCGGCGAACAGCGCCGGAATTCCCACCACCAACAGCAGCACTCCGGCGATCACCCGCACGAACCGCATTCGCACCGTCCCCCTCCGTAGCCAAATACCCGGCCGACCTTACCGACGTAGCCCGTCTGATCAGGGGATATCCACGGCACGGTCGGCATCGACTCCGGAAAGCGCGCTGGCCCGCCGGAAGATCCGGCGGGCCAGCGGGTGAAACGGGGTCAGACCTTCGCGACCGGCTCCCGGCGGGTACGCGTGAACGCCAGCCCGCCCAGCACCAGACCGGCCAGACCGGCGACGAGACCGGCCACACCGAGGCCGACCGCGAGCCCGTTGCCGTCGTCGTCGTCATCGTCGTCGGGCGAGGCCACGGCCGCGCTGGGCGAGGCCGAGCCCGCCGGCGCCGCCGCGGCGGCCAGGGTGAGCACCGGAGCGGGGTTCTCCGGCTCCTCGGCACCCGGGGCCGGCTCGTCGATCCACCGCGAGATGTTGCCGTCCGAGTAGGTCTGCAGGGTCTTGAAGACCATCGACTCGACCTGCGGCAGCGGCCCCATCGAGACGGGGAACTCCTGGAACTGACCCGGCTTCACCCCCGCGTCGGCCGAGGCCGTCCAGGTGATCTTGGAAACGGCTTCGGTGAGCTGACTGCCGTGCACCTCGATCGGCGGGTCCACCTTGCGCTTCTCCGTGGCGACCGTCCAGCCGGGCACCGGCATCGTCGACACCGAGCCGACCGGGGCGTTCTCCGGCAGCACCACCTCCAGCTTGATGGTCGACGCGGTGTCACTCTCGTTGGGCACCCGGAACGCCACCCGGGCGTAGCCACCCTGGGTTGCCTCCTTCGGGTTCACCGTGACGTGCGCGGACGCCGGTCCGGCGAAGCCGAGCACAGCGGTGGCGGCGGCGGTGAACGCCAGGGCGGCAGCGGCGGTTGCGGTACGCCGGATTCGGGTCATGGGTTTCGCGAACCTCTCTAACGGATGGGCACGGTGGCGGTCACCGTGGCCTGGTCGATGTCGGTCGTTCGAGCGGTGATCTTCAGCTGCCATTCGCCGGAGGTCGGCATGCTGATGTCGCCGTAGGCGTGACTGTCCGTCAACCGCAGCAACGGCACCTCGATCGGCTCGATCCCGGCCGAGGGCAGCGCGGCTGTCGCCTTCCACTCCTCGACCAGCAGTGGCTGGTTGGCCTTGTCGTACGCGTACAGGTGCACCGTGTTGTTGCCCCGCCCGGCCGGGCTCACCTCGACCTCGACGGACAGCAGCGGGCTGGAGAGCCTGGTGCTGAAGAGGCCGGACTCGGCCCCGGCGGACGGCCCGGCCGCGGCGGTGCGCGCGGGCGTGGTCTGCACGAGCGTGGCGGACACGGCCAGCACCACGACGGTGACGGCCAGCTCCACCAGGACCGCCCGGCGCACCGGCACCGGGCGTTGCGCCGCGACGCGGCTGCGCACCAACTTCCGGGAGTACGCGGCCACGGCGATGACGATCGCGAACAGCCCGATCTTGGCCAGCAGCAGGCGCCCGTACGTGGTGTCGAAGAGCGCCTGCGGGGTGGCCACCTCGATCAGCGCCTGGACGGTGCCGGCCAGCAGCAGCGCCGAGACGGCGAGCGCCGCCCAGCGCGACCAGATCGGCAGGATCGCGCCCAGCTCCCGCTCGTCGGCCTGGCGCAGCAGGAAGACGGCGAGCATGAGCAGACCACCCAGCCAGACGGCCATGCTGCCCAGGTGGACCGCGTCGACCACCACCGAGACCGCCGGGGCCGGGGAGGCCGCCGCGTGCCCGGCCAACGGCCAGGTCAGCAGGGCGGCGCCGCCGAGCACGGCCAGAATGATCGCGTCCGCGCGGCCGGCGGGCCGGGCCAGCAGCGGGCGGAGCAGGAAGACGGACGCCGCCAGCAGGCCGAGTCGAACCAGGTGGGCGGCGCCGAAGGTGCTGCCGAAGACAGTGCCGAACCCCTCGCCGGTGACGTCGAGGAGACCACCACCGGCCGTGTACGGCACCTGCAACCACAGGTCGGCGAGGGTGGCGACGGCCACCAGACCGAGACCGGTCCAGGCCAGCCGGGTCGGCCCCCGCCGGGAGAGCCGCCGCGGCCACAGGGCGGCGAGCACCAGCGCCGGCCCGACCAGCAGCACCAGGCCGGCGTAGCCGAGGAAGCGGGCGACCTTCACCGCCGTCTCCACCACCGGGTTGGCGCGGCTGTCCGTGCCGGAGTCGACGGGTGGGGTCGAGGGCGCGCCGACCGAGTAGGTGAACGCGCCGGAAACCGGGTGGCTGTCGGCGGAGATCACCCGGAAGCTGACCAGGTAGGTGCCGCGCGAGCCGGCCGGATCCACCGGGATGGTCACGACAGCGTCACCGAACGACGGTTCGCCCCGGTCGGCCCGGGAGCCGTCCGGTGCGATGATCCGGATCTTGCCGGGCACCTTGCGGACCGACTCGCTGAACGTGAGAACCACCTCGGACGGCCCGCTCGGCACGATGGAGGAGGCGGCCGGGCTGCTGCTCTCCAGCACCGCGTGGGCGCTGGCGGAGGTGGCTGGCGCGATCAACAGGGCGACGACGGTGACGAGGAGGCCGGCGGCTGCGGCCAGCCTGGCGGCCCAGCGGCGGGGGGCGACAGTCATGCCGGACATGGTCGCCGATAGGTGTGCCTTTCGACGACCCGAGGGGGGTGATCGCGTCGGTGGTCGCACGTCATGAAGTGGTAGTCGGCCCGGAACGGAGAAAAGTTCCCGACGTGGTGCAGACCATCCAAGGGGCGAACGATCCTGACGCGCCGCCAGCCGCCGCGTAACCTGGTGTGTCGTGATCCCTGTCCCGCGTGACTCCGGTGCCGTCAGTCCGGCTGAGCCGGCCGACGAGGTCGCCCGGGACCCGGCCACCGAGTGGGCGCTGACCGCCCGCCACGGCGACCCGACCGCCCAGGCGGCGTTCGTCCGGCTCACCCAGGCCGAGGTCTGGCGGTTCGCCGCCGCCCTGGTCGACCCGGACAGCGCCGACGACCTGACCCAGGAGACCTACCTGCGGGCGTTCCGGGCGCTCCCCGCCTTCGAGGGTCGCTCCAGCGCCCGCACCTGGTTGCTCGGCATCGCCCGCCGGGCCTGCGCCGACCACCTGCGCACCGTCATCAGGCGTCGGCGGCTCGACGAGCGCCTGGCGGCGAACGCGTACACCGACCGACCGCACCCCGACCCCGCCGGTCAGTTCGGCGCCGCCGACCTCGTCCGTCGCCTCGGCCCCGAGCGGCGCTCGGCGTTCGTGCTCACCCAACTGCTCGGCCTGTCGTACGCCGAGGCCGCCGCCGTCGAAGGGGTGCCGGTGGGCACCATCCGGTCCCGGGTCGCCCGGGCCCGGGACGACCTGGTCGAGGCGGTCGGCGACGCCCTGACCGGCTGAACGCGGAACTTCCGGCGCGGACGGGACGACAAATGAGCGTGACAGCACCTTCCCCCCGGTGGGGCCGTTGGCCACTGGTCCGCCCGTGGCTCGGCATCGCGGCCCGACTCGGCCTCGCCGCCGTCTGGCTGGTCGCCGGCGCGTCGAAGGTCAGCGACCTCGCCGCCTCCGGGCGGGCGGTCAACGCGTACCAGGTGATGCCGTACGACCTGGCGACCGTGATCGGCGCGGCGCTGCCCTTCGTCGAGCTGGCGTTGGGCGTGCTGCTGCTGCTCGGGCTGGCCACCCGGTTGGTCGCCGGGGTGTCCGCCGCGCTGCTGGTGGTCTTCATCGCGGGGATCGCTTCGGCCTGGGCGCGGGGGCTGGCCATCGACTGCGGCTGCTTCGGCAGCGGCGGGCAACTGGCGGCGGGGCAGGCACCCAGTTACCTCCCGGAGATCCTCCGGGACCTGGGATTCTTGGTCTTGGCCGGATTTCTGCTGATCTGGCCGCGTACGCCGGTATCGGTGGACGGGTGGTTGTCCGGCGAACCCGTTGTGGAGGACGAGGATGAGTAGTCGCAAGGGGCAGCGGGACGCCGCCCGGGTGGTCCGCGAGCAGTTGGCCCGCGAACGGCGCCGCCGCCGCACGATCTGGGTCTCCGCCGCCGCGGTCCTCGTCCTGGTCATCGCCGCCGGCATCGGCTGGGCCGTCTGGTCCAGCCAGCGCTCCGACGACTTCACCACCCCACCCGGCGCCAACGCGCAGGGCACCGGCATCGTCACCGGCGGCGGGCCGGTCACCGTCGACGTCTACGAGGACTTCCTCTGCCCGGCCTGCAAGCAGTTCGAGCAGACCAGCGGGTCCACCCTCGAACAGCTGGTGGCCGACAACAAGGCGAAGGTGGTCTACCACCCGGTCGCGTACCTCAACCGCTTCTCCACCACCCAGTACTCCACCCGCTCCTCGGCCGCCTCCGGCTGCGCCGCGGCGGGCGGCAAGTACCACGAGTACGCCAAGGCGCTCTTCGCCCAGCAGCCGCCGGAAGGCAGCGCCGGGCTCACCGACGACACGCTCATCGACATCGGCACCAGCGTGGGCCTCGATCGGGGCTCCTTCGGCAGTTGCGTCAAGGACGGAACGTACAAGGGCTGGACCGAGCACGTAACCGACGACGCCAGCCGCAGCAACGTCACCGGCACGCCGACCGTCAAGGTCAACGGTCAACCCGTCGAGAACCCCACCCCGGACGCTCTCACCGCAGCCGTGGCGGCGGCCGGCAAGTGATCCGTACCCTGCTGGGCCGCGCCGCCCTGGTCGCTGCCGCAGCCGGCCTGGCGACAGTGATCAGCGCGGCGCCCGCCGCCGCCCACGGCGCGGACGCACCAGACGGCACCGACTACCGCACCCGGACCACCGGCGTCGCACCGGCACGGCCAGGGCTTGAGGTACGCGTCATCGAGGCGGGCGCCCGACTGGAACTGACCAACCGCACCGGCCGCGCCATCGAGGTCATCGGCTACTCCGGCGAGCCGTACCTGCGCGTCGGCCCGGACGGGGTCTTCGAGAACAGCCACTCCCCCGCCACGTACCTGAACCGCACCATCGACGGGGACACCGCGCTCCCGGCCGAGGCCGACCCGGCCGCCGCACCCTCCTGGCAACGGGTCGACGACGGCACCACAGCGCGCTGGCACGACCAGCGCGCGCTGTGGCAGGAGTCGGCGCCACCGGCCGCGGTACGCGCCGCACCGGACCGCGAACACCGGGTCCGGGACTGGGCCATCCCGCTGCGCGACGGCACCGACCCGGTGACGATCGGCGGCACGCTGGACTGGGTGCCGCCGCCGGACGCGTACACCTGGTGGGCCGTGACCATCGTGGGGCTGCTCGCGGTGGGCGCGCTCGGCCTGTTCGCCGCCACCGCCCCGGCCGGTGCCCGCGCGCTGTCCGCGCTCGGCGGGCTGCTGATCGTCGGCGGCGCGCTGGCCGTCGGGTACCCGGTGGGACGGGAGGTGGACGCGGGTGCCCAGGGCGTGGGCGGAGTGCTCGTCGGGCTGCTCTCCGGGCAGATCTGGCCCCTGCTCACCGGGCTCGGCGCGATCGCCGCCGGCTGGTACGCGCTGAGCCGCCGCCCGGCCGCCGACTTCGTGATCGCCCTGGCCGGGGCCTGCCTGGCGCTCTTCGCCGGAGCGTCGAACGCCGCCGTGTTCGCCCGCGCCATCGCCCCGGTGCCCTGGCCACCCGCGACCGCCCGGGTGATGGTGGCGACCGTCCTGATCACCGGCGCCGGCGCGACAGCCGCCGGCATCCTGCGCCTGCATGCCACCTCCCGCACCACCACCGCGGCATCAGTCCCCACCCCAGCCCCCTGACCCCGCCCCGCCCCGCCCCGCAGCGACGTTCGCGTCGATCTTGCACTTTGGGTTGGCCATACGCGGCTTTTGCCCCGAAATTTGGGGACAGAAAGTGCAAGATCGGCGGGCGCGGGGCGGCGGGGCGGCGGGGCGCGGGCGCGGGCGCGGGGCGCGGGGCGCGGGCGCGGGGCGCGGGGCGCGGGCGCGGGGCGCGGGGCGGCGGGGCGCGGGGCGCGGGCGCGGGGCGCGGGCGCGGGGCGCGGGCGCGGGGCGCGGGGCGCGGGCGCGGGGCGGCGGGGCGCGGGCGCGGGGCGGCGGGGCCGGGGGGTTGATCGGGTAGAGAGGGCTACGGGTGGGGGGTGAAGCCGTAGGGCAGTTCCAGGCGGTGTCTGGCCAGTAGCGGTGCGTCGTTGAGCAGGGTGGTGGTGGGGGCGTCGGCGACGATCCGGCCGTCGTCGAGGATCACCGAACGCTCGCACAGCTCCGCCGCGTACGGCAGGTCGTGCGTGACCATCAGCAGGGTCACCGGCAGGCCCCGCAGGATCTCGGCGAGCTCCCGACGGGCCGCCGGGTCCAGGTTCGACGAGGGCTCGTCGAGTACCAGGATCTCCGGGTGCATGGCGAGCACGGTGGCCACCGCCACCCGGCGACGCTGCCCGAACGACAGGTGCTGCGGGGCCCGGCCCCGGTGCTCACTCATCCCCACCGCGGCGAGCGCCTCGTCCACCCGGGCGGTCAACTCGGCCCCGCGCAGACCCAGGTTCGCCGGCCCGAACGCCACGTCCTCCGCCACCGTGGGCAGGAACAACTGGTCGTCCGGGTCCTGGAAGACGATGCCCACCCGGCGGCGGACCTCGGCCAGGGTGGCCCGATCCGGGGTGACGGTCAGCCCGCCGACGCTCACGGTGCCCTCGGTCGGGGTGAGGATGCCGTTGAGGTGCAGCACCAACGTGGTCTTGCCCGCGCCGTTGGGCCCGAGCAGCGCCACCCGGTCGCCCCGCGGCACGTTCAGGTCGACCCCCTGAAGGGCGACGTGCCCGTCCGGGTACGCGTAACGAACACCCCGAACGTCCAGCGAGACAGCGGTCTGCACGACACCGATCATGACAGTACGACGGCGGTCGCGGCGATGGAGGCCGCCAACACCGGTACGGTCGCCGCGACCAGCCACTGACCGGCGCTCGCCGCACCCTCGCCCTGCCACACGGCGGGCATCCGCCCGGTGTAGCCACGGGACAGCATCGCCAGATAGACCCGCTCGCCGCGCTCGAAGGCGCGCAGGAACAACGCCCCGATCCCGGCCGCGAAGCCCCGCAGCTGCCACAGGAACCGTGGGTCGTCACCCCGGGAGATCCGGGCCACCCGCATCCGCCGCCCCTCGCCCACCAGCACGTCGAGGTAGCGCAGCATGAACGAGGCGATCTGGGTGAGCACCTGCGGGCAGTGCAGCCGGTCCAGCCCCACGATCAGGTCCCGGGTGGTGGTGGTCGCGGCGAGCAGCAGCGAGGCGAGCACGCCGAGGGTGCCCTTGGCCAGGATGTTCCACGCGCCGTGCAGCCCGTCCTCGGACAGCCGCAGGCCCAGCACCTCGACCCGGTCGCCGCTGCCGAGGAACGGCAGGGCGACGGCGAACAGCACGAACGGCAGCTCGATCAACGCTCGGCTGAGCAACCAGCGTGGTCCCACCCGGGCCAGCGCCGCCACCGCCGCCACCAGCAGGGCGTACGCGCCGAAGGCCCAGAACGCCTCGCGTGGAGTGGCCACCACGGCGAGGGTGAAGACCACCATCGCCACGATCTTGACCTCGGGCGGGAGCCGGTGCACCGGCGAGTCCGACTCGCGGTACAGCACGTGCCCGTGACCGGCCCCCATCCGCGTACCCCTGTTCAGCTTGTCGTGGCGGCGCGCGCCGTCGCCGCGTCATTCTCGGCGGGCGTGGCGTCCCCGGTGGGCGTCGCCGCGTCAGCGCCGGTCGGCGTGCCGCCCCGGCGGCGCAGCAGCCAGAACCCGCCGGCTCCGACCGCGAAGGTGACCAGCACCCCGAGCACCCCGGACAGGCCGGTGGAGACGAAGCTGTTCCGCACGCCCCGTACGCCGTAGTCGGCCAGCGGGCTGTCGGCCAACTCGTGGTCCTTCGCCTGCTGGGCCGGGCAACTGCCGCCGACGATGTTGTCGTCGGCGTCGACGGTGCAGCCCTTGAGCAGCGAGGAGTCCAACCCGTCCGGGTGGGACGAGGCGTAGTTGCTGACCACCCCGGCGAGCAGCAGGGCGACCAGCAGGCCGCCGGCCAGGAAGGCCCAGGAACGGTTCTTCATCGGACACCTCCGGAGACCGGGACCGCGGGGGCGGTGGGGGTGCGCAGGGAGCGCAGCGCGTACACCAGGTCGGGTCGCACCTTCGCGACGGTGAGCACGGTGGTCGCGGTGATCAGGCCCTCGCCGATGCCGATCAGCAGGTGGGTTCCGGCCATCGTGCCGGCCAGGCCGGCCAGGTTGCCGCCCAGGTCGGTGGTGCCGCCCAGCCAGTACTGCACGACGAAGCCCTGGGACGCGACCACCACGCTGAGCATCGCGGCGACGAACGCGGTCACCGCCAGACCCGCCCGGGTCCGGGGCAGCACCCGCAGCAGCAGCGCGATCAGCGCGTACGCCGCGGCAGTGCCGAGCAGCGCCATGTTGGTGATGTTGAGGCCGAGCATCGCCACGCCGCCGTCGCCGAAGATCAGCGCCTGCACGACCAGCACCACGGAGACGCAGAGCGCGCCGACCCACGGACCGACGAGCATCGCGGCGAGCGCCCCACCGAGCAGGTGGCCACTGACACCGGCCGTGAAGATCGGGAAGTTGAGCATCTGGACGGCGAAGATGAACGCCGCCACCAGGCCGGCCATCGGGGCCAGCCGGTCGTCCAGGTCGCGCCGGCCGCGCAGAACGCAGAAGGTGAGCGCGGCGAGAGCGAGCGCAGCGAAGATCGCTGCAACGGGACCGTCGATGATCCCGTTCGAGATGTGCATCGCCAGTGTCTCCACGCGACCTCCTACGCGTCAGCGGGCCCGGCCGGGCCGGCGTGGGACAGCCTATTTCCCAGGACTAGTTGTTGCCAGAGCCTGGCAACAGGGCATGGCCTTGATCACCTCTAGCAGGTCAAGCCTGTGAACGACGGGTTTCCAGCAGCCGACCCGCTGATGATCAACCCCCGCGTCCCCGCCCACCGACGACAGGCGCACGCTCGTGGCGACGGCCCGCGTCGCCGGTGACGGCGTCCGCCGGCACGACGGTAGGGTCGGGCCATGACCTCGCCCGACCGACTCTCCCCCGGTGACCCAGCGCCCGAGTTCACCCTCGCCACCGACACCGGCGACCAGCTCTCCCTCGCCGACCTGCGAGGTCGCAAGGTCGTCCTGTACGCCTACCCGGCGGCGATGACTCCCGGCTGCACCAAGCAGGCCTGCGACTTCCGCGACTCACTCGCCTCCCTCCAGGCCGCCGGCTACGAGGTCGTCGGCATCTCCCCGGACAAGCCGGAGAAACTGGCGAAGTTCCGCGAGCGCGACGCCATCACCTTCCCGCTGGTGTCGGACCCGGACAAGTCGGTACTGACCGCCTACGGCGCGTACGGCGAGAAGCAGCTCTACGGCAAGACCGTCACCGGGGTGATCCGCTCGACGTTCGTGATCGACGCCGACGGCAAGGTCGACCGGGCGCTCTACAACGTCAAGGCCACCGGGCACGTCGCCAAGCTCCGCCGCGACCTCGGCCTGGACTGACTGTCGTACCGGGGCGCCCACTTCAGCAGGACAGCCCAACGCGGTCGGGCCGGCGGTCGACCGGTCAAGACAGGACGCTCTAGACTCAGCGGGTTGGCGGGAGTGGCGGAACGGCAGACGCGCAGGTCTTAGGAACCTGTATCCGGAAGGATGTGGGGGTTCGAATCCCCTCTCCCGCACAGAAAACACCGATCACGTACCCCCGAACGGGTTGTCGGGCGCGTCACTGTCGCGGGTCGTGGGCCTGGTCGCTGGGTCAGGATGGCGAGCGTGAGTCTGCGCTTCGTCCTTGATCCTGACCTGACCCGGCAGCTACGCGCCGAGATCGTCGACCTCTGGGTGGACGTCAGCAACGCGGGCGGGGCGGTCGGCTTCGTACCACCGGTCACCGCCGCCGACGTGCACGTCACCGCCGATCCGACCTTCGCCGGCATCGCCGACGGACCGGACCGGCTGTTGGTCGGCTACTCCGGGGACCGGCTGGCGGCAATGCTGATCTTCAGTGACAACCGTTTTCCGCTCACGGCGCACTGGCGCACGGTGAAGCGGGTGATGGTCCACCCGAGCACCCAGGGCGCCGGCTACGGCTCGGCGCTGATGGTGGAGGCCGAGCGACTGGGCAGGGCGTTGGGCCACGAGGCACTGCACGTCACGGTGCGCGACGGGTTGGGGTTGGACAAGTTCTACGGTCGCCTCGGGTACCGGGAGGTCGGCCGGCTTCCGGGCGCGTTGCGGGTGGCCCCCGACGATGACCGGGACGAGATCCTGATGTGGCTCGATCTGACGGTTCCCGCCTGAGCGGTCAGCCCCCGCACCACCGGGCGTTGGCCCGGGCCGAGCTGGTGGTCGGCGCGTCGGTGGCCGGAGCGCTCGTCCTCGCCACCTCGACCGAGCGACGGGTCGGCGTCGGCGTGACGGCGGGTCGGCTGCTCGGCGCACGGGTCGACGCGGACGGACGGCGGGGGGCGGCCCCGGCACCGGGTGCGTACATCCGGATCGCGCTGTTCTGCACCTGGCCCGGCGCCAAACGGATGCCACCGGCGGTGACCCGGTTGCCGTACACGTCGGTGACCCGGACGCTGAACGGGCCCGGCCCGGCGCCGGAGGCAATCAGCCAGTAGTTGTAGTCCTGCCGGGCGGCCGACTGCCAGGGATCGCTGTCGCGCTGCCGGACCTCGACGGACCGCAGCGGGTTGCCGTGGTTGCCGACGCGGACGGCGAACCACCACTGCGACGCGCCCTCCTTGATCCGGAAGGTGAGTGGTCCGGGCAGCGGCGGGTTGACCACCGCGCGGTAGGTCACCGGGACGAGGCCCTGGACGGGGTCGGCGATCCGGGCGAACGCCTCGCGGGACAGGTCGAGGTGGCCGGGTTCGCACTCCGGGCACTGGTCCATGATGAGCACCCGGACGGTGCCCTTGGGGCCGACGACGTCGAGGAATCCGCCGCAGGCGGCGCCGGCGGAGTATTCCGTCGGACCGAGCGCGACGTAGAGCCGGTTGGCCGGGGCAGCCGGGTTCGAGCAGTTGCCGCCCGCGCCCTTCGAGTCGTAGAAGGTGGCCTTGCCGGTGTACGTGGCGTTGCCGGTGGGTGGCGCGGCGGCGCAGGCCGGGGTGGAGCCGGAGCCCAGGGTGAGGGTGAGACCGAGCGTCGCCGCGAGGACTGTGACGCCGGTGGCCACCAGCCAGGGTTTCGCGCCGGACGACGGCGTGGGCCGGTCCTCTGGAGGATGGTCCAGGTCGATGTTGATGTCGACAGCGCTTCCGTCCGTCACGACGGCGATGCTGCCGGACCCGGTCGGGTACGGACAAGCGGGCTAAGCCAAAGCTAAGACAGCATCGACGGACGGTGACCGTGAGGTGCCGGTTGCTGGTCGGCGACCGGTCAGGGCGCGAGGACCACCGGGGCGTCCACCGCCAGCGGTCCGCTGTCGAGCGGCACCAGGTTCAGTCCGAAGAGGAGTTTCTGCCTGACGTTGCGGTGCCGCCCGAGGGTGCGCAGCGGCTCCCTCGTGCGTACCCCGGTCTCCTGGTCGGTGGTGGTCACCACGCAGCGGTCGCACGGCCCGGCGGCCTGGAACGTCCGGTCGCCGATGCGCAGCCGCCGACCCACCCAGTCGTCCTCGGACCAGGCCGGCGCACCGCTGACGACCAGGTTGGGTCGGAAGCGGGTCATCGGCACCGGTTCCTCCCCCGCCTCGGCCAGCCAGTCGTTGAGGGCGTCGAGGGAGGTGGCGTTGGCCAGCAGCACCGGGTAGGCGTCGGCGAAGCTGACCTGGTCGCCGGTGTCGTGTTCGCGGGTTCCGGCGGCCAGGTGGCGGGTCGGCTGGGCCAGCCAGACCAGTCGGACCGGTCGGCCGAGCAGAGCTTCGAGCCAGTCGTCGGCCGCGCGGCCGGCCGGCAGCGCGGGGACCGGGAAGGTGCGGCTGCGGAAGGTACGGACCCCGACCGGTTCGCCGCCGGCCGGCTCGGGCACGTCGAGATCGGGTTGCCCGTCGGCGCGCAGGGACAGGCCCCCGGGGTGCACGGCGGCGCGCAGGCCGACGAGCCGGGTCGTGTCCCGCTGGGTGACGCCGACCCCGTCGGCGTCCACGACCATCCACCGCCGGTCGCCGGCCAGACCCCACCGGCGCACGAACGCGCCGTCGTGGTCGAGCCGGTGACAACCCTTGACGGGGTACGTGTGAATCGAGGTCAACCGCACCCGGCTACCATGCCACGCCGATCCCGTCGCCCGGGTACCAGTGGTTGGCCGGGGTCTCCCGGTAGGCGAGGAACCGCCGGCCGGTGCGTTCGGCGTGCTCGGCGAGCACGTTGGTGCTGGTGACGTTGTCGGTCAGCAGGATCGCGCCGGGTGCGAGCTTGGGTTCCACGGCGTCGAACTCACGCTTCTCGTGGGCTCGGCTGTGGTCGCTGTCGTGCAGGAACAGGTCGACCGGGCGGTCCAGCGCGCCGATCGAGGCGATCGAGTCGCCGATCACCAGGTCGACGACCTCCGACCACGGCGCGACCCGGGCGAGGTAGCCGGCCTCGGGGTTGATGTCCAGGGAGGTGACGCGGCCCGGGTGCCCCTCCTGCGCGTTGCGCAGCAGGGCGGAGGCCAGGACGACGCTGCCGAGTCCCTTGTCGACACCGGTCTCGACGACGTGGGTGGGGCGGGTGGCACGGACGATGGCGTACCAGCCGATCCGCCGGGCGTAGCGGATCTCCTTGTCGGCGAGGCCGCGCCGGTCCGAGGCGGCGATCGCTGCCAGGAGGTGTTGGCGCAGGCCGTCGTCCGACTCGATCTCGCCGAGGTACGCGCGTACCTGTTTGACCGGGATGTCGCAGACCACGCTGACGAACCAGGCGAGGTGGTTGCGGCTCAACGAGGTGAGGTCGTACGTGTAGTTGTGGTGCTCGCGGGAGGTCAGCAGCCAGCGCGCCGAGCGGCGCAGCACCTTGACGTCGTGCCGCGCGACCGTGCGAAGCCTCTTGGGAAAGGCGGCGATCGGGGCGAGTGGAGTACGCGCGACGGCCCGTCGGAGCTTGATTCGATCCACGGGTGCCGTTGTAGCAGGGTTCGGGCGGCAGCGGGAGTGTCCTCGCGAAAGCCGATGGTCACGTTGCTCCACCCTCCCGCGGGGGCGGCAGAATAGGGCCTGGAAAACGCTTCCGGGCCGGCGTTCCCGGCAGTCCGTCCGGCCGCAGGGCCGGGTTCGCCGCCCCGGTCGGCAGGCGTGCGATAGCCGAAAGGACGAGGGTGCACGACAGGCGCTCGCAATTAGTAGCATCGCCGGCATGTCTGGTGCTCAGCGGTACACCGATGCCGACACCGCGTTCGTCGATCCACACGCAGTCGACCCGCACGAGGATGTCCCGTCCGGGGGCAAGCGGCGACGTCGCGGTCCCCGCTGGCGTCGCGTCCTCGTCATCTGCCTGGTAGTCGCAGCGATCCTGGGCGGCGGCAGCATGATCGGTGGCGCCCTCTACCTCCGCTCGGTCGAGAAGGACATCGACCGGGTTGATGCCTTCGCCGACGTCCCCGAGGAGGGGCGTCCGCAGGCGGTCGCCGACGGCGCGATGAACATCCTGATCCTCGGCAGCGACTCCCGGGACCCGGAGAGCACTGGCGGCTCGCGTACGGACACCATCATCGTCGCGCACATCCCGAAGGACCGGTCCAGCGCACAACTCGTCTCGATCCCTCGGGACACCTGGGTCAACGTGCCGAAGTCCAAGAACGGGGGGCACGGCGGCCGCGATGCGAAGATCAACGCAGCGTACGCCTGGGGTGGCGTTCCGCTGATGGTGCAAACAGTCGAATCGTTCACGACGGTGCGAATCGACCACGTCATGATTGTCGACTTCGCTGGCTTCAAGGAAATCATCGACGCCCTGGACGGCGTCAACATCAACGCGGAGAAGTCGTTCACGTCGATCCACCCGCCGTTCCGCAAGTTCGAGCAGGGAATGCAGCGGATGGACGGCGAGACGGCCCTCGACTACTCCCGCCAGCGCAAACAGTTCGCCGACGGCGACTTCGCCCGCATCCGTCACCAGCAGCAGGTCATCAAGGCCATCCTCGACAAGGCCGTTTCCGGCGGCATCGTCACCAATCCCGGGCGGCTCAACTCCTTCGTCAAGGCGACCTCGAGCGCCGTGTCGGTGGACGAGAAGATGTCGCTCGTCAGCATGGCGACAGACCTGCGGAACCTCCGTGGACGTAACCTCACCTTCGTCACCAGCCCGACGAAGGGCACCGGTCGAGTGGGCAGCGAGAGCGTCGTCTTCGCGAACACCGAGAAGGCAAAGACCTTCTACGATGCCGTGCGCCGGGACTCCGTCGACGAGATCCTCGCCAGCGCCAAGTAACACCCGGGCCGGTCGTTGCCGCCGGCCGCCGCCTTGTCTCGAATTTCGGACCGGCCAGGTCAGCCGGTCCTCACGGGGAGGTCCATAATGTCCAATCAGCCCTCTATGTGGCATCGACCGGTGCCGGCCGAGGACCGGGCCGGGAACGCCACCGACGCCCAGGGCGACGGTGAGGGGGACGACGAGGGGAGCCGTGGCGGGAGTCGCCCTCCCGCCTACCAGTTCCCCGGTTACCAGCCCGCCGGCTACCAGCCCGCCGCCCACCAGCCCGCCGGCCACCAGACTTCCGGCTATCAGACCCCGGCCTTCCCGGTGCCCGCCGACCGGCGCTCGGCCCCGCCCCCGCCCGCGCCTGCGCCTGCGCCTGCGCCTGCGCCTGTGCCTGCAAGTGCGCCTGCGCCTGCGCCTGAGGCGCACGAGCCTCGCGCCGGCCTGGACACGACCGCCGTCCTGCCGTACGCCGGATCGCGCGCCTCGACCCGGACCCGGTGGCTGCGGGCCTGGATGATGACCGCCCCGGTCGACGTCCTGGCACTGCTGACGCCGCTGCTCGTCACGCAGCAGTACTGGCGCGGCACCCTGGCCATGACGGTCCTGACCGTGATCGTCTTTGCCAGCGGCGGCCTCTACCGGGCACGACGGCACGTGAGCTTCCTCGACGAGGTGCCGAGCCTCTGCGGGCGTCTGCTGGCCGCCGCGTCCGCGGTCGCCATCGTCGCGGCGATGCGTCACGAATCCGCCGAGTACGTCTTCAGCTTCACCCGCGGTGTCGCCGCGTCGGCGGGGCTGGTCATCCTCGGGCGGGCCGTCACCCGCGAATTCGCCATCGTCGCCCGCAAGCGCCGGTGGGTCGAGCACAACACCATCATCGTCGGCAGTGGCCCCACCGCCGTGGAACTCGCCCGGCTGCTGCGCCGCTACCCCCAGTACGGCCTGCGCTTCGTGGGTTGTGTCGACACCCCGGACGGCCCGTCGGCGCTGCCGCTGATCGGATCCCTCGACGACCTCGACAGTCTCGTCCGGCTGCGCGAGTGCGACGTGGTGATCGTCGCGGACGCGAACTGCTCCGAGACCTCACTCATGGAGATCCTGGCCCGGCCCCGGACGGCGGAGTGCGACCTGTGGGCGGCCACTCCGCTCTGGGGGTCCCGTTCGCATGGCGACCACATCGGCGCGGTCCCGGTCGTCAGCATCGGCGACATCACCCTCTCCGGCCCGCAGTCCGCGCTCAAGCGCGCGTCGGACATCGCGTTCGCCTCCGTGGCGCTGCTCCTGCTGAGCCCGGTGCTCCTCATCTGCGCTGTCGCCACGCTCATCGACGGTGGCCCCGGCATCTTCTTCTACCAGGAGCGCATCGGTCGGCACGGCCGGCCTTTCCACATCATCAAGTTCCGGTCCATGCGCCCCGTCGACGAGCACGAGTCGCAGACCAACTGGTCCATCGCCAACGACCGGCGGGTGGGGCCGATCGGTCGGATCATGCGCAGGACCTCCCTCGACGAGCTGCCGCAGCTCTGGAACATCCTCCGTGGCGACATGAGCGTGGTCGGCCCCCGACCCGAGCGCCCCTACTTCGTCGAGAAGTTCTCCGCCGAATACCCCCAGTACGCGATGCGCCACCGCGTCCCGGTCGGGCTCACCGGTCTGGCGCAGGTCAGCGGGTTGCGCGGTGACACCCCGATCTCCGACCGGGCCCGCTTCGACAACTACTACATCGAGAACTGGTCCCTCTGGCTCGACGTCAAGGTGGTGCTCCGTACGGTGACCGAGGTGTTCCGCGCCGGCGGCCGCTGATCCGCCCACGCACCGGCACACCGCCGGGTACGGCCACGGCCGTGCCCGGCGGCCGTGTGCCGGTCGTACCCCCAACGCATGGAGAACGCAATGCCGAACGTATCCGTCGTGATCCCCACCACCGGCCGCCCCAGCATCGCCGACGCGGTGCTCTCCGCCCGATCCCAGCAGGGCACATCCGTACACATCGTGGTCGTCTGTGACACCCCAGAGGTGCCGCAGACGGTGCGGAACCTGGGGCAGCACATCGACCGGGTGGTCTGCACCGGCGGCGGCCGGCGCGGGTCGTACGCCCGCAACCTCGGAGTCACCCACGCCATCCCGGGCAGCCACGTCGCGTTCCTCGACGACGACGACACCTGGCTGCCGACCAAGCTGGCGGCACAGGTTCCCGCGCTCGAGCGGGTCGCGGCGGCCGGGTTCCGCCCCGTCGTGTCGTCCCGGATCCTGCAACGCAAGGACGGCGCGGAGCCGCTACCGGCGCCGGCACCCGCCGAGGTGATCCCGGACGGCATGCTGCCGGAGGACTACCTGTTCCGCCGCCGTCACCTCGGCATCGGCCGGCAGTCGCTGCCCACGTCGACGCTCCTGACGACGTACGAGTTGGCGACCGAGTGCCGCTGGGACGAGACGCTCCCCCGCCACCAGGACTGGGACTGGCTGGTCCGGGTCGCCCGGCTGCCGCGGGTGAAGATCGTCCAGGTGGAGGAGGCGACGGCCGTCTACACGGTGGGCAGCCCCGGGTCGATCTCGGCCGGCGCCGATTGGCGTACCTCGTGGCACTGGGCCCAGCGCTGGGAGGGAGTGTGGGCACCGGGGACCTTCTCGGACTTCATCGCGGCCCAGACCCTCCGCTACGCTCTCCAGGCCCGGGACCGGGAGGGCGTGCGGGAGATGGTGCGGGCGATCCGCCGCAACTCGCCTCCGTCCGCCCGGAACGCGGTGCTGGCGGCGCTCGGGCTCGTACCCCGGTCGACCCTGGAAAGGGTCGCCATGCGCAAGTCGAAGGCCCCCAGCAACCCCTCTCGACCGCTCTAGACCGAACGGCCACACTGATGCGTCTGCACTTCGTACTGCCGCAGCTCGAGCCGTACTACGGCATGGAGCGCGCCGCAGTCCTGGTGATGCGCGGGCTCGCACGTCACGGCGTGGAGGTGTCCGCGACCGTTCTGTCCCGGGGAGTTCCGCACGGGCTCGACGATCTCAATATCGACACCCTGGACCTCGGGTCGCGGCTCACCCGGCTGGTGGAGGCCGTACCCCCGCTGCGCCGCCGGCTGCGGAGCCTGCCCCCGGACGTGGAGGTCGTCGCCAGCGGGTTGTGGGGCAGCGTGCCCGTCGGAGCGGCTCTGGCTGGCTCATCTCGGACCTTCATCGGCTGGGAGCACTCGCTGCTGCCCGAGCGAATGCGGGCCGACCGTCGGGTACGGATGCTCGCCCGCGCGTCCGGGTTCGGTGCCCTCCGGCCGCGGCTCGTCGTGGCCGTGTCCGACGGCGTCGCCCGGACGGTACGCGATCTTCACTCCGGGTCGCGCGTGGTCACGATCCCCAACCCGGTGCCGACCGCGCCCTTCGTCCCGCCCCGGCCGGTCGCCGATCCGACGAGGATCCGGCTGGTCACCACCGGCGCGCTCCGCCCCCTGAAGAACCACCTGTGCGCCATCGACGCGCTCGCGGAACTGCCCACCGCATACCACCTCACCCTCGCCGGCGACGGCGAGGAGCGGACACTGCTGGAGACCCGGGCGCGCGAGCGCGGCCTGGCGGATCGGGTGACCTTCCTCGGCCGGATCCCCGACGTCCGCGGGCTGCTGACCGACGCCGACCTGCTCGTTCACCCGTCACTGGCGGAGACTTTCGGATTCAGCCTGGTGGAGGCAGCCGAAGTGGGGCTGCCCGTCGCCGCGATGCCCGTGTCCGCCGTCGACGAGATGGTGCCGGACCTGGTGCCCGGCGCGCTGGCGACGACCCCGACCCCCACCGCGCTCGCTGCGGCGATCAGGCACCTGACGGGTTTCGGCCGGCCCGGTCCCGTGGAGTTCGAGAAGGCCTGGCACGCCCGCTCGGTCGCCTTCGATCCGGTCGGGATCAGCCGACAGTGGGTGGAGGCGGTACGACGATGACCCTCGCCCAAGGAACAGTCGACCTTTCGGGCGAACCGGATCGCAGCGCGTCACCACGCCATCGGGCACCCCGCCGCGGTGACGCCTTCCTGCGCAAGTCCGGCAGGTTCTTCGTCGGAACCCTGCTGCGGACTCTCGCCCAGGGAGCGCTCTTCGTGCTGCTGGCGCGGGAGATGCCCATCGACACGTACGGTCTCTTCGTCGGCATCACGGCCCTGGTGGCGGTCATCTCGCCCTTCGCGTCGGCCGGCGCACCGAGCCTGATCTTTCAGAGCCACGCCGACGCGCCTGCCGAATGGGCCCGTCACCTGGCCCGGGGGCTGCTGCTGTCGGTGGTGTTCGGGGCTGGTGCGACAGTGCTCGTCGCTGCGGCGGGCGCGCTGATCTGGGGCGCCCAGGCGAGCCTGATCGACCTGTTCTGTCTGGCCTTCGCCGACCTGGTGGCGTGGCGCCTCATCGAGGCGGTGGCCGCCTCGGTCCAGGCCCGGGGTCGGATCCTGCTCGCCTCCGTCATCCCCGCGTTGCTCCAGGTCTCCCGGTTGGTCGGGGTCATCGTGCTGGCCGCGACTGCCGGACCGGTCACCCTGCACGCCTGGGCCGTGACCTCGGTGCTGCTGTCGACGGTGGTGTGCGTGGCAGTGGTCCTGGGTGGCCTCCGCGGGTCAGGTCGGACTCCGCTGGAAGTCCGGGGATCCTTGGCGCAGGCGCGGACCGGCATGCTGTTCGCGGTGGGTCTGTCCGCCCAGACCGTGTACAACGATCTCGACAAGGTGATGCTCTCCAAGCTGGGCACCACGGAGAGCGCGGCCATCTACGCCGCGGCGTACCGGGTCGTCGACTTCGCGTACACGCCCGCCCGGTCGATGGCGGCTGTCGCGTACCCCAACTTCTTCGAGGCGGGGCGTAACGGCCCTCGAGCCGCGCTGCGGCTGACGCGCAAGCTGCTGCCGCGCTACCTGGCGTTCAGCGTGCCGGCATCCCTTCTCCTCGTCGCGTTCGCCTGGATGATGCCAGTGGTCTTCGGCCCCGAGTACGAGGCCGCCACCCTCGCCTTGCAGGGCCTGAGCGCACTGCTGGTGCTGAAGGCGATCCACTACCTCGCCGCCGATACGCTGTCCGGTGCCCGGATGCAGGGACGCCGGACCGTGGCCCAGATTGCGGTCGGCGTGGTCAACGCCGGCCTGAACGTCTGGCTGATCCCGGCGTACGGGTGGCAGGGTGCGGTGGTGTCGAGTCTGGTGTGCGACGCTCTGCTCGCCGTGCTGCTGTGGGGGTGCCTCGTCGCTGCCCTGCGGCGCGACCCGCCCCGCGACAGCGAAGCTGAGGCGGCATCGGCAGCTGACCGAGAAAGGGTCTGACGTGACCACCATCTTCGGTGTCCTACTGACCGTCGGTGGCATCGCGGTAGCCCTGTGGTTGGTCCGGATCCGGCGGGACATCGCCGCTGCCTTCGGCGACCGTGCGACCGCGGTTGCTCTGGTCGGATTCGCCGTGCTCACCAACGCGGCGCCCGCGCTCGTCGGCAGCCACAGCTCGGTGCTCATCGGCGTTCTGCTGATCGCTCTGCTGGCCTGGCTGGTGTTCTCCGGCCGGGCGATTCTGCGCGGACCTTCCGACGTGTGGCTGCGGATCTCGATCGCGATGGCCGGCGCGCTGCTGGTCTGGTCCGTCGGCGTCGACGCCCTTACCGGGAACGGGTTCTACGGTTCACGGCTGCCGGCCTACTCGGCGGCCGCGCTCGTGCTGCTCGCCATCTGGTTGATGGCTGCCCGCACCGCAGTAAGCGTCCGCGCGATGGCCTATACGGGGCTGGCGGTCCTGGCGCTGCTGACCATCCCGACCGCCGTGTACGACCAGTCGTGGCGGATCTGTACCGGCGGGAAGCTGGAAAAGTGCTCGTTGGCCGGGGCGCTGTTCAAGAGCTTCTACAACTCCGAGAACTACGTGGCGATGCTCGCGTCCTTCACGCTGGTGGCCGCGTTCTGCGCGATGCGCCGCCTTGAGCTGGTGGTGACGACGTCGTTCTGCCTGCTGGTGATCGTCGCCACCGGCTCCCGTACCAGCTACCTGGCCGTCGGGGCGGTATGCGCCTGGGTGCTGGCCGCACTGCTCGTACAGCGTCTACGACCGAGCATGCGGATCCCCTTCGCGATCTGCGTCGCGCTCGTCATCGGCGCACTGACAGCCGCCACATACCTGACGTGGAGCGCGTCGAAGACCACGCTGAGCAACCGGGGCAACATCTGGGTCGCCGCCCGCGACTACCTGAGCGGTCGGGAGGCCGTCGGCGTCGGCGTCTCGAAGTGGTTCCACCTCCAGGACATCGGAGCGGCACCCACCCACTTCTTCCACTCCGGGTACGTCCTGGTCATCTTCTCCGGCGGTTTGGTCGCACTGACCCTGTTCGGCCTCTGGATGGCCACCCTGATGCACCGGAGCGTCGAGGACGGGCAGGCGTTCGCCGCCAAGGCGCCGCTTGTGCTTCTCATCGTCTACTCGTTCACCGAGGTCGTCTGGAACCCACTGTCGGTGGACGGGCTGACCTGGATCGTTGTGCTGCTGGTCCTCACCGCGTCGGTGTCCGCGCCACCCGCGCGCACTCCGACACCAGGGCCGGTGGACCTGGTAGACCGGCCGGCACCCCTGGCCGGGCTCCGTCGACTCATCGGCCGGCAGGACAGCCGGGCCGCCGCGTTCAACTGAATCCGCTGACCGCACGCCCTGCCCCGCGGTCCCCGGGGTCCGACCGAGCCGTTGCCGGGCGGGATCACTACCCGCCGGCGATCGGAAGCCCTTGGAAGGCCAGCAGGCCGACCCCGGTGGCGTTGACGCACCAGGGCCCGGCGTCGCCCCGGTAACTCAGCCCGGTCGCGCCGTCGGCCGGGCCGGAAAGGCTCAGCACGAGTCGCCCTCCCTCGCGGTACTCGACGGCGGTGACGGTGGCGGTGCTGCCGTCGATCGTGAAGTCGGTGCCCGCGCCGGCCCGGACCGTCAGCGGGTCGACGCTACGGAGCTGAACCACCACCTGGGTACGCCGAGCGTCGGTGAAGGCGGCCGACCGAGGGTTCGGGGCAGACACGCCCTCGCTGGGACCGCGGTGGATGTCTCGGGCCAACACGGCGAACGCCTGATCGCCCAACTCGCGGTAGCCCTGTTCCCAGGCGAAGTGGCAGCCCTCCCGGCCCGACAGGGCCGTCGTCGACAGCACCGTCACCTTCAGGGTGTCGGCCAGCCGTCGTTGGGCCTCACGCAACGGGCCGCCGGAGGTGTTCCCGCACGGTGAGCTGCCGACCTGGACGACGTAGTACCGGGTGCCGCCGGCGGTCCGGAAACCGACCTCCCGACGCCAGTCGGTCAACAGCGCGGTGAACCCGGCGACGTGACCGGCGGCGTCGTTGTTGTCGGCCTCACCCTGGTACCAGAACACCGCCCGGACCTCGCCGATGACGTTCGCGGCGCTGAGTCGTTGCCGCAAGCGGCCGTAGTTGGTGCGCAGGTCACCGGGGTTGCCGTCCTTGCGTTGGAAGAACGACACGACCTTGCTGCTCTCCGCGCCGTTGATCACGGCTACCGGCACCTGGTAGGTGTCCATGAGTCGGTGGGCCGCCCGGATCCCCCACTGGCCGACCGAGCCGGGCTGCCGGACCGTACCCGAGACGGCGTAGTTCCAGGTACGGTCCGCGCCGGAGAGGACCCGGTCCCCGGTGGTCGAGCCGAAACTGCGCACGTACGGGGACTCCTCGCCGATCGACGAGCCCCGGTGACTGGCCGCCACCGCGTTGGACTGGCCCTGGATGACGTACACGTCGCCGGACACCACGCCCTCCCACAGGGCCGCCCGTCGGGCGACGCCGTCGCCGAGCACGTGCAACTCGAATCGGTACTCCCGAAGCGTGGCGGTGATCCGCTGCCGGAAGGCGAACTCACCGCCGGGACCGATGGGCACCGTCTCGTCCCAGCCGTCGGCCCCGCTGACGACCTTGAGGCGTACGGCGCGCACGCGCGGGTCGGTAGCCTTTCCCGACACCGGCACGACAGCGCCTCCGGCCGCGTCCCGGGCGTACAGCTGCCGATCCCGAGGATGCTGACCGACGGTGAGGACCGCGGCGCGGACGTAGACCGTCAGCCGACGTTGGGTGTACGTGCCGGCGTTGTCGGCGGCCGTCCAGTCGGGCTGACCGGTGGGGGCGGTCCCGATGCCCACCGACAGCGGCTGGGCGTCCGAGGTGAAGCCGTTGACCGCGAGGACCGTCTGCGGGGCCGCCGCTGCCGGGCGGGTGGCAGCGATCGTGTGCACCTGGAAGGAGCCGTACCCGATCGACGAGTACACGTCGTCGTCGGCGTCGTACCGGTCGGTGGTGGCGCCGGGGACCTGGCCGGAGTTGACCGGCCCGTACTTGTTCGGCCACATCTCCAGATAGCCCGTGAGGCCGGTGCCGGTGGCCAGGCCCGGCGCGTTGGTGGCGACCTCCAGATCGGCGATCCGTTGGCGGACGATCTGACCGGCCCGGGTCGGCAGGCCGAGGCGTCGGGCGTCGGTCGTGAACGGGGACATGGCCGTCCACACCCACTGCGTACCAGTGGGGCCGGTCAACTCCAGGCAGTAGCCGATCCGGTCGAACCCGTCGGCCACCGTCCCGGCCCGGTCGAACAGGAGGGCCGGAGGTCTCCTGGGGTCGTTCCGCTCGGGCAGGTCGAGGGCGCTGACCGGGGTGAAGCCGGCCATCCCGTGCGCGTTGGCGGCACAGGCGGTGCCGTCTATCGGCGCGACGGGCGGCGGGGTGTCCACGTCGGCTGCCGACCAGGCCGCGTCCGGTGCGCCGGTCCTCGTCGGCCACCAGCCGAGCACGGGGACGGCCGCCAGGAGCAGGACGATCACCCCGAAGCCGATCCAGGCCGGTCGGGGCACCGATCGGAGACGGGCCCACGGAGGGTGGGGACGAGACACCCGGGAACCTCCACAGTGTGGGCAGCGTGTCGTGCCCCAGATTAGGCGATGCGGCGTACCCGACGGCGCCGGCACGACCTTCGGCCGAACCGGTGCTGATCCGAGGCGTGGGTCGGTGCCGCTGTCTGAAATGATGCCGGCCATGGCCGCAACGAGCACGACACCGGCGGCGGGTAACCGCTCCGCCGGTGTCGACCTCCTCCGGATTGTCGGGATCGCCGCGGTGGTCGTGGGCCACGTCTGGAGCGACGATCTGACCCGGGCGTCCATCTACACCTGGCACGTTCCCGTGTTCTTCGTCCTGACCGGCTACTTCTGGTCGCCCGGTCGGCCGCTCGGCGGTGAGCTGCGCAAGCGGTGGACGAGCCTGGGCGTGCCCTACGTGGTGTGGTTCCTCATCCTGGTCGCGGCACTGCTCGCCGCGGACGCCGCGACGGGTCAGGTCGCGCCGGGGACGTTCGGTGACGCGCTCTACGGCGGCACGGCCGCGGTCCGACCGTTCTCCGCCTTCTGGTTCGTCTCGGTGCTCTTCATCGCGGCGGTCGCGTTCCGGTGGCTGGAGCGGTTCCCCGCCGCGGTCGCCTGGACGGTCGCGGTGGTCGGCCTGGTCACGGCGTACCTCGCGCCCAGCGTCGTCACCGCCGGCCCGCTCGGGCTCTTCCTGGTCCCGGCGTGCCTGGTCTTCGTGCTGGCCGGACGGCTGCTGCGGCGGCTCCGCCCGCGTCTTCCGGCCAGCGCCGGTGCGGCGTCACTCTCGATCGGGGTCGGCTTCGTGCTGCTCGGCCTCAATCGGGACCTGGACCTCAAGGCCGGCGACTTCGGCTCTCCGGTGCTGGGGGTGCTGACCGCGATCCTGATCAGCGTCGGTCTCATCCGGCTCGCGGAGGAACTCGACCTGCGCATCGGCGCGCGGGCGTCGCGGGTGATCAGTCGACTGGCCGGCTGCGGCATCGCCGTCGTGCTCAGTCACGCGGGCATCCTGTGGGTCCTTCAAACGCCGAGGGCCGGCCGGGTGGTCGACCTGGTCGCCGCTCTCGTGGTCCCCTGGGTGTTCGCGTGGATCGTCATCAGCACGCCGCTGGGCCCGTGGTTGACCGGCACCCGGATCGGCGGTTCCGCGCGGGCCGCCAGCGGCGTGGCGCCTCGGCCGGGTGCCGCTCAGACGCACTAGAAACGGCTGTTGCGCCGCCGCGCCAGGAGCATCGCCACGGCACCCACGACGGCGACAGCGAGCGCGCCTCCGGCCGCGGCGATCACCGGCACGGCCCAGCCCGACCCGCCGGAATCGTCACCCGGCCCCCGGCTGTCGACGGCCGCCTGCCGGTACGACTGGGCCAGCAGGTTGGTCGGGGAGTTCCGCGCGGCCTCGTCGAACTGGGCGATGGCCTTCGACTCGTCACCGGCGAAGTACGCGTCGAGGCCGCTGCGGTACTGGTTGTCGCCCTTGCCGAGCGCGTTCGTGACGCCGGCAGCCTGGAGGAGGGCGGTCATGGCGGAGACCGGCACGACGAGGCGGTTCGCCTTGTCGGGCCGCAGAACGTCGTTGTCCAACATGCCCACCACCCGGCCGCTCGGGTCGATGGCGATCCCGCCCCGCGAGTAGAGCCCGAGATCCTCGTTGATCCGGTACGGGTTCAGCGGTGTCGAGGTGTCGACCCCGGTCACGGCCGCCGTCTTCGACAGCACCGTGTAGGTGGCGGCGCGGAAACTGGTGTCGGTGGTGCCGTAGCCCAGAACGAGCAGTGAGGTCTCCGGGCCGATGCTGGCCGACGTGTTCAGCTCTGCCGTGGGCAGGTTCTTCTGCTCCAGCTTGATCAGGGCGACGTTCCCCGCCTCGATCGGAAGGGCCCGCACGACGGTGCCGGCGATCGCCGGGCTGTCCGTCACCTCGCCCTTGGCGATGTTGAGCTGCCCGTACAGCCGGTTCTCCGGTTGGTCGCCGGCGTTCGCGCCGGTCAGGACCGAGGTGCTCAACCGACTGCGGGTCCAGGTGCTGATGTCCTTGGCCTGCAGGCCGCCCTCGGCGACGAGCCGGTTGGCCACGGCGTTCAGGGCGCTCCCGACCAGGACGTCCGGGGTGGGCTGCACGCACTGACTGTTGCTGAGGACGTACCCCTCGTGTTGGACGACCACGCCGCTACAGCGCCGGCTGAAGGTCACCGGGGCCTTGTCCAGCAGGGCACCGCCGGCCTTGTTGCGGACGTACCCGGTGAACACGACCTCCACGAAGACCATGGACGGCCCGGCGACGGCCAGTGCGCGCTCCTCGGGGCTGCGCAGGGCGGCCTGCGCCCAGGGCTTGAGGCCGGGGGCGAGCGGGGTCGCGGCGGGGAAGCCGCTGGCGGTGGCGGTCGGCGGGACGTCCGGTTCGGCGGGCTCATCCGAGCTGAGGGCGTAGATGCCGGCGCCACCACCGACCACGGCCACCAGGGCCAGCGCGGCCACACCCGCCCAGAGGCCGGTACGCCGCTTGGGTGGCGCCGAGGGCTTGATCCGCCGTACGGGGGCGGCGTACGGGTCGAACGGGGGCACGTCGGCCGGCGGGCCGGACACGGTGGCCGGCGTCGGCGCGACGTCGTGGCCGACCGGGCCGGCGGGCGAGGCGGGTGCGCCCGACGCCGGCGCGGCCGAGACGGGGTGGGCGGGCGGCTGGTTGGGGATCGCCGCCGACTGCACCGCCCACGGGGCGTGCGGCATGTCGACGACCGGCTGCGGCGCACCCGACACGGGTTGCGGCACACCGGACACCGGTTGCGGCACACCGGACACCGGTTGCGGCACGCCCGACACGGGGTGCGGCACGCCGGACACCGGCTGGGGAGGGGCGGAGACTGGTCGGGGGGCTGCGGGCACCGGCTGGTACTCCACGCCGAGCGCGCGGAACAGCTTCTCCGGGGCGGGTCCGGCCTCGGCGGCGTACGCCACCCAGGGCGCGGCGGCAGAGAAGTCGGCGTACGTGATCGGGGGTCCGTCGGGCGACTGGGCGAGCGCGTTCGCGACCTCGGCGAACGCCTCCCGCCAGCCGGGGGCGGCGGCAACCGTCGCGTCCAGCACGGCCACGCTCACGAACCGGCCCTGCTCGTCGATGGCGGCCCAGGCCTTGCCCACCGGTGAACCGCCCAGCAAGTGGGTGAACCTGTAGGGGCCTTCCGGCTGCATGCCAACTCCTCCGCTCGACCGCCAGCCGCATGGTACCGACCGGTCGCACAGTCAGTCGCCTGGCGGTCACCCGTCAACTCGTCGTCGCCGTCACCTTCCGCTGATCACGACCACCGGCTCCGGTCCGGACGTGACGCGTTCCACGCGGTAGTCGGCGAGCGCCGCCTGCCACACCGGCTCGCTCGGGTGGGTGTACGCGCGGACCAGCCAGACCCGGGTGCCGGGCGGCTGTTTCGCGGCCCGGGCCAGAATCTCGTCGAGGGCGTCCTTGATGGACGGCGCGTCGGCGGCTTTCGGGAGGATCACATCGGCGCGGGTGGGCATGGTGACTGTCCAACCGACGGTGCCCTCGACCGGCGCGACCAACTCCAGCGGATCCCGGTCGGAGTAGAGCGTGAACCCGAACCAGGCGGGCCCGCTGACCACGACGAGGTCGTGCGGCCCCTTGTGCGCCGCGACGTACCGGGTCGACGACCCGATGTCGGTGATGGCCTGGTGTGCCGTCCAGACTCCGGGCTCGTCGCCGTCCAGGCGGTACCAGCGGTGGTTGACGGCGGCGAAGCTGGCGAGCAGGACGGCGCAGGTAACGGCGGCCACCACGCCCGGTGCCAGCCGGGGCAGCCGGCGGCGGACCAGGGCGACGGTCAGGTCGGCCAGACCGACGATGCCGATGCCGACCACCAGGCCCGCCACCACGATCAGGAAGTGGGACGTGCGTGGGTCGAGCAGCGGGTAGATCCCCGCGACACCCAGCCCGCTGGCCGCCACCGGCAGCAGGAGGACGGCGATCGCCGGGGCGGTGTGCCCGCAACGGAACAGCGTGACGACGCCGAGCACGAGCAGCACGGCGAGGATCGGCACGGGTGCGCCGAGCAAGGGTGAGAGGGCCTTGGTCTGCCGTACGAGGTGTCCGGGCAATTCGGAGAGGCTCGGGAGGAAGTCGTCCCAGTAGTCCCGCATGGCATCGCTGTTGCCCCGGGCGGACACTCCGAAGTAGACGGCCGCGACGAGGGCGCCGGCGACCAGGCCGGCAACGGTCGCCTCGACCGTCCTTGCCCACTCCCGACGGATGGCGACGGAGAGCAGCAGGCCGCCGAGCACACAGACCGCGACGATGGCGGTGGTGTGACTCAGCAGCATGCCCAGACCCACAGCGGCCACCACCACCGTGAGCCGTCGCCGGGACCAGGAGCGCCCGGTCCAGGTGGCCAGGGCGAGCAGGCAGACCGCCACCGCCGCGTCAGCGGTGTACTGCTTCAGGTCGTGGCGGGTCTGCTGGACCGGCAGGAGCACGACGGTGAGCCCGCTGACCACACCGATGAGGATGCCCCGGGTGCGCTCGGACGCCAGCGAGCGGCCCAGCAGGTAGGCCGCGACAACGGTCAGCAGTTGGAAGCCCAGGGGTACGACCCGGAGGTGGTCGATGTCCGGGACCAGCCGGAGCAGGAAGCTCCACCCGATCGGGCTGGACGAGGTCGTCACCGGCAGATCGGTGAGGGGGAAGCGGACCGAGAGCGCGACCCACGCCTCGTCACCCCAGTACTGGGCGGTCAGCCACGACCGGATGTCGTTGACGACGAGGAAGGCCCCGAGAAGGGCGATGATCGGCACCGCCTCACCGACTTTCGCCCGGACGCGCGGAGAAGGCGCCGGACGAGAGGCCTGAATGGGCGGGGCGTCCTCGACTGCGACCACGACGCTCCTTCTCGACGAACAGATCCTGCTCACGCTGGCCGCCCGCATGTTACGAGCCGCGACGGCCGAATGGGGGGCAGGGGGTGACCCGAGGTGGTTGTCTATGAAAGTTTCTATGCATAGAATCAGCTCATGAATGAAGGAGCTGTCGCAGCACCCGCTGACCGGGTGCTCGACCTGTTCCAAGGGGTGCGGCTCACCCCCACCCAGCGACGCATCGCGCACTGTCTGGTGCAGCACGCCCCCGGCGTGGCGTACCTGTCCGCCGCCGAGGTCGCCGAGCTGGCCGGCGTGAGTCAGCCGTCGGTCACCCGGTTCGCCGTCGCGCTCGGCCACGACGGCTACCCGGCGCTGCGCCGCCGGCTGCGCGACATCACCGGCTCGACTCCGGGCGGGTCGACGGACACCGGCAACGAACTCCAGCAGGCAGTACGCGCGGAGATGGGCAACCTGGACCGGCTGGCCGGTCAGCTCGCCGACCGGGACCGGATCGCCGAGATCGGGCGCCTGCTCGCCGAGAGTCGCCCACTGCCGGTGCTCGGCCTGCGCGCCGCCGCGCCGCTGGCCGCCTACTTCGCCTACTTCGCGGCGAAGGTGCACCCGGACGTACGGGTCCTCGACGACGGCGGCAGCCTGCTCACCGACCGCCTGGAGCAGGCTGCCGAAGCCGGGGCGTCCGCCGTCCTGGCCTTCGTGCTGCCCCGCTACCCCCGGGAAACCCTGGACGCGCTGCGCGATGCCCGCCACGCCGGGTTGACGGTGGTGGCGATCACCGACTCGCCGGTCAGCCCGGCCACCGAGCACGCCGACGTGGTGCTCGCCGCGACGGTCGGCACGCAGCTCGTCTTCGACCTGCACACCGCCCCGATGACCCTGGCCATGGTGCTGTTGCAGGCGATCTGTGACGCCACGCCGGCCGACACCCAGCGCCGACTGGAGGCATTCGAAGCCTCCGCGGCCCGCCGACAGTTGTTCCTCGGTTGACCGGAGGAGAACCAGAGATGACCCAGCCCATTCGTGCCGCACGGGGCAGCCAGCTCACCACCCGCGGGTGGCAGCAGGAGGGCGCCCTGCGGATGTTGATGAACAACCTCGACCCCGAGGTGGCCGAACGCCCCGACGACCTGGTGGTCTACGGCGGCACCGGCAAGGCGGCGCGGGACTGGCCGTCGTACCACGCGTTGGTCCGCACACTGACCGACCTGCGCGAGGACGAGACGATGCTGGTGCAGTCGGGCCGTCCGGTCGGGGTGATGCGCACCCACGAGTGGGCGCCGCGGGTGCTGTTGGCCAACTCGAACCTGGTCGGTGACTGGGCGACCTGGCCGGAGTTCCGCCGCCTCGAACAGCTCGGCCTGACCATGTACGGGCAGATGACCGCCGGTTCGTGGATCTACATCGGCACGCAGGGCATCCTCCAGGGCACCTACGAGACGTTCGCGGCGGTGGCCGCCAAGAGGTTCGACAGCACCCTGGCCGGCACGCTGACGCTCACCGCCGGCTGCGGTGGGATGGGCGGCGCGCAGCCCCTCGCGGTCACCATGAACGACGGCGTCTGCCTGATCGTGGATGTGGACCGCACCCGGCTCGACCGTCGGGTGCACGACCGCTACCTCGATGAGGTCGCCGACTGCCTGGACGACGCGATCGCTCGGGTCCGCGCCGCGAAGCGGGAGCGCCGGGCCCTGAGCGTGGGCGTGGTCGGCAACGCCGCCGAGGTCTTCCCGGAGTTGCTGCACCGGGGCGTCGAGATCGACATCGTGACCGACCAGACCAGCGCGCACGACCCACTGGCGTACCTGCCGGTGGGGGTGGAGCTGGCCGAGGCCCGGGACTACGCCGCCGCGAAGCCGGCCGAGTTCACCGACCGGGCCCGCGCGTCGATGGCGCGCCACGTCGAGGCGATGGTCGGCTTCCTCGACGCGGGCGCCGAGGTGTTCGACTACGGCAACTCGATCCGGGGTGAGGCACAGCTCGGCGGCTATCAGCGCGCCTTCGACTTCCCGGGCTTCGTGCCCGCGTACATCCGGCCGTTGTTCTGCGAGGGCAGGGGTCCGTTCCGGTGGGCGGCGCTCTCCGGCGACCCGGCCGACATCGCGGCCACCGACCGCGCCATTCTCGACCTGTTCCCGGAGAACGAGTCGCTGGCCCGGTGGATCAAGCTGGCCGGTGAGCGGGTCGCCTTCCAGGGCCTGCCGGCCCGGATCTGCTGGCTCGGCCAGGGCGAACGGGACCGGGCGGGCGTGCGGTTCAACGACATGGTCGCCTCCGGCGAACTCTCCGCCCCGGTGGTGATCGGCCGGGACCACCTGGACACCGGCAGCGTCGCGAGCCCGTACCGGGAGACCGAGGGGATGGCCGACGGCTCCGACGCCATCGCCGACTGGCCGCTGCTCAACGCCCTGGTCAACACGGCAAGTGGGGCGTCCTGGGTGTCCATCCACCACGGCGGCGGGGTGGGCATCGGGCGGTCGATCCACGCCGGGCAGGTGTGCGTGGCCGACGGCACCGCCCTCGCCGGTCAGAAGATCGAGCGGGTGCTCACCAACGACCCGGCGATGGGCGTCATCCGGCACGTCGACGCCGGCTACGAGAGCGCCCGCGAGGTCGCCGACCGTACCGGAGTCCGGGTCCCGATGACCGAGGGCGACCCCGCGTGAGCGACGACCTTTCCGCCCGGTTCCGGGCGCTGTGGGACGAGATCGCGCCGGTCGGGCGGGACGCCGACAGTGGCGGCTACCTGCGGTACGCGTTGACCGAGCCGGAGCGGGAGCTGCGCGCCTGGTTCCGGGCGCAGGCCGAGCACCGTGCCATGCCGGTCACCGAGGACGGCAACGGCAACCTCTTCGCCCACTGGGGTGACCCGCAGGCGTCCGACGCGGTGCTCACCGGCAGCCACTTCGACTCGGTGCCGCACGGCGGGGCGTACGACGGGCCGCTCGGCATCGTGAGCGCGTTCCTCGCCGTGGACGAGCTGCGCGCCGCCGGTGTCACCCCCGACCGGCCGCTGGTCCTGGGCGCCTTCGTCGAGGAGGAGGGAGCGCGCTTCGGCGTACCGTGTCTGGGGTCGCGGCTGCTCACCGGGGCGCTGACGGCCGAACGCGCGGCCGGCCTGCGCGACGCGGCCGGGGTGAGCTTCGCCGAGGCGCTCGGTGACCGGCCGGCGGGCGCCCGTCCGGAGTTGCTGGGCCGGTTCGGCGCGTTCGTCGAGTTGCACGTCGAACAGGGCCGCGCGCTCGTCGACACTGACGCGCCGGTAGCGGTGGCCAGCGCGATCTGGCCGCACGGCCGGTGGCGCTTCGACGTCGTCGGCGAGGGCAACCACGCGGGCACCACCCGGATGGCCGACCGCCGCGATCCGATGCTGACCTACGCGTTCACGGTGCTGGCGGCCAACAAGGAGGCCCGGCTGCGCGGCGCGCACGCCACGGTGGGCCGGGTCGCCGTCGAGCCCAACGCCACCAACGCGATCCCGTCGAAGGTGACCGGCTGGTTGGACGCCCGGGCCGCCGACCCGGAGACGCTGACCGGGCTGGTCGACGCGGTACGCGGCAAGCTGGCCGAGCGGGCCCGCCGCGACGGTACGACGGTGACCGTCACCGAGGAGTCGGCCACCCCGGTGGTCGCCTTCGACGGCGGGTTGGCCGAACGGCTGGCCACGCTGCTCGACGCCCCGGTGCTGCCCACCGGCGCGGGGCACGACGCCGGGGTGTTCGCCGCTCACCTGCCCACCGCGATGCTCTTCGTGCGCAACCCGACCGGCGTCTCGCACTCCCCCGCCGAGGCCGCCACCGACGACGACTGCGCCGCCGGGGTGCGGGCGCTGGCCCGGGTGCTGGAGGAGCTGACATGCGCTCGATCAAGCTGACGAGCCGGCGGCCGAGTGCCCCGGCCCTTCAGCGGGTGTGTGGTCTCCGGCGCGACGCTGGTGGGCACCTCTTGTCGTTGTCCTTTGGAGCTGATGTCACAAACGAATCAGCCGCCGCGCCCCAGCCGTTGCTGTCATCGCAGCCGTTGCTGTCATCCCAGCCGCTGAGGTCACCTGAGCAGCCGACATTCTCCCGGCCGCTGATGTCGCAGACGATTCAGCTCCAAAGGAGGCGAGCGGCATGACCACCACCCGCTGGCTGGCGGAGTACGCCTGGCTGCCCGAGCACGCCGAGCCCACGCCCGACGTGCTGATCGAGGTCGACGAGGGCCGGATCACCGCGGTGACGCCGCTGCTGGGAGCGCATGGACCGGAGGCCGGGGTCGAGGTGCACGCCGACGCGGTGCCACTGCCCGGCCTCACCCTGCCGGGGCTGGCCAATGTGCACTCGCACGCCTTCCACCGGGCGCTACGCGGGCGCACCCACGGCGGGCGGGGTGACTTCTGGACCTGGCGGGACCAGATGTACGCCGTCGCGGACCGGCTGGACCCGGACACCTACCTCGCGCTCGCCCGAGCCGTCTACGCCGAGATGGCGCTCGCCGGCGTCACCTGCGTGGGCGAGTTCCACTACCTGCACCACCGACCGGACGGCGGCGCCTACGACGACCCGAACGCGATGGGCGCGGCGCTGGTGGAGGCCGCCGCGCACGCCGGGATCCGACTCACAGTGCTGGACGCCGCCTACCTGACCTCCAGCGTGGACGGTCAGCCCCTCGCCGGGCCGCAGCGCCGCTTCGGCGACGGTGACGCGGGCCGCTGGGCCGAGCGGGCCGCCGCGTTCCAGCCGACGGACCCGCACGTGCGGGTCGGCGCGGCCGTGCACTCGGTGCGGGCCGTCCCGGCCGATCAGTTGCGCCGTGTCGCCGACTGGGCCCGGGAGCGGCAGGCGCCGTTGCACGTGCACCTCTCCGAACAGCCCGCCGAGAACGACGAGTGCCGGGCCGTGCACGGGCGCTCGCCCACCGCGCTGCTCGCCGAGCACGGCGTGCTCGGGCCGCACACCACCGCCGTCCACGCCACCCACCCCACCAGCACGGACCTGTCCCTGCTCGCCGACAGCCGGACCGGCGTGTGTCTCTGCCCGACCACCGAGCGGGACCTCGCCGACGGCATCGGCCCGGCCCGGCTGATGGCCGACGCCGGCATCCGGTTGAGCCTCGGCAGCGACAGCCACGCCGTGATCGACCTGTTCGAGGAGGCTCGGGCGGTCGAGTTGGACGAGCGGCTGCGGACCCGCCGGCGCGGCCACTTCGCGCCGCTCGACCTGCTGAACGCAGCCGGCGTCGCCGGGCACGCCGCGCTGGGCTGGGGTGACGCCGGCAGGATCGCGGTGGGCGCCCGTGCCGACCTGGTGACGGTACGCCTGGACAGCGCCCGCACCGCCGGGGTGCCGCCGGTGGGCGCGTTCTTCGCCGCCGGCGCGGCGGACGTCGAGCAGGTGGTGGTGGACGGACGGGTGGTGGTGGCCGAGGGCCGGCACCTGACCGTCGACGTGCCGGCCGAACTGTCGTCCGCGATCGAGGCGGTGACGCCCGCATGAGCGGCAGCCTGCTCGTCGACAACATCGGGGAACTGGTCACCAACGGTGCCGGCAAGGGCCCGCTCGGCATCCGCCGCGACGCCGCCGTGCTGGTCGAGGCGGGTCGGGTGGTCTGGGTCGGGCCGTCCGCGTACGCGCCGGCCGCCGACCACCACGTCGACGCCGGTGGTGCCGCCGTGCTGCCCGGTTTCGTGGACAGCCACGCCCACCTGGTCTTCGCCGGGGACCGGGCCCCCGAGTTCGCCGCCCGGATGGCCGGTCAGCCCTACACCGGCGGCGGCATCCGGACCACCGTCGGCGCCACCCGGGCCGCCACCGACGACGAGCTACGGGCCACCGTGCGCCGGCTGCGCGGGGAGGCGCTGCGCCAGGGCACCACGACCATGGAGATCAAGAGTGGGTACGGCCTGACCGTCGCCGACGAGGCCCGCTCGCTGCGGATCGCCGCCGAGACCAGCACCGAGACCACCTTCCTGGGCGCGCACGTGGTGCCCGCCGAGTACGCCGACCGCCCCGACGACTACGTGGGGTTGGTCTGCGGACCGATGCTGGCCGCCGCCGCCCCGTACGCGAAGTGGATCGACGTGTTCTGCGAGC
>NZ_JBEYSY010000025.1:0-54519 GCF_040704315.1 Micromonospora sp. NPDC047644
GCGGGCGGTGCGGGCTGCGGCGGCGGCGGGCGGTGCGGGCTGCGGCGGCGGCGGGCGGTGCGGGCTGCGGCGGCGGGCGGTGCGGGCTGCGGCGGCGGCTTCGATGGCGGGATGCAGCGGCGGTGACTGCGACGCGGCGACGCGTGATGTCGCAAACGATTCAGCTCCAAAGGACCATCGCACCATCACCTCTGCCCGGCGGACCGCGGACCGCGGACGGCGGAGACCCTCGGCACCCCACCGTCTTTCGAAGGCGATAGACCGCGCCGAGAACGGGGCGAGGACGGCCGGACGCTGGGGGCCGAACTGAGCGAGGCTTGCCCTGCGGTGGTTAGGCTTAGTGATGACCCTCTATTACCGGGACGACGCGGTGCAGGTGACCTCCGAGTCGATCCGGGCGGGTGGTCACGTGATCGCCCTGTCCGACGTGACGTTCGTCTGGCACGCACGGGGGCAGAAAACCCTCGCCGTACGCGGCCGTGTGCTGGGGCGCGGTGTCCTGGTCCTGCTGCTCTCGCTGCCGCCGCTGGTCGCCGTGGTCTGCGTGCTGTCATTGGCCTGGTCGGCTCAGGATCGAGGCAACTGGCAACTGGCGCTGATCATCCTGGCCGCCTGCGCGGCGGGGGCGCTCGCGCTGGCACCGTTCCTGGAGATCCCCCTCGGCTGGCTGGACCGCTCCTACGAGCGTGGCAGCCACGTGCACGAGTTGTGGGTGCAGCACCACGGTCGGGAGGACCTGCTGGTGCGAACCCCGGACGCGCTACGGTTCGGGCAGATCTACCGGGCCGTGCAACGCGCCGTCGAACAACAGGGGGACCACCGATGACCACCCGCCGCCGCGAGGCCGTCGCCTTGGCCGGCCTGCTCGCGACGGCCGGCGTCACACATCTGGTACGCCCCGGCGTCTACGACCCGATCGTGCCGCGTGCGCTGCCCGGCCCGCCCCGCTTCTGGACGTACGCCAGCGGGGTCGCCGAACTGGTGGTGGCCGCGGCTGTCGCGAACCCGGCCACCCGGCGGGCCGGCGGCCGGGCAGCCGCCGCCCTCTTCGTCGCCGTCCTACCGGCGAACGTCAAGATGGCCGTGGACTGGCGGCGCCGACGCCCGACACAGCGGGCCATCGCGTACGGCCGAGTGCCGTTGCAGGTGCCGCTGGTCTGGTGGGCGCTGCGGGTGGCCCGTGCCGACACCGCCGGTCGACAGGGACGCTGACCAGCTCCAACGCGCGGTTGTGGCAAGGCCGACGCACACTTGACCCCATGGCGATTCCCCTCCCCACCCCGACCGCCGTGGTCGGTCTGACCCGTTCCGCTCTCGACCAGGCGCTCGGCTCGGCCGCGTCGATGGCTGCCGTGCCCGCCCGCGCGTTCGCCGTACTCGACGGGGTGGAGCAGCTACTGGCCCGGATCAACGGCGTGGTCGACCGGATCGAGACGACCCTGGATCGGACCGACCAGGTGCTCACCGACGCCGAGGGCGCGGTTCGCGAGGTGGCCGTCATCAGCGCCGCCGCGACCACCGCCATCGACACGGCCACCGAGGTGGCCACCGCCGCCGCCGCGGTGGTCGCCGAGGCCGACCGGGTCTCCCGGGTGGCGGGCACCGTGGTTGCCGAGGCCGACCGGGTCGCGAACCGCGCCTCCGTCACCGTGGGCACCGCGACGGAGGCCGCCGCCACCGCTGCCGAATTGCTGGCGGCGTACGAGCCGGCGCTGCGTCGGGCCGCGCCGATGGCCGAGCGGTTCGTCGAGGAGCTGAGCCATGAGGAGATCACCGCGGCGATCCACCTGATCGACGAGCTGCCCAAGCTCCGCGAGCATCTGACGGCGGACATCCTGCCGATCCTGGCCACGCTGGACCGGGTCGGCCCCGACCTGCACGACCTGCTCGACGTCACCCGTGACCTCAAGCTCGCCGTGGCCGGCATCCCCGGGCTGGGAATGCTGCGCCGCCGCGGCGAGAAGCTCGCCGACGAGCCGGTGGGGTGAGCGCCAGCCGGCTCGCGCCGCCGATCAGCAGTCGCAGGTGATCGTCGTGGCGGGCGCGGTGAGGTCGTCGACCGGTCGTCGGGTAAGCCCGGTCTCCGTCACCACCGGCAGCCCCTCCCTGACCCAGTATTCGAACCCGCCGAGCATCTCCTTCACGGGATGGCCCAGCTGGGCGAACTCCAGCGCCGCCCGGGTCGCGCCGTTGCAGCCCGGACCCCAGCAGTAGGTCACGACCGCCGACCCCGGCGGGATCAGCTCCGCCGCCCGGGTCGCGATCTCGGCGGTGGGTAGGTGCACCGCGCCGGGTAGGTGCCCCTGCCCCCAGGCGGCCGCGCCGCGGGAGTCGACGACCACCAGACCCGGGGTACGTGCCGACAGGTCGGCGTGCACGTCACTGACGTCGGTCTCGACACTGAGTCGCCCGTGGAACCAGGCGGCGGCGGTGGCCGGGTCGGCTGACGGAACGGCGAAGGTGAAGGTCATGCACCGATCCTCGCCGGGGCCCCGACCACGGAGCGAGTGGCGGGAACGACATGCTGCGCTAACATCCCGCCATGCCGATCCCGACGGCCACCACGACCGGTCCGCGTCCGCTGCCCGCGCCTCGACGACCGGCGGCCGCGCACCGGGTCGCCGTGCTCGCGTACCCGGGGATGTCGGTGTTCGAGACCGGGATCGTGACCGAGGTGTTCGGACTGGCCCGGCCCGAATTCGACGTCGACTGGTACGACGTCGTGGTCTGCGCCGAGCGGCCGGGGCCGGTGCCGGTGGTCGGCGGAGCGAGCCTGCACACCCCGTACGGTCTGGCCGAACTGGCGGCGGCGCGGACGGTGATCGTGCCCGGCGTACCGGACGTGACCGCTGACCCGTCGCCCGAGCTGGTGACCGCGCTGGGTGAGGCGCGTCGGCGCGGGGCCCGGATCATGTCAATCTGCTCGGGCGCGTTCGCGCTGGCGGGGGCGGGCCTCCTGGACGGCCGCCGGGCCACGACCCACTGGCGGTACGCGGAGCTGCTGGCGCGGCGCTACCCACTGGTCGAGGTGGACCCGGACGTGCTCTACCTCGACGACGGCGACCTGCTCACCAGTGCCGGCAGCGCCGCCGGGCTGGACCTCTGCGTACACGTGATCCGGCGTGACCACGGCGCGGCGATCGCCAACGCGGTCGCCCGACGATTGGTGATCCCACCGCACCGCGACGGCGGGCAGGCCCAGTTCGTCGAGGCGCCGGTGCCCGCCGACCCGGCCGACGACCGGATCGCGGTCAGCCTCGACTGGGCACTCGCCCACCTCGCAGAGCCGCTGAGCGTCGCCCAGCTCGCCGAGCGGGCGCACATGTCGTCCCGCACGTACCTGCGGCATTTCGCCCGAGCCACCGGCACCAGCCCGATTCGTTGGCTGGTGGAGCAGCGGGTCCGCGCCAGCCTGACCCTGCTGGAGGAGACCGACGCCGCTGTCGAGCAGGTCGCCCGCGCGGTGGGCTTCGACACCCCGGTGACCTACCGCCACCACTTCGGCCGGGTCATGCTGACCGCACCGTCGGCGTACCGCCGGGCCTTTCGCACCGGTGCCGGCCAGCGGGCCTGACAGGCCGCGACGGTCGGGCGGTTCGGTGCGCGAGCGACGGGGTCAGGCCGGCGCGTACAGCTCGTCGATCTCGGCGCGTTGCGGTAGCGCCACCGAGGCGCCGAGCTTGCGGACGCAGGCAGCGCCGGCCGCCGACGCCCAACGCACCGCGTCGACCAGGTCGCGCCCTTCGCCCCAGCCGACGGCCAGCGCGGCGGTGAACGCGTCACCGGCGGCGGTGGAGTCGACCACGTCGACCCGTACCGCCGGCACGTGCACCTCGGCACCGTCCCGGTCGACGTACCAGGCGCCCTCCCCGCCGAGGGTGAGCACGGCCCGGGGAGTCAGGTCGAGCAGCGCGCGCGGCTCCTCCCGACCCCGGCCGGCGAGGGCATGCGCCTCGCCCTCGTTGACGACCAGCAGGTCCACGGCGGCCAGCAGCTCGGGTGGGAGGTCCCGCGCCGGGGCGGCGTTCAGGATGACCCTGGTGCCGGCCTCGTGGGCGGCCTCCGCGGCGGCGGTCACGGTCTGCACCGGGATCTCCAGTTGCGCGACCAGGACGTCCGCCGTCCGCACGGTGGTCAGCTCCTCCTCGCTGAGACCGACCAGGGCGTCGTTCGCGCCGGGGGTGACCACGATGGCGTTGTCCCCCTGCGCGTTGACCATGACCAGTGCCACTCCCGAGGTGCCGTAGACCACGCGGAGCTGACTGGTGTCCACGCCGGCCGCGGTGATGCGGGCCTTAAGGGTGACGCCGAAGGCGTCCGAGCCGATCGCGCCGAGGAAGGCACAGGACGCGCCGGCCCGGGCCGCGGCCACGGCCTGGTTGGCACCCTTGCCGCCGGGCACCATCACGAAGTCGGTGCCGAGCATGGTCTCGCCCTGCCGAGGCAGCGCGGGCGCCATCGCGACGAGGTCCATGTTGGCGCTGCCCACCACGGCGACCCGGGTCTGTGGCACGGCCGTCTCCGCCTGTCCGATGCTCAGGCGGCGCGGGCCGTGAAGCGGTCGCCCGACCGCTCGACGACGAGTGGCAGCCCGAAGGTCTTGGAGAGGTTGTCACCGGTCAGGGTCTCGGCCAGCAGGCCCTGGGCGACCACCCCGCCCTCGCGCAGGAGCATCGCGTGGGTGAACCCGGGCGGGATCTCCTCGACGTGGTGGGTGACCAGCACCATCGCCGGGGCGTCCGGGTCGTACGCCAGCTCGGCCAGTCGGGCGACCAGGTCTTCCCGACCGCCCAGGTCGAGACCGGCGGCGGGCTCGTCGAGCAGCAGCAGCTCCGGGTCGGTCATCAGGGCACGGGCGATCTGCACCCGCTTGCGCTCACCCTCGGAGAGGGTGCCGTATCGCCGTTCGGCGAGACCACCGACGCCGAGTTGACTCAGCAGTGCCCGCGCCCGCGCCTCGTCGCCACGGTCGTAGTTCTCCCGCCAACGGCCGACCACCGACCAGGCGGCGGTCACCACCACGTCGCTGACCCGCTCGTCGGCGGGCAGCCGCTCGGCGATCGCGGCGGTGGTGAGCCCGATCCGGGTACGCAGCTCGTTGACGTCGGTGCGGCCGATCCGCTCGCCGAGCACGTGCGCGACACCCGTGGTGGGGTGCAGCCGGCCGGCGGCGAGGTTGAGCAGTGTGGTCTTGCCGGCGCCGTTGGAGCCGAGCACGACCCACCGCTCGTCCAGTTCGACGCGCCAGGTCAGGTCCTGTAGGAGAGCGGTGCCGGAGCGGCGTACGCCGACGCCGTCGAGGCTGACCACCAGATCCGGGTTCACCGCACCATCCAACCACGCAGCGCCGGGGTGCCCCCCATGGGCGGCACCTCAGCCATAGGGTGAAGCGCCGTGTCATTGATCACCAAGTCCGGAGGACGGCCCATGCCCAGCCGACGTACGGAGCTGCGCAGATGAGCGCGGTCATCGAGATCGAGGGTCTCCGCAAGAGCTTCCGCAGCCTGCGCAGCGGCCAACGGGTGGCGGTCGATGGGTTCGACCTGCTGGTCGAGGCGGGCCAGGTCCACGGCTTCCTTGGCCCCAACGGCTCGGGCAAGACCACCACCCTGCGGGCCCTGCTCGGGCTGGTACGCGCCGACAGCGGCCGGATGATGGTGCTCGGCGAACCGTCGCCGGAGTTGCTGCCCCGGGTGGCGGGTCAGGTCGGCGCCATCGTGGAGAGCCCGCAGTTCTTCGGCAACTTCACCGGCTACCGGACGCTGCGACTGTTGGCCCGCGCCGGTGGTGTGCCGGCCTCGCGGGTGGACGAGGTGCTGGATCTGGTGGGCCTGCACGACCGGGGCGATGAGCGGGTGAAGGGCTACTCGCTGGGCATGAAGCAGCGGCTGGCGGTGGCGTCCGCGCTGTTGAAGGACCCGCGTCTGCTCATCCTGGACGAGCCGGCGAACGGGCTGGACCCGGCGGGCATCCGGGAGATGCGGGACCTGATGCGGTCGCTGGCGGCCAACGGGGTGACAGTGCTGGTGTCCAGTCACATCCTGGGCGAGATCCAGCTGATCTGCGACCACGTCACGATCATCTCCCGGGGCCGACGGGTCGCGACCGGTCGGGTGGACGAGGTGCTGGCGGGCCACGACCGGCACGAGTTCCTGGTGCGGGTGGCCGAGCCGGAGCGGGCCGTCGAACTGCTGCGCGCGGCTGAGCTGACGGCGGTGGTGGACGGCGGAGCGTTGGTGGTGAGCGGGGTGAGCGACCCGACGGCGATCAGCAGGGTGCTCGGTGAGCAGGGTCTGTGGGTGGGCGAGCTGACGCCGCTGCGGCCGGATCTGGAGAGCGTCTTCCTGGAGCTGACCGGCGCGTACGAGCATGCGTCGGTGCCCCGGCAGGTCGGCGACCCGTCGCTGCCGCAGGGCGATGCTGTGATCGACCTCGATCGGGGAGTGGACGCGTGAACCTGGTGCGTGCCGAGTTGGAGCGACTGTCCGCGCGTCGCTTCGTGCAGCTCATGGTGGTCCTGTTGGTGTTGGCGTTCGCCGTCACGGCGGCGACCACCCTTGCCGGTTCGCACAAGCCGAGCGTCAGTGAGCTGAACTCGGCGCAGACGCAGGCCGCCGAGGCGCGGCGTGACCTGGAGGCCACCCACCAGGAGTGCCTGGCCCGCCAGGAAGGCACGGTGACCTCCGACACGAACCGGTACTTCCCCAGCGACTGCTCCGAGATCGACCCGATCCGGCAGGACCGGCTGCCGATCACCGCCGACTTCCTGCCGGGTGTGTTCACCTTCGCCGAGCAGGCAAAACCGTTGCTGTACTTCCTCATCGCGTTCCTGGTGCTGTTCGGGTTCCTGGTCGGCGCGTCCTACATCGGCGCGGATTTGACCTCGGGCGGGGTGGTGAACCTGCTGCTCTGGCGACCGCGCCGGTTGACGGTGCTCGCGGCGAAGCTGGGCACCCTGCTCGGCGCGGTGCTGGTCCTGGCCCTGCTGGCGTCGGTGCTCTATCTCGCCACGTTCTGGGTGATCGGGCAGGCTTTCGGGTTGCCGGGCCGGCTGGACGGTGACTTCTGGCGCTCGCTCGGCGCGGTGCACGGCCGTGGCCTGGTGCTGGTGCTGCTGGCCTCCGCGCTGGGCTTCGCGATCGCCACGCTGGGTCGGCACACGTCCGCGGCGCTCGGCGCGCTCGCCGCGTACGCGGTGGTCTGGGAGTTGGGTGGCCGAGTGGTCCTGGAGATCATCGACGCGCGGAGGTCCGACCTGTTCATGCTGTCCAGCCACATCGGGGCGTGGCTCAACGGCGAGGCGCGGTTCTACGACGAACAGGTCTGCCGGGGCAGCAGCCAACTCCCGTACTGCGAGGGGTTCTACACGGTGACCTGGCTGCCGGCGCTGTTGGTGCTGCTGGCGATCACCGGCGGGCTGACCACGGCGGCGTTCGCCGTGTTCCGTCGCCGCGACCTGATCTGACTCGAGGCCGTCGGGTCGCTCCGGTCCGGGCGGCCCGACGGAACGGCCGAGCCGACGCCCGGCAGGAGCTTGCAAGCCGTGGGCGCGCGGTGAAATATTCCTTCACATGACCGCCGCAGCGGGCTCAGCCGACGGTGGAGCCGAACACCTCGTCGCGTACGGCGTCCAGAGCGGTGCGCAGCGCGCCGTGCAGGATCGGCTCCTCGGTCAGCCCGGTCGGCACCACTCGCGGCTGGACCAGCGTGATCGCGGCGACCTCCTGCTGCACCCGGTCGGCGAGCGCCGCGCCACCGGCCTGGCCCACCTCGCCGGCGAGCACGACCAGCGGTGGGTCCAGCACCACGCAGGTGCTGGCCACGCCGAGCGCGAGCCGACGGGCCAGTTCGTCGAGCATCGGGCCGCCGTCAGCGCCGGCCGCCACGGCCGCGCGGACCGCCTCGGCGGCGTCGGCGTCCGGGTAGCCGTGCTCGCGCGCCACCGCGCGCACCGAGTCCGCACCGATCAGCTGCTGGAAGGCCGGCTTGGCGCGGCGCGAGACGTCGCGCGGGATCGGCGCGCCGGGCACCGGAAGGTAGCCGATCTCGCCGGCGGCACCGCTGCTGCCGTGGTGCAACCGCCCGCCCAGCATGATCGCCAGGCCGACGCCGGCACCCACCCAGACCAGCACGAAGTCCGACAGCCCCCGCGCCGCGCCGGACTGCGCCTCGGCCACGGCGGCCAGGTTGACGTCGTTCTCGAAGACCACGGGCGTGTGCAGGTCGTCCCGCAGCGCGGCCAGCAGACCACTGTGCCAGCGCGGCAGGTTGAAGGCGAAGGTCATGTCGCCGGTGCCGGGGTCGACCAGGCCCGGCGTGCCGAGCACGATCCGTCGTACGCTGCTCAGCTGCGCCTGGGCGCTGCTGGCCGCCTGCACGACGGCGTTGTGCACCACGCCCACCGGGTCGTCGGTGTCCCGGGTCGACTGCTCCACCCGGCCGATGACCGCGCCGGTGATGTCGGCGCACGCGGCCACCACCCGGTCCGGCCCGACGTCCACGCCGACCACGTGCGCGCTGCTCGGGCGGACGGCGTAGAGCTGGGCGTTCGGCCCTCGCCCACCGGCCTGCTCGCCGACCCGCGCGACGAGGCCGCGCTCCTCCAGCCGCTCGACGAGTTGCGAGGCGGTCACCTTCGACAGACCGGTCAGCTCGCCGAGTCGAGCTCGGGTCAGCGGGCCGCGTTCGAGGAGCAGTTCCAGCGCGGCACGGTCGTTGAGCGCCCGCAACAGACGGGGGGTGCCGGGCAGCCGGGTCGCACTCATGACACGTCCTCTAGTTTTAGTAAACTTTGCTAACTGTAAACCGCCCTGCGAACGGGTAGCCGTAGCGTAACGGTCACCCGACGGTGGGACGCTCCGCCGAGTCGGCAGGGCCAAGACCACCACCGGTACGACGTTTCGTACCCGCGGGGGCACCGAAGGGGGAAACACGTGGGGTTGGATCCAGGACTGCGCCGGCTGGCGCTGGGCACACTGCTGGCCGCGTACCCGGGGCCGGTCCCGCCGGACTGGGCGGTCGACCTGCTGGCCGACGGGTTGGCCGGGCACACCCTCTTCGGCACCAACGTGCACGACCCCGCGCAGGTGGCGGCGAGCACCGCCACACTGCGCACCGGTCGACCCGACGCGCTGATCGCGATCGACGAGGAGGGTGGCGACGTGACCCGGCTGGCGCACGCCACCGGAAGTCCGTACCCCGGCAACGCCGCCCTGGGTGCGATCGGCGATGTGGCCCTCACCCGACGGGTCTACCAGTCGATCGGCGCCGAACTGGCCGCGCTCGGCATCACCGTCAACCTCGCCCCCACCGTCGACGTCAACACCGCCGACGACAACCCGGTGATCGGCACCCGGTCCTTCGGCGCTGATCCGGTGCGGGTGGCCGCCCACTCGGCCGCCGCCGTGGCCGGGTTGCAGGCCGCCGGCGTGGCCGCCTGCGCCAAGCACTTCCCCGGGCACGGTGCCACCGTCACCGACTCCCACTACGAACTTCCCACGGTGGACGCTCCGCTGGACCTGCTCCGCCAGCGGGACCTACCGCCCTTCGCGGCCATCGTCGCCGCCGGGGCGCGCGCCGTGATGACCGCGCACATCCGGGTGCCGGCGCTCACCGGCGCCGACCCGGCCACCTTCAGCCGAGCCGTCCTGGTCGACCTGTTGCGCACCGAGTACGGCTTCACCGGCACCGTCATCACCGACGCGCTGGAGATGAAGGGCGCCGCGGTGGCCGCCGGTGGGGTCGGGCCGGCCGCGGTCCGGGCCCTGAGCGCGGGTGCCGACCTGCTCTGCATCGGCGCGAAGGTCGACGCCGGACTGGTCGAGCGGGTGGCCGCCGAGATCGTCGACGCGCTCGCCGACGGCCGGCTGACGAGGGCGCGGGTCGAGGAGGCGGCCGGCCGCGCCGCCGATCTCGCCGCCTGGACCCGGGCCGCCAGCGGATCACCCGCCACCGGCGACACCGAGCTGGGGTACGCGGCAGCGCGGCGAGCGGTCCGGGTGGACGGCCTGCTCACCGGCCTGGACCAGCCACTGGTGGTGCAACTGCACACGGAGTCGACGATCGCCGAGGGTCGGGTGCCGTGGGGCCTCGGTCCGCACCTGGACGGGGTGTCGGAGATCCGGGTGATCGCCGCCGAGACCGACCCGGCCACGCTGCGCGGATTGGCGGGTGACCGTCCCATCGTCCTGGTCGGACGACACCTGCACCGGCTGCCCGGCGGCCCGGACCTGATCGCCGACCTGGCGGCCCAGCACCCGGTGACAGTGGTGGAGATGGGCTGGCCGGCACAGTGGCGGCCCGTTGGCGTCCGCGCCTTCGTCACCACCTACGGCGCGAGCCACGCCAACGGTCGCGCCGCGGCCGAGGTGCTCGGCCTGGCCGGCTGAGCCACGGCGGTGTCCGGCCGGGCTGAACCGCTCGGCCGGATGCCGCGCTCCGGCACACCGCACCGGAGTGTCCACTGTCACTGGTCGCCACTTCTTGAACATGTTCAACATCGGCCCTACTCTCATGATGTCGGTAGTTGAACACGTTCAAGAAGGGCGTCCACATGGACATCAAGGTCTGGATGTACGTGATCTACCTCGCGGTCAGCGTCGGCCTGACCTTCTGGGTGGCACGAGCACTGTCCCGCAACGGGCAGGTCTTCCTGGAGGAGGTGTTCGCCGAGGAACGCCTCGCCCGAGCGGTCAACAGCCTCCTGGTGGTCGGCTTCTACCTGCTCAACCTCGGCTACGTCACGGTGGCGATGAAGCACCCCGACCCGGTCGATTCGACCAGCCAGGCCATGGAGGAGCTGTCTCTCAAGATCGGTCTGGTGCTGCTGGTGCTCGGCGCGCTGCACTTCTTCAACGTCTTCGCGCTCGGCCGGTACCGCCGAAACCGACTCCGCCAGCTCGCCACCCACCCCCCGCTCGCCCCGATCGGCCGACTCCCCATGCCGCCCGCCGCGCCCGGATCGCAGTTGGTCGGCGCGTACCCGGGCGGACCCCAGCCGGCCGGCGCACAGCCGGCAGGACCCCCGCCGGCCGGCCCGCAGCCGGGCGTCGGCCCGACGAACATCCCGCCAACCCGATGACCGTGCCCCCGACCGGTGGCGGCGGTCGGCTCCCGGATCCCACCGCTCAATCCGGCGGTGGGATCCGGGGGTTCACCGTCCTGTTCGACGCCGCCTGCCCGATCTGCCGCGCCGCCCGCCGCTGGTTGTCGACCCGCGCCCAGCTCGTACCCCTGGAGTTCGTTCCGGCCGGGTCCGCCGAGGCCCGGCGGCGCTTCCCCGGCCTGAACCACGACGCGACGCTGCGCGACCTCACCGTGATCGCCGACACCGGCGAGGTGTACGCGGGTGACGGCGCCTGGTTCGCCTGCCTCTGGGCGCTGACCGACCATCGGTCCACGGCCGAGCGGCTGGCCCGACCGCACCTGCTGCCCCTCGCCCGGCAGACGGTGGCCGCCGCCTCGGCGATCCGCGAGCGGATCCGCGACCCGTGGGCCGAGCCGACCGACGAACCGCCGGGATACGGTGACCTCGATGACCGAACAGCCTGCGCAGACGACCACTGCGGGTGACCCAGCCACCGCCCGGGGCGAGCAGACCCGGCAACTGATCCGGGACACCGCGATGCGACTGTTCCGCGAACGCGGATACGCCCAGACCACCATGCGGGCGATCGCGCAGGAGGCCGGCGTCGCGGTCGGCAACGCCTACTACTACTTCGGCTCCAAGGACCACCTGATTCAGGAGTTCTACGCCCAGTCCCAGGTCGAGCACCGGGCCGCCGCGCAGCCCGTGCTCGATCGGGAGGAGGCGTTCGGTCCCCGGCTCGCCGGAGTGTTGCACGCCGGGATCGACGTGTTGACGCCCTCACACGGATTCGCGGCGACCTTCTTCAAGACGGCGGCTGAGCCCACCTCGCCGCTGAGTCCCTTCTCCGCGGAGTCCTCCGGCCCCCGACAGGCGGCCATCGACCTCTTCGGCGAGGTGTTGACCGGCTCGACGGCAAAGGTCGACGCCGAGCTGCGTCCCCAACTGCCCGAGCTGCTCTGGCTCGCGTACATGGGCGTGATCCTCTACTGGGTGCACGACCGATCGCCGGGCCAGACCAAGACCCGCCAACTGATCGACGGGGCCGTGCCACTCGTCGACCGGCTCGTGGCGCTGTCCCGGCTCCGGGTCCTTCGGCCGGTGACCCGACAGGTGCTCGACCTGATTCGCACGCTCCGTCACTGACCCGATCAACCCACTTGGTCGGCGAAGCAGCAGGTCAAGTCCGCTTTTCGACACTCCGAACCGACAGCTTCAACCTTGCCCCGAGCCTGTTCGATACGTAGCGTGATCGACACGTAGCGGCCCGCCGCTACACCCGGAACCGGGGCCTGGGGGGAGGTTGCGGACCGTGGATCCGGCCCGGGATCCACGGTCCGCGCCCATCACCCGCCCCTACCCCCACCCCCGCCCCCGCGCCCGCGCCCGCCCTCGCGATCTTGCAGTTTCGGTTGTCGAAATCTGCGGGATGTCCGGGTTCGTCGCGACAGAAAGTGCAAGATCGCGGCTGGCTTCGGTGGCTGCGGGCCGGTCAGCGCGGATAGACCCCGTACGCGCGCCAGCCCCGGTCCGGGAAACCAGCGGCTTCGGCGACCCGGGCCGAGGCGTGATTGTCCCGCTCGTGCAGGTAGGTGGGGATCGCCCCCTCGTCGAGCACCCGTCGCGCAGCCTGGGCCACCAGCCGACGGGCGAGGCCGCGCCCCTGGGCTGCGGGCACGGTGCCGACCGCCAACTCGTGCCCGTACGCGTCGTGCCGTTTGATCGCCGCACCGGCCAGGTAGACGCCGTCCGGGTCACGGACCACCAGCACCGGGCGGTCGAAGAGTCGCAGCCACGGCGGCAGCCCGGCGGCGGTCGGCTCGGTCCACTCCCCCACGTCGGGCAGCGGGGCGGGTGCCCGGCTCCACCGGAAGGGACCGTCGTGTACGCAGAACTCGGGCCGACCGACGGCCTCCGGCAGCGCGGCCAGCAACCGGGTCGGCGTACGCCGAACAAGCGCGCGGATCGCCGCCACCCGGTCGGGCGCCACGGAGAGCACGGCGCTCTGCCCGGTGTCCACGGCGAGCGCGGGGCGGAGCCGGCCATCCCAGGCCGGTTCGGCACGCCGCTGCGAGGCGACCACGTGCAACCCCGGCCCGGCCGGCCACTGGCCGAGCCAGGTGGCCAGGTGCAGGTGGAGTCGCCGGTCGAGCATCCGCACCTCCCCGCGTCACCCGACCCGTCGTCGATCACCGTACGCCGAACGGCAGGGCCGGGCGCAGGATACGACAGGGCCGGGCGGAAAGGGTGCGGGAACCGATCACTGAGATCGACCGTCATAGGTATTTCCATATCTGGACACCTTTGTTTGGGACGGTGAACGCATGCCGATTCAGCCGAGCGACCACTACCAGCAGAACCCCGAGCGACTCTGGCGGGCGGCGGAGGCCGTCGGAGGCAACCCGCCCCAGCCGCGCTACCGGAACCCTCGGACGGTCGGCGGCGACCTGTCGTGGGCGGGACTGAACAAGCTCTCCGTCGACAGCTCCGGTAGGCACCGCCTGAACAGCCAATGACGCACCACCGAGTGGGTGGCACCGAAGGGCATCACCTGAGGTTCGACCGGGGCCGACACACCCGAGGAGGTCCAGCGGCGTCTTTCGCACACCTGTCGGGTAATTTCTTGTGGTCCGCCATCCCGGCCTACGACAGGAGAAGCTCCGCGCATGGGCAAGAAGACGATCCACGTCTCCGACTTCACCGGCACGGTTCTGCAGCAGGACGACGAGGTGGTCCGCGTCGTCGTGCTGGAGCACCCGGACCTGGTCGCCGGGCCCGTGCAGTTGGACGCCACCCCGGGCGAGGTGGAGAACATCGACGACGCCGCGCTGGACGTGGCGGTGGTGGAGATCCACGACCGGCACGGCCACGGTGAGCCCCGCCGGGTGGTGCTGACCGCCAGCGAGTTCGACGCGATGGCCACCGACGTGCCGATGGCGCAGCTGTTGAAGACGGCCGAGCGGGTTCGCCCGCCCAAGGCCCGCAAGACCACCGAGAAGGTCGACTACGGCACGCTGGAGCACGCCGGCAAGCCACACCGGGGCCGGGTCACCGAGGAGGAGGCCCGACTGGTGCGCGAGCGGCTCGACGAGGTCAACAAGCGCCTCGCCGACGCGGGCGTACGCCAGATCGACCCGGCCGATCCGGAGCACGCCCTGCGTTACGGCTTCCCTGAGGCGTCCTGACCCCGGGTTCTCACTTCTGTGCGACGGCGGCGGCGAGGGCGCTGGCCAGGTCACCCTCGACCGTCGCCTTGTCCAGGCCCAGGTTGGTGAGCACGCCGGCACCGTCCTCCTGCTCCAGCAGGGCGAGCAGCATGTGCTCGGTGCCGATGTAGTTGTGCCCGAGGCGCAGCGCCTCCCGGAAGGTCAGCTCCAACGCCTTCTTGCCGCGCGCGTCGTACGGAATGAGGTCCGGCACCTGCTCGGCGCGCGGCGGCAGGACGGCACCGACCGCCTCCCGTACCGCCTCGGGGGTGGCGCCGCGACCAGCCATCACCCTGGCGGCCAGCCCTTCCGGCTCGGCCAGCAGGCCCAGCACCAGGTGCTCGGGGCCGATCTCGGCGTTGCCGCTGGCGCGGGCCTCCTCCTGCGAGGCCATCACCACGTTGCGGGCGCGCGGGGTGAACCGGCCGAAGCCGGCGTTCGGGTCGAGCGCTGCCGCGTCGGTCGCCTTCGGCACGAAGCGCTTCTGGGCGGCCTGCTTGGTGACGCCCATGCTGCGGCCGATGTCGGTCCAGGAGGCGCCCGAGCGCCGGGCCTGGTCGACGAAGTGCCCGATCAGGTGGTCGGCGACCTCGCCGAGATGGTCGGCGGCGATGACCGCGTCGGTGAGCTGGTCCAGCGCGTCGGTGTGCGCGGTCTTGATCGCCTGGATCAGGTCGTCGAGCTTGACGGTGTTGCCCATCTGAAGAGGATCTGTCATGCGTCAACCATAGGTTGACGCATCCGCCTCGTCAACCCTGAGTTGACGACGGTGGTCCGATCAGGCGACGTAGTCCGGCAGGAGCCGGGCGACGGCCGCCGGCGACGGCATAGCGGCGATCTCCTCGGAGATCAGTCGTGCGGCGTCGCGCTGGTCGACCCGACCACGCCCCGGCAGCAGGAGGTGCGTCTGCTCGGCGATGGCGCTCGCGTCCGTCTCTCCGGGCAGGAGCCGAAGACCGGCCCCGGCCGCGGTGAGGGCCTCCGCGTTGGCGAACTGGTCCGCGCCCTGCGGCAGCAACAACTGGGGTACGCCCGCCGCGAGCGCGCCGAGGGTGGTGCCGCTGCCTCCGTGGTGCACCACCACGTCGGCGAGCGGCAGCACCTCCGCCTGCGACACCCACGGATGCACGCTGACCTGGTCGGGGATCTCTCCGAGCTGCTCCGGGGGCACCCGTCCCGCCGCGACCACCACCTGCGCGCCGAGCGTCGCCAGACCGGCGATGGCCGTACGGAGCAGCTCCGGCGTGCCGAACGCCGTACCGAGGGTCAGGTAGATCAGCGGCCGGCCCCGGCGAGCGGGCAGTGGGGCCGGCGTGGAGAAGGCGACAGGTCGCAGCTCGATGCGGCGTTCGGTGGCGAGGAAGTCCCGGTCCTGCAGCGAGGGCGGCCAGATGTCCAGGTGCGGCCTGCCGACGACCTCGGCGTTCCTGGTGGGCAGTTCCAGGCCGATGCCCTCGGGGAACATCCGGCCGAACCCGTGCCACAGGCCCGGGATCCCGGCCCGATGAGCCGCCACCGCCGCCCCCGGCAGCCCCCACTCGTGCACCACCAGGTCGGGCCGCAGCCGCGTCAGCTCCGGTGCGAGATCCTCGGCGTACACCTCGTAGAAGGCGTCGCCGGGACGGAACGGCCGCAGGCCGTTCGCGGCGAGTGGCGCGTGCACCTCCGTACCGGCGGCGAAGTGGACCTCGTGCCCGGCGTCCCGGGCGGCGATCGCCAGCGGGATCAGCGGGTAGGTGTGACCGACGGACGCAAGACTGGCGAACAGCACACGCATGGCGACGGACCCTACCTGCCGCACCGTGGGCCCGGCCGGGTCCGACGGCCCGGATACGGTGGGTCCGGTCAAGTCGGGAGGGCGGGTCATGCGTCTGCACGTGGGGTGCGCGATGTGGAGCCACCGGTCGTGGCCGGGCCACCGGCTGCCGCCCACCGAGCGCCTGGCGCACTACGCCAGTTGGTGCGACGCCGTTGAGGGCAACACCACGTTCTACGCGACCCCGGCCCGGGAAACCGTGGCCTCGTGGGCCGCGCAGACGGACCGCGGGTTCCGGTTCGTCCTCAAGCTCCCCAAGGTCATCACGCACGAACGTCGGCTCGCCAACGTCGACGAACCACTGCGCGCCTTTCTGGACGCCATCGAACCGCTCGGCCCACGCGCACACGCCCTCTGGATTCAACTGCCCGGCTCGTTCGCGCCCGCCGACGTCCCGGCGCTGGGCCGTTTCCTGCAACAGCTCCCGCGGTCCCACAGCTACGCGGTGGAGGTGCGCCATCAGGCGTTCTTCACCGAGGAGCGAGCGGCGCGACTACTCGGGGCCACCCTCGCCGCCGCCCGCGCCGAGTGGATCCCCTTCGACACGACCGCCTTCTTCGCGAGCCCGCCGACCAGTGACGCGGAGCGGGACGCCTGGACCAGGAAGCCTCGCGTGCCGCTCCGGTCCCTCGCGCTGACCGACCGGCCGATCGTCCGCTACCTCGGCCGCGACGACCCGACGCGCACGGTCGAGGGGTGGCAGCGCTGGGTCGACGTGACAGTGAGCTGGCTACGCGAGGGGCGCTCGCCCACGATGTTCATCCACACCCCGGACAACGCCGAAGCGCCGACGCTCGCCCGCCGGTTCCACGACGAGGTACGGGCCCGCGTACCCGGGCTCGACGCGTTGCCCGAGCCGATTCCGGTCGAGCCGTTGACGCTGTTCTGACCGGCCCGGTCAGCCCTGCTCGAGCAGGTCGTCGAGGTGGGCCGCCGTGCTGATCAGCGAGAGGTGGCTGAACGCCTGCGGGAAGTTGCCGATCTGCTCGCCGGTCGGCGCGATCTCCTCGGAGTAGAGGCCGAGCGGGTTGCTGTAGGTCAACATCTTCTCGAAGGTCAACCGGGCGTCGTCGATCCGGCCGGCCAGGGCGAGCGCCTGCACGTACCAAAAGGTGCACATGTTGAAGGTGCCCTCGGTGCCGGCGAGACCGTCCGGCGAGGCCCTCGGGTCGTAGCGGTAGACCAGGCTGTCCGAGACGAGGTCGGTGTCCATGGCCCGCAGCGTCGACTCCCACATCGGGTCGGTGGGCGAGATGACGTTCAGCCCGGGCATCGCCAGCAGCGAGGCGTCCAGGATGTCGGACCCGTAGTGCTGCACGAACGCGCCGCGTTCCTGGTTGAACCCGCGTGTCATCACCTGCTGGTAGATGGCGTCGCGTTCGGCGGACCAGCGGGCGGTGTCGCCGGGGCGGCCCCGGCGTCGCGCGATCCGGATGGCCCGGTCCAACGCGACCCAGGAGAGCACCCGGCCGTAGGTGAAGTCCTGCCGGCCGGATCGGGTCTCCCAGATTCCGTCCTCGGGTTGGTCCCAGTGGTCGCAGAGCCAGTCCATCAAGCCTGCCGTCTTGCGCCACCCCTCGTACGGCGGGATCAGACCGTTGCGGTCCGCGAGTTCCAACGAGATGAGCGCCTCGCCGTAGATGTCGAGTTGCAGTTGGTCCGCCGCGCCGTTGCCGATCCGCACCGGTGCCGAGCCGCGGTAGCCCTCCAGGTGACCCAGCACCTCCTCCGGGATGTCGGGCGAGCCGTCGATGCGGTACATGATCTGCAAAGGCATTCGGTCGTCCCGTGCCTCACGGATGCGCGCGTCGAGCCAGAGCAGATACTTCTGGGCCTCGTCGGTGAAGCCCAGGCGCAGCAGCGCGTGGACGGAGAAGGACGCGTCCCGGATCCAGGTGTAGCGGTAGTCCCAGTTCCGCTGCCCGCCGATCTGCTCGGGAAGCCCCGCCGTGGGCGCGGCGACAAGGGCGCCGGTCGGTGCGTACGTCATCAGTTTGATGGTCATCGCCGACCGCTCGACCACCTCCCTCCAGCGGCCCTTGTAGCGGGAGCGGCCCGCCCACCGCCGCCAGTAGTCGCGGGTCTCGGCGAGCAGTTCGCACGCCTCGTCGGTGGTGAGTCCCCGGGGTGCGTCCGGGCGGGCCGTCTCCAGGACCACCCCGCCGATGTCGCCCGCGTGCAGGCTGAACGACGCGGACACACCCTCGGCGTCGCGGCGGATGTCTCTGGCCTCGAACAGCTGCAACGAGCCCTTGAAGGGGGCGAGGGTGAAGGTCAGCGTCGGGCTCCGGAAGACGTCGCCCTCGGGGTGCACCTCCAACTCGAACGGGTCACGCCCGTAGTTGAACCGCGGGCGGCAGTGGAAGCGGAACTGCATGCTTCCCCGGACCATGCGAACCAGTCGGATCAACCGGTGCCGGTCGGTGGCCTGCGCACCGGTGACGGGCATGAAGTCCAACAGCTCACCGACACCGTCAGCGCTGTGGAAGCGGGTGATCAGGATCGGCGTACCGGGCAGGTAGAGCTGCTTGCTGGAGTAGGCGACGCCGTCGGGCGAGAGCTGGAAGTGGCCGCCGTTGCGGCGGTCCAGCAACGCGCCGAAGACGCTCGGCGAGTCGAAGCGCGGCGCGCAGAACCAGTCGACGGTGCCGTCCGTGCTGATCAACGCAGCGGTCTGCAGGTCACCGATCAGACCGTGGTTCTCGACTGCCGGGTAGCTCTGCACGTCGTCCCCCGCCATCCGTGCTGGCAATGGCAGCGACTACCCGGGAACTGGCGGAAGATGCGGGCCCCGGGACGGGGCGGCGCCGACCCCGTCCCGGTACGCGATCAGTCGCTCAGCTGGCGCGGAAGCTCGTGTACTGCCCGGCCGGATAGGTCCGGAGCGTGCCCACGCCCGTCGCCTGCCCGGAGCAGTCCGTGCTCCGGTAGAAGGTGACGTCCTGGAAGCCGCTCCAACCGACGTGGCTGTCGGCGGTCGGGGGCAGCGGCGTACACGCGCCGGTCGGGGCCGGGAAGTGCGCGACCGCCGTGGTGAACGTCCCGCTGTAGAAGGTCAGACCGGATTCCTGGGCCGAGGCGGGCGAGGCCAGGACGCCGAGCCCGGCGGTCATGATCGCGGAGATGGTCAACACTGCGCCGGCCCGGGCTGCTCTTGCTCGCATGCTCGCACTCCAATGCGTCGATGGATCTTTCCACCATCGTCGCCGCACTTTGTTGACATCGCAAGAATTAGGTCGAGGTGTTCACCTGGGTCGGCGGTCCCCTGAAGAACGACGAGACCCACCGCTCATTGAGGAAGCTGACCTTCCGCAATCCCCGATAGCGTCACCACCAACGACATCGACGAGACGAGAGGACACCCGATGAGCCTGCGAGGATTCGCCACACTGAACATCTGGGCGGACGACGTGGCAGCGGCCACCGCCTGGTACGCGGACCTCCTCGGGATCGAGGCGTACTTCATGCGCCCCGGCCCCGACGGGCGCCCGGCCTACACCGAGTTCCGCATCGGGGACTACCAGGCCGAGTTGGGCATCATCGACAGCAGGTACGCGCCGGCCGGCGCGGCGACCGGGCCCGGCGGCGCGGTCATGCACTGGTGCGTCGACGACCTCGACGCGACAGTCGAGCGACTGTTGGCGATGGGTGCCACGGAGTACCAGCCGATCACCCCGCACGGGGACGAGGGGTTCGTCACGGCGGCGGTGGTCGACCCGTTCGGCAACGTGCTGGGCGTCATGAAGAACCCGCACTACCTGGACGTCCTCGCCTCGCTGAAGGCGACGTGACGGCCCGGCTCATGCCCATTCGTCCGGGTCCGCCGTCCGCCGCACCAGCTTCGCCGCCCGGTCGGCGTCCAGCCCGCTGGCGATGAGCAGATCCTGTGCCGCCGTACGGAACTCACCAGCGGCGATCATGCCGGAGTAGCCCAACCGGTGGGTGTGCGGGCGGGTCGGATCCGGTGCGGCTGCCCCCTGCGCCTTCCCGATCAGCTCGACGGCCGCGAGGATCTGCCGGCGCGCCTCCCGAGGTTCCTCCCGTGCGCGGATCGCGCATCTGAGGGTCTGCACGCTCGTTGCCAGCAGGTCGATCGCCGCGGGAAACTCCTCGGATATCGGCTCGTCGTCCCGAAGGGCCTTGGTGAGCCGCCTCGCGATGGACCGGCAGCTGTGCAGGCTGCGCTCCATGTGGCGGACGGCTTCGGTGTAGAAGGCCAGGGATGGTCGTTCACGCCAGCGCAGTGGCGCCAGTCGGACCACCTCCTGTGCCGCGTCGAGCCCTTCGTCCAGCGCGGTCAGTCGGGGGCTGAGCGTCCGCAGCGCGCCCAGACCCCGCTCGGCCGCGCCGAGATCGCGAAGGCGGAGCGCTGCGGCCAGATCGTGCAGGGCGGTGACGGCCGGGTCGAGGACAGGTTCGGCCAGCCGTTGCACGGTCCGCTGCGGGTGGATGGGCACCAGCAGCAGACCGACCGCCAGGCCGATCAACCCGCCGACGGCGGCGTCGACGAAACGGGGCACGGACAGGTCCCGTACCGGCGGTTCCAGGGTGGCGATGAGCACCGCGGTGCCGCCGGCCTGGGTGAGCAGCGAACCGCCCCCCTTGAGCAGCACCGCGACGATGATCGCCAGCACGACGACCACACCGGTCTGCCACGCCCCGATGCCGAAGAACGGCATGAGCGTGTCACCGACGGCGAGCCCGAGGACCACCCCGACCAGCAGTTCGATGGTGCGCCGCAGGCGTGAGCCCATCGAGGCGGCCACGATGCCGACCGCCGTGGTGGGCGCGAGGACCGGGGCGGGATTGTCCAGGAACTGGTACCCCACGAACCAGGCCAGCGCCGCCGCGACGCCGGCCTGCACGGAAAGCAACCCGTAGAGGCGGAATCGCCAGGCGCGGGTGCGCAGCCCGTGGCGCACCCGCTCGCGCAAGCCGTCCGACGCGACCCGGGGCCCCTCGCGCGGGGGCGGGTCGTCGCCGGTCGCTGGCTGCTGCTTCGCGGGCATCCGCGCCGCTTACCCAGGGCGGGCGCGCCTATCCGGCACGTACGCGGCGAGAACCGGTCAGTGGGCCGGATTCGGTGTGTGCGGAAGTTTGCCGAGTTGACGCCAGTTCGTCTCGGCCACCTCGACGTCGTAGTGAGCGGCGGCGGCGAGGATGTTCTGAAATGCCAGGTCACGCTCCTTGTCGGTAACGCCCTGCACCTGGTCGAACCGGGCGATGGCGTTACGGACGTGGCCGGCGTCGGTCATCGGCTCCTTGCGTTTGTCGGGAAACGCGAAGACGCTCTCCGGCAACTCGCGCTTGTCCTTGTCCGACAGGCCACCGTGTTTTTCGTGGGGTTTCCAGGTCGATGTCATCCCCCACCGATACCCGCCAGCCGCCCGGTCGCACCTCGCTGGCCGACATTTCCCCTGCTGACCGCTCCCCACCGCAAGATCCATACCATGCGGTCGGCGTGCGCGCAGCCGAAGCCCTCCCCCGGCGGTCCTTTGTGGAGTGCGAGCATGGCCGGCATGGATATCTACGAGGACGCCCGTACGGTGTCACGCTCGGACCTGGCCGCCTGGCTGCGTCAGTTGGCGAACCAGTTGGAATCCGACGGTCGGCTCTTCTACGGCGCCGCGGGTGCCGTGTCCGTGGCGGACACCGTGCGGTGCGAGTTGGAGATCGAACGGGAGAGCGAGACGGAGGTGTCCGTCGAGATCGAGTTCTCCTGGACCGAGCCGACGTCCACGCCGGCGGCGAACGAGGTCGAGGAGTCCTCGAGCGGTGAACAGCAGGCCGAGGTCACGCCGGAGGCGTGATCTCGGGCCGACGACGTACCGAACGGCGGCCATCGAGACCGGTGGCCGCCACCGTCGCCACTCCCGCGGAAGCAGCTTCTTTTAAGAAGGCTTTAGGAAGCTGTCGGTCGTGATCGGGGAGCGCCTACCATACGGCGGCCGTGGCCGTCCGGGTCAACGCCGTCGTCTGCTCGTTGGGAGTGACCCGTGTCGTACGCCCCGTTGCCCGAACCGGACGCGAGCCAACCGCCGCCCCGTCACCGCCCGCCGAGCTGGTTCACCCGTAACCGGCTGGGCGCGGCCGCGGGAGCCGCGGTCGCGCTCGTCATCGCCGCCGGCGGCGTGTACCTGGCCGGTGGCGACGTGACGCCCGAGCCGTCGAACGCGGCGAACGCGGCGAACGCCCTCGAATACCCGTCACCGCCGGCCGGGCAGTCGGCGTCGCCCGCCGTTTCGGCATCGACCGCCGCGACGCCGTCAGCCGCCACGACCCCGTCGACCGGCGCGACACCGTCGACCGCTGGCGCGCCGAAGGCCCCGGCGACCGGCTGGATTCCGGTCGACGGGGCGACCTGGAAGGCGCAGGCCGACGCGTACCGGGCGTTGAAGATCGACCCCGTCCCGTCCGGGGTGGGCAACCTCCCGGAGTTCCGGGCCGACTGCCAGTACAGCCACCGGCTGCCGGACGACCCGATCGTCGCCCCCGGCCTACCGGGCGCGTCACACATGCACTCGTTCGTCGGCAACAAGGCCGTCGACGCGGGCACCGTCGCCGGCGACCTGACGACGTTCACGGCCACCTCCTGCAAGCCGGTCCAGGACCACTCCGCCTACTGGGTGCCCACGCTCTACGACAACGCGACGGGAAAGCCGGTCGAGACGAGCGGGTTCCGGGTCTACTACCGCTCGCTGGCCAAGAACTCCACCGGCCAGATGCCGATGCCCAACGGCCTGCGCATGATCTCCGGTGACGCCAAGAAGAAGAAGCCGACCCCGCGGGGCGCGACCGGCCAGTTCTACTGCGCCTTCTACGGCCCCGGAGACCTCGACGGCATCGCCCGCAGCACCAACGGCAACTGGCCCATCTGCGGGGGCGACGCGACGCTGCACTTCATGATGCAGTTCCCCGACTGCTGGGACGGCAAGCACCTGGACAGCCCCAACCACAAGGACCACGTGGCGTACGGCAGCGGCAACTCCTGCCCGACCAGCCACCCGGTCCGGATCCCGGCGATCACCTTCGACATCCAGTACCCGGCGAAGGGCACCCCGGCGGGCTACTACCTCTCCTCCGACAAGGAGGGTAAGAGCGCCTCGTCGATGCACGGCGACGCGTTCGTGATGTGGGACGTCGACACCATGAACAAACGCACCAAGAACTGTGTCCAGCAACGCCGGACCTGCGACAACTACGGTTACCAGAAATAGCCGGGGCCAGGCCCGTGTCGGCCTGGCCCCGGGGTTCCGGGTGGGTCAGCTACGCAGCGTCCACTGCTGGTTCGTGCCGCCGTTACAGGACCAGAGGATGATCTTCGTGCCGTTGGCGCTGGCGGCGCCGTTGGCGTCGAGGCAGAGCCCGGACTGGGCGTTCGTCACGGTGCCGTTGCTGTTGACGTTCCACTGCTGGTTCGTGCCGCCGTGGCAGTCCCAGATGATGACCTGGGTGCCGTTGGCCGTGCCGTTCCCGGAGGCGTCCAGGCACTTGTTGCCGTAGACGGTCAACTGCCTGCTGCTGGTGTGGGTCCACCGCTGGTTGGTGCCACTGCCGCAGTCCCAGAGTTGCGTCTGGGTGCCGTTGGTGGTCGACGAGTTGGGCACCTCGACGCACCGGCCGGACTGGCCACCGACGAGCTGTCCCTGCCCCGTACCGCTGCCACCGCCCTGCTGCTGCCGGACGATGAATGTCGACTCCGCCGACCGGTTGCCCTGGGCGTCGACGACGTAGAGCCGGTACTCACCCTGGGTCGCCGGCACCGCGATGGAGGTGGCGTTGCCGGCCGCCCTGGTCATCGTCGCCCCGGCGGTGAAGCTGGTCGTGCCGGACGGGGCCAGCCACACCGACCTGGTGGCGTCGCCGGTGCTCCGGATCGGAATCGACGCCGTGGTGCTGGTGACGAAGGTGCTGGCCGGCAGCACGTAGTTCGGTGCCGAGTAGGTGCTCGCCGGGACGATGTCCCGGTACGCGTCTTCGAGGCCGGAGTTCGCCGCGATGCTGTAGGCGGTCGCCGGCCAGACATAGTCGGAGGAGACGAGGATGTCGGCGACGGTGCTGTTCGGCAGGTTCTTGTTCGAGACCTTGTTGATCGGGCCGTAGATCTGCGTGATGCTCAGGTCGTGCTTCCGGCCGAAGTCGTCGGAATTGATCATCCAGGTGACGTTCTTGTCGATGCTCAGCACGTTGTCGCGGAAGGTGATGAACGCCGAGCCCTCATCCGGGTGCAGGCCGTACTTGTGACCTGACGGAACGCCCTGGAGATAGTTGTTGGTGATCGTGGTGCCCGGCTGGCTGCCGAGCGTGTAGATGGGCGCCGTGTCACTCAGACGCTGCACCGTGTCGATGATGTGGTTGTAGCTGATGGTGTTGTTCCGCGCCGTCGTGGTGGGGCGGTTCGGCTGGATCGAGCCCGAGGACCCGTCGAAGTTCCACCAGCCCCACCCCATGGTGATGCCCGACCACGGAGCCTTCTCGATCCGGTTGCGCTGGATCGTCAGCGTGTCGACGAAGTACGCCGAGATGGGGCTGTGCCCGTTGAACAGGACGGCGCTGTCGTAGATGTAGTTGTTCTTGATGTCGATGTTCTTCGGCAACCCCTCGACCTGCGGAAGGTACTTCTCCCGGTTCGTCGACGTGCCGTCGCCGATGTAGACGTGCTGGGGATGACCGACGTTGATGGCCGACCCCGCGATGTCGTTGGTGGCGTTGCCGATCAACTGCGTGCCCTGCACGTCGTTGACCAGGCTGATGCCGTCCGCGCCGGTGTGCTCGATCCGGTTGCGCTGCAACAGGAGGCCGTCGGCGTTCTGGATCTGGATGATGCCGGGGGTGAGGTCCACGTTGCGGTAGTGGTAGACGTGGAAGTTGCCCTTCGCGTACGCCTGCGCGCCGAGGTTGCCCTGCTGCGCCTGCTTGAAGGACGAGCCGGCGACGTTGAACAGGTTCCAGTCCGAGTGCCGCACGGTCAGACCGGAGAACGTGATGTTGCGGGCGTGGTTGGTCGTCGAGGTGCCGGCGACCCGCAGCACGGTGGTCACGTTGTTCGGCGCATAGACCGTCGCGGTGGACATGTTCTCGGCGCTGGCCTTGTAGTAGTAGACCGTCTTGGCGCCCTTGTCGTAGTAGAACTCACCCGGCGCGTCCAGGAACTCGTACGCGTTCATGAGTTTGTGGACGCCGCCGACCTGGGCGTTGCCGTTGAACGCGCCCTGCGCGATGGCCGCGCCCGGCTGCTGGAACAGGGCGACCCGGCTCCCGCCGTCGGTGGTCACCTGCCGGACGCCGACGATGGCAGTGGTCCAGGTCGTGCCCGTCTCGATCTCGATGTCGTCCTGGTTGCGCGGGATGGCGGGGAAGTCGTTCTGGTTGTACCTGGCGCCGTCACACTGCGACCCCGACTCCCAGGCCCAGGCGGCCTGGTTGGCCGTGATGTTGTACGTCCCGAAGCACCCGCCCGAGCTGACCGTCTTCGTCGCCATGACAGCACGCTTGTCGTTGACGTAGAGCGCCCGCAGCTTGTTGGCGCGGTCCAGTGGCGCCTTCCAGATGTTGCCGCTGTGCTGGGTCCACCCGGTCACCTGGACGCCACCGTCGAGGATCGGCTTCTCGTTGGCGTAGGCCCCGTAGCTGATCCGGTACCCGTTGGTGCCGGAGTCACTCGACCCGAATTCGATGGTGCTGGTCACCGGATAGGTGCCGCCCCGGAGGAGGACGTTGACATCTCCGGTCAGGTTCCCGCTTATCGTTCGAACGACGTCCCGCGCCCGTTGGATCGTCTTGAACGGCGACTGCAACGTTCCCGCATTGGCGTCGTTACCGTCCGGGGCGACGTAGTAGGTCGCCTGGACCGCGGCCGAGGCCGGGAGTTGGTTTGTCAGCACTGCCGGCAGCGTGGCGGCGACAAGCGCCGCCGCCAACACTGACATTCGAGCGGTGGATAAGGCTGACTTCACGTCTGTTCCTCTCACTGGTCGTCGATGTGGTGCCCAAAGTGCGTATCGAGCGACGAGTACGGAACAGCGACGCCACGAAGGGCCGGCGGGGATTTCCGTCGCCCCGACCGCACTCTTTGTTAACCGCCCCGAAATTCTTACTGGGAGCGTAGGTCACACGTCTGACCAATGCAACAGTCAATCGGAGGGCGTCTATGCAGAAATGCCTACGGACCGGGCAGATCAACCAAGTCGCCCGGACACCCCTGATCGCGTCGTCCGACGAATCCACAGTGCTGCGACGACGTCGCCGGCGAGCACCGAGCCCGGCACGCGGCCCGGGGCCGGGTCGCGACGGACCCGGCCCCGGTCTTGCGCTACCTGATGGAGAATTCCGCCAGCCGTAGCGGGGAGTCGAACACCAGGTACACGTCGTGGGTGCCGACAGCCCGGGCCAACCCGGTGCTGGCGCTGACGTACCGGTAGTCGTCACCGGTGCTGGGCACTGCGGCAGTGCCGAGCAGGCGGCCCGTGGGCGAGCCCATCCGGATCTGGATCGTGCCGGTACCCGCACCGGCCTTGGCGACCTTCGCGGTGAAGGTGCGCTCGCCGTCGCGCAGGGCGGAACCGTCGAAGGCGATCCACTGGCCGGCGGCGGTGGCACCGACCGCCGTACCGCGCGGTTTCGTCTCGTCGACGAGCCGGACCCCCGCGTACCTGTCGAAGTTCTCCGCCCGGGTGGGCCGGGACAGGTCGCGGGCCGGAATGGTCTCGCCGCGGACCCGGACCGCGGCGCGGGCGCGGATGTCCTCGACGGACGCCCCGACCATCAGGTCGTGGACGGACGACTCGACCACCCACCTGCTGCGGGTGACGTCCCAGTGCGCCAGGTCTGCGGCGGGCAGGCGCAGGGTCACCGTACGGGTCTGCCCAGGCGCGAGTTTCACCTGCTGGAACGCCTTGAGCTGGCGGATCGGGGTGGTGTCCCGCGAGGTGCGCTGGTGGGTGTAGAGCTGAACGACCTCGGTCCCGGTCCGGCTGCCGACGTTCGTCACGTCGACGCTGGCCGTGATGGTGCCGTCGGCCGCCACCGACTGGGCGCCGGCACGCAGCTGGCCGTACCGGAAACGGGTGTACGACAGCCCGTGGCCGAACGGGTAGAGCGGCTTCGCGCGGTTGTAGAGGTAGGTCTGCCCGGACGAGATGATGTCGTATTCCAGCAGGTCCGGCGGTAGTTGCGCGTCCGAGCGGTACCAGGTCTGGGTGAGCCGACCGGACGGGTTGCGGTCGCCGAAGAGGACGTCGGCGATGGCGTGACCGGTTTCCGCGCCCGCGTGGGTGGTCCAGACGATGGCCGGTACGTGTTCCTGTTCCCATCGGATGGTGACCGGGTAGCTGGTCTGGAGCACGAGCACGGTCCGCGGGTTGGCCCTGACCACCGCCTTGACCAGCGCCTCCTGGCCAGCGCTCAGCGCCGTCGAGGTCCGGTCGTGCGCCTCGCGACCGTTGATGAACGGGTTGCTGCCGACCACCAGCACCGCGGTGTCGGCCGCCTTGGCCGCCGCCACGGCCCGGTCGATGCCGCTGCTGATCACCTCGCGACTGAAGTGGGTCGCGGCGTCCGGGGTCGATGCGCCGAGCTTGAGGGCGCCGTCGTCGCCGATCGTCACGTACGTGTCGGCGCCGAACCAGCTCTCCTTGGTCTCGTAGCCGACGTAGCGCAGCACCACGGTTCCGTCGGCCTGCGGCTCGAGTTTGAACTGCTGCTGGACGTACCAACCGTTCGGCTGTTCGTCACGGGTGATGAACGGCCCCCAGTTGTAGCCGAGGTAACGGCCGCTGGCGGCGTTGCGCAGCGTCACCACGTCCTGCCCCCAGTCGACCACGTCGAACTGGGCGACGAGCGCCGGGACGGCACCGGTCCCGAGGACCGGGTCGGCGTCGGTGGTGCCGGTGGCCGAGACGTACCGGCCGGTCGACACGTCCTTCAGTGCGATCCGGTCCGCCCCGTCGAGCCCGCGCACACTGGCCGAGCCGCCCAGCCGTTCGCGGATGCCGTCGAGCGCCGTCACCTGGTAGGGCAGGTCACCGCCGTACCAGTCCGAGTAGAGGGTGTCGGCCAGCGGGCCGAGCACCGCCACCTTGCGGGTCCGGGCCGGGTCCAGCGGTAGCGCCTGCCGCTCGTTCTTCAGCAGCACCATCGCCTCGCCGGCGGCCTGCCGGGCCAACCGCTGGTGGTCGGGGCTGTTGATGACGTCCGGGGTGATGCCGCCGTACCGGCCGCCGCCCGGGTCGAACTCACCCAGCCGGAACCGGACGTTGAGGATCTCGCGGATCCGGGCGTCGATGTCGGCCTCGGTCAGCAGACCGGTGGCGAGGGCCTGCTTGATCGCGGTGACGGTGGGCTGCGCGTTCGTGTCGTCGGTGATGAAGCTGCTCAGGCCGGCCTTGATGATCGCCGCGTTGCCCTCGGCCTGGGTGGCGTAGTACTTCTGGGTGTTGACGAGGTTGTTCGGCGCCCAGGCGTCGGTGACGTTCATCAGCGGCCTGTCGGTCCAGTCCCGGAACACCGTCATCGGGTCCGGGTCGACTGTCGCCGGACGACCGTTGACCAGGTTGTACGACGCCATCACCCCGGTCGCCGCACCGGCCGCGATGGCCGGTCTGAAGGCGGCGCGGTCGTACTCGTTGAGCACCCGAGGCGGCACGTTCGAGGAGGTCACGTCGCGTCGGACCTCGTTGTTGTAGGCCAGGTAGTGCTTGAGGGTGGGTGCGCTCTTCAGGTGGTTCGGGTCACCGCCGGTCATTCCCGACCCGTACGCGGTGGAGATCTTCGCGGTGAGCAGCGGGTCCTCAGAGTACCCCTCCTCGTTGCGGCCCCACCGGGGGTCGCGCAGCAGATTGACCACCGGCGCCCAGAGGTTGAGCCCCCAGACCCGGGGGTTCTGGGCGTGGTAACCGCGCGCCTCGTCGCCGACGGCCGAACCGACCTGCTCGATCAGGTCGGGGTTCCAGGTGCTCGCCATGCCCACCGGCTGCGGGAAGACGGTGCCGCGAGCCTTGACCACCGCGCCGTTGTTGTCGATGTCGGTGGACCAGGCCACCCCGTGCAGCGCCTCGGTGCCGGTCTTGAACAGGCCGATGCCCAGCCGGGGAATGGCTGGCTGGTACTGGTGCAGCCAGGAGATCTTCTCGTCCTGCGTGAGCCGGCCGAGCAGGTCGTCGACCCGGACGTTCACGGGCAGGCGGGGATCTCGGAACGGGTAGGTGGGTTCGGCGAGCGCGGTGCCGGGAACGGCCGGTAGGGCCAGTAGGGCGAGCGCGAGCGCGGTGATTCCGCGCCGAAGGCGCCATTTCCGCATGCGGTTCTCCTCATGTCGTACGACAGACGCCCAGCGGGCGCCGAGGCCGGCGTGACCAGGCTCGACACCCGGTTGACGGGCCTGAACGACGAATCGTCGAAGCGCTTCGACGACCCGGCCGCGTCACCACGGCCATGATTGTTGTGATCCGCGCAACTATAGATGCCCCTCGATGACCGGGCAATAGCCGCTCCGGCAGGATGACGTCGTCGGGCCAGCCCAGGACGTCGCGGAAGGCATACCGACCAAATCACCAGTGGTAGAGCACGTTCACTGTCAGCGCGGCCGATTCGGTGACGAAGAAGACGGCCCAGCCCACCAGCTGACGGGAGCCGACGCGCAGATGAGCGATGAGCGCGCCGATGAAGTACAGCACCAGCCCGGCGGCGGCGAGGGTGCCCAGCAGCGGTACGGCGAAGCCGGCCAGCAACCCCGCCGAGCCTGCCGCCAGCGCCATGCCCAACCGTGGCACCCATGACCGTGGCACGCGCTTCATGTCCGCCTGGGCCTTCGGATAGTCGTGACCGATCAGGTAGGTGATGGCGGCGAAGCCGGTGAAGATCGACGCGACAATGGTGACCGTGAGGTAGGCAGCGAACATTCTTTCCTCCGTTGTGTGTGCTCGCCCCCTGGACGGTCTGGCACGGCGGAACGTGACGGCTGCTGAGGCGCAGCGATCAGTTCGTCGGTCGCAGCGCGCCGAACCGTACGCCGGTGGCCTGTTCGGACAGTTCCCACAGACGGCGGCCGTGCTCGGGGTCGGTCGCGGCGGCGGAGAGCCTCGCCGGCGCGGGGTGGCCGCGCAGTTCGCCCGGCCCGCCCGGGGCGACGAGCTGGCCCGGCTGCGCACCGGGGTCGGTGGCGGCGAACAGTTGCGGCCAGACGCCGCGATCGACCGGCTGGGCGAGGAGTGGGTTGCCGATCCGGCCCAGCAGCAGTCGCCAGATCAGCGTGGTGGCACCGCTCTGCAGATTCGTCGCGGTGTAGCCGGGGTGGGCGAGGAAGCTGCCCAGCGGACTCGCCGCGGCGCTGAGCCGCCGGTGCAACTCGTAGCCGAAGATGGCGTTGGCCAGCTTGGATGTGTTGTAGAACCCCATCGGGGAGTAGCCCCGCTCGCCGGTCGGGTCGGCGAAGCGCATCTTCGCCTGCCGGTGGTTGACCGAGGTGACGGTGACCACCCGTGGATCCCGGCCGGCCAGCAGGAGGTCGAGCAGGAGCCCGGTGAGAGCGAAGTGCCCGAGGTGGTTCGTGGCGAACTGCATCTCGTGGCCCTGCGGGCTGAGAGTGCGCGGCTGGGCCATCACCCCCGCGTTGTTGATCAGCACATCCACCCGGCGATGGTCTGCGTGCATCCCGTCGGTGAACTCCCGCACCGAGTCGAGGTCGGCGAGGTCGATCCGCCGGACTTCCAGCTCGACGCCGGGCCGGGCCGCGGCGATGTCGGCCGCCACCCGGCGACCTCTCTCCTCGTCGCGGACGGCCAGCACGACGCGCGCACCGCGAACGGCGAGTGCCCGGGCCGTGACCAGGCCGAGGCCCGCCGTGGCACCAGTGACGACGAAGGTACGGCCGCTCAGGTCGGGAATCTGTTCGGTGGACCAACCATCGACAGTCATGCGGCCCACTGTGCTACCCGTGGCACTCAGTGTCAAGCAGTGCGCACAATGCCAACAACGGCACCATGCGGCAGCGAATGACGTAGCATCGGCTGATGACATCCCGTACGGACAACAGCCTGGCCGAGCGCAAACGCCAGCTCGTTGCCGACGAGTTGCGTGACGCCGCCCTGATGCTGCTCGCGACCAAGGGTTTCGACGCGGTGACAGTCGACGACATCGTGGCGGCGGCCGGCATGTCGCGGCGTACCTTCTTCCGCTACTTCGCGTCCAAGGAGGACGTGGTCGTTCGGTTCCTGGCCGACACCAGCGCGGACATCATCACCGAACTCGCCGCCCGACCTCCCGCCGAGCCACCGTCGGTCGCGCTGCGCCACGCTCTCTGGGTGCCGCTCGCCGCCTGCAACGACCACCCGGAGCACTCCGAGCGGGCCCGGGTCGTCGTCCGTCTGATTCTGGACACCCCCGCCCTGCACGCCCGCTGGCTGGAACGCCAGATCGAGTGGCGCACCGAACTGTCCGCCGAGCTGGCCAACCGCCGTCGCCTCGACCCGCACACCGACCCCTACCCACGGATGGCCGCCGGGATGGCACTGCTGGCACTCGACACGGTGCTCCAGCGGTGGCAGCCGGGCGACGACGAGCAGCACCTGGCCGAGCTGATGGACCAGGCATTCGCCGTCGTGGCACCGGCCCTCGACGGGCCGGCCGCGTCACCCGCCGCCGGCTGAGTCCGAGTCAGCGCGGTTTCAGCGCCCTCGCACCGGCGACCTTCAGCTGTGGTAACCGATCGGCGAGCCTGCTGAGCGTCCGGCTTGCATCCGGTACCCGGGTACACGCTTACCGTCGTTGGTATGACCACTGACTCCCCGGCGTGGGTGCCCGAGTCGTGCACCTTGCCGATCACGCAACGGCCGCTGCGGCTGGCCGAGTTCGACGACCTGTTCGCCACCTCCCTGCTGGCGCAGCAGCGGCTGTCCCCCACCGAACTGCTGTGGCGTCTCGACCCGGCCGCCGAGGCGACCGCCCGCGGCCTCATCGGCCGGGAAAGCTCCTGCTGCTCGATCTTCTCGTTCACCCTCGCCGCCGACAGTCACACGCTGCGCCTCGACGTACGGGTGCCGGCCGCGCACGTCGACGTCCTCGACGCGCTCGCGCAACGGGCCGCCGCCGGGATAACGGCATGAGCGGGTTGCGCAGCGGCCAGGTCGCCGCCGCGGCCGGGGTGAACCCGCAGACACTGCGCTATTACGAACGCCGCGGACTGCTCGCCGAACCAGACCGCAGCCTCGGTGGGCACCGCCTCTACCCGACCGAAACGGTCACCGTGCTGAGGTTGATCAAAGCGGCGCAGCGGCTCGGGTTCACCCTCGACGAGGTCGCCGAGCTTCTCGACGCGGGCCAGCACCGTCACGGTCGCCACCCCGACGCCGGCCTACGGGGCCGTGCCCAGACGAAGCTCACCGAGGTCGAGGCGAAGATCGCCGATCTGCAGGTCATCGCCGGCACGTTGCGCGCCGCGATCACGGCCGGCTGCGACGACCTCGTCGAGTGCGTCGCGCAGCCGTGCTGCCCCATTCCCCTCACCACCATCGGTACGGTCCACGGATGACGGTCGTCCGCTCGATCCTGTTGTTCGTCGTCGCCGCCCTGTTCGAGATCGGCGGGGCGTGGCTGGTCTGGCAGGGCTGGCGCGAACACCGCGGCCTGTGGTGGATCGCCGCCGGCGTCATCGCCCTCGGCGCGTACGGATTCGTCGCCACCTTCCAACCCGACCCGAACTTCGGACGGATCCTCGCCGCCTACGGCGGCGTGTTCGTCGCCGGATCACTCGCCTGGGGCGTGATCGTCGACAGGTTTCGGCCCGACCGGTGGGACATCATCGGCGCCGGCATCTGCCTGATCGGCGTCGCCCTCATCATGTACGCGCCGAGATCTGCAGGCGGCTCCTGATCGCGCCGAAGGTGTTCGGAGTGTTCGGACCTGTTCGGACCTGTCCGCGCGTCTGTCATTCACAAACGGATCGCGCCCACCATCGATCGTGATGACCGCACCGGTCGTTTCTCGACGGTAGGAGGTTGCCGATGATCCGCAAGAGTTCACGCTGGTTCGGTGCCACGCTGATGGCGTTGGTGCTCACGGCCACCGGGCTCGTGGCCACCACGAGCACCGCCTCGGCGGGGTACCCCATCCTCGTGTATTCGGCCGACCCGTACTCCGCCGGCAACGGCTTCGCCATCTACACCAACTCCGGATTCGATTCGGCGTTCCGAGCCTGCGACGAGGGCGCAGCGGACGGTCGCCGTACCATCGGCCGGATCTGGTGGGAGCCCGTGTACGCCGAGGTCACGCTCCACGCGGCGGGCGGCAGCGGCACCTGCTCCGAGCCCTACTACGTCAGACTGCAGGCGGGCACGAGAGTCTATGTCGAAGCATGCGAGCGCAAAGGCGCGAACGGCGCCGACGAGAAGTGTCGAACGACCTGGGACATCGTGTCCTGACTGAGGTCGGCCGGCCGGCGTTCGTCAGCCGGCCGGCCGTCAGTCGCCATCCTCGCCGCACCCGGCCACCCCACAGGTGGGGCATCTTCGGTCGCCGGGTGCGGCGCTCACGAGCAGCGCTCGAACCTCGGATTCCAGGAAGCGGCGATGCCCACCGGGTGTCCGGATGCTTCCTATCCTGCCGACCACCGCCCACCTCGTCACAGTCTTGGGATCCACCCGTAACAGCGCGGCGACCTCAAACGGTTTGAGCAGACGATCTTCATCGCCCACAATGCTCTCCTCGTGTTGACGAAACCCACGGTCGGGTCGCCTGTCCGGGCGAACCGACCGTGGGCAGGATTGGCGCCCGGCGGGGTGCCGCGGCAACCAGACCAACCCTTGTCGCGTTGGATCGGATGCACTTGGCGTTGATGCTAAATCGCCACGATTGCATCATCAGCCATTGCACTAGGACAGAAAACGAATTTCTTAGGGACGTTTGTCGGTAAAGCGCATCGCGGGGTGGAGTTGCGGCGTGTCGACACGCCCCAATTCCCGTCAGTCAACCGATACGCGACGACACTTCACGTTTGACGCGTGGGTGAAAGCGCTCTCACCTGCTGTATGGTGAGCGCCTGATGCCTGCTAGGAAGAGTGCGGATCCGGCCCAAAGTGATTATCCAGGAAGACAGGAAATTTGATGCCGGAATCGCGCGTCTGATGTTCCGCCGGTGACGAATTCTTTCGAGCTGACGGATCCAGAAGAGATCGTCGAGCTGCTGAAGACAGTCTACGGTTCGATGCAATTGACCCCGTCAGGGGAGCAGGACCGCCTGCACCTCAGACAGGACACCCTCGGACCAGTGGAAATCCACCGTTCCATCTTCACGATGCGGGCGCAAATGGACGTGGATCCCATGACCGCTCTACCATTCGGCACCGTACGCAACGGGACCGCCGCCATGCGCGGCCGCCGAGACGAGACGCAGTTCCGGGCAGGCGACGCGGTCCTGGCAACCCTCCCCGAGCCGTACACCGCCACCGTCGACGACGTCGACATCGACCTCGTACTCATCCCGGTCGGGCTGTTCGCCCTGGAAGTCGACCTCGCTCCAAATCGCCGCCCCACTCCGATCCACTTCACCTCGACCACGCCGTCCACGCGGCAGGCGGCGGACAACTGGCGTGCCGCCTTCCGCTACGTCCGCGCCAGCGTCGTCGGCACGCCCGGGGCACTGCAACCACTGGTCGCGGGAGCCGCCGCCCGCCTCCTCATAGCCACAAGCCTGGCGTCGTTTCCCAACAACGCGCTCCGCGACCCGACCCCGGAGAACCGCCGGGACGCGCACTCCGGCTCGTTTCACCGCGCCGTCTCCTTCATCGACGACAACGCCCATCGGAACATCAGCGCGAGCGAGATAGCAGCGGCCTCCTACGTCAACATCAGAGCCCTCCAGGTCGCCTTCCGCCGTCACCTCGACACCACCCCCATGGCATACCTGCGACAGGTGCGGCTCGAGTACGCCCACCGCGAGCTGATCGACGCCGACCCGGAGGTGACGAGTGTGGCCCACGTGGCCGCTCGGTGGGGGTTCGCCAACCACAGTCGATTCACCGCCAGCTACCGCGCGACCTTCGGCATCGCGCCCTCGTACACCCTCCGCGAACGGAACTCTTCCGCGAACCGATGGATGTGATGTGACTCAGCGCCGACACATCCGCCCGCCGGCGCGCCCATCACCGTTGAGCCACGCATCGTGCGCTGCTCGCCGATCCGCCTGCAACGCAACGTGGCGGCTGACCAGTGCTGGCAGCGGCGCACGCTTTAGATGCCACCGGCCGTCTCCTGACAACGCGACGGTCCGTTGAGGTACTTCGGCGGCCGCTGTTCGGGAGGGCAGGATATGCGACATGACTTTCCAAGGGTCGAGGAGCAGGGGTTGGTCGGCGACCTGCAGACGGCGGCGCTCATTGCGCATGACGGTGACGTCACCTGGTTCTGCGCGCCGCGCTTCGACTCGCCCAGCATCTTCGCCTCATTGCTAGACCCGGAGCGGGGCGGCACCTTCAGTGTTCGACCTGAGGGCGTCGATGTGGTCTGCAAGCAGCTGTACCTGCCGGGAACGCCGATATTGATCACCCGCTTCCTGAACGATCGCGGCGTCGGCGAAGTTACCGACTTCATGCCGGTCACGGGCGGGAAAGCCACAGGTCGGCATCGTCTTGTCCGGCTGCTGCGAGTGGTCCGCGGTGCGATGACGTTCCGCGTCCGGTGCCAGCCCCGTTTCAACTACGGACGTGACGACCATCAGGTGCAGGCCCACCAGGACGGCACCGTGTACCGCAGCCGTACGGCAACGCTGACCACGCATTACATCCATGCCGGCTCGGGACTCCTTGCCGATCGAAGGATCGAACGCGACGGCCAGGATTCGCAGGTCTTCCTGGAGATGACCGAGGGTGACTCCGGCGGGGTGGTGCTGGAAACCGGCGCCGCGGGCACCCCGCGGGCGTACAGCCTCCCCGAGGCACTCGAACTGCTGCAGCAGACCCAGGACTTCTGGCGGTCGTGGCTGGACCACTCCCCCTATCGCGGCAGGTGGCGGGAGACGGTGCAGCGCTCGGCGATGACGTTGAAGCTCCTCACCTATGCCCCGACCGGCGCGATCATCGCGGCTCCCACCGCCGGGCTGCCCGAAAGAATCGCCGGGTCGCGGAACTGGGACTACCGCTACACCTGGATCCGCGACGCCTCCCTGTCCGCGCTCGCACTGATGCGGCTCGGATTCACACAGGAGGCGACAGGCGCCGCCCATTGGCTCAACGACCGCATCCGAGAGGCCGCAGACAACACCAGCCCGCTGCAGATCATGTATCGGATCGACGGATCCAGCGACCTCCAGGAGGAGACCCTGGAGCACTGGGCCGGCTACCAGAATTCCTTTCCAGCACGGATCGGGAACGGCGCCGCCGGGCAACTGCAGCTCGACATGTACGGTGCCATTCTGGAGGCGTTCCATTACGCGGGCAGCCGCGGCCTCGGCATCAGTCACCACGGGTGGCAGAACATCGCCTCCCTCGTCGACTGGCTCAGCGACCACTGGGACCAACCCGACGACGGGATCTGGGAAGTGCGGGCACGCCGTCGCGACCACACCTACAGCCGGATGATGTGCTGGGTCGCCTTCGACCGCGCAATCCGCCTTGCCGCACGCCTCGGCCGTCCCGCCGACACCCACAGGTGGATCCGCAACCGCGACGCGGTCTACGACCAGATCATTCGCCATGGCTACCACCACGGCAGGCAGTCCTTCGTCCAGCACTACGGTGCCGACGTTCTCGACGCGTCCCTGCTCGCCATGCCGGCCCTGGGCTTCATCACTCCCACCGACCCGCTGTGGCAGGGCACACTGAGGGCAATTGACGAAAGCCTCGTCTCCGACAGCCTCGTCTACCGCTACGACCCCCAGGCCGCGCCTGACGGTTTGCCTGGCGCCGAGGGCACCTTCAGCATGTGCACCTTCTGGTACATCGACGCTTTGGCACGCTCCGGACGCCTCGATGACGCACGCCTGACCTTCGACAAGATGCTCACCTACAGCAGCCCTCTCGGGCTCTACAGCGAGGAGATCGCCCCGAACGGGGAACAGATCGGCAACTACCCGCAGGCGTTCAGCCACCTCTCCCTGATCAACACCGCCCTGACCCTCGACAGACTCCTCGACGCGTCCGACCGAAACCCGCCACCGATGGCGGCACCGAACGAGGGTCTGCCACGGACGAAGAGGTGACAGCCATTCTGGGGCGACAGAGGCAGTGCCGAGCACAGGGCCATCAACCGGTTCTGGGGTAGGGTCGGAGTCAGGTTCACCGATCGGCTCTGGCGATGATCGGAGAGAACATGGACGATGGCCTACGATCGATCGCCCTCACGGGCACGTGCGCGGCGTTCGTCGCCACACCCGTCCTCGGGGCGTTGCTCGGCGACGGAGAGCAGACCGACCGCTACGACACGGTGATCACCCCTCCGGACTACGCCTTCGCGGTCTGGGCGCCGATCTTCGCCGGATGCATCGCCTCGACCATCGGTCAGTGCCTGCCGCAGGGCCGAGGTGAGCCCATCAGTCGTGCGGTCGGGTGGCCGCTGGTTGGTGCCTATGCGATGAACACCGCTTGGTCGGTTGCCGCGCAGAGCGACCGTTTCGCGCTCACGCCGTTTCTCCTGCCGGCCGCCGCCGGCTTCGCCGCCACCGCTCACCTGCGCCTGCAACGCGCCCCCGACACGACCACGTGGGCCGCGCTCACACCGCTGAGCACGGGCCTCCTCCTGGGGTGGACGACGGTGGCCAGCGCCGTCAACATCGCCGCGGCCAAGGTCGCCTCCGGCACCTCTCCGGACGCGCCGCGCACAGTCACCGCGTCCGCCGTCGGACTCCTCGCCACCTCCGCCGTGGCAGCCGGCGCGGTCGCGCGAAGCCGGCGAGGGCGGCTGCCGCTCGCACTGGCCGCCGGGTGGGGGCTGCTGACCACGGCCCTGTCCCCCAACCGACCTCGCCGTGTCCGCGTCGTCGCCGCAGCCGGTGCTGCCATGATCGCCGCAGCCGCCGTGCGTACCGGACGCAATCAGCGCACGAGTCGCGGGTAGACAACGCCTCGCAGGGCTGGCACAGCGACGTCCCTTCGGCTGGGGCGACGACGCTGCTCTACGGGGATGGAACGTTCGGTAGCAGGTCGTCGTCGCGTCCGGTCTGGGGTAGCCCGGCGGCAGCGGCGATGGCCTTGACGGCCTCGTCCAGTCCGGTGGTCTCGGGTAGGACGAGTTCGTCGGGCCAGCCCACGACGTCATGGGCGGAGTACCAGCCGCTCATGTGCTCGGCCGTGAACTCACTGACCTGCGGGCGGGTGAGGTGTCGGCGCAAAGTCTCGGCCAGGGACACGTCGAGGTAGCAGAACAGCGACCGGCCGCGGTGGCCCTCCCGCAGGGAGGCCAACATGCTCCGATAGCGGCTGGTGTGCAGGATGCCTTCCACGATCACGTGATAGCCGTGGTCGAGGGCGATCCGAACGGTCTGCCCGATCAACGCCGGTGCCGCGCCGCCGGGCTTGTCCCGTTCGCGCAGCAGGATGCGGCGCAGGTAGTCCTGCTCGACCAGCGCGCAGCCCCGGCCGTGCCGGCGTCGTAGCTCGCGGGCGATGCTGCTCTTGCCGGAGCCGGAGTTGCCCCGGACGCAGACAAGGATCGTGTCCGGGCTGCCAGTGGGTTCAGCGGGCACGACGCCTCCTCGGCTTCAGTTGTTGCGAACGGTGAGGCCGAAGGCAGCGACGACCAACTGAGTGAGGTCAGGAAGTTGGTCCTCGCCGAGAGTGACGCCGCGCAGATTGTCCAGCCGCGTCTTGAGGCCTTGGAGTCGGTTGCCCCGCAGGTCGGTGCCGTCCAGGCGGCAGGAGTCCAGCTCCAGTCCGGCGAGGTCACATGACCTCAGCGCGACGCGAGGTAGTCGGCAGGAAGACCATGCGCCGTTGGTGAGAGTGCAGTCGGTGAACGCGACCGAGCCCGCGGCGGCGACGCGGTGAAGGGTCGCGTAGTCGAAGCGGCAGCCGTCGAACAGGATGTCCTTGAGGCGTACGTCGGTGAGTCTGCTGCCGGTAAAGCGGGAGCCGGTGATCGCGCAGCGTTCGATGGTTATGCCGGTAAGGGTCGCGCCGGAGAAGTCGGTGCGGGTGATCTCGCAGCCGTAGAGGCTGCCGGCTTCCCAGATGCTCTCGCTCAGGTCCACGCCAATGATCAGGCTGCTGCGGATGCGGGCGTCCTCAAGGTGCGAGCCGCGCCACGCTGCGCCCTCGACGAGGGCCTCAGTGAGACCGCCGTCAAGGTCCGTGGTGATGTCGAGGTCGTCCGGTTGGAGGTCCGGCAGCAGGACCTTCACCTCGCCGATCGTGGTGGTGCGCATGTGTCCTCAACCTGTGTGGGCGCTGGGTGGGCACGCCGCTGACTCCTGCACCGACCCTCACCCCCGCCGACTGGCGCCAGATCCAATTAAACGTGCAGATTGATCTCGGCCGGATCATCCTGGCTCCGCGAGGCGGATGAGGCAGCCCACGACCTCCCGTCCAGGATGGCTAGCGCACGGCCCATGCCGCCCGCGGCCGGCCGACGAAGTCCTCGCCTCTGCGGGCGCGTCAGGGCCGAGGCCCTTGCCAGTCGCGGAATAGGCAGGCCGCCGAGCCTTTTACCGGCTGAGTAGATCGTCCTCGCCGTGAACGCCCCACCAGCTCCGTGCGTGCTGGTGCAGCGTTCCCGAGAAGCGGGTCAGTAGCAGCCAGTCGGCGTCGAGGATCAGCGCGGCGTCCTCCGGTCGCTCGTCCAGCACCCGGGCCACAGTCGCCAGCATCTCCCGCGTCGCCCGGTCGGAGGATTCGTCCTTCCCCAGCCGGAAGCCGATGGTGACGTACCGCTCCGGTTCCCACTCCCACATCGAGCCGTCACCATCCTCGGCCTCGAAGTAGCCGTGGGAGCCGCCGTGGATGCTCACCGTGTAACCACACCGATCGCTGAGGTCCGCACTCAACGCCCGGGGCCTGCCATCTACCGCCGACTCCTCAACACCTTCCGGAGCGACGACACCGGCCAGCACATCGAGAGGAATGTCGCCGGCCAGCGTCAAGCGGTACTCAGTCGCCATGGATAGCCCCTCAGTCTCGTCGCAGGATCTGGATTGTCGGTCTCGTCAAACTGCCCTATACCGAGAGCAGAGCCTCCTCGTTGGAGGTGATGAAGTCCTTCAACGCGTCCGGCTTGAGACCCACCGCAGGAAGCTCGTCGATCCTCAACCGGTCAAGCCGGTAGCCACCACGCGACGGGTCAGCGAACTCCTGCCCCGTACGGGCGTCCTCGTTGAGCTGAAGGAGCCGACAGGCAAAGAAGTGCTGGACCTCAACGCCCTCACCAGTGGGGGCGGTGAACAGGAGCACCTGGGCGAACCGGTCGGCCTCGGCACCGAGTTCTTCGTACAACTCCCGGCGAAGCGCGGCCTCCAGTGAGGCATCCGTCGACTCCACGCCACCGCCCGGCGTCGTCCAGTACGGCGCCCGGCCGGGCTTGATCCGCCTGATCAGCACGAGACGGTCTTCCTCGTCCAGAAGAATGGCCCGCACCGACCTACGCATGATCCGACGCACAACGAACTCCCATCCGCAGCCGGGGGATGCACCGGCGGCAGCGCACTCCGACGTTCTGTCCGCCGGCATCGCACCGCGTCCCACCGACCCCGGCCACATCCAACGGCTCCCGAGCACCCACCGAGCGACGCCCATTATCGGCGTACACGAAAAGGCCCCGGCCCAGTGTGAACCACCAGGTCAGGGCCTTGCTCGTTGTGCGCCGCCAGGGACTCGAACCCCGAACCCGCGGATTAAGAGTCCACTGCTCTGCCAGTTGAGCTAGCGGCGCTCGTCGGCAACGGGAGCACCGTACCGGGTCGCCCCCCGACGACCGGGCTGCCGTTCGCTCAGCTCCGCAGGTCGAGCAGGGCCTTCCGTTCGACCTCGGTCAGCGGACCACGGGCCTCGGCGGCGAGGCACTCGGCCAACTCGGTGCGGTTCTTTACCCCGAGCACCACGGTCGCCACGCCGGGGACGCTCAGGGCGTACCGGTGGGCCAACGAGGCGGGCGACTCGCCGAACTCGGCGGCGAGCGCACGGAACCGCTCCGCCCGGGCGAAGTCGACCGCGACCGGGGCGTCGTCCGCCACGGACCGGTCGATCTCTCCGGTGAGCGCTCCCGCCGCCACGGCACGGATCGCAATCACCGAGACGCCGTCATCGACCGCGGCTCGGCGGATCTCGTCGTTCCGAGGCTCGGCTGACGTGCCGAGCAGCCACATGTCGCCACTGAGATCAAGGGCGTTCACCACCGCCTGGACCGCATCCGGGCGCGGTTGCTGGTGCATGGCGTCGATCACGGTCTGCGGGTGGCCGACACCGGTCAACCCCCAGGCCCGGATCTTGCCCTCGTCCCGCAGCCGTTCGAAGGTCGGCACCACCTGGTCGCGGTACAGGTCCCAGCCGAGGGTCCGGGGAGTGGGACCGGTCCAGCCGTGCGGGTGCAGTTGGGAGTGGAGCAGGAAGAGATCCAGCTGCTCGCGGCCGAGCCGCTTCAGGGTGGCGTGCAGGCTGCGGATCATCTTCTCCGGGAGATCACCACCGTCCTGCTCGGGCAGCTCGATCTTGCTGGTGACGAGGACGTCCGAGGCCGGAATGGCGCGCAGGGCGGCACCGGCGACGTTCTCGGCCGCGTAGCCGTCGCCGTAGGTCGGGGCTAGGTCGAGCATCGTGACACCACCGTCGACGGCCGCCCGCACGGTCGCCACCGCCTCGGCCTGGTCGGTCGCCCCCCAGACACCGCCGATCCCGCCACCGCCCAGGGTGAGCGCGCTGACCGTGCCGAGACGACCGAATTCCCTGCTGTGCATCTGCACCTCCGTAACGAAACGTGGCCGCCATTCTACTGACCGGAACACCACTCACATCAATGCCTTCGCCCGCGCCCCGTGGAGCCGGAACAGCGCCGCGTACCGGTCCAGACACCCGTCCACACCGAACTCCTCCAGGGCCCGCTTGGCGCCCTCGCGCCGGGTGTCGGCGTCCCAGCCGAGCACGTCCAGCAGCGCCACGCGCAGTCCAGCCGGATCCCGCGGCTGGACGACCCTTCCCATCCCGGTCGCCAGGACCGGATAGCGTCCACCGGGCAGGTCGGTGGTGACCGACGGGATACCGCACATCATCGCCTCGGCCTGCGCGATACCGAAGGATTCGGCGATGGAGGGCAGGGCGAACGCGTCGATCGACGCGTAGAAGTCGTTGATCAGCCGGCCGCGGAGCAGCCCGAGGATCCGGATCCGGGGATCCCGTTCGGCGGCCGTCCGGATCCGGTCGATCACACTGCCGCCCGCGACGGTCAGATAGTCGCCGCCAACCAGCAGCCGCGCCTCGGGATCCGGGATCTCGGCGAACGCGGCGACCAGGTAGTCCAGGCCCTTGTCCGGCACGATCCGCCCGAGGAAGCCGATGTGCGGGCCGGCGGTCTCCCGGTATGTCGCCTCCCCGCCGCGCCGGTCCAGGCAGGGCGCCGGGATCGCGGACCGCTGGCTGGACCGCAGGATCGACCAGAGCTCCGAGTACTGCGCCTGGTCGTCGCTGTTGACGACGACGGCGTCCGAGCGGCGCAGCGTGACCCGCGACGACACCCGTACCGCGGCCATCGCCGCCCGGGTCACCAGGGTGGGCGGCAGCCAGAGGTCGATGTGGTAGGTGGTCACCACCGGCACCCGCAGCGGCAGGGCGGTGATCAGCGCTCCCTCCAGCATCGGCAGGTGCAGGTTCACCACCCGCGAACGCCGGGCGATCCGGCGCACCAGGGACGGGAAGCCGGGACTGACCGGGCCACGGCCGACCGAGGCGACCACCGGGCTGCGGTAGACGTCGACGCCGTTGCGGCTCTCCCGCAGCGGAAGCGCCGCGTCGTGCCGGACGGCGACCACCGCCACCCGCCAGCCCCGCCCGGCGAGGCCCTCGGCGAGCACCCGGGCCACCTCGGTCAGCCCGCTGACGTAGGGCGAGTAGTAGTTGACCGCGACGCAGAGGTCGTATTCGTGGGAGTTTTTGCTGCTCACGGGCTTCTCCAAGGGGTGTCGAACGGTTACCGGACGGGCCAGGCGTTGGCCAGCATCGCCTGCGCCAGCACCGCGGCCCACAGGCCGAGATTGACCAGCAGCGCGCGGTCCCGGACGAGGTCCTCGACCGGATCGCCACCGGAGCCGCCGATGGCGATCATCTGCAGGTAGCGGTGAACCGCGAACGCGGCGAACGGGAAGGTCAGCCCCGCGGTGATCGGTCCGTACGGCGGTGTCTGGGTCCAGACGAAGGCGACGTAGCCGATCAGCGCCGCCACCAGGTTCACCACCACGACCTGGTCAAGGAAGTGCACCGAGTAGGCGCGCAGCGATGGCCGGTGCTCGCCGGCCTCACCGCCCGTGGCCGAGAGGGCGGCGAGTTCGTGGCGTCGCTTGCCGAGGGAGAGCGCGAGGCACGCGCAGTAGACCCCGATCAGCAGCGCCGGATGAACGGCCGCGCCGACGGCAACGGTGCCGGCCAGCACCCGCAGGACGAATCCGATGGAGACGACCGACACGTCGACCAGGGGCTGATGCTTGAGCGCCAGGCAGTACCAGAGGTTGAGGGCGAGATAGCCGGCGACGACGACGCCGGTCAGGGCGGGTAACAGGGTGGTCAGGGCGGCGGTGCCGGTGAGCAGGGAGACGAGGAGGATGACCGCGGCGGTCGTGCTCACCCGCCCACTCGCCAGTGGACGGTTTCGTTTGACCGGGTGTACCCGGTCGCGCTCCCGATCCCTCAGGTCGTTGAAGACGTACACGGCCGAGGCTGCGGCCAGAAAGCTCAGCAGGGTGCCGAGCAGCGGCACGATATGGGTCACCGCGGCGCCGGGTGCGGCCACGAGCGGCGCCGCCAGCACCAGGCCGCCCTTGACCCACTGGCGGGGCCGCAGCAGGACGAACAGTCCGGTGACGCGGGCCAGCGGTTTCAGCGCCTGTACGGCGACCGCCGGGTCGACGGAGACCACGGGCAGGTCCGAGGATGTGGGGTTCGGGACTTCCAGGGCGTGATTCATGGCGGACCTCTCCTTGCTCCGTGGAGTGTCAGAACAGCGCCTTCGCCAGGCTCAGAGCGCCCTGCTTCCAGGGGTCGCGGTGGGTACGTCCGGCGCTGCGCCGCGCCCCGGCGGCGTTCGCCCGCCACCACTCGTACGTCTTCAGCAACGCCTGTTCGTTGCTGAACCGCGGACTGAACCCGAGCCGCTGGGTGGCCCGGTCGATCGAGACGTACGAGTCCCGGGTGAGCTTGTGCACGAGTCGCTTGTAGACCGGGGAGAGCCGCGTCGCGGCGAGTACGCGCAGCGCGGCGACGGCGGGCCCGACCGGCATGGCCAGGACCCGCCTGCCGTGGCCGGCGGCGTCCAGGACCGCCTGGAAGTCCTCCCGTAGGGTGCGGAACTCGCGCGCGCCGATGTTGAACGTGTCGTTGGCCTTGTCGTCGGGCGCCTCGCAGATCAGCTGGATCGCCGCGCAAAGGTCCTCGACGTCGAGCATCTGGGTGGCGACGTCGCCGCCGCCGATCAGCGGGAAGTGCCGGCCCTCGTCGGCCCACTCGAAGAGCATGGCGAAGAGACCGAGACGCTCTTCGCCGAGGAAGGTCTTGGGCCGCAGGATCGGGGCGCAGAGGCCCCGTTCGCGTTGCCGGAGCACGGCGGTCTCGGCGCCGAGCTTCGCAGCCGAGTAGGGGTCCACCGGTTCGCACGGGTAGTCCTCCGGCGTGGGGCAGTCCTGGGGCAGTCCGTAGACGGCGGTGGACGAGATGTGCACGAACCGGTCCACACCGGCCCGCCGCGCCGCGGCCAGCGCCGAGCCGGTGCCCTCCACGTCGACCGATCGGATCTCCGCCGCCGGGTGGCTGGGCAACGCGGCGGCGGAGTGGATGACCATGTCGGCGGAGCGGAAGGCGCGGGTCATCGCCTCGACGTCCCGGACGTCGGCCCGGACGAAGGTCGCCCGCCCTCGCACCCGGGGCGCGAGTGGACGGATGTCCACTCCGGTCCATGTCACTCCCGGCCAGGGGCGCGCCAGCAGCGCGGTGCCCAACATGCCGGCGGCTCCGGTCACCACAACGTGCACTTCCACCTCCCGTTTCGAAGAAATGCCGCGCTCTCGACGGCAATGTCACGACTGCGCTGCGGCCACATTTCCGGCATTCGCCGTTATCGGATATTCACCGACCGACCATCCGCCGGTCACCGCTACCGACCAATCGGGCCGGCCCGCCAAATGCCGGGCAAGTCGCATATCGGACCGACCAGCCCCGGCCGCAGACGCCAGCTCCGGTGTGAGCGTCGATAGGCTTCGCCTGCTCCATCCGGCGGCTCCTTCCTCGGTGGTGAATCCGGTATTGGCACTCGTGACGCTAGTGAGTGACGATTGCCCCCTCCTTGGTGTCCGGAACAAGCTTCGAGCAAGGTGCCGATCGATACCTTTCTCCCGGCCAGTACCGACCTCGGCGGGAACCGGAGCCACGTAAAGGAGTTGCCATGACGGAAGCGGCGGCAAGAACGACCGCAATAATGGACGAAAAGGATCCGGAGTTGTCGCCGGAGCCTTCCGCCCGGTCCCGGCGAGCCCGCTGGGGGGCGCGCCTCGCGGCCGTGGCCTGCGTGAGCTGGCTGGTCGTCGTCGTGCTGCACCACCTGCTCAGCGCCCGGACGTACGTGTGGGGGCCAGTGGACCTGCTGCCGCCGATCGCCTGGGCGGCGGTCCCGGTGGTGCTGCTGCCCGTCGCCTGGCTGGCGCGGCCGATGCGCGGACGGCTGGTCGGGGCGGCACTGCTCGCCCTCATACTCGGCCTCGGCTACAGCGGGATCAACTTCGCGACGGTGTTCCACACCCCGCCACCGGCGCCCGCCGACGCCGTCAAGGTGGTGACCTGGAACACCGAGTACTGGGACCAGGACCGGCGCAACGGCGGGGAGCAGCGCACCACCACGGCGCAGTTCTACGACTTCCTGCGGGAGATGGACGCCGACGTCTACATGCTGCACGAGTACGCCAACGTCGACGACTCGCTGGCCGACATCTTCGCGCAGGCGTACGAGATCGACCAGACGGCGCAGTTGAAGGCCGCGTTCCCCAGCTACACGATCGTCCGCGAGGGGCGCAACGTCACGCTCACCCGGCTGCCGGTGGTCGGGCACGCGTGGCTCGACTCGCAGCCGTACCTGCCGGACGATCTGAAGCCGGTGCCGCCGGCCCTTGTCGACCGACCACTGTTCTACACGTCGCAGGCGCTGCGTACCGACATCCGAGTCAACGGCCAGGTCGTGTCGTTCTACAACTCGCACATCTTCCAGCCGCCGGTCCGGATCCTGCTGCTACGCGGCGACGACGACCGGAACATGTTCGAGATCGACCGGTTCAACTTCGAGATCCGGCAGGCCAGCTACCAGGCCATCGCCGCCGACCTGGAGAAGAACCCGAACCGGGCGGTGATGGCCGGCGACCTGAACACCTCACCGTCGATGAATCTTCTCGACATGGTCTCCGACCGGCTGGTCGACCAGAGCAGTGCGCTCTCCTCGCTCTACCCGGTCACCTGGCCGGTGGGCGACAAGCCGCGAATGTGGCGTATCGATTGGCTCTTCACCACTCCGGACATCAAGGTGCACAGTTACGACCTGACCCTCCCCAAGGGCCTGTCCGACCACAAGGCCCAGCAGTTCGTCATCTCGGCACCCTGAGCGAGATGAGCGTCACATTGGCGCGAAACATACGGTGGCAGGCCATCCCGAGCATTTAACGAGCATGAAACCGATCGATGGATGTCTACCGATGTCAATCAGGCACTAAGGTGGTCAACGGGTCTTCTCGACGACGAGGAAACCGACGAGTAGGTGCGTCGTCCACCTCCCAGCGCAGCCGAATTCCTGCCCGAGGAGCATCAATGAAGCCCGCCAAGACGCCACTGGTGTCAGTGGTAATCCCCTGTCACAACAGCCGGAAGACCATCGCCCTGAGCGTACTCTCGGCATTGCACCAGACGCACCCGTCGGTCGAGGTCATCGTCGTCGACGACGCCAGCACGGACGAGACGCCGGAGATCGTCAGAAAACTCGGTTGCACACTCATCGAACTGACCGACAATGTCGGTGCCGGCCCCGCCCGCAACCGCGGCATAGCCGCAAGTAGCGGCGAGATCCTCTTCTTCCTCGACTCCGACGTCGCCCTCGCCCCCGACGCGGTCGCCAACGCCGTGAAGATCTTCGAGGAGAACCCGTCCTACGGAGCCGTCTGGGGCGTCTACGGCGACCGCCCCCTGGTCGACGACGGCGTGGTGGAGTGGGTGCAGGTGCTCTACGGCCACTACCGCGCCACCCGCAAGCTCGGGCCGGCACGGACCGGCCACTTCGCCAGCGGCGCCGTGCCCCGCTGGGTCATCGACGACATCGGGGCGTTCGACGAGCGGCTGCGCGGCCAGTACGCCAACGAGGACCACGAGTTCAGCCTCCGGATCGCGGAGCACCACCCGGTCACCCGCACCCTGTCCGTGGTCGGGTACCACGACGACGACGACCAACTGTCCCTGATCCTGCGGAAGCTCTACCGGCGGGCCGGCTCACTGGTTCCCCTCGTCCTCAAGCAACGCGAGCTGAAACCCGAGCGGGAGGCCACCCACCGGCCCGCCGAGGTCGCGGCCGCCTTCCTGGCCACCACCAGCCTCCCCCTGGTACTGGTCTCCCCCTACCTGGCGGCCGTTCCGGTCGCCTTCCTGACGTGGTTCATCGGCGTCGACCTCCCCCTGTTGAACTACGTCCGACGCACCGCGGGCTGGCGGCTGGTCCCGCCGAGCGCGCTCCTCAGTTTTCTGTACAGTCTCGCGATTTCCGCGGGCGCGTTGAGTGGTGGCATGCGCTACGTGCTCGACGCGCGCTTCCGACAGAGGTACCGGACACCGGCCGGCGTCCACTAGTACGCCGGCCGTCGTCAGACGTGATGACGGGGAGAGCATGTGAGGATCCGACTACTGGGACCCATCGAGGTGGAGTCAGCAGGTGGCCCGCTGGATGTGGGGCCACGGCAGCGTCGCGCGGTCCTGGCGGCCCTGGCCGTGGACGCCGGTACGCCGGTGTCGATCGACACCCTGACCGAACGGGTGTGGGGGCCGGCGGCTCCGGAGGCGCCCCGCAGCGCCCTCTACGCCCACGTCGCCCGGCTGCGCCGGGCCCTGGCACAGGTCGACGACGGCTCCGGCAAGCCCATCGGACTGAGTCGCCACGGGGACGGCTACGTGCTGGACGTCGAGCGCCAACAGGTGGACCTGCACCGGTTGAACCGTCTCATCGACACCGGCCGCGCGGCGACGCGGATCAGCGACGAGAGGCGGATCGCCGCGCTGCGAGAGGCGATGGACCTGTGGCGGGGGGATCCACTCGCCACCCTGGCCAGTGACTGGGCCAACCGGGTCAGGCGCAGCGTGGCATCGCAGTTGATCAGCTTGGCCGGCGCCTGGGGCGCCGAGGAGCTGCGACTCGGTAGCCCGGAAGCGGTCGCCGAGCGGTTGGCCCGGGTCCTCGGCTCGTACCCGCTCGCCGAGCCGCTCGTGTCGCTGCAGATGCGGGCGCTCTGCGCGATGGGGCGTACCCCCGAGGCGTTGCAGTACTACGTCGACACCCGCGCGCAGGTCGTCGAGCAGTTCGGCGCCGAGCCCGGCCCCGAGTTGCGCAACCTGCACGTCGCCATACTCCGCGGCGAACTCGACGAGCCGTACCCGGGCAACGTCGGCCCGGTCTCCACCCCGATCCGGCACGTGCCGCGGCAGCTGCCCGCCGACATCGCCCGATTCTCCGGCCGGTACGACGACCTCGCACCGATTTTGAGCTGGCTGAACCCCCCCAGCACGGAGGACTCGGCCCCGGTCGTGTCGATCTACGGGACCGCCGGGGTGGGGAAGTCCACCCTGGCCATACACGCCGCGCACAAGCTCACCAGCCGGTACCCGGACGGCCAGTTGTACATCGCCCTGCGTGGCACCAGCGCGGACGCCGAGCCACTGACGCCGGTCGACGCACTCGCCCGGCTGCTGCGCGCCCTCGGGGTCAGCATGAACTGCGACCAGGAGCAGGTCGACGAGGCCGCGGCCCTGTTCCGCTCGGTCGTCGCCGGCCGGCGGCTGCTGCTGGTCCTCGACAACGCCGTCGACGCCGCCCAGGTGCGCCCACTGCTGCCCAGCGGCGCTGGCTGCGCGACGCTGGTGACCAGCCGTCAGCCGCTGGCGGGGCTCAGCGACGTGCGCCAGCTGCGCGTCGGACCGCTCACCGTCCCGGACGCCATCGCGCTGCTGAGCCACTGGGTTGGGGCGGAACGGGTGGCGGCGGAGCCGGAGGCCGCGACCGCGATCGCCGAGTGGTGCGAGTGCCTGCCGCTGGCGCTGCGCATCGTCGGTGCCCGCCTCGTGGCCCGCCCCGGATGGCCGCTCGCCGAGCTGCGCGACCGACTCGCCGACGAGCGCCGCCGGCTGGACAATCTCGAGTTCGACGGGGTCGGCCTGCGGGCCAGCATGGCCGGCTCCTACGACCGTCTCTCCGGCAGCCCGGACCGCTCCGAGCGCGCCATCGCCGAGGCGTTCAAGTTGTTGGGCACGTCGCCGATGACGGAACTCAGCCGGTCGACCGCCGCCCGGGTGCTCGCCCGCTCGGAGGCACACACCGAACGCATCCTGGAGCGTCTGGTCGACGCGCAGCTGTTGGAGACCTCGACGCCGGGCAGTTACCGAATGGGTGAACTGCTGCGGCTGTACGCCCGGGAACGCTTTGCCGGGCCTGAGGGAGAAATGACCGGCGAACCGTCGGACAAGGAAGAAGCAAGCGGTTCGCGGTTAGCGTGAGCCACCAGCTCGATTCCTTTCACGATCGGAGAAGGTGCCGCGTGTCAACAAAGGAACTGGACGCACCGCAGGCCTTCCCGGGAATCGCCGCAGCAGTGACCGCCGTGCCCCGGAAGCGTTGGCGCTCGGTGGCCCGCCGGGTACTCGTGGGCCTGCTGCTGGTGGTGACCGTGGTCTTCATCGTGCTCGCGCTACGTGGTCAGGACTGGTCCACGGTCGCCGGCACGCTACGCGGGCAACGGCCCGGCTTCGTCGTGACGATGGCGGCGTTGGCCGTCCTGGCCAATGCCGCCGGTCTGGTCGCCACGATGGTCTCCTGGCGGGCCATGCTCGCCGGCGTCGGGGAGCGGGTCGCCGCCGTGGACGCGGCCCGGATCTTCTACTTCGGACAGTTGGTCAAGTACGTGCCCGGCAAGGTGATGGGTTTTCTGGTCAGCGTCGAGATGGGCAGGGCCGTCGGCGTACCGGCGGGCCGGATGAGCGCGGCCTGGCTGCTGGCCCTGGTGGTGAGCCTGCTGACCGGCGCCACCGTGGGGCTGGCCGCCGGACCGGAGGTATTCGGCGCGTCGTCCGGCTGGCTCCTGCTGGCCGTTCTGCCGGTGGCCGCGGTCCTGGTCCGCCCCGGTCTGGTGGGCGGGGCCGCGACCCTGCTCGGCCGGCTGCGCCGCCGTCCGGAGCCGTCGACGGCGATCTGCGGCACCGGCATCCGGCAGGCGGTCGTCGCCCAGCTGCTGGCGTGGGTGATCGGGGGCGCCCACCTGTGGGTCCTCGCCGTGGCGATGGGGGCGCCGCCGCTGCGTGCGCTGCCGCTCTGCCTCGGCGCGTTCGGCCTCGGCGCGGTCGCCGGGGTGATCGCCGTCTTCGCTCCCGACGGCATCGGCGTCCGGGAGGTGGTGGTGACGGCCGCGCTCAGTGTCATCCTGCCGGTTCCGGTGGCCGGGGTGGTGGCGCTGGTCAGCCGGGTCGTGGTGACGCTGAGCGAACTCGCCACCGCGGGGGTCGGCCTGCTGGTGACCGCGGCGATCATCCGGCGGCGCCAGACGGCGGCATCCCCTGCCCTGCCCACGGTGGCGGTGGCGATGGGTCCGGAGCACACGAATGCCGGTTCACCGGCCCCCAAGAAATCGCCAAGGAAATGGTCACAGGCGAACTACTAATGTCCTCAGGGATTAGGCAGTCGGCCGTAGCGATACCTCAGAGAATGCGGTACCCATGCCGGACAGGAAATACGATCTGACGCTAGCGGCCACCCACTACGAGCCGTACGTCAGCGGATTCACGCAGACCGCACGCAGCATCGCCGAGGGAATGGCCAATCGGGGTTGGCGGGTCGCCGTCGTCACCGCCCAGCACGATCCCGAGCTGCCGCTGCGGGACACCGTCGGCGGGGTGGACATCTACCGCTCCCCGGTGCTGATGCGGGCGAGCCGGGCGATCGTCGCCCCTCGCTACCCGATCCTGGCCGGCCAGCTGGCGCGCAAGTCGTCGCTGCTGCACCTCAACCTGCCGATGCCGGCGGCGGCCCTGCTGATACCGCTGGCCCGCCGCGTACCGGTGGTGAGCATGCTGCACAGCGACCCGCACCTGCCGGCGGGCTGGTCGGGCCGTGCCTTCGCGCGCGCCTCGGACGTCTCCTCCCGAGCGGCCATCCGCCGCTCCGCCGCCGTGGTGGCGAGCAGCCACGACCAGGCACACGCCTCGCGGTTCTGGCCGGTCATCCGCAACCGCAACTTCACCCCGATCGCGCCGCCGTGCCTGGACCGGCGGGGCGGTGAGCCCCGATACCGGGAGACCGGCGGCCTGCACGTCGGTTTCCTGGGCCGGATCGTGGCGGACATGGGCATCGGCTACCTGGTCCGGGCCTTCCAGCGGATCGCCGACCCCGACGCCCGGCTGTTGATCGCGGGCAACTACCACGAGGTGACCGGTGGCGATCTGACGGCGGTGCAGTCCGAGATCGACCGGGACAGTCGGGTTCGGATCCTCGGCGAGCTGCGCGGCCGAGAGGTCAACGATTTCTATGCCTCGGTCGACGTGTTCGCGCTGCCGGCGGTCGCCAGTTCGTTCGGCACCGTACTGGCCGAGGCGATGATGAGCGGCATCCCGTCGGTGACGACCGATCTTCCCGGCAACCGTTACCCCGTGGCCGCGACCGGATTCGGCCGAATGGTTCCGCCCCGGGATCCACAAGCGCTGGAACGGGCCATCTCCGAACTGGCGGCGGTACCGCGGCACTGGAAGGAGCAGAAGGCCCGGGCGGCACGGGCGCGTTTCTCCGTGGCGGCGTCGCTGGACGCGTACGAGGTTCTCTTCACCACCCTTCGCGGACGCGCCACGGCACGGCAACACCGATGAAACAAAGAAAGGTTGGAGCCCGATGAATGAGCAGCCACTCGTCTCCGTGATCATTCCGAACTACAACTACGCCAGCACCATCGGCGAGTGCATCAGAGCGGCGAAGAACCAGACGTACCCGGCCGTCGAGGTGATCGTGGCCGACGACGCGAGCACGGACGACTCGGTGGCGATCGCCAGGGCGCTCGACGTCACGGTGCTGCAGGTGCCGGTCAACAGCGGCGTCTCCACTGCGCGGAACCTCGGCGCCCGGCACGCCAAGGGTGACGTCCTGTTCTTTGTGGACTCCGACGTCGCGCTCGATCCCGACGCGGTCGAGCGGGCGGTCGACCACCTGCGGGAAGAGCCGCGACTCGGCGCGATCTGCGGCATGTACCGGGCCGAGCCGATGTTTCCCGACAGCCTGGTCAAGCGCTACCGCGCCATCCAGCAGTACGTCTGGTTCTGCGAGGTCGAGGGTGCCATCCCGGGTCTGCACTCGGCTCTCTTCGCGATAAAGAAGGAGACGTTCCTGGAGATCGGCGAGTTCAACGACCGACTCCGCTGGACCGAGGAGCAGGACTACGGCTTCCGGCTCAACGCCCGGTACGAGGTCAAGGCCGTACCCACCATCCGGGGACGACACGACCACGACGGCACGCTGCGGGTGATGCTGACCAAGGTGTTCAACCGCACCCGGCTCGGCGCGCCGAACTGGCTGCGACTGAACAAGCTTCCGGGCGGTGCCGGAACCGGATACCGGGCACTGGGAAGCGCCTTCCTTCTCGCGGCGGTGATCGCGCTGGTCTCGTCGGTGCTCCTCGGTCCCTGGGCCCTCCTCGCCGCCGCGGTGCTGACCGGGATCAGCATCGGGCTCGACAAGCGCACCTACGGCTACGCCTATCGTCACCACGGAATCCTTTTTGGACTACAATTCACGGTGCTTCACCTATTGGTGACGCTCACCTCGGCGGTGGCAGCCGGCATCGGCATTCTGCAGGGTCTGCTGTTCCCCCGCATGACGCAGCGGCTCTACCGCGTCGAGAACCCCGCCTGACCCCACGCGCCAGCAGTAACGGTGCCCGACCGGAAAGTTGAACATGACTCTTTCTGATCAGCCTGACGACCTGGGTTTCGGGATCGACAGCACAGCGACCGAGGTGCTCGCCGGCATCGATCTCTCCGGCAGGTTCGCCATCGTCACCGGCGGATACTCCGGCCTGGGCCTGGCGACCACCCGCGCCCTCGCCGCCGCCGGTGCCCGGGTCCTCGTTCCGGCCCGCCGTACGGACGTCGCGCGGGAGGCGGTCGCGGGGATCGCCGGCGTGGAGGTCGACGAACTCGACCTCGCCGACCTCGGCAGCGTCCGGAACTTCGCCGACCGCGTCCTCGACGCGGGTCGCCCCATCGACATCCTGATCAACAATGCGGGCATCATGGCCACCCCGCTGACCCGAGTGGGCGAGGGCTGGGAGGCTCAGTTCGCGACCAACCACCTGGGGCACTACGCCCTGGCCAACCGGCTCTGGCCGGCGCTGACCGCAAACGGCGGCGCGCGCGTCGTCGTCGTCGCCTCGGGCGCCGGGGAGACCCCACGCATCAACTGGGACGACGTGCACTTCGAGAACGGCTACGACAAGTGGGCGGCGTACAGCCAGTCGAAGTCGGCCAACATCCTCTTCGCCACCGAGCTCGACAGGCTGGGCCGGGCAGCCGGGGTGCAGGCCTTCTCGGTGAACCCCGGCTACATCCTCACCCCGTTGCAGCGGCACCTCTCCAAGGAGGAGATGGTCGGCGCCGGCTGGATCGACGAGAACGGCACCGCACTGCTGCCCGAGTTCCGGGCACCCGAGCAGGGCGCCGCGACCCAGGTCTGGGCCGCGACGTCACCGCGACTGGCGGACGCGGGCGGCGGTTACTGCCAGGCGTGCACGGTGGTCAAGACCTTCGACGGCCCCGCCGACCGCGAGGCGGCCGAGCGACTCTGGGCGTTGTCGGCCGAGTTGACCGGCGTGGACGCGTTCGGCAAGTCCGAGTAGTCGGAACGGCGGGCCGGTTGCCAGCCCGCCGGGACGTGACACGCGGGGTGGACCCGGCCGGCCGGGGCCACCCCCCCACGACCCGACCGCCCCCCCCCCCCCACCCCCCCCCCCCCCCCCCCCGACCCCACAGGCGTCC
>NZ_JBEYSY010000026.1:0-4366 GCF_040704315.1 Micromonospora sp. NPDC047644
TCAATGACCCCTCCACCACCGTGATCTAACCCTTTCGTTTCACAATCTTCCCACCCCCTCCCTTCTCCCGTTCGGGGGGACCGCATCGGTCCCGCCCCGCCGCCGTACCGCTGGTGTCAGCGCCGGTCGACCGGCGGAATGACGGTGGTGGTCTCGCCGTCGTCGCTGGTGCGCTGCCCCGGCACCGCGCGATCGGTGCCGCCCGAGACCACCTGGGTGGTGTCGGGGTCGACGCCGGTGCTCACCACCTGCGTGACGTCCGAATCGGTCGAGCCACTGACCACCTGGGTCGTGTCGTCGGTCGCCGAGGGCCGGGCCGGCGTCGGGTCTTCGACGGCGGCGCTGCGGTGAGCCAGCGGGGCGGCGTCGGAGCTGACCGGGAAGTGGACGACCTGGGTCGCCTCCGGGTCGCTGGGCCGGGTCACCACCTGGGTGGCGTCGGCCTCGGCGGGCCGGGTCACCACCTGGGTGGCCTCCGCGCCGCCGGTGGCGGCCGACCGGCGGGCCAGCTCGGCCTCGGCGTCGCGCCGACCGGCCCGGTACGCCTGGGTGTGCTCGGCGATCAGCCGCGACTCCTGCTCGGCGCGGGTCAGCCACGACTCCCAACGGCTCTGCATCGGACGGATCAGACCACCGCCGACACCGACGACGAGGATGCCGCCGATCGTGGCCAGCACGGCGATCAGCACGGGAGTGGTGACCGCGGTGGCCACGCCGATCTGGTTGAGCGCCGCGATGACGCCGAGGCCGAGGATGAACACCGAGGCGATGGTGGCCAGCGCCCGGCCGTACGACAGGCCGCCGAGCGCGCCGCTGATGATGTCCTTGACCGCGTTGGCGATGGCGGCGGCGACCACGACGATGACGATCGCGACGAAGGCGCGGGGCAGCCAGGCGATCACCGCGCCGAGAAGGTCGGAGATCGGGTTCGGGCCCCAGATGCCGAAGGCGAGCTGAAGGGTGAACAGCAACAGCGCGTAGTAGACGAGCTTCGCGACGATGTCACTGGCGTCGTACCGGGAGCGGCTCAACGCCCGACGGATGCCGCCGCGTTCGACGGCGCGGTCGAAGCCCACCCGTTCGAGGACCTTTTCCACGATCTTCAGCGCGGCCTTGGCGATCAGCCATCCGGCCACCAGGATCGCCAGGAAGGCGACGGCCTTGGGCAGGAAGAGCATCACCGAGCGGAGGGCGTCGCCCACCGCGTCGCTGACGTTTTCACTCATCTGGTCATCCTTATGTGGGCAGCCGGAGGGGTCCGCCCCGACCTACCCCCGACCCGACTCGCGGAAACACCCGTGATCATCAGGCAGGTCGGCCCTCTAGCGCGCGGGCGAGTTTTGGCAATATTCTCCGAAGTACGTGCGGCCACTGGAGCTACTTTTCATCCCCCCGCCGTCGGCCGCAGGAGGAGATGCCATGCACGTCGACCATTCCGAAGTGGATCGCCGGACGCTGCTGCGGGCCGGTCTCGGCGCCGCCACGGTCGCCGTCGTCGGGAGCGAACTCGCCTTCCCGGGCGCGGCGCAGGCCGCGCCGGGCACCGACCTGGACTGGATCATCAGCTGTGACGAGTGGGCCGCCCGCCCGCCGAAGGACCCGCTGTCGGTGAGCGCCATCGCCACCAACAAGATCATCGTGCACCACATGGCGTTCCCGAACGTCACCGACTACTCCCGCGAGCAGGCGGTCAAGCTGGCCCACGACTGCCAGGACCTGCACATGGACGGCAACGGCTGGTCGGACACCGGCCAGCACTTCACCGTGAGCCGCGGCGGGTACGTGCTGGAGGGCCGCCGGGGCAGCCTGGAGCGCCTCGAAGCCGGCGACCGGCAGATGATCTCGGCGCACTGTCCGGGTGAGAACGGCCGGGCCATCGGCATCGAGAACGAGGGCACCTACGTCACCGAGACGCCACCGGAGGCACTGACCGACTCGCTGGTCAAGCTCTGCGTCGCGATCTGCCGGCAGTACGGGCTGCACGCGTACGACATCTTCGGCCACTGGGACTTCCGCACCACCGAGTGTCCGGGCGCCGCCTTCTATCGACAGTTCCCCGAGCTGCGGCGGCGGGTGCACGCCGCGCTGGGCACCACGCTCGGTGACGTGCCGGCGCGCCGCTGGCCGGACCTGTGGCGGTTCGTCAACTCCCCCTCGGTCCGGGTGGTGCAGCACCTGCTCGCCTACCGGGGCTACCCGGTGACGGTCAGCGGCACGTTCGACGCCGCGACCGTGGCGGCGGTGCAGGACTGGCAGGCCCGCAACGGCATCGCTGTCGACGTGGACGCCACCCTCACCACGCCGACCTGGGAGACGCTCGCGCCGGAGTTGGACCAGCACGCCGTCGGAGCGCCGGTCACCGCCGTGCAGGAAATCCTCGCCACCAAGGGGTACGCGGTCACCGTCACCGGGGCGTACGACCACGCCACCCGCAGGGCGGTGCAGGACCTGCAGGCGCTGCACGGGCTGCCCCGCAACGGCAAGCTCAGTACGAGCACGTGGTGCACCGTCGTCGGCGGGTCGGTCCGCGAGTCGTTCCGGCACCGCTGAGCCGGTGGTGGCGGTGCGGGGGCGCACCCGCACCGCCACCAGCCCGCTCACCGGTTTGATCCGCCGCCCCGGCGGAAAGAGTTGCGGCATGACCTGGGCCCGTCGAGCCGTACCCGCCGTCGCCGCCGCCGTCGCGGCACTCGCCGCGCGGGATCTGATCCAGCGCGACCACGCGCTGCTGCGCAACTTCCCGGTCCTCGGCCGCGCCCGCTACCTGTTGGAGACGATCGGGCCGGAGCTTCGGCAGTACATCGTGGCCGGCAACAACGAGGAACGGCCTTTCACCCGCGACCAGCGCCGCTGGGTGTACGCGTCGGCGAAGCAGGAGAACAACTACTTCGGTTTCGGCACCGACAACGACATCGAGTACACCCCCGGGTACCCGATCATCAAGCACCGCACGTTCGGTCGGGCCGTGCCGCCGTCGTCACCGACCGCCGGGCACGACGTGCGGGTGCCCTGCGCGAAGGTGCTCGGCGCGGCACGGGGACGGGCCCGCGCGTTCCGACCGGAGTCGGTCGTCAACATCTCCGGGATGAGCTTCGGCTCGCTCTCCGGCAATGCCATCACCGCGCTCAACAAGGGAGCGGCCCTCGCCGGCTGCCTCCAGAACACCGGCGAGGGCGGCCTGTCGCCGTACCACCGCAACGGCGGTGAGCTGGTCTTCCAACTCGGCACCGCGTATTTCGGCTGTCGGGACGAGCACGGCCGGTTCAGCCTCGACCGGTTGAAGAACCTGATTGCCGGCGCACCGGTGCGGGCGCTGGAGATCAAGCTGAGCCAGGGTGCCAAGCCGAGCCTCGGTGGGCTGCTGCCCGGGGCGAAGGTGTCCGCCGAGATCGCCGCCACCCGGGGCATCCCGGCCGGTCAGGACTGCGTCAGCCCGTCCCGGCACGCCGAGTTCTCCGACTGCGACAGCCTGCTCGACTGGGTGGAGCTGCTGGCCGCCGAGACGGGCCTGCCGGTCGGCATCAAGTCGGCGGTCGGTGACCTGAGCTTCTGGGAGGAACTGGCCACCCTCATGCGCGACACCGGCCGGGGTGTGGACTTCGTGACCATCGACGGCGGCGAGGGAGGCACCGGTGCCGCACCGCTGATCTTCACCGACTCGGTGTCGCTCCCGTTCCAGCAGGGCTTCTCCCGGGTCTACAAAATCTTCGCCGAGCACGGTCTGCACGAGCAGGTGGTCTTCGTCGGCGGCGGCAAGCTCGGCCTGCCGGACAACGCCATCGTGGCGTTCGCGCTCGGCTGCGACATGGTCAACGTCGGCAGGGAGGCGATGCTGGCGGTCGGCTGCATCCAGGCGCAGAAATGCCACACCGACACCTGCCCCACCGGCGTCGCCACCCAGAACGCGTGGCTCGCCCGTGGGCTGGACCCGGCGTTGAAGTCGGTCCGCGCCGCCAACTACCTGCGGACGCTACGCCGGGACCTGACCAAGGTCGCCGAGGCCTGCGGCGTCGAACACCCCGGCCTGATCGGCACCGACGCCGTGGAGATCCTGGACGGCCGCACCGGCTCAACCCCACTGCACCAGGTGTACGGCTACCGACCGGAATGGGGACTGCCCTCGCCCGCCGACCAGGCGGAGATCATCCGGCTGATGGTTCCGGAGGCACCCCAGGGCGGCAGCGCCCCGCCCTCCGCCACAGCCGTCGGCTGAGATCACGCCCGACCCGCCGGCGAGGGCCGCATGCGCGACCTGAGAAGTACCAGGCCCGGATCGCGGATCGCGGATCGCGGATCGCGGATCGCGGATCGCGGATCGCGGATCGCGGATCGCGGATCGCGGATCGCGGATCGCGGATCGCGGATC
>NZ_JBEYSY010000026.1:4464-51286 GCF_040704315.1 Micromonospora sp. NPDC047644
CGGATCGCGGATCGCGGATCGCGGATCGCGGATCGCGGATCGCGGATCGCGGATCGCGGATCGCGGATCGCGGATCGCGGATCGCGGATCGCGGAGAGCTTGATGTCTGTGAGTCATCACGATGACTCACAGACATCAAGCGTTCTCAGCCATGTCCAGCGAGGTGCCGCCAGCCAGCCCCGCGACCGTCGGCAACCACCAACCACCAACCACCGCCACCACCGACCACCGACCACCATTGCCACCACCGGCCACCGCCACCGCCAGCCAGCACCGCCACCGCCACCGCCACCGCCACCGCCAGTCACCACCACCGCCAGCTACCACCGGCCACCGCCAGCGCCACCGCGAGCCACCACCGGCCACCACCACCGCCAGCTACCACTGCCACCACCGGCCACCGCCAGCCACCCGCCAGCGCCAGCCACCGGCGGCCACGACCGCCAGGCACGACCAGCGCCGGCAGATCGGTGCTGGCGATAAAACGCGTGGAGCCGGCGACTCACCGCGTCTATGGTGGCGCGGTGCTGATCAGACGCGAGACACCCGCCGACGTCGACGCGATTCGCGCGGTGCACTCTGCGGCCTTCGCCAAGGCCGATGGCGGTGACGGCGTACCGGTCGAGGCGACCCTCGTCGACGCGTTGCGCGCCGACGAGGGCTGGCTGCCCGGGTACTCCCTGGTGGCGACCGATTCGGACGGCCTGGTGGTCGGGCACGTGGTGGCCACCCGCGGTCGGGTGGGCGGCGCGCCGGTGGCGTTGGGCCTGGGGCCGCTGGGCGTGTTGCCGGACTGGCAGCGCCGAGGTGTGGGCAGCGCGTTGATGCACGCGGTCCTTGGCGCGGCGGACGCGCGGGACGAACCGCTGGTGGTCCTGCTCGGGCACCCCGACTACTACCCGCGCTTCGGGTTCCGGCCGGCCGTCGATCTGGGGGTCACCCCGCCCCAGCCGTGGGGGCCGCAGTACTTCATGGCTCGGCCGATGCACGCGTGGCGCGAGTCGATCCGGGGCGAGTTCCGCTACGCCGGTCCGTTCGACGAGCTGTGAAGCGGCCCGCCATCCGTCGGCGGCGCGCCACCGACCTGGACGGCTGCGTCGCGGCGCTCGCCGAGGTCCACCGGGTGGACGGGTACCCGCTGAACTGGCCCGTCGACCCGCACCGTTGGCTGCGCGAGCCGCACCCGGCGCGGGCCTGGGTCGCCGTCGACGCCGACGCGGCCGTTGTCGGACACATCGCCGTGCATCGGATCCCCGATCCGCTGGAGGGGCCGCCCGGCCGGCCGACGGCCGAGGTGGCTCGTCTCTTCGTGGTGCCGAGAGCCCGGGGGTTGGCGCTGGGCGGCGCGCTGCTGGAGCGGACCCGCCAGTGGGCCGACAAACGCGCAGCGGACCTGGTGCTGGAGTTGGCCGCCGACGGCCCTGCGGCCGCCGCTCTGTACGACCGCGCGGGATGGCGGTGTGAACGCACCAGCACGGCACCATGGACCGCCCCCGACGGCAGCCCGGTGCCACTACACGCTGCGGCACCGCACGCCGGGCTCCGACGTCGCACCGGCCAGCACCGCGAGGCGACGGGCGAGTCGGCCGGCGGCCTCGCGCAGCTCGGGAGGCTCCAGCACCTCCATGTCGTGATCCAGACGGGCGAGGTGCGCGGCGAGCCAGTCCAGGCTGTCGCCGCCGACGACCAGCACGGACCATCCGGCGCTGTCATTTTCGACCCGTCCCACCTGCGGTGGGACCACCTCCCGCAACCGCTCCGGTCGGGCGTGCACCCGCACCCGGGCGAGGTAGCGGTACGGCGCGCCGGTCACGGCCCGCTGCACGAAGGCAACCGGATCCGGGTGTTCGCGTGCCGAAGAACGCCAGGTCGTCGCGACCGCAGCCCGGATCCGATCCAGCCGGAACGTCCGCCAGTCGGCGCGGTCGACGTCCCAGGCCATCAGGTACCAGCGGCGGCCGGTGGTGACCATCCGAATCGGCTCGACCGTCCGTTCCTGCTCGGCAGCGCCCCGGCCGGGATAGGAGAATCGGACGCGTACCCCGTCCCGGCAGGCGCGGGCGAGTGTCACCAGCAGTTCCGCGTCGATCTCGGCGACCGGGCCGATGAGGGTGTCGGTGGCGCCGTGCACCGCCCGCACCTCGGCGCGAAGCCGCGACGGCATCACCTGATCGAGCTTCGCGAGTGCCCGCAGCGCGGCCTCGCCCGCCCCGGCGACAGTGCCCCCGGCGGCGAGCCGCAGGGACACCGCCGTGGCGATCGCCTCCTCGTCGTCGAGGAGCAGCGGCGGCAGCCGGGTGCCGGCGCCGAGTCGGTAGCCGCCGCCGACGCCCGACACCGCGTGCACCGGGTAGCCGAGCGCCCGCAGACGCTGCACGTCGCGGCGTACGCAACGACCGGTGACCCCCAACTCCGCGGCGAGTTCGGCAGCCGTCCAGGACAGTCGTCGTTGCAGCAGCGCCAGCAGGCGCAGCACCCGTTCGGTCGTCGCCTCGACGGTCACGCCTCGATCGTTGCACGGATAGCGGAACGATCCTGTCCGCTATCAGCGAGAGGGTGGGATCATGACCGACCAGAACAGGAAGCAGGGATCCGCCGTGATCCGCGACGTCCAGATCACGTTCGACTGCGCCGACCCGGCGGGGTTGGCCACCTTCTGGGCCGAGACGCTCGGCTACCAGGTGCAGGCCCCACCCGGAGACTTCGAGTCCTGGGACCAGGCGCTGGAGGCGATGGGCGTGCCGCCGGAGAACCGCAACGACGCGTCGGCGGTGGTCGACCCCGAGGGCTCGCGACCGCGGCTGTTCTTTCAGCGGGTGCCGGAGCACAAGCAGGTGAAGAACCGCGTCCACCTCGACGTCCGCGCGGCCCCCGGGTTGGAGGGTGACGAACGGATGGCGGCCCTGGAGGCCGAGGCCGAACGGCTCGTCTCGCGTGGCGCCGGGCGACTCGGTCGGCACGAGCCCGCTCCCCCGTTGGCCGCCGGTCATCTCATCATGGCCGACCCGGAAGGCAACGAGTTCTGCCTCGACTGACGGGGCGTCAGCCCAGCTCACTGCCACACCGGGCGGGCGTCATGCGAACATGTGTACGTGTCGCCCGGTGCCAGCATCCTGCACGCCGACCTGGACGCGTTCTACGCGTCGGTCGAGCAGCGCGACGACCCGCGCCTGCGCGGGCGGCCGGTGATCGTCGGTGGCGGCGTGGTGCTCGCGGCCAGCTACGAGGCGAAGGCGCGGGGCGTCCGCAGCGCGATGGGCGGCCAGCAGGCGCGTCGGCTCTGTCCGGACGCGATCGTCGTGCCGCCGCGGATGTCGGCGTACACGGCGGCGAGCCGCGCCGTCTTCGAGATCTTCCGGCAGACCACACCGCTGGTGGAAGGGCTCTCCATCGACGAGGCGTTCCTCGACGTGGGGGGTCTGCGGCGGCTGGTGGGGCCACCGGCCGAGATCGCCGAACGACTCCGCCGGGAGGTCCGCGACCGGGTCCACCTGCCGATCACGGTGGGGGTGGCCCGCACGAAGTTCCTGGCCAAAGTGGCCAGCGGCGTGGCGAAACCGGACGGCCTGCTGGTGGTCGCCCCGGACGCCGAGCTGGCGTTTCTGCACCCGCTGCCGGTGGAACGGCTCTGGGGCGTCGGCCCGGTCACGGCGGCCAAGCTGCGCGAACGCCGGATCCGTACCGTCGGGGAGGTGGCCCGTCTCGGTGAGGCGGCGCTGGTGTCGCTGCTCGGAGCGGGCGCCGGGCGGCACCTGCACGCGTTGGCGCACAATCGCGATCCCAGGGCGGTGCAGGTGGGGCGGCGGCGCGGTTCGATGGGCGCGCAGCACGCGCTCAGTCGCGCCCCGCACACCTTTACGGAGCTGGACGCCATCCTCGCCGGCCTGGTCGACCGGGTCAGCCGGCGGATGCGGGCGGCCGGGCGGTCCGGCCGCACCGTCGTGTTGCGGCTGCGCTTCGGCGACTACACCCGGGCGACCCGCTCGCACACGGTGCGTAAGGCGACGGCGGACACGACGCCGCTACTCGCCGCCGCGCGGGCGCTACTGCGCGCGGCCCTGCCCGAGATCGATCGCCGTGGAATCACGTTGATCGGTGTCTCCGTGGGCAACCTCGACGACAACCCGGTCCAGCCCGAGCTGCCATTCCAGCCGGACCCCGGGTCCGACCTGGACGTTGCGGTCGACGCGGTCCGCGACCGGTTCGGATCAGCGGCGCTCACGCGTGCGGTGTTGCTCGGTCGGGAGCCGGGCGTGGAGATGCCGCTTCTGCCGGACTGACCGATAAGCGTGCGGCGTGCGCGGCGGAGCTGCGATCAGAGACACATCACAGCAGGTCGGCGGTTTAGCCGGCGGCTGACGGGTGACCCTTGTGGGGTACAGCCTGACGAGGGGGGCCACATGTCCGACGACACCAGCAACCGACCGAGTCGCACCGCCGAGCGCCCGCACGACGTGACCGACCCGCTGCTGTGGCAGTTGGCGATCGATGTGTTGAGCGCACACGAGCCGGACGACGAGGGCCAGTGCCGCAACCTCCAGTGCGCCGGGCAGTCCTGGCCGTGCGCGGCCCGTACCGGAGCGGAGCACTCGCTGCGGCTGGCGCGGGGCGCCTCCGCCTCGGTCGAGGGGACCATCGACGGAACCGACAGCGACGACGTCGACACGGCTGGGCGTCGCGAGGCGGCGGTACCCGCCTCCCGCTGGGGCTGGAACGCCGGCCCGGTGGCGTCGCAGCGAGGGCCGAAGGCCGCCTCCGCGGCCTGACGGGCCACCCACAACTGATCCGCGCCACGTAGCCGAAGGCTCGGCCGGTTGTCCGGCCGAGCGTTCGGCTGTCGCGGCTCGGTAGGGCCGCGATGCGGCACGGCAGCCCGGCCGGCGAGCCCGCCGTTCGGGCGGGCTGCCGGCCGGCGGTACTCCAGTTACAGGGTGCGCGCCAGCCGGTCGGCGAGCGTCCGGGTGAAGCGGGCCGGGTCGGTCAACTCGCCGCCCTCGGCGAGCACCGCCAGGCCGTAGAGCAGCTCGGCGGTCTCGGTCAGAGCGGTGGGGTCACTGCCCTGCTCGTGGGCCTTGCGCAGCCCGGACACCAGCGGGTGACCGGGGTTGATCTCCAGGATGCGCTTGGTGGTGGGGATCTCGTGCCCCATCGCCCGGTACATCTTCTCCAGGGTCGGGGTGAGGTCGTGGGCGTCGCCGACGACGCAGGCCGGTGAGGTGGTCAGCCGCGACGACAGGCGGACCTCCCGGACGCTGTCGGTGAGGGTCGTCCCCAGCCAGTCGAGCAGCCCGGCGAACTCCTGTCGCTGCTGCTCACGCTCGGCCTCGGCCTGCTGCTTCTCCTCGTCGGTGTCCAGGTCGATCTCGCCCTTGGCGATCGAGCGCAGCGGCCGGCCGTCGTACGTGCCGACCCGCTCGACCCACACCTCGTCGACCTGGTCGGTGAGGAGCAGCACCTCGTGCCCCTTGGCCCGGAACGCCTCCAGGTGCGGGGAGTTCTCGATGGCGGCCCGGGACTCGCCGGTGGCGTACCAGATGTCGTTCTGGCCGTCCTTCATCCGCGACACGTAGCCGGCCAGGTCGGTGGGCTCGTCGGGGTCGTTCGTCGAGGCGACCGACAGGATGTCCAGCAGGGTGTCGCGGTTGTCGGTGTCGTCGATCAGCCCTTCCTTGACCACGGCGCCGAACTCGGTCCAGAAGGTGCGGTAGCGCTCGGCGTGGTTGGCCTTGAGGTCCTTGACCGTGGCGAGGACCTTCTTGACCAGCCGGCGGCGGACGATCTGGATCTGCCGGTCCTGCTGAAGGATCTCCCGGGAGATGTTCAGCGACAGGTCGTGCGCGTCGACCACGCCCTTGACGAAGCGCAGGTAGGTCGGGACCAGCGCCTCGCAGTCGTCCATGATGAAGACGCGCTTGACGTAGAGCTGGACACCCCGGCGACCCTGTGGGGAGAAGAGGTCCAGTGGGGCGTGGCTGGGCAGGAAGAGCAGCGCCTCGTACTCGAAGGTGCCCTCGCCCTTCATGTGCACGACCTCGAGCGGGTCGGCCCAGTCGTGGCTGACGTGCTTGTAGAACTCGTTGTACTCGGCGGTGTCGACCTCGTCGCGGGGCCGCGCCCAGAGGGCCTTCATCGAGTTGAGGGTCTGCACCTCGCTGGTGGCGGGCTCACCCTCGGCGCCGGGGCGCTCGACGGTCATCCGGATCGGCCAGGCGATGAAGTCGGAGTAGCGCTTGACGATCTCGCGGACGGTCCACTCGGCGGTGTAGTCGTGCAGGTTGTCCTCGGTGTCGGCCGGCTTGAGGTGCAGCGTCACGGTGGTGCCCTGCGGCGCCTCGTCGACCGCCTCGATCGAGTAGGTGCCCTCGCCGGTGGACTCCCAGCGGGTGCCGCCGGTCTCGCCGGCCTTGCGGGTCAGCAGGGTGACCCGGTCGGCGACCATGAACGCGGCGTAGAAGCCGACGCCGAACTGCCCGATGAGGTCCTGCTTGGCGTGGGCGTCGGCGGACTCGCGCAGTTGGCGCAGCAGCTCAGCGGTGCCGGACTTGGCGATCGTGCCGATCAGCGTGACGACCTCGTCGCGGGTCATTCCGATGCCGTTGTCGCGCACGGTGAGGGTGCGGGCGTCGCGGTCGATCTCCAGGGCGACGTGCAGGTCGTCGGTGTCGGCGACGAGGTCCTTGTCGACGAGGGTGGCCAGCCGGAGCTTGTCCAGGGCGTCGGACGCGTTCGAGATGAGTTCCCGCAGGAAGACGTCCTTGTTCGAATAGATCGAGTGGACCACCAACTGGAGGAGCTGACGCGCCTCGGCCTGGAACTCCAACGTTTCGGCCTGGTTGCTCACACCGTCTCCCATCTCGGCTCGTACGGAGGTTCGCGGAAAGGATACGAGTCGTCACCGGTCGGGGTGTGGGCGCGTCCGGGTCGTATTCCCGATCCCGTCGACCGCCGCCGTGACGTAGCTGACTTTGCTTTGCAGAAGTCAGGTCGGATAGCGTGATCGCCATGAAGATCGCTGGAAGCACCGCCCTCGTCACCGGCGCCAACCGTGGCCTCGGCCGACACCTGGCCGCCGACCTCCTCGCCCGGGGCGCCACCGTCTACGCCGGCGCCCGCAACCCCGACAGCGTGGACCTGCCCGACGTGACGCCGGTCCGCCTCGACATCACCGACCCCGCCTCGGTGGCCGCCGCCGCCGAGCTGGCCGGCGGGGTGAACCTGCTGATCAACAACGCGGGTATCGACACCCGGACCGACCTGCTCGACGGCGACCTGGACCTCGTCCGGCTGGAGCTGGAGACCCACTACATCGGCACCCTGTCGACGATCCGGGCGTTCGCGCCGGTCATCGCCGGCAACGGCGGCGGAACCATCCTCAACGTGCTCTCCGTCCTGTCCTGGGTGAACTTCCCCCTGCACGGGTCGTACGGTGCCGCCAAGTCCGCCGAGTGGGCGATGACGAACGCGCTGCGCCTCCAGCTCGCCGAGCGGAACGTCCGTGTCGCGGGTCTGCACGTCGGCTACCTGGACACCGACATGGCCGCGACCATCACCGGCCCGAAGTCCGATCCGGCCTCGATCGCCCGGCTCGCGGTCGACGGCATCGAGGCCGACGCCTACGAGATCGTGGCCGACGACGTCAGCCGGCGGGTGCAGGCCGGGTTCCCCGGCGGCGTCGCCGCGCTCTACCCACAGCTCTCCTGACCACGACGCGCCGGGCCGCCGCCGGACACTGCCGGCGGCGGCCCTTTCCGGGGTACGCGGTCAGCTCGCCACCAGCGTCACGTCGTCGATCACGAAGCTGGTCTGCAACGACGAGTCCTCGGTGCCGGTGAAGCGAAGCGTCACCGTCTGCCCGGCGGACCCGGCCACCGAGAAGCTGCGCTGGACGTAACCGGACGCCCTGTTCAGATTCGAGTACGTCGCCAGCGTGCTCGACCCCAGCTGAACGGTGAGCCGGTCGTACACCGTGGAACTGGTGGTCTCGGCCGTGTCGATGTGCAGCCAGAACGAGAGCGTGTAGCTGGCGCAGCCGGCCGGCAGGGTCACCGACTGCGTCAGACTCTCGGTGCCGCTGCTGCCGTTGCCGTTGAGCCACGCCTTGTACGACCCGGTCCGGGCCGGCTGGGCGCTGGCGTTGGTGATCACGCCGGAGGACGCGGTCCACGGCGTGCTGCCGCTCTCGAAACCACCGTTTCCGACCACCTGGCCGCCGGTGCAGGCCGGGGTGCCGCCGTTCACGGCGAGCTGCCACAGCGCGTACGCGACACCGTCGGCCGCCCGGTTCAGCACCGTGGCGCTGACGTTGGCGGTGGTGTCGCAGGACCGGTGGTAGCAGGGGTCGTACGCGGAGTTGGCGGTGCCGCCCCACTTGGCCGCCTGGGCGCTGGTCTTGCGCGCGCTGGCGCCGGCGGCGTAGCCCGAGGTGGGGATACCGGCCTGCTGGAAGTAGTAGTCGTCGGAGCGGCCCTGGCCCTCGACGTTCTCCTCCGGTTGCAGGCCCAACGAGTCCCAGTACGCCTTCAGCGGCGCCGCCGTGGTCGAGGTGACCCGGTTGATGAAGTATCCGCCGTTCGTCGAGCCGACCATGTCGAAGTTGTAGTAACCCTTGATGTAGCCGCGCTGGGTGGCGCTGAGCGAGTTGACGTAGAACCGGGAGCCGTTGAGCCCCTGCTCCTCGTCGGTCCACCAGGCGAACCGCACCCGTTTGGTCATCGTCGGGTTCTGCGCGGCCAGGACCAGTGCGTTCTCCAGCAGGGTCGACGAGCCGGTGGCGTTGTCGTTGATGCCCGGACCGGCCGATACGCCGTCCAGGTGCGCGCCGAACATGACCACCTGGTCGGCCGGGCCGCCGGGCCACTCGGCGATGAGGTTGTTCGAGGGGTACCGGCAGCTGGAGCAGTACTGCTCGCTGACGGTGTAGCCGGCCGACTGGAGCCTGGTCTTGACGTAGGTGAGCGAGGCGGTGTAGCCGGCCGAGCCGGCCCGTCGGTTGCCACCGTTGCTGGTGGCGATGGCGTTGAACTGGGTCAGGTGCGCCTGGACGTTGCTGACGGAGATGTCCGGCGCGGCCAAAGCGGCGGCGGACGCGGCGATCGGCCGGGTCACCGTCGTGGCGGTCGGAGGTGACGCGGTCGCCGTGTGGGCGGCCAGCGGCACCGTCATCCCGGCGAACACGGCGAGCGCGATTCCCGCGCTCAGCGTTCTGCCTCTCATGGGGGCTCCTCGGGGGTTGGAGAGATATCCGAGACACTGACAGATCTCGATTTCTTGAGCATCAGTCGTTCGTCCCGAACCGCCGACGGTTCGACGGTGGGTACCGGCGTCGGCACAGGTGAGTAGAGGTGTCAGGATGGGTAGGTAACACGGCAGGGGTCGTCGGGCCCGGAACGGGGGCTTGCGATGGGGTCGGATCGAGCGTGACGCGACCCAGCACTGACCTGTTCCTCGGCGGCGGCGACACCGGGCGGTTGATGGCCCGACTGGACTGGGCCGACACCCCGCTGGGCCCGGTCGACGGCTGGCCGCAGAGCCTGCGCGCCGCCGTCCGGATGGTGCTCTCCTCCCGGTACCCCATGCTGCTGCTCTGGGGTGAGAGCTACTCCCAGCTCTACAACGACGCGTACTCGGCGCTGATCGGCGACAAGCACCCCGCCGCGCTCGGCGACGACGTACGGGTGACGCTGGCCGAGGGCTGGCCCGTGCTCGCCCCGCTGATCGAGGAGGCCATGGCGACCGGGGTGGCCAGTTGGGTCCCGGCGCTGCAACTGCTGCTGGAGCGGGCCGGCTACCGCGAGGAGGCGTACTTCAGCGTCTCGCACGCCCCGGCCCGCGACGACGACGGCCGCACCGTCGGCGTCCTGACCGTGTGCAGCGAGGTCACCCAGCAGGTGGTCGGCGAACGTCGGCTCCGTCTCCTGCGCGACCTGTCGGTGCTCGGCGACGGGCGCACCGTCGACGTGGACGCCACCGCCGCCCGGCTGATCGACGTGATCGACGGGCACCCCCTGGACGTGCCGTTCGCCGCCATCTACCTGCGCGACGGCACGGCACTGCGGCAGGTCGCCTGCACCGGCGGCGATCACCGGCACGCTCGGGCCCTGCCGGACGCCGTCGAGCTGACCGACCCGGGCCCGACCGCGTACGCCTGGGGGCTGGCGGACGCCGCCGAGGGTCGGGCGACCCCGGTGAACGACGTCGCCGACCGGCTGCCGTTGCCCGCCGGCCCGTGGAACGACCCGGTCCGCACCGCGCTGGCGCTGCCGCTGCCCTCGGCCGACGAGGATCAGCCGCTCGGCGTCCTGCTCGCCGGGGTCAGCCCCAGCCGAGGGCTCGACGAGGCGTACCACTCCTTCCACCAACTGCTCGCCCAGCAGATCTCCGTGGCGTTGCGAAATGCCCGCGAGTACGAGGAGGAGCGCCGCCGGCTCGAGGCGATGGCGGAACTGGACCGGGTCAAGACCGACTTCTTCGCCAACGTCAGCCACGAGTTCCGTACCCCGTTGACCCTGATCCTCGGCCCGCTGACCGACGCCCTCACCGACGCCACCGCCCCGTTGACGGCGACGCAGCGGGAGCGGGTGGAGACCGGCTGGCGCAACGCCACCCGGTTGTTGACGCTGGTCAACAGCCTGCTCACCTTCTCCAGCCTGGAGGCCGGGCGGGCGCGCAGCGACGCCCGGATGGTGGATCTGGCCGCGCTGACCGCCGAACTCGCCGGGGTGTTCCGGGCCGCCGTCGAGCGGGCCGGGCTGACCCTCGAGGTGAGCTGCCCACCGCTGCCCCGGCCGGTCGCGGTCGACCCGGTCAACTGGGAACGCATCGTCACGAACCTGCTCTCCAACGCGCTGAAGTACACGTTCATCGGCCGTGTCCGGGTCACCCTGGACGCCGACGACGAAGAGGTACGCCTCACCGTCGCGGACACCGGCATCGGCATCGCGGAACGGGACCTGCCGAAACTCTTCGAACGCTTCCACCGGGTGCGGGGCGCGCGCTCGCGCAGTCACGAGGGCACCGGCATCGGCCTGGCCCTGGTGCACGAGTTGGCCCGGCTGGAGGGCGGCGACGTGCGCGTGACCAGCCAGGTGGGCGTCGGCAGCAGGTTCACCGTGACGCTGCCCTGGTCGGCGGCGCGCCGCACCGCGGTCACCGGGCCGGCGGTGGACGGGCGGGGTGACGCGGCCCGCGCCGCAGTTCAGGAAGCGATGGGCTGGCTCACCGAACCGGACGACGCGCCGACCGAGCCCGATCCCACGTCCGGGGCGGCCACCGACGAGCTGGCCGGGGCCCGGATCCTGCTCGCCGACGACAACGCCGACATGCGGGCGTACCTCACCCGGCTGCTCACCGGGCAGGGCTGGCGGGTGCGGGCCGTCACCGACGGCCGGCAGGCCCTCGACGAGATCCAGAGTGATCCGCCCGACCTGGTCCTGACCGACGTGATGATGCCGGTGCTGGACGGCTTCGACCTGGTGCGCCGGCTACGCGCCGACCCGACGACCCGGACGTTGCCGGTGCTGGTGCTCTCCGCCCGCGCGGGTGAGGAGGCCAGCGTGGAGGGCCTGAGCCTGGGCGCCGACGACTACCTGGTCAAACCCTTCGCCGCGGCCGAGTTGATCGCCCGGATCCGGGCCGGCATCCGCCGCGCCCGCGACCGCACCCCTGCCGTGCCCGCCTCCGGTGACCCGCCGACGGTCGCTGGCGCAGCACCCCCGGCACGAACCGCCCCGGTCGGTCCCGGCACGCCGAGCCCGGCGGTCGACCCCGTCCGCGACGCGGCCGTGCTCATGCCGACGCCGACCGAGCCCGACGGGCTGGGCGACCTCCGGAACGTCGGGTGGACGTACCCGTCCGCGCCGACCTCGGCCGCCGCGATGCGTCGGGACGTCCGGGGCGCGCTGGTCGACCTGGACGTCGACCCGGACGTACTGGAAGATCTTCTGCTCGCCGCCTCCGAGGCCATGAACAACGCCGTCGAGCACGCACAGCGGCCCAGCCGTCCCGAGGTACGGGTGGGCGTCCAGGTGGGTGGCGGCCTGATCCGGATCTCGGTTCGGGACTTCGGAACCTGGCGGGACCGCCGGCCGGCGATGGACCGGGGACGCGGCGCGCTGCTGATGAACGCCTACGGCGACGTGCGGCTGGTCTCCACCGCCGAGGGGACGACGGTGACCATCGAGCGCCGGCTGGCCTGAGCGGCGCAGCCCGTCAGAGTCGGCGGCCGTTGGCGTCGTGGGCGACGATGCCGTCCAGCCGCTCCCCCGGGCTGAGCTGCGCCGGGTCGAACCAGAAGATCAGCACCTGCTTGTCGGCACTCCACGGCGCTACCCGGGCGTCGACCTGCCGATCGTCGACCGTACCGATGATCCGCTTGGCGGGGCCGACGAAGTAGCCGAAGGTGGGCACCGGCGCGGCAGCGCCGTCGTCGTAGCCGATCTGGTGGAACCCGGCGCTGCGGTCGCTGCCGTACACGTCGTTGACCAGGATGTCCGTGGTCAGTGAGCCGTCCGGAGCCTGGCGACCGGCGGCCAGACCGATGGACACCTTGGGTTCGCCGGGCACCGACACCGCCACGAAGTAGTAGACCCGCCGGTCCTGGCCGTGCCGCACCTTGGTGTCCACGATCTGGCCCATCGGCTTCGGCTGCGGTACGTCGCGGCCCATCGTCGGCGGCGGCGTCGAACCCGGCGGCGACTTCTCCGCCCACGGCGAGACACCGACCGACGGTGGAGCGACGGCGACCGGCTGCGGGCGCTCGGTCGGCGCCGGATCGCCCGGCCCGGACGCGCCGGCAGCCACGACGACGACCATGGCGGCGAAGCCGGTCGCCAGCGTCGCCGCCCCGGCTCCGGCGACGCGTCGACGGGTACGCAGCCGACGTCCCTCGCGCATCACGGTGACCAGATCGAGCACGGCATCCGGGCGCTCGGTCACCCGCATGGCGTCGCGGAGACGTTCCAACTCGCTCATCGACGCGCCCTCTCGTCGGCCGTGCGAGGCTCGGCGGCGCGCAACTTCTCCAAGGCCCGCGAGCTGGTGCTCTTGACCGTGCCGACGGAAACGGAGAGTTCCCGGGCCACCTGCGCCTCGGGCAGGTCGAAGTAGTAGCGCAGGACGACGATGGCCCGCTCCCGGGGGCTGAGCGCGCCGAGGATGGTGATCAACCAGCGTCGGGTGGCCACGTCGTCGGCCACGTCACCACTGCGTTGCTCCGGCACCTCGTCGGTGGGGTACTCCCGCATCGGCCGTCGCCACCCGTCGACCAGATGGTTGACCAGCGTGCGGCGGGCGTACCCGTAGGCGTCGTCGTCGTGGATGCGCGACCACGACGCGTACGTGCGCACCAACGCGGTCTGCGCGGCGTCCTCGGCCTGGTGGTGGTCACCGGTCATCAGGAACGCGGCGTGCACCAGTCGCGCGGACGCCGCCCGCGCGAACTCGACGAAATCGGCGTCACCCCGCGCCACCGCGAACCCTCCCCGTGCCACAGAGCTAGAGACGGGCGAGGTCGGCAAAAGGTTGAGCCCTGGGTCACATCAACTTTTCGCCACCGTCACCCGTCTTCTCCTCCGCGCCGCCGCCGAGCGACGCGCGAGGGGAGAGACATGTCGACGAAGGTTACCCGCCGCTGGGGCCCCGCCCCGATGGCGTCACTGCTGCTGGTGGCGCTGCTCACCGGGTGCGGCCTGCCCGCCGCCGGGCAACCCGTCACCGACCCGGTCACCGCCGCGCCGCTGCCCGGTGGACCGGCGACGCCTACCGGCCGGGCGACCGTGGCCGCCGAGGTCCGACCCAGTTCCGCGCCCGTCATCGGAGTCAGCTACCCCGCCACCGGCGGTAACCGCTGGTCGGTCGCGCCCGGCGAGACGACCCCCGGACGCGCGACGGCGGGCCAGTTGCTGCGCTACCGGGTCGCCGTGGAGCGCGACATCCGGGGCCTGCCGGCCAAGGACGTCGCCACGGCGATCACCGCGACGTTGAACGACCCACGCGGGTGGACGGCGGGTGGGGCGTGGCGGTTGCGCCGGGTCGGTGCCGGCGAACCGACCGACTTCACCATCTACCTGGCGACCCCCGGCACCCGCGACACCCTCTGCCAGGACGTGCCGGACGCCTACACCTCCTGCCGCAACGGTGGCCGGGTGGTGCTCAACGTGGCGCGCTGGGTCAAGGGGGTACCGGGTTACGGCGCGACGCTGGAGACCTACCGGCAGTACATGGTCAACCACGAGGTGGGGCACAAACTCGGGCACGGCCACGAACGGTGCCCCGGGCGGGGCCGGCCGGCGCCGGTGATGCAGCAGCAGACGCTGGGCCTGCACGGCTGCACCGCGAACGCATGGCCGTACCCGAAGGGCAAGGCCCGCTACCGCGGGCCGGTCGGGGCGTACGACGACGCGATCCCCCGGCGTGAGGGCGCCTACTCGGCATCATGAGGACGGCGTGCGCTCAGGTAGGGCGGCGGCGCTCCTGCTCGAGTCGTTCGTCCTGCCGACCCATCTCGTAGATGGCGTTGAGGCTGGTCGGCAGTCGACTGACGTTGTCCGGCACCGGGTCGGGGTCCGGTGCCGGACCGGAGTTCGGTACCGGCCCGGGGTCGGGCGCGGCGACGGGGGCCGGTGCCCGGCGGCGCAGGAGCAGCAGTGCCAGCACCACGAGGACCGCCACCACCAGCAGGTACGGCACGGGTGGCCAGGCATTCCGGGTCGGGCTGGCCAGGGCCGGCGGCGGGGTCGGTGCGAGGGTGTCGCCGTCGCGCCAGGGCACGGTCTCCTCGCGGGAGCCGGTGCCCTCGCCTTCGGCGGGGCGACCCGGGGCGGCGGGTGCGGGGACGCCGCTCGCCGACCCGGCTGACCCGGGGATCACGATGGAATCCACCGGGCTGGGCCGAGCGGTGACCGGTGACCGGCTCGGCGTGGCCGCCACGGTGGGGGTGGCGCTCGGCGTCGGAGCGGCACTCGTTGTGTCACCGCCGAGCAGGTCGTCGACGATCTGGCCGACGCCGCCGACGATGTCACCGAGCGGGTTCGAGGTGGTCGACGGGGACGGCGCGGGCGCGAGGGCGAGGGTCAGCGCGAGGACGACCACGGTAGGCATGTCGCCACCTCCGATGTGCCGATATGCCACGCACCGTACCGCATGGTGGGATCACGTGGGTGACACCGCGCACCGGGGCGACGAACGCCGTGTCACGTCCAGGGACAGCCGGCTGCGCCCCTCCTCGCCTACGATGCCAGGAACGCGGCGGGCGGCGAGGGGGCGGCATGGTCGATTTCGCGGTGGACCCGGTTGACGTTCGCGAACGTGCGCGAACCCTTGGCACCACGATCGCGGACGACTACGCGAACGAGGCGGACGAGTTCGCCCGCAACTCCGCCATCGATGCGCCCGGCTTCGGGCTCGCCTTGTCGCCGGTGGAGGCGCTCTACATCCAGCGCGTCGACTTCCTCGTGAAGGACGTGCGCGGTGCCGCGGACGTGTGCCGGCAGATCGGCGAGAAACTCGGTGTCGTCGCGGATCAGTACGAGCGCGCGGAGAACCTGCACGTGGGCGGGTTCGGTGGCACGCCGGTGCCGGTGAGCAGCTTCGGCGATGCCTACGGTAAGACCGGTACCGCCGATCTCGCCCCGGTTCCGCTGGTCGTCGCCGCTGGCGCCTCGATCACGCTGGCGGAGATCGGCGCGATCATGGGCGGCCTGTCGGCCTGCGCCGCGCTGTGCCCGACGTTCATCGTCGGTGTGGCCGGAGCGGCCCTGTTCGTGGCCAATCCCATCGGTATCGCCCAGGCCGGTGCCGATCTGATTCGTCACGGCGACAATCTGCAGAAGGCGCTCAACACAAACTTCGACAAGATCTGCTCGGCGGCGACCGCGACCTGGAAGGGCCAGGGCAAGGACAGCTTCGTCATCATGTCGACCAAGCTCAAGGCCCATCTCGACGAGCTTGGCGCATACATCCGCACCCTCGGGGAGACCCTGCACTCCCTGGACATCGCTCTCACCGGTCTCTGGCTCGCCCTGGGCGCGATGGCGGGGCCGTTCCTGGTCTGGCTGATCGCCATGCGCACCGCCCAACTCGCGCCCTTTGCCGCCCCCGCGCTGGAGCCGATCATCCAGGTGGCCGGCACCGCTATGGCCGGCTCCATCACCACCATGATCGCCGGCGCTACTGCGCTGGGCAGCCTGGTCCTGGCACTCATCAACGGGCTTGCCAAGGATTTCCTGAAGCTGATGGCGCTGCCGGACGACGGTGCGGCGGGCACACCGGACCTGACCGAGTTCCGCGTCGGCGAGAACTTCGCCTGACCCCGCCACAAGGAGTCTTCGTGATCGACCCAGACGTGCAACGCCGCATCGAGGGCATGGCCGAGCAGGCGACCCGGTTCGCCGCCGCCATGCAGAATCTCACCGGCGAGGGCACCGACGATGCGGAGCTGGTGCGCGCGACGTGCGACGCGAGTGGTCGCCTCGTCGACATCGACCTGGCGGCGGGCACCCGACGGATGCAGACCTACGAGCTGCGAGAGGCGATTCTTGCCGCCGCTGGCCGGGCCGCCGAAGCGGCCAGCGCCAGCCTGGCGGACGCGGTCTCGCAGGTCACTCAGAGCGCCGACATGTACGGCGCCGACGCAGTTCACCAGGCTCAGGAACAGGTCGCCCAGTATCAGCGGCTCGTCGACGCGCAGCGGGACAAACTCGAGCAGCTGCGCGCCGGTCTCGGCCAACCATGAGCGCCGGGGCGCCAGAGCTGCGCATGCGTCGACGCCTGCTGCGGGTGCTCGGCACGCTGCGACCGATCAACGCCGGCTATCAGATGCGCCCGGTGACCGTCGGCGGGGTCTTCGGTGTGGCCGTCGCCGCGCTCCTGGCTCCCTTTGTTACCGCGCCGCTGGCCCCTCAGGTGCCGTGGCTGCCGTTCGTCGCCGCACCGGCAGTGGTGGTGGCCGCCCCCCTGCTGTTGCTGATGGCGAATGTCGGCGCCGTCACCTGGTATGGCGGCGGCGCCGGGCTCCCGATGCTGTCGGTCGCCGACGGGGAGGTCCGCGGCCGACTGCGCGGCGTGTGGGCCGATGAGCTGGCCGACGCCGACCCGGATGACCCGGCCTGGTGGGACCTGCGACTGCCGGCCCGTGCGCTCAGCGGCGTTCGCGTGGAGCACGACAGCCCCGGAGGCCCGCTCCTCGTCCTCGACCTGCCACCCGCGGCAGCGGAGGCGCTGACAGCGAACGCTGACACGCAGAAGCTCGCCGAGCACTGGCGCAGCAGCGTCGACAGCCCCGCCGCGTGGCAGATCGGTCTCTTCGAGGGGCGGTTTCGCCGCGCGCGCCGCCTCCGGGAATTCCTGAAGGCACTCGCCGCCGCGGGTGGCCCGGTCCCCTAGAGCACGCGCCGAGGGCGGAGGTCGCCCGTCGCGCCCTCCGCCCGCAGCGTCCGAGATGGTCAGACGGGTAGACCGCCGACCTGGGTGTTGATCCAGGACCGGATGGACGGCAGGTCGACGTAGATGGACGGGCCGGTGGCGCAGGTGGAGTTGTTGTTGCCGGCCCGGCTCGTGGCGCCGATCAGGTTCCACACTCCGTTGACCCGGCGCACCTGCGGGCCACCGGAATCGCCGTAGCAGGCGCCGGAGTTGCCGTTGGTGTTGTTGGTGCAGATCTCGTACGGGCCGTTGATGCCAGAGCACCGGCTGTCGGCCACGATGGACGTGTCGAGCTCGTTGGCCACGGTCGGGGCCGAACCGCAGCCGCGCGGGGCGCAGGTCTGACCCCAGCCGATGATCCGGGTGGCGGTGCCGACCGCGCCGGAGGTGCTCGGGATCGGGGCCGGCGCGTACGTGACCGAGCTGGCCAGTTGCAGCAGCTTGACGTCGACGCTCGGGTGGTTGACCGCCCGGGTCACCCGCACCACGGTCCCGCCGCTGGAACGGTTGACGCTGCCCACCCGCACCGAGGACGGCGTCGAACAGTGCTTGGCGGTGACCGCCCAGTTGCCCTTGATCAGCGTCCCGGTGCAGCCGGAGACGTACACCATGAAGGGGTAGCTCTCCGTGGCCGGCCGGCCGCCGACCACCAGTGGGGTGATGTCCGAGGCGTCGTTCCAGGTGTACGTCGTGCTGGCCGGTGCGGCCAGGGTGCCGGCGAACAGTGAGTTCACCCGGCTCGCCTCGGCGGCGCTGGGGTTCGCGTTGCGGCAGGAGACCGGTGCGCTGCTGCCGGACATCAGGTCGGTGCAGAGGCCGGTACGCCGGTCCGGCAGGCCCAGGATGTGGCCGACCTCGTGGGTGGCGATCCGGGTGCGGTCGTAGCCCTGGTTGACGGCCGTGCGGCCCATCCAGATCCGACCCGAGCCGAGGCCGGTCGGCTGCGCGCGGGGCCAGCCGTCGTCGACGTAGATGGTGATGCTGGCCGGGGTGCCGGCGAGGAGTCGGACGTTGCTGACCCGGCTGTTCCAGATCTGCGCCGCCTGGTCGAAGTTGGTGCGGAACTCGCCGGTCCGGCTCGCGTCGTAGTAGACGGTCCGCACGGCGGCGGCCGGCGTGCCGGTGGCGAGCTGCATCCCGGCCGCCGCCAGGATCGCCACCAGCATGGCCATCGCCGCGCGTCTCAGTTGTCCTCGGAACATCGGGTACTCCCCTGCGGTCGTCCGGCGCCCATCGGCCGCCGGTCATCGATGTACGCCGATATTAGTGTGACGGCGGTCGATGTTCGGCATAGCGGAAGCGTCATACCGGCGACGTCGACGGCGATGTCTGCCAGCCGCACCCGCCCGGTTCGGGCCACCTGCTGTTACTCGGCGGTTACCGCGCAGCGAAGCTTCCGTGCCGGGGCAGGACGACGGTGGCGGCAGAGGGTCACCGGCAGCGCCGCCGCGACGTGACCCCGGTACCGAACGGAGAAACCACAATGAGGATCAGGAGCACACTGACCGCGTTGACGGTCGTCCTCGCCGGGCTGGTCGCCAGCGCGGGCAGCAGCGCCGCCGAGGGCACCACGACCGCGGCGGCCTACTGCGGGATCACCTGGGGCAGCGCGGAGAAGGCGGCCGGCGCGCTGAGCGACGCCCCGCTGATCGATGTGCGCACCGGCCGGCACGACTGCTACGACCGGGTCGTCTTCGAGTTCAACGGCCCGGTCGACGGCTACGCGATCGGCTACGGCGAGACGTGGACCGAGGGCGAAGGGCTGGCACTGTCGCCGTACACCGCCGGCGGGGCGCTGCTGCGGGTCTCGCTGCGGGCCCCGGCGTACGACGACGACCACCTGGGCACCGTGCCCTACGCGGTCGGCGAGCACGTGGCGAATCCGCTGCGCTACCAGACGCTGCGCGACGTGGTCTTCGGCGGCAGCTTCGAGGGCTACAGCACCTTCGCCGTCGGCGTACGGGCGCGGTTGCCGTTCCGGGTGCTCGTGCTCGCCGGTCCCGGCTCCCACAGCCGGGTGGTGCTCGACGTCGCCCATCAGTGGTGATCGGAGTCGGTCGGCTCGCCTGGCCGTTCGCCAGCCGCGGCGGATGGCCAGGCGACGCCTCGACTCACACGTGCGGGGTGGGCCGGTAGACGAGTTCCTGGGTGCGACCGTCGAGGGTCCGGCTCTCGATCAACTCCAGGTCGAAGTCGGCCGCTCCCTGAAAGATCGGCTCGGTGCCGGTCTGCCCGGTGATCACCGGGAAGAGCGTCACCTGGACGAGATCGACCAGTCCGGCGGCCATCAGCGCCCGGTTCATCGACAGGCTGCCGTGCGATCGCAGAGGTACGGCGGACTCCTCCTTGAGCCGGGCGACGACGTCGACCGCGTCACCGCGCACGATGGCACCGTCCGGCCAGTCGAGGGGGCCCTCCAGCGAGTTCGACACCACTGTCGCCGGGAGGTTCCTCATCCGGGTCACCCAGGCGTCGCGGACCTCGGACTCCTCGGTGCTCGCGGCCAGCATCTGCGCGAACACCCGGTACGTGTTGGCCCCGAAGACCATGCGCTGATCCACGCTGTAGACGGACAGGCGGTGCGCGAGCAGTTCAGGGCCCTGTTTTCCCCAGTAGCCGCCCCAGTTCCCACTGGTGGTGCCGAAGCCGTCGAGGCTGGAAAAGACATCGACGGTGTAGGTGGCTGTCATCATGCTCTCCGTTCAGTGGTGAGGTCGTTGCGACGGGTCTCCAGGTAGGCCCGCTCGGTCGCGTTGGTGGCCAGAGCCGCGGCCTGGTCGTAGGCGACTCGGGCCTCGTCGTCGTGTCCGAGCCGGGCGAGCAGTTCGGCTCGGGTGGCGGGCAGCCGGTGGTAGCCGGGGAGGTCGATGCCCTCCAGCGCGGCGAGGGCTGCCGCCGGCCCGTGCACCTCGGCGACGGCGACCGCACGGTTGAGGGCCACGACAGGGTTGGGCGCGAGCGTGAGGAGTTGGTCGTACAGTGCCAGGACCTGCGGCCAGTCGGTGGCGGCGCCGTCGGTGTGCACGGCGCTGATCGCGGCCTGGATCTGGTACGGGCCGGGCCGGTTGCGGCGCAGGCATCGGCGGACCAGGTCATGGCCCTCGGTGATGAGCGACCGGTCCCACAGTGACCGGTCCTGGTCGGCCAGTAGCACCAGGTCGCCGGTCGGGCCGATCCGGGCCGGGCGGCGCGCCTCGGTCAGCAGCAGCAGGGCGAGAAGGCCCAGGACCTCGGGCTCGTCGGGCATCAACGCGGCGAGTTCACGGGCCAGCCGGATCGCCTCGGCGCACAGGTCCGTTCTGATCAACGGGCCGGCGGTGGAGGCGTAGCCCTCGTTGAACATCAGGTAGAGCACGATGAGGACGGGCGGCAGCCGGTCCGGCAGCTCATGTTCGGCCGGTACCCGGTACGGGATGGCGGCGTCGCGGATCTTCTTCTTGGCGCGCACGATCCGCTGGGCGACGGTCGCCTCCTGAACCAGGTAGGCGCGGGCGATCTCCGGTACGTCGAGGCCGCCCAGCAGGCGCAGGGTGAGCGCCGTCCGCGCCTGCGGGGCCAGCGCCGGGTGACAGCAGGTGAAGATGAGTCGCAGCTGGTCGTCCCGCACCGGTCCCACCTCCGAGGGATCGTCCTGGTGATACAGCAGCAGGGCCTGGGCGTGGCGGGCCTCGCGGGTCGACTCCCGGCGAAGACGGTCGACGGCACGGTTGCGTGCGGTGGTCACGATCCAGGCGCCGGGGTTCGGCGGCGGTGTCTGCCACTTCTGCAGCGCCGTGGTGAAGGCGTCCTGGACGGCCTCCTCGGCGAGGTTGATGTCACCGAGGAGGCGAGCCAGGGTGGCGACGCAGCGGCCGTACTCCGCGCGGTAGATGCTCGCCAGGTCCATGTCGGAAGGCCGGTTGCCGGTCAGGCCTGGGACAGGTCGTCGAAGGGGCGCACCTCGACCGGGCCGCAGGCCGCCGCGCACCTTTGCGCCCAGGCCAGCGCCGCGTCCAGGTCCGCGCACCTGATGACCCAGAACCCGGCGATGTGCTCCTTCGTCTCGGCGAACGGTCCGTCGCTCATGGCGGTGGTGCCATTCTCGACCCGGACGACGGTGGCGCTCTCCGGCGAGGTGAGCCCACCGCCGAAGACCCAGGCGCCCGCGGCCTGCATGTCGTCGTTGATCCGGCCGGTCTCCCTGAACATGGTCTGCGTCTCCTCGTCGGACGGCGTCGGGGCGCCCTCGACGACGTGCACGGACAGCAGGTACTGCTTCATGACGATCCTCCGGTAGCTCGATGATGCGACGGGTGCGGGTCAGGCGGCCAGGCGGCGCGCGAGGGCGGGGATGACGATCGCGGCCGCGACCAGGTGGGTGAGCATCAGCAGCGCCTTGGTGGCCATCCCGGCGTCGGCGATCACGTCCGGCACCAGGGACAGGGCCGTCAGCACCACGGTCGTGCGGACGAACGTGACCCGGGGGCGGCGGGCGAAACGCGCCAGCACACCGGCGATCAGCACGCCGATCAGCGAGAAGACGGCGGTCAGCACACCGAACCCGGTCACGGGGATCGGAGCGCCGCCCAGCGCGAGGCTGATCCCGGCCAGGTGTCCGACGGCGGCGACGGCCATGGTGGCGACGCTTGCCGCGACAGTGGCGGCGACGCCGGTCCAGATCAGCGCGCCGACGTTCGGCGTGGTGGCGCGGGTCGTGTTCGCAGTGGCGGTCATCGTGCCCTCCAGTGGGTGTGCGGCCCGTTGCGATGCCGGGCTCTCACCAGGGCTACGAACGGAACCGATCCCAATCGACAGGACACCCAGAATTCTTGTCGGCGATTTTTCGAGGCGACCTCGCCGCCCCGCCGATCGTGGAGTTGTGGTGGATGACAAAGGTGACCGCCAGTCCCCAAAACGGGCACCACAACTCCATGATCGACGCCGTCGACCTATGCCTCGTCGGCCAGGTGCCAGACCTCGCGCATCGGAGCCCACCAGTCCCCCGAGCCGGGCTCGGCGATCGACTCCTGACACGGGTCGGTCAGCTTCCACCACTCCTGCGTCTGCGGGTCCGCCTCGATCAGCCGCAGGTCGGCCTCGTAGTCCTCGCCCACGTACTCGTAGTAGCCGAAGAGCAGATCGTCGTGCAGGAAGATGGTGTAGTTGCGGAAGTTCGCCTCGCGCAGCGTCTTCTCCACGCTCGGCCAGACGGCGGCGTGCAGCCTCAGGTAGGTCTCCCGCTGCTCGGGGCGGAGTCGGATCACGCAGCCATGACGTTTCACGTCGTGCCCTTTCGTGTGAGCTGATCCAGGGGTGCCGGGTGCCGAAGGCACCTGACCGTAGCGGTTCGACGGCACTCGGAGGGGGCCAGCCGGCCGCCGATGTCGGCCGTTCCGCCAGGACTACGCACTGTGGCGCCGGGTCTACCCTCGGGTGATGGAGGGCCGCGTGCTGGTCGTCGAGGACGACTTCTCGATCCGGGAGGTCACCGCCCTCGGTCTGCGCCGCGCCGGTTTCCGGGTCGACACCGCTGTGGACGGACGGCAGGCTCTGGCCGCGTTCCGCGCCCACCCGGTCGACCTCATCGTGCTCGACATTATGCTGCCGGGCCTCGACGGTCTCGAGGTCTGCCGGGAGATCCGGCGGACCAGCCAGGTGCCGATCCTGATGCTGACCGCGCGCACCGACACCATCGACGTGGTGGTCGGGCTGGAGTGCGGTGCGGACGACTATCTGCGCAAGCCCTTCGACCTGCCCGAGCTGGTGGCCCGGGTTCGCTCGGTGCTGCGCAGGGTCAGCCTGCCCGCCCGGTCGACCGTCATCGAGGTCGGCGGTCTGGAGATCGACCCGGGCGGCTTCGTGGTCCGCCGGCACGGCCGCGAGGTGCCGCTCACCGCCACCGAGTTCCGCCTCCTCCTGGAGTTGGCCCGCCGGCCCGGTCAGGTCTTCACCCGGGAGCTGCTGCTGGACCTGGTCTGGAACCACGACTTCCTCGGCGACTCCCGACTGGTCGACGTGGCGGTGCAGCGGCTACGCGCGAAGGTCGAGGACGACCCGGCGCAGCCACTGCTGATCCGGACGGTACGCGGCGCCGGCTACAAACTGTCGACGGGGTGACGGGGGCGGCGATGGCCGGACACGAGGTGTTGCCCGGACGCCTGCGGCGCCGGCTGACGATCGCGTTCGTCCTGGTCGCCGGCGTCTCGGCCGGGCTGCTCGCCGGCGGGACCGGGCTGCTGCTGCGGCAGTCCTGGTTGGACGCGTCGCTGCACGAGGCCGCCGCCGACGCCCGCTACCAGCTCGTTCTGGCTGGGCAGTTCCTGCCGCTGACCGAGCAGCGCAGCACCGAACTGCTCACCAGCTTCGAGGCCAGCAGCCGACACGTGCTGCTCGTCGACGGCCCGACCCGCGCCTCGCACCCCGCGTACGCCCCGGTGCTGGGCACCAGGTTGCGGGCCGTCGTCGCGGACGGGCGGCTCGGCTATCAGCGCTCCGCGCCGGCGGAGCGTCCCCGGCTGTTGGTGGTCGGTGGACGCATCCCCGGCTCGACCGCCGAGTTGTACGTCCTGACCGTGGAGGACGACGTCGCCAGCGACCTGGGTCAGCTACGCACCGCCCTGGTGGCCGGCTGGGTGCTGGTGGTGTTGCTGGCCGCCGCCGTGGGTCACGCGTTGGCCCGCCGGACGTTGGAGCCGGTGGGCCGGGCCAGTCGGGCCGCTCGAGCACTCACCGAAGGGCTGCTCGCCACCCGCCTGCCGGTACGCGGGCGCGACGAGTTCAGCGTCTGGGCCGCGACCTTCAACGAGATGGCCGAGGCACTGGAGTCGAAGATCGCGGCGCTGTCGGCCGCGCAGGCCCGCGAGCGGCGGTTCACCGCCGACGTCGCGCACGAGCTGCGTACCCCGGTGACCGCGTTGGTGGCCGCGGCGTCGCTGCTGCGCGAGCACCTCGACCAGCTGCCCGACGACGCCCGGCCGGCGGCCCGGTTGCTGGTCGGCGACGTGGTCCGGCTGCGCCGCTTGGTCGAGGATCTGATGGAGATCTCCCGGCTGGACGCCGGGCGGGAGCAGCTGGCCGTCGGGCCGGTCGACGCGTTGGCGCTGCTGCACGACATCGTGGCGGCGCGCGGCTGGTCGTCCCGGGTGCGGGTCACCGGTGTTCCGGTCGCGGCGCGCACCGACCGGCGTCGGCTGGAGCGTGTGCTGGCCAACTTTGTCGCCAACGCGGTCGAGCACGGCGGTGGCGAGATCACGGCCAGTGTGGTGGACGCCGGGCCACTGGTCGTCTTCGAGGTGACCGACGAGGGGGCGGGCATCCCGGCCGAGCACCTGCCCCGCGTGTTCGACCGGTTCCATCAGGTCGACTCGTCCCGCTCCGTGCCGGGCAGCGGGCTCGGGCTGGCCATCGCCCGGGAGCACAGCGAGGTGCTCGGCGGCGCGCTGAGCGTGCGCAGCGAACCGGGCGAGGGCACCCGGTTCCGGCTGGAACTGCCCGTCGCCGGGCCCCCCGGCAGGCACGGCGAGCTGCCGGACCGGGACGATGACGCCGACCCGGGTCCGGTCGGGGGTACCACCGGCAGGCCGGGCGGTGGGGGGTGACCGGGCGCGGCGCGGTCGGGCTGGGCGCATCGGCGTTGGTCGCGGCGCTCCTGCTCGGCGGCTGCGGCACCCCCCGCTCCGGTGAGCTCGGGCTGGCGCCAACCGCGCCGCCGCCGAGCGTCGCACCCACCGACCGACCGGAACCCACGCCGACCCGGGCCACGGCACCGACACCACCGGCCACGAGCCGGCCACCTGGTCCGTCGACGCCGGCGTCCACCGGCACGCGCCGGCCGGACCAGGTGACCGTGGAACTGTGGTACGTCCGCGCCGGGCTGCTGGTGCCGACCCGGCGCACCCGGCCGGCCACCGTCGCGACGTCCCGGCTGGCGCTGACGGAACTGGCCGCCGGGCCGAGCCCGGCCGAGGCCGCCACCGGGATGGTCACCCTGCTTCCGGCCGGGGTCGAGGTCACCCGCATCGCCGACGGCGTGGCGGCGCTGCGGGTACCGTCCGTCAGCGACCCGGCCACCCGGCGGCTGCGCGAGGCGCAGGTGGTGTGGACGCTCACCCAGTTCCCCAGCGTGCGGCAGGTCCGCCTCGGCGGCGCGGCCCCGGTCGACCGGGCGGACTACGCCGACCTGCTGCCACCGATCGTGGTCACCGGCCCGATCCCCGGCGACCGTGTCTCCGCACCGCTCGTCGTGACGGGTACCGCCACCGTTTTCGAGGCGACGGTGAGCGTCCGGGTGCTGGACGCCGCCGGGCGGGAGGTGGCCACCGGTTTCGGCACCGCCAGTTGCGGCAGCGGCTGCCGGGGCGGTTACCGCGTCGTGGTCGGCTGGCGCACGGTCCGCGAGCAGAAGGGCACCGTCGAGGTGTACGAGGTGTCGGCCGAGAACGGCGAGCGGGTCCACACGACGGCTGTGCCGGTGGTCCTGGCACCCCGCGACTGACCGCCCTGCCCGAGAGGGTGTTAACCCGGTGCGTCATCCATTTGTCGACGGCGGGGTGCGGGCCTGACGTCTACCCGACAGAGCGGTGCCTCGTCGGCATTTTTCCGACTCGGCGCGGTCACCCGGTGAAATAGCAGGTCACACGCGGTGGAGCCGGCGAGAACGTCGCCGACACGCCGGCAGTGGGACGGGTCGTCGGGCGGCACCGGCCGGCGGACCCCGTGAACTTCGAGATTGACCTGCACCGACATGTTTGCCAACGTGAGCGCGTCATTGCGCAGAGTCATATTCGCTGTTCAGCGCTGCGGCGGCCGGGCCACATCGGAGTCGCATCGGTCGCCGCGACAGCCCCCACCATCCCCCACAGAGCGGAGATACATCATGTCCGGTGGCAGCCTTCCCCGTACCGGTATGGGCGTTGTCACGATCGGCGGCGCGGCCGGTATCGGCAGCTACGCCCTCCCCCTGCCGCTGACGATCGCCCTCACCGGAGCGGCCGCCGTCCTCGTCGGCTTCATCATGATCCGAATGACGTTCCGTCGGCAGCAGTCGGTCGGGCAGTGACCGCGAGCGTCACCAGGGGTCGTGTCCTGTTCGCCGCGGCGGTCGTCCTGGCCGCCGCGGCGGCGTGGACCGCCCATCACGTCCTCGCCGTGATCGGCGCCATCGACGGAGGCGGCCACCGCTTCACCTTCGCGTACGCCGCCATGTTCCTGCTGCTGATCTGGCAGCTCGGCACCTCCTATCTGGAGAAACCCGCAGTGGTCACCGACCGGATGCAGGGGCAGCTCGACGCTCTGCACGTGGTGGCTGTCGTGCCGGCGTACAACGAGGACCCGGGCGCGCTGCGGGCCTGCCTCGAATCCATGATCTTCCAGACGCGCAAACCGAACACCATCTACGTGGTGGACGACGGGTCGAAGCTGACCGAGGGCTACCAGCCGATCAAGCGGTGGTTTCTCGACGTCGCCCCCGTCCACGGGATCATCGCCGCCTGGCACATCCAACCCAATGCCGGGAAGCGGCACGCCCAGGCCGCCGCGGTGCGCTCGACTCCGGCAGCCGACGTCTACTGGACGGTGGACTCGGACACCATCTCGGACCCGAACGCCCTCGGGGAGTTGCTGAAGCCCTTCGCCGACCCGGCGGTGCAGTCCGTCGCGGGGGTGGTGATGGCTGCGAACGTGCGCAGCAGCTTCCTCACCCGGTTCACCGACCTGTGGCTGGTGACCGGGCAGCTCACCGACCGGTCGTCGCTGTCGGTGTTCGGGTGTGTGTGGGTGAACTCGGGTCCGATCGCCGCCTACCGCGCGGAGGTGGTTCGCGACAACCTCGGGGCGTATCTGACCGAGACGTTCTTCGGCCAGCGGGTGCCCTTCTCCGACGACTCCCTGCTCACCCTTTTCGCGATGGTCCGGGGGCGCACCGTGCAGCAACCGTCCGCTTTCGCGTTCTCCCTCATGCCGGAGAACGCCGGGCACTTCTGCCGGATGTTTTTGCGCTGGATGCGCGGCAGCTTCATCAGGACCTGGTGGCGCGTCCGGTACCTGTCGTTGCGGTCGATCGCGTGGTGGCTGCACCTGCTGCGCTGGGCGGCCACGGTGGTCGCGACGGTGCTGTTCGTGGCGGTGGCGGTCCTGTCGCCGATCATCGACCCCAACCCGCGCGCGATTCCGTGGCTGGTGGCCGTGCCCTTGATCGTGGGGTACGGGCAGGCGCTCCGCTACATGACGGTGCGGCGGTCGGACCAGTCGACGGCCTACCAGTGGGGCACCTGGCTCCTCACGCCCGTCGCCGTGGTGTTCGCTCTGGTCGTGCTGAGGGCGATCCGCTGGTACGGCGTCGCCACCTGCTGGCGCACCGGCTGGGGCACCCGCAAGAAGGTGGAAGTGGCGCTGGGTTCCTGACCACGCCCCGGGCCGATCCTGACACCCGGGTGAACTCCAGGTGAAACGTCACCGTTTCGTCGCCCGAGTGCGAGGCAAGTCACGAAAACCTGCACGACCAGTCAACCGCGAACTATGGTCAGTACGACATCGTTTCGCGGGGGGTCGGGATGCTGGGTGGTCAGCAGGTGGGCGCGGGGGCCGGGGTGCCGGCAGCCCGGGCTCCGCGCTGCACCGACAGCGACCTGTTCACCGTCGTCATCGACACCCTGCGCGAGGTCGGCTTCGACCGGATGACCATCGACGCCGTCGCCGCCCGCGCCCACGTCAGCAAGGCCACCATCTACCGACGCTGGGACGGCAAGGCCGAGCTGGTCGTCGCCGCCCTGCGCGACCGGCAGGTGGGTGTGCACAACCCGCCCGACACCGGTTCCCTTCGCGGCGACCTGATCGAGTTGCTGCGGGCCACGGCCGCGATCTGCACGGCCGACTGCGATCTCATGCAGGCGTTGACCTTCGCCATGCGGACCAACCCGGAGCTGGAACGCCTGGTGCGTCACCAGGTGCTGCCGGCCGGGCGGGTGGCGACCACCGCCATCCTGGTCCGGGCCGCGTCGCGCGGGGAGATCCCGCCGGAGGCCGGCGAGCGGGAGCTGTTCCACGATCTTGCGCCCGCGCTCACCATGTCCCGCATCGTCGCGCACGGCCTACCCGCCGATGACGCGTTCCTCACCCAGGTCGTCGACCAGGTGCTGATCCCGGTGCTCCGCTATCAGCACGACCGTCCGTCGCCGGCCTGATTCACCGATATTCGCAACACGGAAGGCTTCACCATGCCCGGAACCACCTCGACCGCGCCCGGCGCGCCCAACGCCGGGCCGTCGACAGGCGCACCGCACCCGCGGCGCTGGATCGCGCTGGCGGTCATCGCGGTCTCACAGCTGATGGTCGTCCTGGACGCCACGATCGTGAACATCGCGCTGCCGCAGGCCCAGGCCGACCTGGGGATCACCGACGCGAACCGGCAGTGGGTGATCACCGCCTACACGCTGGCCTTCGGTGGTCTGCTGCTGCTCGGCGGTCGCATCGCGGACTACTGGGGGCGCAAGCGCACCTTCATCGTCGGCATGACCGGTTTCGCGCTCGCCTCCGCCCTGGGCGGACTGGCCACCACCGGTGAGATGCTCTTCGCCGCCCGCGCGTTGCAGGGCGCCTTCGGCGCGCTGCTCGCCCCGGCCGCGCTGGCGCTGCTCACCGTCCTGTTCACCGAGGCCACCGAGCGGGCCAAGGCCTTCGCGGTGTACGGCGCGATCGCCGGCGGCGGGTCGGCGGTCGGCCTGCTCCTCGGCGGTGTGCTCACCGAGTACGCCGACTGGCGCTGGTGCCTGCTGGTCAACATCCCGGTCGCCGCCATCGCCATCGCGTTCGCGCTGCCACTGGTGCCGGAGAGCCGGGCCCACGGCAACACCCGCTACGACGTACCCGGTGCGATCGTGGTGACCGCCGGCCTGGTCTCCCTGGTCTACGGCTTCACCAAGGCGGCCGAGGACGGCTGGGACGCCACCGCGACGCTCGCCTTCATCGCCGCGGGCGTGGTGCTGCTCGCCGCCTTCGTGGTGATCGAGCTGCGCTCCAGCCACCCACTGCTGCCCCTGCGGATCCTGCTGGACCGCAACCGGGGTGGGGCGTTCCTCACCTCCACGCTGATCGGCGCCGGCCTGTTCGGGGCGTTCCTCTTCCTGACCTTCTACTTCCAGGTGGTGTTGCAGTACAAGCCCCTCGAAGCCGGTCTGGCATCTCTGCCGGTCACCGCCGGTGTGCTGATCGCCGCGGGTGGCGCCAGTCAGCTGATGCCCCGGTTGGGTGCCAAGCCGCTGATGGTCGCCGGTTCGGTGCTCGCCGCCCTGGGCATGCTGGTGCTGACCCAGATCGACGTGGACACCTCGTTCCTCACCCACCTGCTGCCCGCGCAGGTCGTCCTGGGCCTGGGGCTGGGCTTCACCTTCGTCCCGCTGTCCAGCCTCGCCCTGGTCGGGGTGCCGGAGCACGACGCCGGCGCGGCCAGCGCGACGCTCAACGCCACCCAGCAGATCGGTGGCTCGCTCGGCACCGCGCTGCTGAACACCTTCTACACCAGCGCGGTCGCCGCCTATCTGGTCGGCCGGGCACCGAACCCGGTCAACCAGGTCGAGGCGCTGGTGCACGGCTACCGGGTGGCCTTCGCCTGGGGCGCGGCGCTGATCGTGCTCGCCGGGCTGGCCACCCTGGTCCTGGTGAAGGTCCGCAAGGAGGACATCCCGACCGGCAACACCGTGCACATGGGTTGAGCCTGACCGACGTGGCCGCCGGCCGGAACGCGCCCGAGACCGGGGCGGGCCGGCCGGCGGCCACGTCCGGTAGCGTCCGGACCATCGTCGAAAATCCGTTTGAGGAGATCCATGTCGACCCCTGCTGACCAGATCATCACCGCTCTGCGCGCGGGCCACGAGGAGCTCGCCGCGCTCGTACGCGACCTCAAGGAGGACGACCTGCTGCGGCCGTCGGGGGCAAGCGAGTGGCAGGTCTCCCAGGTGCTGAGCCACCTGGGCAGCGGCGCCGAGATCAACCTGGCGACGCTGGACGCCGCCCGTTCCGGCGCACCCGGCCCGGACGGGGACTTCAACCGTGGCGTCTGGGCGCGCTGGGACGCGATGTCCCCGGCCGAGCACGCCGCCGGGTTCCTCGCCACCAACGAACGACTGGTCGAGGCGTACGAGGCGCTGGACGCCGAGACCCGGGCCTCGATGCGGATCGACCTCGGCTTCCTGCCGGAGCCGGTCGACGTGGCCACGGCGGCCCGCTTCCGGCTCAGCGAGTTCGCCCTGCACCAGTGGGACGCCGAGGTGGCGTTCAACCCGTTCGCGGCGGTGACGCCGGGGGCGGTGGCGCTGTTGCTCGACCAGATCGGCGGCATGCTGGCCTGGACCAGCCGGCCCCAGGAGCTGGCCGGCCGGGAGGCCACGGTGCTGGTCCGGCTGCACGCGCCCGAGCGGACGTTCGGGCTGCGGTTGGGCGAGAAGGTCGAGATCGTCGACGCGCCGGAGCGCCCCGACGGGGAGCTGGTGGCCCCGGCCGAGGCGTGGCTGCGGCTGGCCACCGGACGGCTGGGCCCGCAGCACACCCCCGACGGGGTGCAGGTGACCGGCCCGGTGACCCTCGACGACCTGCGCCGCGTCTTCGTCGGCTTCTGACCAGCGGCCGTGCGGGCCGGTCTCCCCGGCCCGCACGGCATGTCAGCCCTTCACGCAGATCACCTGCTTGAGGTGCGCGACCACCTCGACCAGGTCCTCCTGCTGAGCCATCACCTCGGTGATGTCCTTGTACGCGCCGGGGATCTCGTCGACCACCCCGGCGTCCTTGCGGCACTCCACCCCGGCGGTCTGCGCGGCCAGGTCGTCGGTGCTGAAGGTCCGCTTGGCCTGCGCCCGCGACATCCGACGTCCCGCCCCGTGCGACGCCGAGCAGTACGCGTCCGGGTTTCCCCGCCCCCGCACGATGTACGACCCGGTGCCCATCGACCCGGGGATGATGCCCAGGTCACCCCGGCCGGCCCGGATGGCGCCCTTGCGGGTCACCAGCACGTCCACCCCGTCGTAGCTCTCCTCCGAGACGTAGTTGTGGTGGCAGCTTATGGACTCGTCGTAGCCGACCTGCGGGAAGTGCTCACGCACCACGCCGCAGAGCAGGGCCAGCATGACCGCCCGGTTTCGCCGCGCATACTCCTGCGCCCACCAGAGATCCCGCCGGTACGCGTCCATCTCGGGCGTCCCGGCGAGAAACACGGCCAGGTCCCGGTCGGGAAGGTCGGCGTTGTGCGGCAGCCCCCGGGCCACCCCGATGTGCCGCTCGGCCAGCTCCTTGCCGATGTTGCGGGACCCGGAGTGCAGCATCAGCCAGACCCGCCCCTCGTCGGCGCCGCCCTGCTCCAGGCAGACCTCGATGAAGTGGTTGCCCCCGCCGAGGGTGCCGATCTGCCGCTGTGCCCGCGTCTCCAGCTGCGCCACCCGCCGGTCCAGGCCGGCGAACCGACCCCAGAAGTCGTCCCAGCCGGCCTGCTCCAGGCCCCGGATCCGACGGGTGTCGACCGAGTCCGTGCGCTGGGCGAAGCCGACCGGGATGGTGGCCTCGATCGCGGAGCGCAGCCCGGCCAGGTCATCCGGCAGGTCGGCGGCGGTCAGCGAGGTACGCACCGCTGACATCCCGCAGCCGATGTCGACGCCGACCGCGGCCGGCGAGACGGCCTGCCGCATCGCGATCACCGATCCGACCGTGGCGCCCTTGCCGAAGTGCACGTCGGGCATGACGGCGACACCCTGCACCCAGGGCAGCGCGCCGATGTTGCGCAGTTGCTTGGCGGCCTGCGGTTCGATGGCGTACGGGTCGGTCCAGACCCGCACCGGTGCCTTGGTACCGGCGAGGGGGGTGAATCCCATCGTGAGTTCCTTCTGTGAATGGTGACCGGAAATGCTCAGACACGGTGCGTGCATACGAAGAGGCCGCCCGATCCCGGTGGGATGGGCGGCCGGCGGACGCGTCAGCATCGGCGTCAGTCGCGCCACCCCAGCATGCCCCACAATGGGCGGTAGGCACGGGTTTTGGCGGTGTCGCACGCGGACGTGCTGGCAGGGAGCAACCGCCGGAAAGCATCGGTGCGGACGCGGCACGGCATGGTGTACTCCCTCCGGTGGTGATCGGTCAGGCTGGCACCGACGAGAGTAGGAGGGTCCGCGCGCGTCCGCAATGTATATGCAGTGCGACCACCGCCAGCGGTAGAGCGCCGAGCTTGGCCGCCGCCTGATGGGGTCGCCGAGTCCGTCGCCGCATGCCAGGCAGCAGCGCCGACGTTCGACCATTCGAAGCGAGTGCGGCAGATTCAGCGCGGTGAGTGACGGTACGGCTCACCACGAGTAGCGTGCCCAGTGGCGGCCCGTCGGGACAGAGACCGGCGGCGACGCCATTCGGGCCCTCTACCCCGAAGGCAGGCACGCCGTGACCGACCCGTCGTTCGCCGAGCGGATGCGACGACTTCGCGACGCGCAGCACATCTCCCTGCGCAATCTCGCCAAGATCACCTACCACGGTAAGACGTATCTGCACGAGTTGGAGACCGGCTTGAAGACGCCCACCGTCCGCGTCGCGCAGCGCATCGACGACGCACTCAACGCCGCCGGTGAACTCGTCGCCCTCGCCGCCCGGCCTACCATCCGGCGGCGCGAATTCGTGGCCACCGCCGGACTCGCCGCCGCCCTACCTCACACACTGTTTGACCACGGACGGCACGTCGGTCCCAGCACAGCCGAACGGCTCGCCGAACGCACGGCTCGACTTCGCCGCCTGGACAACTTCCTCGGCGGTGTCGACACCTGTCAGCTCTACGCCGCCGAGGCCGACGCCACCACACGGATCATCCAGCATGGCTCCTACAGCGAACCCGTCGGTCGGCAACTCCTGGCCGTCCTCGCGGAGCAAACCCAGCTCGCCGGATGGGCGGCATTCGACGCCGGTCGGTATGCCGACGCAGAACGTCTGTACCGGACCAGTCTCGACGCCGCCCGCGACGCCGACGACGACGCCCTCGCCGGCAACGCGTACGCGTTCCTTGCCTATCAGCAGCTCGCCCTCGGCCAGCCCGCCGACGACACCGCCACGGCCGGCTGCGAGGCTGCCGCAGCCGCCACACCAACTGTTCGGGCGTTGCTGCACCTCAGGGCCGCCTGGGCGTTCGCCGTCGGGGGCAACGCCGCTGCGGCAGACCAGCAGCTCTCGCGGGGCACCACGTGTCTCAGCGAGCACGACGACCGACCCGAACCCGACTGGGTGTACTGGGTCGACCGCGTGGAGGGCGAGATCATGACCGGGCGGTGTTGGACGGTACTGCGCCGGCCGATGCGCGCCATCCCGGTGCTGGAAGGCGCGCTCGCCCGATTCGACGACACCCACTCCCGCGACAAAGCCCTCTACCTGTCGTGGCTGGCAGACGCCTACCTGGACGCCAACGAGGTTGAGCACGCCTGCGCCACCGCGGCTGCCGCAGTCCGACTCGCAGGTGGAGTGGGCTCGGTGCGGCCAGCGCAACGCCTGAATTCGTTCCTCAACCGGGTGGAGCCGCACACCGGGATGCAGTGCGTTGCTGAGCTTCGGGCCTTGGCCGCCGAGATGTCTACTCGTCCTCGACGGTCTGTCTGACCCAGGCCAGGTAGGCGGCCGAGCCGTGAGCGATCGGCACGGCGGTGACCTGCGGGTTGTCCCACGGGTGAGCGTCAATCAGGTACGCCTCCAATTGCGGGTACCTGTCGGTCGTGGTGTACAGCAGCACCTGCCACTCCTCGCTCGTGCCCTGCTCGCCGAGGTGCCAGAACACGACAGCCACCGGCCCGGCCACCTGCGCGCCCGCCGCCAGGCGTGCCGCTGTCGCCCCTCCGGCCAGCGTCATCGCCGCATCACGGGTCGGCGTGGCCGTTGACACCTGCACGTAGTCGCTCACCCGCACAGGCTAGCGGGGAGGGTGTCCGCGGACAGGTGCGGACAGTCGGCGGACAACCGCATCCGTTCGACTGCCACTGATCCCACGTAGCGTCGCGATCACGGCACGGCGGTGGTGAACATCCGAACCTGACGCGATGCGTGCGACCACTACCGCCATTCCGCGGAAGGGCGAGGGCATCCGTGCCGGAGATGACCGGACGACCTATCAACCACTGACGGAGGGGCACCGATGATGTCCGAGGTACCGACGACCATCCGGGCGGCCAACGCCCTTCACGCGGAACGCTCGGTGGCGGCGCTGGACACCCGGTTGGGCGGCGAGCACATGCCTCGCCGTCCGCAGTGGGACTGCCAGGCGTGCGAGCAAGACTGGCCGTGCGACCCGGCGCGTATGCGGTTGGCCGAGGAGTTCGGAGCCAGCCGGGTGAGCCTCGCGATGTACGTCGGTGGGTTGCTCGACGTGGCTCTGGCAGAGTTGCCGACCGTCGCCACGGCTGACCTCTACGAGAGGTTCGTGTCGTGGACCCGATGACCGCAACGAAGTGGCGCCCCCTTCGGCTGAAGGGGGGCCCTCCACACCCCGCCCGGGTACGCCTGCACGCGTCGGCCGAAACCATGGCGCAACGGATCCCCACCACTGCGGGCCTGTTGGAGGCGATCGACGAGCGGACCTGCCTGCTGCACACCGGCGGCGAGTCGCTGGGAAACCTCGCCGCCTTCCTCGGCACCCTGGCTGTCGACTTCGACGTCCTCGACCCACCGGGGCTGCGTGCCGTCGTCAGGGACGTCGCCGCCCGGTTCACGCGCGCCGCTCAGGTGTCGTAGAGGCCGTCCCAGGGTGGATCGAAACCCAGTTCGTCCGGGACGAACTCGGCGTGGTCCTCGCCGTCGTACTCCGCCGAGCCGTCGATCAGCCCGAAGACGTGCCCGTCGACGGTGACCTGGAACAGCCCGATCGAGATGTCGTCGGAGACCCGTTCGGGCAACGCGTCGAGCCCCTCGGCGAGGCGAGCCTCGGCCCGATCGATCGAGGCTTCCTCGTCTTCGCTGGTGCCGGCGAACCAGATGTCCGAGTCGGTGTGCACGCCGTCGGCGTCGAACCGGTGCAGCACCGCGTACCAGCGCTTGTGGCGATACCAGTTGTCTTCGGCTCCGGCACCGTCCTCCAGTGTGGCGGTGACGGAGCCGAAGAACTGGCCCTTGTCGTACCGGCCGATGTGGCGGGTGTGATAGTCGGGCTCGTACGCGATCGGCACGCGGTCGGGAATCGCCATGCCGCGAGGCTATCGGCGACCTACGACATGGGCACCAGGCGGAAGGACTGCGCGGCGGTGCCGTTGCAGGCGTACTGGATGAGCTGGACGCTGTCCGCCGTGGACGCGCCCGGCACGTCGAGACACTTGCCGCTGGAGCGGTTGACCAGGCGGTAGTAGCCGCCGCCCTCGGGCTCGGCCCGCCACTGCTGGTTGTTGCCGCCGCTGTAGGACCAGAGCTGGATGGGTGCCGAGTCGGCTGTCGACCGGTCCGTCACGTCGAGCACCTGAGCGCTGTTGTTGCGGTTGTTGACCCGCAGGTATCCGCCGCTGGTCGGCACGAACTGGTACTGCTGCGCGGTGCTGCTGTTGCACGCGTACTGCTGGATGGCCGTGCCGTTCGCGCTGGCCGCGGCCCGCGCGTCCACGCACTTGCCGTTGCCCCGGTTGACGACCGTGTGCCAGGCGGTCGGCGAGATGCCGTCCGACGGCGGGGGCGTGGTCGGCGGGACGGCACCGACACCGGCCAGCCAGTGCAGTCCGTCGATCAGCAACTGGTTCTGCTGCGGGCTGTCGAAGGTGGATGAGAGCCCGGTGTTGGTGTTGTAGTTCATCGCGTTGTGGCCGAAGTTGGCGTAGAGCATCTTGTACTGCCGGTTGCTCCAGACCAGCGGGTAGTAGCCGCCGTACCAGGACTGGTTGGGGTCGGTGCCGACCGGGAAGCTGGACGGGTCGACCGAGGCGAGGATGTCGATGTTGGGGTTCTGCCGCAGGTCGTTGCTCCAGGAGTACCACTCGCTGATCGACGACGAGAACGTCGCCGGGAGGTTGCGGGTGGCGGCGTGGGTGCGGTTGTCGGCGCGCATCGTGACCCGGGTGGGCCCCCAGGTGTTCGTCTGGAACGAGCCGGTGCCGAGGAAGGTGTTGTAGTACCAGCTCCAGCTGGACGGGTTGGTGGTGAACGCGCTGACGTGGAAGCCCAACCATCCCCCGCCGTTCTGCACGTACTGCTGGAAGGCGGCGCGCTGTGCGGCGGGCGGCGCGTCGTCGAGGAACATGACGACCTTGTACTGGGCCAGGTTGGAGGTGTTCAGCAGGCTCCAGTTGTTGGTGGCCTCCCAGGAGAATCCGTGCTGGGCGGCGGCCTGCGGAAACCAGGCCCGGGCGTCCTTGACGAAGTCGATGTGCGCGGCGTCCCAGGTGCCGTTGTAGAAGGCCAGGACCTTGAACGTCGGCGCGGCCTGCGCACTTCGCGAGGCGCTGACCGCGACACCGGCGGTCAGCCCGACGACCAGGGCGACGAACAATGACAGGATTCGTCTGGTACGGGAGGAGAGTTCTGCGATCACCTGATCGTCCCTTCGGTGGGGACGCGCGCCGCCGCGTCGAGGTACATCTGTTCACAAGGTTTACAGATAGACGAAAGGTTATTCCTCTGACCTGATCGCGTCAATCGCCGATCGCCCGAACGGGTGGGATTCCTGCGCCAGCGGGTACCCCGGCCCGGTGACCAGCCCGGACGGCGTCGACGTCGACCAGCCGCTCGCCGTGGACGTGCCCGCCGCGCCGCACGACGCCAGCGGCGAACACGTGCCGACCCGCGACCTCGCCGGCCTCGCGCCGCCGACCCGCTCGGCGCGCCGCTGGACCCCGAGCCGGGTGGTCGCCACCCCCGCCGCGCTCGACCACCCGCACGGCCAACGGATCGTCGACCGGGTGCGGGCACTCGGGATCGAGGTGGAACACCTGCGGGCCAACCGGCTCACCGGGGTACGCGGACAGACCGATCGGGAGACCTACGCCCGGGCGAAGTCGACGATGGCGATAGTGGTCAGCCCACCCTCGCGGCGCGTGCTGCAACCCATCGCGCCCAGCGCCGACTGGCGGGTCGACCTGGCCGAGGGCTGCCCGGCGCACTGCCAGTACTGCTACCTCGCCGGATCCCTGTCCGGCCCGCCGGTGACCCGGGTGTACGCGGACCTCGACGACATCCTCACCGGGCTGGCCGCGTACGCCGGGCGCGGCACGGTGACCAGCCGCAACGCGCGGCGCGCCGACGAAGGCACCACCTTCGAGGCGTCCTGCTACACCGACCCGCTCGCCCTGGAGCACCTGACCGGCAGTTGGCGCCGCGCGGTGCAGCACTTCGCCGACTGGGACGCTCCCGTGCAACTGCGTTGGACCACCAAGTACGCCGATGTGGACACCTTCGTCGGGCTGCCGCACGCCGGCCGGACCCGGGTCCGCTTCAGCGTCAACTGCGCCCCGGTGAGCGGTCGGTTCGAGGGCGGCACCGCCCGGGTGCCGGACCGGTTGGCCGCGCTGCGCCGGCTCGCCCTCGACGGCTACCCGGTCGGGCTCACCATCGCGCCGATCATCGCGCTGCCGCAGTGGCGGGAGCACTACGGCGAACTGCTCGACCAGGTCCGCGCGGCGGTCGACGGGGTGCGCGACCTGGACCTGACCGCCGAGCTGATCACCCACCGGTTCACGCCGGGCAGCAAGGAGGTGCTGCTCGGCTGGTACCCGCGCACCCGGCTGGAGATGGACGAGGAGTCCCGCACCCGCAAGCACGGCAAGTTCGGTGCGGTGAAGTACGTCTACCCGCGTGAGCAGATGACCGAGCTGCGCGAGTGGTTCACCGCCGAACTCACCGCCCGCGTGCCGGCCTGCCGGATCCTCTACTGGACCTGAGGTCAGCCGACCGAGGAGCGGGCGACCGGTGCGGCGAAGAACGTGTCCGGGTACGGCTCGTCGCGCAGGCTGTAGTGCCACCACTCACGGTCGTAGTTGACGAACCCGGCGTCGGTCATCAGCCGCTGCAACAGACGACGGTTGTCCCGCGCCGTTCCGGTGGTGCGGGGGTCGGCCGTGTGCGCCCGCGAGTCGAAGCAGTCGAAGCCCGTACCCATGTCGATGCTGTTGTCCCCGAAGCGCTGCCCGCGCGGCGCGGTGCAGGCGACCAGCGGTTGCCCGACCCGGTACGGAGGTTGGCTGGCGGCGGGCTCGTCGACGAGGGTGAGGTCCAGGGTGCTGCCGCGGCTGTGGGCGGTGGGCGCGCCGATGTAACCGTCGGCGAAGAGCCGGTTCTTGGCCAGGTCCGGGTAGAACTCGGCCTTGGTCTGTTGCTCGTCGGGGCGCTTCGACCAGGCGACGAAGTCGTCCACCGCCGGTTGCGGGCGGTAGCAGTCGTACACCTTGAGGCTGTGCCCACCGGTCAGCGCGGCGTCCTGTGCGCGGCGCAACGCCTCGGCCGCCTGCCGGGTGAGCAGGCAAAGCGGCTCGCGGTAGCCGGCGATCGGTCGGCCGACGAAGTTGTGCGGTGTGGCGTACCGGATGTCGGCGTGGATGCGCGGGTCGAGGTCGGTGAGCACCACGAACCCCGGCAGCGGGGCCGGCATGGAGGTGGACGGAGTCGGCGTGGGTGTGGGGCTCGCCGACGTCGGCTGCGGCCCGGCCGGCGCGGGGCGGGGCTTCGGCCGCGAGCAGCCGCTCAGCAGCGCGGTGAGCGCGAGCACGACGGCCAGGCGGTAGCGCACGAGTTCTGTCTATCAGCCCGACCAGGGCCGCCATCCCCGGATCCATCCGGCCGGCTGACCGAAAGTAACCGGAAGATCTCCGGAACTTTTCCGCAACTCAAGCAAAGCTTCGGTCGGTCTGGCGTGTCGTCAACCCCCATCGGTGAGGCAAGATGACGCGTGGAACGGGCACGCCGTTTCGGGACACACGGTGGGCGACGCCTGGTGGTCGTTCCTCCGGCTCGGTGAAGGAGACGCGGGTGGGCGCGGACGACGGACGCAGGGTGACCATCACCGCGATCGCACGGGAGGCCGGAGTGTCGGTGCCGACCGTGTCACGCGTGCTCAACGGACGCTCCGATGTGGCCCCGGACACCCGGGAACGGGTCGAGGAGTTGTTGCGCCACCACGGCTACCGGCGTCGCACCAGCCGCAGCGTTCGCCGTGCCGGCCTCGTCGACCTGGTCTTCAACGACCTGGACAGCCCCTGGGCCGTGGAGATCATCCGTGGCGTGGAGGACGTCGGGCACGGAGCGGGCGTCGGCACCGTGGTCTCCGCTATCCACCGGCAGCCGACCGCGGCCCGGCAGTGGTTGCAGAACCTGCGCACCCGGGCCACCGACGGTGTCATCTTCGTGACCTCGCACCTGAGCCCGCCGCTGCACGCGCAACTGCGTCGCCTCAACGTGCCGGTGGTGGTCGTGGACCCGGCCGGCGTGCCGGCCATGGAGGTGCCCACGATCGGCGCCACCAACTGGGCCGGCGGGCTCGCCGCGACAGAACATCTCCTCGCGATCGGGCACCGGCGCATCGGTTTCGTGGCCGGGCCGACGCACCTGCTGTGCAGCCGGGCCCGGCTCGACGGGTACCGGGCCGGCTTGGAGGCCGCCGGGGTGCCGGTGGACGACGCGCTGATCTACCCGGGCGACTTCTACCACGCTTCCGGTTTCGCCGGCGGGACCGCGCTGCTCGACCTCGCCGACCCGCCGACCGGCATCTTCGCCTCCAGCGACCAGATGGCCTTCGGCGTCTACGAGGCCATCCGGCGTCGCGGGCTGCGCGTGCCGGACGACGTGAGCGTGGTGGGGTTCGACGACCTGCCGGAAGCCCGCTGGGCCTCACCGCCGCTGACCACCGTGCGCCAACCGTTGGTCGAGATGGGACGGTTGGCGGCCCGGACCGTGCTGCGCCTGGCCCAGGGCGAGGGCATCGACTCGCCCCGGGTGGAACTCGCCACCGAGTTGGTCGTGCGGGACAGCACCGCCGCCCCGCTGACCGGTTCGCCCGCCTCGGCGTGACGGCCTGACCTGCGTCGGAAACCGGTTGGACCGGTTCCGGTCCGTTTCCGAGAATTCCGCGGAGCCGCGCACACCCGGGAGCCGCCCACGGCCGGCGCGGTGAGCGACCGACGGTCACCCACCGCGCCGCACCGTCAGTGGTGGTGGTGCCAGCGGACGGCCTTGCGGATGGTCACCGGCAGTGCGGGCGCGCCGTCGACCGGTGCGGGGTCCTCGGCGGTGGGTGCCACTCCCCCGGCGGCAATCCGGTCCAGCGTGGCCAGGCCCGCCCCGTCGACCTCGCCGAAGATCGTGTAGTTGGGGCGCAGGGCGGAGTTGGCGTAGACCAGGAAGAACTGGCTGCCGTTGGTGTCCGGCCCGGCGTTGGCCATGGCCAGCACGCCACGGGCGTACACCCGGCGCTCGCCGGTCGGGTCGGTGGGCGCGGGCGGCAGGTCGGTCGGCAACTCGTCGCGGTACCGGTAGCCCGGGCCGCCCTCACCGGTGCCGGACGGGTCACCGCACTGCAGCACGCTCAGCGTGGGGTACGCGGTGAGCCGGTGGCACGGGGTGCGGTCGTAGAACCGCTTGCTCACCAGGTGCAGGAAGCTCTGCACCGTGCACGGCGCCGCGGCCCGGTCCAGTGTCAACCCGATGGGCCCGTGGTTGGTCGCCAGGGTCACCCGGACACTGCCCCGGGCCGGGGTGCGTCGCGGGTCGGGCGGCAGCGGCACCGGCCGGGCCGCGGGTTCGTCCGGGGTCTCGGTGTACGCGCACGGGCCGTGGGTGGTGCGCGGTGGCCGGTCGGCGGCGTCCGAGACCACGGACGGCGCGGCGGAAGCACCGTCTGCGCCGGCCGGCGCGGCGACCGCGCTCGCGGACGCGCCGACGACCAGCGCCCCGGCGAGGGCTGTCACCCCCGCGAGGCGGGTCAGGGCGCGCACCGGTCGGCGGGGTGCCGCCACTGCGGGGCGCGGTTCGAGTTCACTCGACACAGGGATCCTCCTGGACTGGTGGGGCCAGAAAGACCGGAGTCTATGGATGGCAGCGCCCGATGTCGATCCGTCAGGGCATCCGACGGCGACGCCGCCACAGCACGCCGCCCATCAACGCCACCACCGTCGCGCCGCTCACCGCGATCACCGACCAGAGCCACCCCGAGCCACTGGGCGCGGACCCGCTGGCCGCCGCCGGTCGGGGCGCGCCGGGTGCCGCCAGCGCGGACGGCGCCGCGGACGGGGTGGCGGTCAGCTCGCCGGGCTCGACCAGTCGACCCACGGCGGCGTCGCGCGGCAGCGTGAAGCCCCAGTCCAGGAGGGCCGCGCCCTGCTCCCAGCCGCGTACGGGTGCCGATTCGGCGCCCAGCAGGGTCACCACCAGTCGCCGCCCGCCCCGTTCCGCCGCCCCCACGTAGGTGTGCCGGGCCAGGTCGGTGAAGCCGGTCTTGCCGCCGAGCGCCCCCGGGTACCGGTAGATGAGCTGGTTCTCGTTCTGGATCTCGAAGCCCTTGGTGCGTTGCGCCGGCTGGACCGGAATCGACGCCTGCTCGGTCAGCGCATACCGACGGAAGTTCGGTTCGGCGAAGCAGACACGGGCGATCAGCGCCAGGTCGTACGCGCTGGTGAACTGCCCCCTGCCGTCCAACCCGGACGGGGTGACCGCGTGCGTCTGGAGCGCGCCGAGGTGGTGGGCCTGCTCGTTCATGGCGCGGACGCCGGCGGCGCTGTCCGTTCCGCTGCCGAGTCGCGCGAGGGCGTTGGCGGCCTCGTTGCCGGAGTTGAGCAGCAACCCGAGCCAGATGGTCTCGATGGTGTACCGGCCGCCCGCGACCAGGCCCACGGCCGAGGAGCCGGGTTCGATGTTCATGTCCGCGTCGGTGACGGTGACGACCTGCTTCGGGTCGAGCCTGGGCAGCATCGTGGCCGCCAGCAGGAGCTTCTGCACGCTCGCCGGTGTGCCGTACTCGTGGGGGCCGCAGCCGCCGAGCACCTGGCCGCTGTCCAGGTCGGCGACCAGCCACGACGTGGCGGTGACCTTCGGCGGCGCGGGGACGCCGGCCGGCACGACCAGGCCGGCGGTGTCCAGCGCCGCGCCGCCGATCATCCGTTGCTCTCCGACGGCGGGCGGGGGCGACGGCCGGGGTGGGCGGGACGCCGCCGGCACCGGAACCCGGGGGCAGCGCACCGTCGGCGCGGCGGACGCTCCCGTCGCACCGACCGGCACGGGGGCGAGCAGGACGGCGGACGTCGTGGCCGCCAGCAGCGCAGCTCTCATGTGCCCGACCCTAGTCAGGAGGATCGACCGGCGGGACGGATGCCGATCAACTCGCGTCGCCGCGAGCGCGCAGGTAGTCGTGCAGGGCGGCGCTGCCCCGCAGCCTGCGCAGGCTGCGGGTGTGCAGCTCCTGCTCGCGGCGGCCCAGCTCGGCGCGGACCCGCTGGGCGCTGCCGGTGGTCCGCAGCTCGCCCAGCACCGCGGCGATGATCTCGAACGGGTACGCGCCGCGGCGCAGCAACGCGATGACCTGCGCCGCGCGTAGCTCCGCCTCGTCATACACCCGGTAGTTGGTCCCCGGGGTGCGCCCCGGCCGCAGCAGCTCGCGCTCCTCCCACAGCCGCAGCTGCGAGGTCCGGACCCCGACCAGGGCGGCGACCTCGCCGATGCGGGCGCCGTGGCGTGGTGCGGGTCGGGTCGCCGGTGGGCTGGCCAGCACGGTCTCGAAGGCGCCGAGCACCCGGCGAATCTCCGCGCGCTCCCGGTCCAGCTCGGCGTGGCCGCCGTCGAGCGCCGCCAGGGCCGCCGGCAGGTCACCCGCGTGCACCGCCGCCATGATCTCCCGGGTACGGCTCCAACCGTGCCCCTCGGCCAACCGCCGCGCCACGGTCAGCGCCCGGGCGTGCTCGGTCGTGAAGATCCGGTAGCCGCTGGCGGTGCGGCGCACCGGCGGCAGCACCCCCAACTCGACGTAGTTGCGCACCTGCTGCACCGAGATCCCGACGGTGGCGGCCAGGTCCACGGCGCGCAGCCGATCCTTCGAGGCGACGACGTCCACGCGAGCCACCGTACCGCTTACGACGTGATTTGAGACTTTCCTGGACGTAGCTCCGCAGCCTACGCTCAGCTCTGGCCAGAACTGTCTACATGGGGACGAATGAGACAATGGAACCCGCCAGTGCCCGGCGGGGCAAAGTCCCGCCACGACTCCGTGAAGGGTTCGCATGTCGCAGCCAGCATGGTCCGCCGCCGACAGCCACGACATGATCGAGGTACGCGGGGCGCGGGAGAACAACCTCGCCGACGTCTCGGTCGACATCCCCAAACGCCGGCTGACCGTCTTCACCGGTGTCTCCGGGTCGGGCAAGTCGTCGCTGGTCTTCGGCACCATCGCCGCCGAGTCCCAGCGGATGATCAACGAGACCTACAGCGCGTTCCTCCAGTCGTTCATGCCGAACCTCAACCGGCCGGACGTCGACTCGCTGCGCAACCTCAGCGCCGCCATCGTCGTCGACCAGGAGCGGATGGGGAGCAACTCCCGCTCCACCGTCGGCACCGCCACCGACGCGTACGCGATGCTGCGGATCCTCTTCAGCCGGCTCGGCCACCCGACCATGGGCGGCGCCGGGGCGTTCAGCTTCAACCTGCCCGAGGGCATGTGCCCCACCTGCGAGGGGCTGGGCCGGGTCTCCGACCTCGACGTCAACGAGCTGGTCGACGTCGAGCGCTCCCTCAACGACGGCGCGATCACGGTGCCGAACTTCGCTGTCGACTCCTGGTACTGGCAGACCATCGTCGGCTCCGGCCTGTTCGACCCGGACGTCAAACTCCAGGACTTCACCCCGCAACAGTGGGAGGACTTCCTGCACAAGCCGGCCACCAAGATCAAGGTAGGCAGCAACAACTGGACGTACGAAGGGCTGGCGGTCAAGGTCAAGCGGCTCCTCCTGACCAAGGACCGCGAGTCGATGCAACCGCACATCCGCGCCTTCGTCGACCGGGCGGTCACCTTCACCAGCTGCGGCGACTGCGGCGGCACCCGGCTCAACGCGGCGGCCCTGTCGTCCCGGATCGCCGGGCTCACCATCGCCGACTGCTCGGCCATGCAGATCAGCGACCTGGCCGCGTTCGTCCGCACCGTCGACGACCCGGGAGCCGCGCCCCTCGTCGCCAACCTACGCGACCTGCTGGACTCCCTGGTCGAGATCGGTCTGGGCTACCTCAGCCTGGACCGCGAGTCGGCGACCCTCTCCGGCGGCGAGGCGCAACGGGTGAAAATGGTCCGCCACCTCGGCTCCAGCCTCTCCGACGTCACCTACGTCTTCGACGAACCCACCGTCGGCCTGCACCCCCACGACATCGCCCGGATGAACGACCTGCTGCTGCGGCTGCGCGACAAGGGCAACACCGTGCTGGTGGTGGAACACAAACCGGAAACCATCGCCATCGCCGACCACGTGGTCGACCTCGGACCGGGTGCCGGCACCGACGGTGGTCGGATCTGCTTCACCGGCGACATCCCCGGCCTGCGCCGCTCCGACACCCTCACCGGGCGGCACCTGGACCACCGGGTGAGGGTGCGCGCGGCGGTACGTCAACCCACCGGGCAACTCGCCATCCGCCAGGCCGACCTGCACAACCTGCACGACGTGGACGTGGACATCCCGCTCGGGGTCCTCACCGTGGTCACCGGCGTGGCCGGCTCCGGCAAGAGCTCACTGATCCACGGCTCGCTGCGCGGCCGGGCCGGGGTCGTCATCGTCGACCAGTCCCCGATCCGCGGCTCACGACGCAGCAACCCGGTCACCTACAGCGGGCTGCTCGACCCGATCCGCACCGCCTTCGCCAAGGCCAACGGGGTCAAGGCCGCGCTGTTCAGCGCCAACTCCGAGGGCGCCTGCCCCACCTGCAAGGGAATCGGCCTCATCTACACCGACCTGGCGATGATGGCCGGCGTCGCGAGCGTCTGCGAACGGTGCGAGGGGCGGCGCTTCACCGACACGGTGCTCACGTACACGCTGCGCGGCAAGAACATCCACGAGGTGCTGACCATGTCCGTCACCGAGGCGTACGCGTTCTTCCCCAGCGGGGCGGCGCACCTCATCCTCGGCCGGTTGGTCGACGTCGGGCTGGGCTACCTCAGCCTCGGCCAGCCGCTGACCACCCTGTCCGGCGGCGAGCGGCAACGACTCAAGCTCGCCATCCACCTGGCCGAGAAGACCACCACGTACGTCCTCGACGAGCCGACCACGGGCCTGCACCTGGCCGACGTGGACCAACTGCTGGCCCTGCTCGACCGGATGGTCGACGCCGGAAACACGGTGATCGTCATCGAGCACCACCAAGCTGTCATGGCTCACGCCGACTGGCTCATCGACCTCGGCCCCGGCGCCGGCCACGACGGTGGCCGCATCGTCTTCACCGGCACACCGGCCGAACTGGTCGCCACCGGCGACACCCTCACCGCCAAGCACCTCCGCGAGTACGTCAACGACCCGTCGGTGATCGGCCACAGCTGACACCGGTGCCCGCCACCAGCCGACGCACTGCCGCCGGCCGGCGCGCTGCGGCCAGCCGACGCACTGCCGCCGGCCGGCGCGCTGCGGCCAGCCGGCGCGCTGCGGCGACCGGTGCCGGCACGGGCGGCTGCTGTAAGGCGGTGCCAGTAGCGCCGTTACGGCGGTGCTTGCGGTCCGGCGGCGGGGCGGTGCTTGCGGTCCGCCGCTGCGGCGGTGCTTGCGGTCCGCTGCTGCGGCGGTCCGCCGGGTGCGGCGGTGCGGCGGTGCGGCGGTGCGGCGGTGCGGCGGTGCGGCGGTGCGGCGGTGCGGCGGTGCCAGTGGACGCGGTCGGCCTGGCCCGGCGTCACGGTGGCGGGTACGGCGGCGCTCCGACCGGCGGCGCTCCGACGAGCGGCGGTCTAGCGGACGGCCTCAGGTGACGCGGCGCAGCCAGCGCCGCTGCCAGGGGGTTTCGACTGCCTTCGGGTGGTAACCGGCCCGCACCCACGGCACCGCCCGCTCGACCGGCAGACCGTCGAGGATCGCCAGGGCGGCCAAGGCCGTTCCGGTGCGGCCCAGCCCACCCCGACAGGCCACCTCGACACGTTCACCGTCGTGGGCCCGTCGCAGCGCCTCCCGCAGAACGTCGAGGGCTTCGGCGCGGTCGAGCGGCACCCAGAAGTCGGGCCAACGGATCCGCCGGTACGGCCAGGCGGGTTCCGGGCCAGGCGCCAGCAGCACGGCGAAGTCGGCGGGCGAGGTCGCGGCAGCGACGCGGCGACCGCGCACCGTCGCCCCACTGGGGAGTACGAGTAGGCCCGACTGCTCGGACCACGCCTGTGCGTCAGTCACCCGGACATTGTGCCGCGACGCTCTGCCAGATGAGCACAGACAGCGCCGCCCCCGGCTGAAGGGCCGGGGGCGGCGCTGGTGTCGGTGTGCAGGTCGCCTCTCGGCGAGTGGCACGACGCGGCTCCAGC
>NZ_JBEYSY010000027.1:0-49404 GCF_040704315.1 Micromonospora sp. NPDC047644
CCCGGCGATCGCACCACCGGCGAACGCGAGCCCAGCGGCGGTCAGGGCGGTCTTACGGATCAGATCGGTACGCATGATGGCGTGCTCCTCTGCCTTCGGGGGAAACCCACACCACAGCGGGGGATGGTGGCGCGGGGAAAGTTCTTGCCCGGCGACCCGCAACAGGGGGTCGGCGTCGGGACGGGATGTAACCAATCGCGGTGGCCGGTCATTCCGCCCGGCCCGCGAGGGGATCAACCTGCCTGTGGTGCTCGGCCGGTCCGGGGATATAACCGGGGCGGCCTGGCGGGTGTTCCCGGCGGCCCGGCCGTTGTGGTGCTCGGCCGTGCGCGGGTGTAACCGTGGCGGCCTGGCGGGTGTTCCCGGAGGGGGCCGCTGCCCGCGCTCTGCGACTCGACGGTCGCGGTGATCTGCCAGGGATAACGAACCCGGCCGGCCGCCGATTCCACCGCCGGGGTGGCCCCGACCACCCCACATTCACCCCGAACCCGACAAACCACTCGCCTGCCGCGGTCGGAAAGGCCGGCACGGCGGCCAGGCCGGGATGATCCACTCGGGTTCATGGAAGTCGCGGTGTCCCGATGCCGGGGATGCCCCGACATCAACGAACCCGAGTGGATCATGCCCGTGCGCACCGTTCGTCGGTCCGCTACCGACCCGACCGAGGTGGGGCGGAGCGGTCTGGTTGCGTCGGTGGGGCGGGGGTGGTCAGGGTGCGTCGAGCAGTTCCAGGACGGCGTCGCGGGCGGCCAGGACGGCTGCCTCGGATTGCGGGCCGTGGTTGAGGATGTCGAAGGAGTGCTGCCCGTCCGGCACCTCGATCACCCGCATCGGCCAGCCCTGGGCGGTCGCAGCGGGGACGAACGCGTCGATACCGGCCAGGACCGGCGGTATGTCCTGACCGGCGCGAGTCAGCACCAGTGGCACGCCGGTGCCGGAGCTGAGGGCCTCGACCGGCAGGAAGCGGGCGTCGACCTCCCAGCCGGGGAACGGGATGAGCAGCGGATATGTCAGTGCGATCCCGCGTAGCCAGGCCGGGGGGACGCGCAGCCAGTCGGCCGCGAAGAGGCCGCCGCCGGAGAAGAACCACAGCACCACCCGCTCGGGGTCGACCCGCGGATCGGCGCGGACCTGCTCGACCATCGCGGCGATGTCGTCGGCTGCGGCGGGCAGCGCGGACAGGTCGGACACCTGGTAGCTGACCAGTGCGGTGACCGCACCGCTCGCGGCGAGCAGGGTGCCGTAGCCGCGGTAGAGCAACCAGTCGCGGGGGTCGGGAGCGTCGGGCGGCAGCGGAGCGCCGTGCACCACCACGACGGCGGGAGCGCGGTCGGTGTGGGTGGGCAGGTGCAGGTCGACGGTGCCGTGTCGTTCGACCGGCGCGGCCGGGATGGACAGGACGAAGGGCCGTTGTGCGACGGGCGTCGTCATCGCCTCATCGTAACGATCATCGACCTGTCCGGTTGCCCCGACGACGATCTACAGAGGACGGTGGGTCAGGTCGGGTCAGCGGGTTTCGCGGCGTCGCTGGCCTGGGCGTGCCGCTCCAGCAGCCGCTGCCGGATCTCCTCCGGGGTGTACGCCCGCCGACGCCGTTCGGCCCGCGCGATGACCACGCCGGACGCCGCGACACCGGCGAGCCCGGCCAGCCCGAGAACCTTCCACCACCGCATTCGTTGCCGCATCGGCCTAGGCTAGACCCTCATGAGCATCAGCCTGGATGAGGCCGTCGAGTTGACCCGCACCGGCGACGTGTGGGTGTTCCGGGGCCGCAGCGTGCCGGACCGGGCGATCCAGTTCACCACCAACAGCCCGGTGAACCACGTCGGGATGGCGGTGGTGCTGGACGATATGCCGCCGCTGATGTGGCACGCGGAGTTGGGCAGGTCGTTGCCGGACCTGTGGTCGGGCAGCCACCAACGTGGCGTCCAGCTGCACGACCTGCGGGACGCGGTCTGCGTCTGGGCCAACCGGTACGGCCAGCGGGCCTGGTTGCGGCAGCTCGACCCGCCGGCCGACGCGGAGATGGAGCAGGCGGTGCTGCGGACGATCGCGCGGCTGGACGGCACGCCGTTCCCGTCGACCGCCCAGTTGGCGTGGCGCTGGGTGCGGGGTCGGGTGCCGGCGCTGCCGCGTCCCGGTCGGCTTCCCGCGTTGCCGCACCTCGGTGGGCTGTCGGCGTTGGCACGCCTCGGCCAGCCGGCACCCGGTCCCAACCCGACCGACAGCGCTGACCGTCCCAACCCAACCAACCCGACCGAACGCGCCAACCCGGCTGACCGCGCCAAACCCTCCGGCGCGGTCGGCTCGGCCCGGTCGGCGGGGGAGCGGGACCGGGCGCTGGAGACGGCGTACTGCGCCGAGGTGGTGGCGGTGACCTATGAGGCGATGGGGTTGCTGCCGGCGGGTCGACGTCCAAACTGGTACGACCCGGGGCGGTTCTGGAGCGGGGACGACCTGGGTCTGGCCGCTGACGCCCGGTTGGGTTCCGAGATCGAGGTTCAGGTACCGCGGCGCTGAGGTTTGACCTGTGCGGTCACCGGCAATTGCTGTGACCGTGAACGCCTCCACGGATCTTGACACGTTGGCCGACTTCTTCGACCGGTACGGCGTGGCGTTGACCTCGGGTGACCTGCCGGCCATCGCCGGCTGCTACGCCCTGCCGGGGCTGGTGGTGGCCGACACCTACAGCTTCTCGTTCACGTCCGCGGCGGCGGTGGCGCTGTCCTTCGTGGGCGCCGCACCCGACTACCAGGACCGGGAGTTGGTCGCGGCCCACGCCCGGATCGAGGACGTGCAGGCGGTGTCCGCGCTGTTGACGATGGTGGCGGTGGAGTGGGAGTTCCTGGACTGCCGAGGGCAGGCGGTGCCGGGGGAGCGGTACCGCTACCTGCTGCGTATCTCCGATGACGGACCACTGATCTGCACTGTCGTCCGGACGGGCTGACCGACGGGGGCCGGTTGGCCCGATCCGTACCCACCCGGTTTCGGGCCCGTGCGGCGCTGGCTACGCTGTCGCGTCGGTGGGGGACGAGGGGAGACCTGATGGCGGTGCGGCCGGACGGTGCGGCAGATTCGCGGGCGGCGCGGGCGATGGCGTCGGTGCCGTGGATCGTGGTGCTGCTCGGTGTCTGCGCGCTGGTGGTGCTCCTGGTGATCGCGCTGCTGTCGTTTCGCACCAGGGAGCGGGACGCGCCGCCGCAGGCCGCGCCTCCGGTGTTCCTGCCGACCGTGCCGGCCGCCACGTCGGCCACCGGTGGGCCGACTCCGGCCGCCGTGGAGCGGCGCTCGGTGTCGCCGCGACCGTCACGCAGTAGCCGGACGCCGTCACCGCGGGCCACTGTCACCGGCTCGCCGACTCCGGGGCGGACGAGCGTCCTGATCGCGCCGTCGGCGCAAGAAGCGGTGAGCGCCCGGTACGAGGTCGGTTCGAACGGCTGGGACGGGGACGCGGCGGTCCTGTCGATCGCCAATGAGTCGAGTCGGTCGGCGGACTGGCAGGTGGAATTGGTGTTCGACGACGACACCTGGACTGTGCGGGTGGGTGACGACTCGGGCGTCTCGGTGCGGGGGCGCGGGCACGGGGAGTTCGTCCTGCGCGGCACCCGTTCGCTGGACGCGGGCGACTCTCGGACGCTGCGGCTGCGCGTCGGCTGGGGTGACTCGGCGCAGCGACCGGTCAAGTGCACTGTCAACGGGGTCGACTGCCGGATCGGCTGAGCCAGCGCCGCACCGCCGCGGCCAGCGCCCCGCGCCGCCGCGCCGCCGGACCGCCGCGCCGCCGCGCCGCCGGACCGCCGCGCCGCCGCTCTGCCGGACCGCCGCGCCGCCAGACTGCTGCACCGCCAAGGCTTTCCGGGCCGGGCCGCCGATCGCTACGCTGCGCGGACAGTCCGCTGAAGGAGGTACATGTCCGGCATGCGCCGTGTTCCGCGCCCATCGCACGGTCCGGTGGCGATCGCCACGTCACCCTGGGTCGTGGTCGGCGCGGGTGTCGTCGTGATGGTGGTCCTGCTCATCGTGGCCCTGGGCGCGTACCGGGGACGGAGCCCGGCGCCGGACGGCGCGCAACCGCCGGCGCTGCCGGTGCCGTCGGTGCCACCGGTGCCGAGCGCGTCCACTTCGGCGTCGTCTCCGGCGCCGGTGCTGCCGGGGATATCCGGCCGTGCGAGTGGGCTGCCGTCGAGTGCCGCGGCCGGGTCCGGGTCACCCTCGGCCGGTCCGACGGCCGGTCCGACCGGGAAGCCGTCGCCGATGCTGTCGCCGAGCCGGGTCGCGCCGGGGCAACCGGCGATGATCGGGCGGTACCGGGTGGTGCAGAGCTTCGACGGGGGCTTCATCGGCGAGGTGGCGATGGTCAACACGTCCAACCGCAGCCGTGGTTGGACGGTGCGGTTGGAGTTCGCCGGTGGACGGCTGGTGACCTCCTGGGTGGAGGGCGTCCCGCAGGGGACGATCCGCCAGTTCGACGACGGCTTCACGTACGTCAGTGGGGTCGACGTGCCGCCGGGCGGTTCGGTGTCGTTGCGGTTCCACATGGAGCGGGCCCCCACCACGCCACGGGAGTGCACTGTCGACGGGGCGCGCTGCAACGGGCTCTGACCGACGCTTCCGCAAGGACGTGCTCTGTTGCGACCATGTTTGCAAGGTATTGCAGATTGTTTCGGCGAGGGTTAGCGTGCGGCCATCCGCGACCAGAGGAAGGCGTCGATGAGACCCCCGCCGATACCGCGCACCGCCCTGCTGGCCCTTGCCTCCCTGCTCACCGTCACGCTCGTCGGCGCTCCGGTCGCCGTGCACCCCGCCGCCGCCGGCCCCCGACCGTCCGACGACGCCCCGTCCGCGATCGGCGGCGCGACCCAGTGGCGTGCCGAACCCACCGCCGAGGCGCTGCTGAAGGCCGGCGGCACCGCTGCCCGAGCCGAGCAGTTCTACTTCGTCCTACCGGACCGGTTCGCCAACGGGGACCCCGGCAACGACCGGGGCGGCCTCACCGGCGACCGGCTACGGACCGGCCTCGACCCGACCGACAAGGGCTTCTACCACGGCGGCGACCTCAAGGGCGTCATCGACAAGCTGGACTACATCCAGGGGCTGGGCACCACTGCCATCTGGCTCGCCCCGATCTTCAAGAACCGGCCGGTGCAGGGTGCCGGCAACGACATCTCGGCCGGCTACCACGGCTACTGGATCACCGACTTCACCCAGGTGGACCCGCACTTCGGCACGATGGAGGAGATGAAGCGGCTGGTGAAGCTCGCCCACCAGCGCGGCCTCAAGATCTACCTCGACGTGATCGTCAACCACACCGCCGACGTGATCAAGTACGCGGAGGACAGGTACGCGTACGTGGACAAGGCGACCTCGCCGTACACCGACGCGCAGGGCCGGGCGTTCGAGGACCGCAACTACGCCGACGGCTCCCGGGCGTTCCCGCCGGTCGACACGGAGTCCTTCCCGTACACGCCGACGTTCGCCGACCCCTCGGACGCGAGCGTCAAGGTCCCGGCCTGGCTGAACGACGTGACCATGTACCACAACCGGGGTGACTCCACCTTCGCGGGCGAGAACAGCGAGTACGGCGACTTCTTCGGCCTCGACGACCTGTGGACCGAGCGTCCCGAGGTGGTGCGGGGTTTGACCAAGGCGTACGGGGACTGGATCGGCGCGACCGGCGTCGACGGCTTCCGGTTGGACACCGTGAAGCACGTCAACATGGACTTCTGGCCGCAGTTCAGCCAGGGCATCGAGCGGGCCGCGGAGAAGGCCGGCAAGAAGGACTTCTTCATGTTCGGCGAGGTCTACAGCGCCGACCCGGAGATCACCTCCAGCTACGTCCGCCAGGGCGGCCTGCCGGCCACCCTCGACTTCGCCTTCCAGGAGGCCGCCCGGGGCTTCACCGCCGGCGCCGGTTCCGCGAAGGCGCTCGCCGACGTGTACGCCCGCGACGACCTCTACGCGGCCCGGGACACCGACGCGGGTCGGTTGACCACCTTCCTCGGCAACCACGACATGGGCCGGATCGGTTCGTTCATCGCCGGTGGTGGCAGCGACCCGGCCAGCCACCTGCGTCGTGACCAGCTCGCGCACCAGTTGATGTTCCTGACCCGGGGCCAGCCGGTGGTCTACTCCGGCGACGAACAGGGCTTCACCGGCCCCGGCGGGGACAAGGACGCCCGGCAGGACATGTTCGCGTCGACGGTTGCCGACTACCTCGACGACGACCTGCTCGGCACCGACCGCACGCACGCCAGCGACCAGTTCGACCCGACCCACCCGCTCTACCGGACCATTGCCGACCTGGGCCGGCTGCGCCAGGCCCACCCGGCGTTGCGCGACGGCGTGCAGGTCACCCGGTACGCGGCCGACGGGCCGGGCGTCTTCGCCGCCTCCCGGATCGCCCCGTCCGACCGCACCGAGTACGTGGTGGCCGTGAACAACGCCGACACCGCGCAGACTGTCACGGTGGACACCTGGTCGGCCGGCGCCACCTTCACCGGCATCTACGGCGGCACCGACCGCGCCACCGCTGGCGGGGACGGCGAACTGACCCTCACCGTGCCGCCGTTGTCGGCGGCGGTGTACCGGGCCGGCAGGCCCGTCGCACCGGTGGCCGACAAGCCGACCATCACCATCACCAGCCCGGTTCCGGACGCGGCGGTCGCCACCAGGGCAGCGGTCACCGCCCGGGTGACCGGCGACCCGTTGGCCACCGTCACCGTCGCGGCGCGGGTGGCCGGCGGCCGGTGGACACTGCTGGGCAGCGCCGATCACGCCCCGTACACGGTGCAGCACGACCTGACCGGACTGGCCGGCGGCACCCGGGTGGAGTACAAGGCGGTGGTGCGCGACGGCCGGGGCCGCACCGCGACCGCCCGGTCCACCGCTGTCGTGGGAACCCCGCCGCAGGGCAGCTCCCGGGAGTGGGCGGTGGTGCACTACCAGCGCCCGGCCGGAGGGTACGACGACTGGGGGCTGTACGCCTGGGGGGACATCGACCCGGCGTACGTCACCGAGTGGCCGAAGGGGCAGCCGTTCGCCGGGGAGGACTCCTACGGCCGGTTCGCCTGGGTGAAACTCAAGCCGGGCGCGACGTCGGTGAACTTCCTGGTCGTCGACAAGGCTGGTACGAAGGACGTCGCCCAGGACCGCAGCATCGACGTCACCCAGACCGGCGAGATCTGGCTCAAACAGGGCGACCCGGCGATCTACCCGAGCAGGCAGGCGGCCGCCGGGGAACCGGAGCCGCCGGTCGAGGAGGGCACCGCCGTGCTCCACTATCGGCGGGCCGACGGCAACTACGACGGCTGGGGCCTGCACCTGTGGGACGGCGCGGCCAACCCGACCGAGTGGTCCGCCCCGCTGCTGCCGAGCACCGTCGACGCGTTCGGGGCGGTGTTCCGGGTGCCACTGGCTGCCGGTGCCACCGGGCTGAACTACATCATCCACAACGGCGACACCAAGGACCTGCCCGACGACCAGCGGCTCGACTTCGTCAGCGCCGGCCGGGAGGTGTGGTTGCTCGCCGCCACACCCGGACGCCTGCTGCCGTCGACGGCCACCACCGCCAGCGGAGACACCGACATCAGCAAGCAGAAGGCGCACTGGATCGACAGGTCCACTGTGGCATGGCAGACACCGCCGACCGACGGCAAGACGTACGCGCTGGTCAGCGCGCCCACCGGCGGGGTCAGCGTGGTCGACGGCGAGCTGACCGGCACGTACACCACGATGCCGCTGCGGGCGCAGCGCAACGGGCTCACCGAGGCCCAACGCGACAGGTTCCCGCACCTGTGGTCGTACCGTAGCTTCGCCCTGGACCGGGCGGACCTGGCCACGGTCCCGGCGGCGCTGCGGGGGCAGCTGCTGGTCACCGAACGCGACGCCGAGGGCGCGCTGCTCGCCGCGACCGGCGTGCAGATCCCCGGCGTGCTCGACGACGTGTACTCCCGGGCGGCCGACGCCACGCTCGGGCCCACCTTCGCGGGGCGGACGCCGAGCCTCGCGCTCTGGGCGCCGACCGCGCACAGCGTGCGCCTGCACCTGTTCGACTCGCCCACCGCCGCACCGAAGACGGTGCCGATGCGCCGCGACGACCGTACCGGCGTCTGGTCGGTGCGCGGCGACCACACCTGGACCGGCACGTTCTACCGGTACGAGGTACGGGCGTGGCAGCCCGCGGCGCAGCGGATGGTCACCGCGTCGGTGACCGACCCGTACTCGGTGGCTCTCGCCGCCGACTCCACGCACAGCCAGCTCGTCGACCTGAACGACCCGGCGCTGGCACCCCCCGGGTGGCGCACGCTGCGCAAACCGGCACCGGTGCCGGCCGCGAAGGCGCAGATCACCGAGTTGTCAGTGCGGGACTTCTCCATCGCCGACGACACCGTGCCGGCCGGGCGGCGGGGGACCTTCCTCGCGTTCACCGACCCGGGAAGCGCCGGCATGACCCACCTGCGCAAGCTCGGCGATGCCGGGGTCAACTACCTGCACCTGCTGCCGGCGTTCGATTTCGCGACGATCCCCGAGAAGCGGGCCGACCAGCGGCAGCCGGCCTGCGACCTGGCGACGCTGCCGCCGGACTCGGCCGAGCAGCAGAAATGCGTGGCGGCGGTCGCCGAGACCGACGGCTACAACTGGGGGTACGACCCGCTGCACTACACAGTGCCCGAGGGCGGCTACGCCGTCGACCCGGTCGGCGCGGCGCGGACCACCGAGTTCCGGCGGATGGTCGCCGGGGTGAACGACGCCGGGCTGCGGGTGGTCATGGACGTGGTCTACAACCACACGTCGGCGGCCGGCACCGACGCCACGTCGGTGCTCGACCAGATCGTGCCCGGGTACTACCACCGGCTGCTGGAGGACGGCGCGGTGGCCAACTCCACCTGCTGCGCCAACACCGCCCCCGAGCACGCCATGATGGGCAAACTGGTGGTCGACTCGCTGGTCACCTGGGCGCGACAGTACAAGGTGGACGGCTTCCGGTTCGACCTGATGGGCCACCACCCGAAGGCGAACATCCTGGCCGTCCGGGCGGCCCTGGACCGGTTGACCGTCGCCCGCGACGGCGTGGACGGCAAGGCGATCATGCTCTACGGCGAGGGCTGGAACTTCGGCGAGGTCGCCAACGACGCCCGTTTCGTCCAGGCCACCCAGGCCAACATGGCCGGCACCGGCATCGGCACCTTCAACGACCGGCTGCGCGACGCCGTGCGCGGCGGCGGACCGTTCGACGAGAACCCGAGGGTGCAGGGTTTCGCCTCCGGGCTCTACACCGACCCGAACGGCGACCCGGTCAACGGGTCGCCGACCGAGCAGAAGGCCCGCCTGCTGCGCGCCCACGATTTGATCAAGGTGGGGCTCACCGGCAACCTGCGCGACTACCGGTTCACCGACAGCGCCGGGCACGAGGTCACCGGGGCGCAGGTCGACTACAACGGCTCCCCGGCCGGCTACACCGCAGCGCCCGGGGAGGCCGTCACCTACGCCGACGCGCACGACAACGAGATCCTGTACGACGCGTTGGCGTACAAACTGCCGCAGGCGACCTCGGCGGCGGACCGTTCCCGGATGCAGGTGCTGGCGTTGGGCACTGTGGTGCTGGGGCAGGGCACCGGGTTCGTCACCGCCGGCACCGAACGGTTGCGGTCGAAGTCGCTGGACCGCAACTCGTACAACTCCGGTGACTGGTTCAACCAGATCCGCTGGGACTGCGCCGAGGGCAACGGGTTCGGCGCGGGTCTGCCGCCCGCGCCGGACAACGAGGACAAGTGGCCGTACGCGAGGCCGCTGCTGGCCGACCCGGCGCTGGTCCCGGACTGCGCGGCGATCACCACCACCGACGCCCGGTACGCCGAGCTGCTGCGCGTCCGGGCGTCGTCGCCGGTGTTCGGGCTGGCCACCGCCGAGCAGGTGCAGCGGCGGGTGGCGTTCCCGCTGTCCGGGGCACAGGAGACGCCGGGCGTGCTGACGATGACCCTGGACGCTCGGGGGCTGGGCGGGCCGTGGACGTCGCTGACCGTAGTCTTCAACAGCACCCCGTCGGCGGCCGACCAGACGGTGACCGGCCTGCGCGGAGCGGACGTGGCACTGCACCCGGTGCTTGTCGACTCGGCCGACCCGGTGCTGCGTACCGCCTCGTTCGACCGGGCGGCCGGCACGTTCACCGTACCGGCGCGCAGCGTGGCGGTCTTCGTCCAGAAGTGACGTGAACCGGCCCCCTTCCGCGTCTCGCGGAAGGGGGCCGGCCCGTTGTGCTGGCGCTACGCCGTCGTCACCCGGAGGTGATCAGGCGAAGCAGTTGTCGATCGTGGCGCCCGGAATGGCCAGGCAGTTGGTCGGACGGTTCGCGGTGATGGCGGACTTGTCGTCCACGTTCACGTCTCCGAAGAAGCTGAAGACACCGCCCGGCTCGAAGGTGGAGAAGTTGTGGGCGACCTTCGTCTTCGACAGGTTGACCTCACCGAAGATGTTGAAGATGCCGCCGCCGACCCCGATCGGGCCCACGGCCCGGTTGCCGACGACCTCGCTGTCGCGCAGCGTGGTGACGCTGCCGGCGTTGAAGAGCCCGCCGCCGAAGAAGCCGGCGGTGTTGTCCTTGATGCTGCTCTTCTCGAAGGTGGCCACGCTGTCGAAGGCGATGGCCGCGCCGCCACCGACACCGGCGGTGCTGTTCTTCTCGACCGTGACGTTGTGCAGGTTCAGCTGGCTGTCCGCCGCAGCGAGACCGCCACCGGCGAGAACCGCGGTGTTCGAGACGAACTTGGTCTCGTACGCCGTGGTGTTGCCCTCGATGTCGAGGTAGCCACCACCGAAGCCGAGCGTCTCGTTGTCGGTGATCTCGGCCTTCTTGAGCTCGACCGTTCCGCCGTCGACGTCCTCGGTGAAGATCTCCGCGGCACCGTTGGAGATACCGCCACCACCGATGACAGCGGTGTTGTCCTTGATCTTCGACTCCTCGACCTTGAGCAGCCCGGCGTTGAAGACACCGCCGCCGAAGAAGAAGGCGGTGTTACGGGTGACGGTGCTGTGCCAGATCTTCGTGGTGCCGAAGTTGGCCACACCACCACCGTTGCCACCCGACTGGTTCAGGACGACCTCGGACTCCAGGATCTCGGCGGTGCCACCCGGCTGAACCAGGATCCCGGCACCGTCGTTCTCCTCCGGCTGCTGGACGAGCGGCGTGACGACGCCCGGCTTGGCCTTCGGGGTGACCTTCGGAGCGGCCTTCAGGCCCGCCTTCGGGTTGGCCTGACGCGCGGTGAGCGCCTGGGCCAACGGGGTGCCCGCCTTCACCTGCGCGGCGAGCGCCTCGGAGTCCGAGTAGGCCGCCCAGACCGCGGCCGGCTCGACGCCGTTCTCCAGTTCGAGGGTCTGACCACCCTTGATGGTCAGGCCCTTGATGGTGAGGTGACCACCGGCGCCGACGTTGAGGATGCGGAAGTAGTCCGCCGTGGCTTCCCGAGAGATCGTGGTGTGCTCGCCCTTGAGCGTGATCCGCTCGGTGATGACCGGCAGGCCGTTGCCCTGGTAGTCGTTGCGGGTCAGGTTGTAGGTGCAACCCTTGGCCAGCTCCAGCACACCGCCGTGCTTGTTGTTGGCGAACACGATCGCCTGGATCAGCTTGTCGGTGTCGCAGGGCACCTCCTTCCCGCGCTCGTGGTCCTTGTCCTTGTCCCGGCCCTTGTCCCGGTCCTCGTCCTTGTTCCAGTCGCGTCCCTCGTCACCCCGCTGGTCGCCGTCCTTGCTGACCTGCGCGGTGTTCCAGTTCAGGCCGACCGCTCCGGCGCTGCCCGCGACGCCCACCGCCGCGAGACTGATCACGCCCGTCAAACCGGCCACGCCACTGGCGAGCCAGAGCTTGCGGCGGCTCTTGGCCGTCGCCCGCCCGGAGGCTTCGTTGTTCGTTAGGTAGTTGGACATCGGAGCTCTCTGCCCTCTCCTCGTACCAGACAGGGTCGCCGCCGTCAGACGGGCGTCCCCTGCTACAAATCGGTTGTAGCTCCCAAAACCACCGTATGAGAAGGTTCCTCGCCTCGCGGGCTTATCCGAGAGAAGCCCACATTCGGTTCATGTTGCCCCCAGTGGGGCCGGGAACGACACACGCCACCCAAGCCGGCCCGCAACCGCCTGACCTGCCCAAATGGGTACGCCCCTCCGAGCCGTCACGGCTCGGAAGGGCGCACCCTCTATGTGGATCAGCCACCCGTTCCGGTCAGAAGCAGTCGGGAACGTTCAGGCAGTTGGTGGGGCGGTTGGCGGACACGACGGACTCGTCGTCCAGCCGCACGAGGCTGAAGAGGCCGTTGGAGATCCCGCCGGGCGGCAGAGTGGCGAAGTTGTGCGTCACCTTCGTCCGGTGGAGGCTGACCTCACCGCCGTCGGTGTTGTAGATGCCGCCGCCGCTGCCGGCCGGGCCGACGGCCCGGTTGCCGGTCACCTCGCTCTCGCGCAGCGTGGTGACGCTGTCCTCGTTGTAGAGGCCGGCGCCGAAGAAGCCCGCGGTGTTGTCCTTGATCCTGCTGTTCTCGATCGTCGCGACGCTGTCGAAGGCCACCGCCAGGCCGCCACCCACGCCGGCGGTGCTGTTCTTGACCACCGAGGCGTCCCTGAGGGTGAGCTGGCTGTCGGCCACCGCGACGCCACCACCGGCGAGGACCGCCGTGTTGTCACTGACCGTCGTCTGGTGCAACGTCGTGGTGCCCTCGACATCCAGGACGCCGCCACCGAAGCCGAGCGTCTCGTTGTCGGTGACCTCGCTCTTGTAGACCCAGACCGAGCCGCCGTCCACGTCTTCGGTGAAGATGTCGGGAGCGCCGTTGGAGATGCCGCCGCCGCCGACGATCCCGGTGTTGTCCTTGATCTTCGACTCGTCGATCTGGAGTACGCCGGCGTTGAAGATGCCGCCGCCGAAGAAGAAGGCGGTGTTGTGCGCAACCGTCGTCTTGCTGAGCCTGGTGCTGCCGAAGTTGGCCAACCCGCCGCCGTTGCCGCCGGACTGGTTGTAGAGCAACTCGCTGTCCAGGATCTCCGCGCGACCACCGGGCTGCACCAGCACCCCGGCGCCGTCGGTGAACCCAGGCTGCTCCACCAGCGGCACGACCGCCGTAGCGGCACCCGCCGGCTTCGCCGTAGCGGCCACCGGCGTGGCCGGGGCAGCCTTGGTGGCGGTCGGGGCCGCCTTTGGTGCTGCCGCCACGGGCTTGGCTGGCGCTGCCGTCGCGGCCGGCTTGGTGGCTGTTGTGGTGAGCGCTGCCTTGGCGGTGGCCTTGGCAGGCGCTGCCTTCGTGGCCGGCTTGGCTGGCGCTGCCTTGGTGGCCGGCTTGGCAGCGGTTGCTGCCGGCTTCGCTGCCGCTGGCTTGGCGCCGGGCGCGGCAGCGGTCGTCGGCTTCGCGACGGGTGCCGTCGCCGGTGGCGTGGCCCTGGTCGGGCGGACCTGGGCCGAGTACGGGGCCCAGACCGTCGCCGGATCGGCGGCTGTCGGGAACTGAAGGGTCTGGCCACCCCTGATGCTCAGGCCCTTGAGGGTGAGGTGACCACCGGCCCCGACGTTGAGGATGCGGAAGTAGTCGGCAGTGGCTTCGCGGCCGATGGTGGTGTGCTCGCCCTTGAGGGTGATGCGCTCGGTGATCACCGGAAGGCCGTTGCCGTCCTGGTTGCGGGTCAGGGTGTAGGTGCAGCCCCGGGCCAGCTCCAGCACGCCGCCGTCGTCGTTGTTGGCGAACGTGATCGCCTGGATCAGCTTGTCGGAGTCGCAGGGGACCTGCCTGGTGCGGTCCTTCTCGTCGTGCTTGCCGTCCTCGCGATCCTTGCCGTCCTTGCCGGACCGGTCGTCGAAGCCGCTCCAGTCATCGCCGCCCCACTCGTCGTCCTGACCACCGTCGTCCTTGGCGCCGCCCTTGTCCGCGCCGCCGTCGTCGCTGACGTTCTGCCGGTTGGTCGATGGCTGCGCGTCCGACACCTGGTCGGACTTGGGCTTGTCGTCCCGAGCGGCGACGCCGCCGAGGGCCGCCAGGCCGACCACGCCGGTCAGCCCGGCTACGCCGGCGACCCAGAGCGCCCGCCTTCGCCGTGGTGGCGGAGCTGTCAAGGCCCCGCCGTCGGTACTCGTTACGTCGTTGGACATCAGAGCCTTCCGCCCTTTCCTGCTACCAGACGGGATCGCACCGCCCGAGGCGCCACGACCAGCTACAAATGGGTTGTAGCCTCTGATCCTCACCGTATGAGAACCATCTTCGCGATGCGGACGTATCCGAGATAACCACGCATTCAGCGCAGGTCAGCTGAGAGGCGGCCAACCGGTCCGGGCTGGCAGGAAAGACCTGAGCAGCGCCAAACACCGGGCCGTCAGGTCGACGGATGCCGAACGGTGCCCGCGCTCCGGGCGTGATCCACTCGGCTCCGCTGAAAACGCGGCATCCGGGCGAGCGGGACAGCGCGACTTCACGGAAACCGAGTTGATCACGACAAAAGCCCCTGGCCGCCGGCCCTCAGCGAGGGGACAGGCGGCCAGGGGCGGAGCGTGACCCGCCAGCGCCCCCAGCGAGGGCACTGGCTGGTCAGCCTGGTCTGGCGGGTCAGCCGAGCGGGCGGCTCAGCCGGATCAGACGGGCCAGCCGGCCAGACGGGTCTGGCGGGTCAGGCGAGCGGGCGGCTCACCCTGGTCTGGCGGTCGGCCGGTCAGCCGGGCAGGCGGGGGCCGGCTTCGCGCTGCTCGGCCAGCCAGGTCTCGACCTCGTCGGAGGTGCGGGGCAGCCCGGCCGAGAGGTTGACAGCGCCGGTTGCGGTGACCAGCACGTCGTCCTCGATCCGGATGCCCACACCCCGCAGCTCGGCGGGGACCAGCTCGTCCTCCGGCTGGAAGTACAGACCGGGCTCGACGGTGAGCACGTAACCCTCGCCCAGCGCACCGTCGCGGTACGTCTCCTTGCGGGCGTTGGAGCAGTCGTGCACGTCGATGCCGAGCATGTGGCCGAAGCCGTGCAGCGTCCACCGCCGGTAGACGGTCGACTTCTCGTCCATCGCCTCGTCCACGCTCACCGGCAGCAGGCCCAGGTCGGACAGGCCCTCGGCAAGGACCCGCATACAGGTCAGGTGGACGTCCTTGAACGTCACGCCGGGGCGGATGGCCTCGATGCCGGCCTGCTGCGAGGCGTACACGATGTCGTAGACCTGGCGTTGCAGGGCGGTGAACCGACCGTTCACCGGGAGCACCCGGGTGACGTCGGCGGTGTAGAGGTTGCGGCCCTCGACGCCCATGTCCATCAGCAGCAGGTCACCAGGTCGGGTGGCGCCGTGGTTGTGCACCCAGTGCAGGATCGTGGCGTGCTCGCCGGCACCGACGATCGAGCTGTACCCGACGTCGTTGCCGTCGTGGCGGGCCCGCAGCGCGAAGACGCCCTCCAGCAGCCGCTCGGACACCGCCCGGTCGGCCGGCAGGATCCGGGCGACGTCCTCGAAGCCGCGTACGGTGGCGTCGATCGCGTCCTGGAGTTGGCCGATCTCCCACTCGTCCTTGACCAGCTTCATCTCCGAGATGGCGATGGCCAGCTCGCGGTCCCGGGCCGGCTGGCCCTCGGTGCGGGGCCCGTCGTAGGGGCGGACGGCCGCGTCCACCTGGGCGTCGAAACCGCGCAGCACCCGGGTACGCCCCGGAGCCAGGTCGGCGAGCGTGGCGTCCAGACCGGTCAGGTCGGCGGTCGGCAGGCCCAGCTCGGTCGACTTCTCGCTGAGGGTGTGCCGCCGGCCCACCCACAGCTCGCCGTTGCGGCTGCGGAAGAACTCGTCGGTCTCCCGGGAGGACCGGGGCCGCATGTAGAGCGTCGCGTCGTGCCCCGAGCCGTTCGGGCGCAGCACCAGCACGCTGTCGGCGTCGTGGTCGCCGGTGAGGTAGGCGAAGTCGCTGCCCGGCCGGAACGGGTAGTCGGTGTCGTTGGCCCGGACCTTCTCGGTGCCGGTGGGGATCACGAGCGTCTCGCCGGGGAACGCCGCCGAGAGGGCCGCCCGCCGCTTGGCGTAGTTGGGCGTCTCCGGGCGGGGCGTCACGGGAAGCGCGGTGTCGCTCCAACCCTGCCGCATGAAGGACAGGAACGCCTCCGGGAAGTCCGGATCGTGCGATTCGGTACCGTCCGTCGGCGTACCGTCGGTCTGTCCCTCGGTCATTGCGCCGCTCCCTCCGCTTCGTTGCTGGTCCCGACGGTACCGCGCGTCCGGTTGGCGGTGACGCCCCCTCGCACCCGGGTGGATCGACGGACGGCTGCAGGGGCCGACATCGCGCGTGGAAAGATGGCCACCATGTGCGGACTTCTGGCCTTCTTCAGCGCGAACGGCAACGCCGCGGCGCATCGCGACCACATCGCCGGAGCGTTGGAATGCCTGCACCACCGCGGCCCCGACGAGACCGGGGTCGAGGTGGTCGGCGACGCCTCCGGCCGGTACGCGGACGGCGTGTTCGCCCACAAGCGGCTGGCCATCATCGACGTCGCGTCGAGCCACGAGCCACTGCCCTACGCGAACGGCCGTTACCTGCTGACCTTCAACGGCGAGATCTACAACTACATCGAGCTGCGCGAGGAGTTGATCAGAAACTTCGGTGCCCAGTTCGCCACCGCCGGTGACGGCGAGGTGATCGTCGCGGGCTACCACTACTGGGGTGAGCAGGTCCTCACCCGGCTGCGGGGCATGTTCGCGTTCGTCATCTGGGACCGGCAGGAACGGCGGGCGTTCGGTGCCCGCGACTACTTCGGCATCAAGCCGATGCACTACCTGGAGACCGCCGACGGCCTCTACCTGGCCTCGGAGAAGAAGGCGCTGCTGCCGTTCGCGCACAGCAACTACCAGGGCGACGCGGGCGTCGACACGGCGAACCTGAGCCACTACCTGACCCTGCAGTACGTCCCCGAGCCCGGCACCCTGCACAAGGGCATCAGCCGGATCGGCTCCGGGGAGTACCTGAACTGGACCCCGGGCGGTCGGATCGACGTACGCCGCTGGTACCGGCCGGTGTTCCGGCCGGCGCCGGTCGACGACGAGCAGCGGCTCTACCACGAGATCCGCGAGACGCTGCGGGAGAGCGTGCGCATGCACATGCGCTCCGACGTGCCGGTCGGCTCGTTCCTGTCCAGCGGCATCGACTCCACGGCGGTGGTGGCGCTGGCCCGGGAGTTCAACCCGAACATCCTGACCTTCACCGTCGGCTACGACGTGCCGGGCTACTCGGAGATCGACGTCGCCCAGGATTCGGCCCGGCACCTCGACGTCACCACGATCCCCACCAAGATCGGTCCGCAGGACATGATCGACGCGCTGCCGAAGATCGTCTGGCACCTGGACGACCCGGTGGCCGACCCGGCGCTGGTACCGCTCTACTTCGTGGCGAAGAAGGCCGCCGAGCACGTCACAGTAGTGCTCTCCGGTGAGGGCGCGGACGAGTTCTTCGGCGGCTACACCATCTATCGGGAGCCGCTGTCGCTGGGCACCGTCAACGGTCTGCCCGGCGGTGTGCAGAAGGGGCTGCGCGCGGTCTCCAAGGCGATTCCGCAGGGGGTCAAGGGCAAGAGCTTCCTGGAGCGCGGCACCACCCCGATCGAGGAGCGTTACTACGGCAACGCCCGGATGTTCACCGAGGAGGAGAAGCAGCAGCTGATGCGCCGCTACGACCCCTCGGTGCGCTACACGGACGTCACCGCCCCGATCTACGCCGAGTGCACGGAGCTGGACGACGTCACCAAGATGCAGTACGTCGACCTCTACACCTGGCTGCGCGGCGACATCCTGGTCAAGGCCGACCGCATCTCGATGTCGCACTCGCTGGAGGTGCGGGTGCCGTTCCTCGACCGCGAGGTCTTCGACGTCGCGGCGAAGATTCCGGTCGACCTGAAGCTGCCGCCGCGCTCCGACGCCACCAAGTACGCGATGCGTCAGGCGTTGCAGGGTGTCGTGCCGCCAGCCATCGTCAACCGCAAGAAGCTGGGCTTCCCGACCCCCACCCGGGTCTGGCTGCGCGGCGAGATGTACGAGTGGGCCCGGCACGTGCTGAGCACCTCGGGCGCGGGTGACCTGCTGGACCTGTCGTACGCGCTGCGGCTGCTCGACGAGCACAAGCGGGAGGAGGCCGACCACTCCCGCAAGGTGTGGACGGTGCTGATCTTCTGCATCTGGCACGCGATCTTCGTGGCCAAGACCCTCGACCCGGGTATCCAGCGCAACCAGTCCGCCCTGCTCACGAAGCCGGTGGTCGGTTCCATGGTCCGCTGACCGGCCGCCCCCGCCCAACTCTGACCCTGCCCGACCCTGCCCGACCCTGTTGATCAAGAGGTTTGCGTCACTCGGAGCCGTTCCGGTGACGCAAACCTCTTGATCAACTATTGGGGCGGGGGGTTCAGCGGGCGGCGCAGCTCACCGTGGGGGCGCCGTTGGTCCCTGTGGAGCTGCCCAGGAAGCCGAACGTCGCGGTTCCCGACGGTGCGACAGTGCCGTTGTAGTTGACGTTCGTCGCTGTCACCGACGAGCCGGACGTCGTCTGGGTGGCACCCCAGATCTGACTGATCGACTGGCCGTTGGGCCAGGTCCAGCTGGCGGTCCAGCCGGAGATCGCCGAACTGCTGTTGTTCGTGATCGTGACCTCGCCCTGGAAGCCGCCCTGCCAGGAGCTCGTCGTCTTGTAGCTGGCCGCGCAGCTACCGCCGGCCGGCGGCGGGGTGGTGGTCGGCGGCGGGTCGGTCGGACCCGGCGTCGGCGTGGTCGGCGTGGGGGTCGGCGACGTCGTGCCGCCCCGGATGCCGGTCACCTGGCCGTTGCCACCGTCGAAGACCACGTCGGAGCAGCCGAAGAAGTTCTCCTGTGAGTCCGAGCGGACCCAGCGGGAGTAGATGATGTGCTGGCCGCTCTTGCCCGAGGGCAGGTTGCCACTGAAGTAGTAGTGCCCGTCGTTGCTGCCGACCGACCCGCGCTGCGGCGGGTTGGTCACCGTCAGGAACGGCTCCTCCAGGTCACTCCAGGCCAGGGCCCGGTTCGGGCTCCAACTGTTCTTCGTCACGTAGAAGTAGAACGTGCCCGGGTGGTGCGCCCAGTTGCTGTACTTGAAGTCCAACCGCGCCCCGGCGGTCAGGTGGGTCAGCGGCCAGTCGGTGCGGGGCAGGTCGTAGCCGCGGAAACCGGTGGCGCCACCGCTGCACAGTTGCCCGTCCGGGATGAAGCCGGTGGTCCGGCCGCCCGCGTCCGAGCGCAGCACGCTGAACCAGTTGTAGAGCGAGTTCGTCCCGCTCTGGGCGACGGCGGCGGAGCACGCGGGGTTGGTCGGCCTGATCTCACCGGTCGTACTGAGGCCGTCCTGCCAGCACAGGTAGGTCCGGCTGCCGGGCGTCATCGCCGCGCCGTGCGCGGCGGCCGGCTGTGGAGTGGACGCCAGGGCGACAGCGCCGAGCGCGAGGGTCATGGCCGCGGTGAGCAAGGCGGCCATACGGGAACGGTTCACAGGTTCTCCTGACTCGCGAGGGGCGCTGGCTGAGCCGCCCCGCCGCAATCGGGTGGGATGTGGCGTGATCGCCCCGCTGTCGTGAGCGGTGCGACGATCACGGCGACGTGCCCCGGCGGGAAACAGCCGGTGGACGTGCGCCGTCGACGGTCCTGTCCTGGACCGGTGCCCTCGCGTCTAACCAACCCGGCAACCGGCGGCGCCGCAGCCCTCGCACCGCCCGGTACGCGTCATCCCACCACGCCGCGGCGACCGAGCGCAATGGTCATTCCTCGATGCGTAAGAAGACCCGCCGGTCGTCGTGGGACGTCATATCCTGCGTACGGGGAGCAGGGACGGAGAGGCGGCCGCCGGTGCCGGACGTGTTCGACGAGGTGCACCGCCGGTGCCGCGACGGCGAGGCGGTCGCGCTGGCCACCGTGGTGGCCACCTGGCACTCCGCCCCGCAGCAACCCGGCGCCGCCATGGTGGTCGCCACCGACGGCACGGTCATCGGCAGCGTCTCCGGCGGCTGCGTCGAGGCCGATCTCTACGAACGGGCCCGCCGTGTGCTCGACACCGGTCAACCCGAGCTGTGCCGCTATGGGATCAGCGACGACGACGCGTACACAGTGGGCCTGACCTGCGGCGGCATCCTCGACGTGTTCGTGGAGCGCGTCGACGCGAGCGCCGTGCCGGCGCTGGACGCGGTCGCCGCGGCCCGCAGCGGTGGCCACCCGGCGGCGATCGTCACCTGCGTGGCCGCCGACGTGGGCGACGATCCACCCGTCGGCGTCGGCATTTCACCGCGCACCGGGCCGACCGACCCGGCCCGTCGGCTCGGCCGTCGGCTGGTGCTGACCGGCCAGCGGTCCGTCGGCTCGCTCGGCGACGACCGGCTCGACGACGCGGCCGGCGCCGACGCCCTCGGGCTGCTCGCCGCCGGGCACAGCGGCATGCTCCGGTACGGGTACCACGGGCAGCGCCGAGGCGGCGGCGTCAGCCTCTTCGTCACCGCGTACGCCACCCCGCCCCGGATGATCGTCTTCGGTGCGATCGACTTCGCCGCCGCGGTGGCCCGGATCGGCGCGTTCCTCGGCTACCGGGTCACCGTCTGCGACGCCCGGCCGGTCTTCGCCACCGCACGGCGCTTTCCCGAGGCGGACGAGGTGGTGGTGCAGTGGCCGCACCGCTACCTGCGTACCGAGTTGGCGGCCGATCGGCTCGACGAGCGGACGGTGGTGTGCGTGCTCACCCACGACCCCAGGTTCGACGTGCCGTTGCTGGAGTTGGCGCTGCGCCACCGGATGGCGTACGTGGGCGCGATGGGCTCACGACGTACCCACGACGAGCGACACAAGCTGCTCAGCGAGGCGGGGCTCAGCCCGGCGCAACTCGCCCGGCTCGCCTCCCCGATCGGGTTGGACCTCGGTGGTCGTACCCCCGAGGAGACCGCTGTGAGTGTGGCCGCGCAGATCGTCGCGGCCCGGTGGGGCGGCACCGGTCGCCCCCTCGCGGACCTCGACGGGCCGATCCACCAGCCGGGGTAGCGCGCCCGCCGGTGGGCGGCCTTCGCCGCCCATCGGGCCGTGCGCTGTGCCAGCCTGGTGCCACGGTGATCGGATCGGCGATCGGCAGCCGGTGGCGGGGACGAGAGGATCGGCATGGGATACGCGGTGGTGCTCGGTGAGGCGCTCGTCGACCTTCTCGACAGCGAGCTCGACGGGGAACGGGTCTATCGGCAGACCATCGGCGGCGGGCCGCTGAACGTCGCCGTCGGGGTGGCCCGCCTGGGGGGTGCGGCACAGTTCGTCGGCTCGCTCGGGGACGACGCGCTGGGCGGTCGGATCCGCGCCTTCCTCACCGCGGCCGACGTCGGGGTGGCCGGTGCGATCACGGTCCCGGCGCCGACGACGCTCGCAGTCGTCACGTACGCCGGGCCGGAGCCGGACTTCCGTTTCTACGGCGAGCCGCCCTCCTACGGGTTGCTCGGCCCCGACGATCTGGACCTGGCGTTGCTGGAGGGCGCCGACGTGCTCTACTGCGGCTCGATCGTGCTGCTCCGACCCGACACGCTGGCCGCCGCCCGCCGTGCCTGGTCGCTCGCCGCCGGCCTGCGGGTCTTCGACCCGAACGTACGTCCCCGGCTGCTGAACGGGCCGGGCGCGCTGGAAGGGCTGCGGGAGGTGGTGGCCGAGTTCGCCGCCGGCGCGCACCTGGTCAAGCTCAGCGCCGCCGACGCGGTGCTGCTCTATCCCGGTGAGCCCGTCGAGGGAGTGGCGGCGTACCTGCGTGAGTTGGGGGCGGCCACGGTGGTCGTGACGCTCGGCGCGGCCGGTGCGGTGCTGGCCGCCGCCACCGCCGACCCGGTCCGGGTGCCCGCCCCCAAGGTCAACGCGATCGATGCCACCGGCGCGGGTGACTCGGTGATGGCCGCGCTGATCGCCGACCTGCTCGTCGACGGCGAGCCGGACAGCCCGTCGGGCTGGGTCGACCGGGTGGCCTTCGCGTTACGGGTGGCCGGCCTGGTCTGCGAATCCCCGGGCGGCGCCACCGCCATGCCCACCCGCGCAGCCGTCCAGAACCGCTTCAACCCCTAACCTCGCCGTACCCCCTGGCCCCCGCGCCCCTTTCCCGCGCCCTCGCGCCGCACCCCTGCCCCTGCCCTGCCCCGCCCCGCCCCGCCCCGCCCCGGCCCGCCCCGTCGCGTAACCCTTCTCCGGCGTCGATCTTGCAGTTTCTGTCGACGTTTCGTCGGCTATGTCCTGCTTTCGTCCCGCGCAAAGTGCAAGATCGCGCGCGGAGGCGGCGCGGCACGGGGCGGAGGCGGGGCGTGGAGGCGCGGGCGGGGCGGAGGCGCGGGCGGGGCGCGGCGCGGAGGCAGGGTGAAGGCGGGGCGGGGTGAGGGCGTGACGCGGGCGCGCGCGGGGCGGGGTGAAGGCGGGTCGGGGGGAGGGTGGGGTGAGGGTTGACCTCGGGGATTTGTGAACGTTAACATCGATGACGCGCGATGGAAACGTGGGTGTCGTCGGGGAGGTTCTGATGCGGGTGGTTCTGGTACCTCTGGCGTTCCGGCACGTCGCGGCCCTACTGGTCGTGTTGCTCGTGGCTGCCGGGATGGTCGTCGCCCACCCGCCGGAGCGGGCAGCCGCGTGGGACAACGGGGTGGCCGACACCCCACCGATGGGGTGGAACAGCTACGACTCGTTCAACTGGCGGGTCACCGAGGCCGACGTCCGGGCCAACGCCGACTACATGGCCACGAACCTGCGGCAGTTCGGCTGGGAGTACGTGGTGATCGACTGGGCCTGGTACTACCCCGGTCAACACAACAACAGCCCGAACCAGGACGCGAACCTGCAACCCCGGCTCCGGATGGACGCCAACGGCCGGCTGCTGCCGGACACGACCCGGTTCCCCTCCGCCGCCGGTGACAACGGGTTCAAGCCGCTCGCCGACTACGTCCACTCGAAGGGCCTGAAGTTCGGTGTCCACCTGATGCGGGGCATTCCCCGTCAGGCGGTCGCCGACAACGTCCCGATCCTCGGCACCAACTGCCGCGCCAACCAGATCAACAACACCACCACCGCGGCCTGGCTCAACCTGATGTGGGGGTTGAACATGTCCAACCCCTGCGCGCAGACGTACCTGGACTCGATGTTCCAGTTGCTGGCGTCCTGGGGAGTCGACTACGTGAAGGTGGACGACATCGCCGCCCCGACGTACCGGCAGTCCGAGGTCGAGGGGTACCGGACGGCCATCCAGCGCAGCGGCCGGCCGATGGTGCTCAGCCTGTCACCCGGCCCGACCTCGCTGTCCAGCGGCGCGCACGTTCAGGCCAACGCGCACATGTGGCGGATCGTCAACGATCTGTGGGACAACTGGTCGTCGGTGGACGCGCTCTTCGACCAGCTGCGCAACTGGACCCCGTACCGCGCCACCGGCGCCTGGCCCGACGCCGACATGATCCCGATCGGGCGGCTCTCCAAGTACGGGCCGGTCGGCTCGCCGCGATACTCCAACCTGACCCCGGACGAGCAGCGCACCCTGATGTCACTGTGGGCGATCAACCGGGCGCCACTGATGTGGGGCGGCAACCTGGTCGAGAACCGCGCCGCCGAGCTGGCGTTGATGACCAACGCGGCGGTCCTGGGGGTCAACCAGAACAGCGCGAACAACCGTCAGCTCTACGGTGGGAGTCGGCAGGTGTGGACCGCCGACGTGCCGGGCAGCAACCATCGGTACGTCGCCCTGTTCAACCGGGACAGCAGCGCGGCGCAGGTGTCGGTGAACCTCGCCGACCTCGGCATCGGGTCGGCCGCCGTGACCGACCTGTGGTCCGGCACGGCCCTCGGCACGGCGACCGGGACCCTCACCCGGTCGCTCCCGGCCCACGGCGCCGGGCTGTACCGGCTCGCCCCGGACACCACGGTGCCGGTGCCGAGCGCGTACACCCTCGCCGCGCGGCACAGCGGCAAGCTGCTGGACGTGAACAACAACGCGACCACCGACGGTGCCGACGTGGTGCAGTGGGCCGCCAACGGTCAGCCCAACCAGCGGTGGCGGTTCCAGGACGCGGGTGGGGGTTACCAGACGGTGGTCAGCGCGCACAGCGGGAAGTGCCTCGACGTGTACGGCGGCGCGGGCGCGACCGCCGACGGGGTACGGGTCACCCAGTGGACCTGCAACGGCGGCACCAACCAGCAGTGGCGGGTGCAGGACCTCGGCACGGGCTACGTGCAGCTCGTCGCGCGGCACAGCGGCAAGTGCCTCGACGTGCTCAACTCCGCCACCACCGACGGTGCCCGCGCGGTGCAGTGGACGTGTGGCACCGGCGCCAACCAGCAGTGGCGACGCACGTCGGTGTAGGCGGTCAGCCCGTGCCGTTCAGCTCCAGGTAGCCGCGGTGGGCGGCGACCAGAGCCGGGCGAGCCCCGAACGGGGCCTCGGCGGCCACCCGCTCCGGCGGGGCGCTGCCGGTGTGCGCGGCCCGGATCAGCCAGGCCAGCTTCGCCAGCTCCGCGTGCTGGGCCCGGACGAAGTCGACGTCGACCAGGTCGCCGTGGCCCGGGATCACCACGGTGCGCGCGGTGGTGAGGCGCAGCAGGTCGGCGACCGCGTCCGGCCACCGCAACGGGTACGAGTCCTCGAAGGCGGGCGGGCCACTCTGCTCCACCAGGTCCCCGGCCACCACCACGTCGGCGTCCGGCACGTGCACCACCAGGTCGGCCTCGGTGTGCCCCCGCCCGGGGTGGCGCAGCAGCACCTGTCGACCGCCCAGGTCGAGGACCGTCTCGACGTGCACGGTGTGCGTGGGAGCCAGCAGCGGGGTGTCGGCCAGCTCGGCGGCGAGCGTCGGGTGCTCCGTGCGCACCTCCTCGTACGCCTCCCGGCGCAGCCGCTCCGGCTCCTCGCGCAGGGCGGCGGCGGCCAGTTCGTGTGCGTACACCGGACGGGGTGGGTCGCCGGCCAGGACGGCGTTGCCGAAGCAGTGGTCGTAGTGGTGGTGGGTGTTGACAAGCGTCAGCGGACGGTCGGTGACCGCCCGGACGGCCGCGGCCAGCTCGGTCGCCTGGGCGGCCGACGAGAGCGTGTCCACCAGCAGCGCCTCGTCGTCGCCGACGACCAGTGTGACGTTGACCCGCAGCAGCGGCTCGGCCAGCACGTGCACCCGGTCGGCGACCTCGACGAAACCGGCGTTCACGACGCCCGCCCGGCCCGTTCGACGAAGCGTCCCCGGTCGACCAGGATCCGGTCCACCCGGCCCCGGGCCACCGTCTGGTCGCCGTCGCTGACTGTGACCTCGAACGACAGCCGGCGACCGTCGACGGTCGCCAGCAGCGCCTGCGCGCGGACCGTCCGGCCGACCACTGTCGGGGCCAGGTGCTCCAACTCGACCCGGGTGCCCACTGTCGTGGACCCGGGCGGCATCCCGGTCGCCGTCGCCGCGACGGTGGCCGCCTCGGCCAGCGCCAGCACCCGGGGGGTGCCCAGCACCGGTACGTCCCCGGAACCGACCGCCTGGGCGGTGTCCGCGTCGGTGACGGTCAACTCGACCTGGGCGGTCAGACCCGGCGCGAAGGCCGGCTCGGGCTGCTCCTGCATGGTCGTCAGCCTAGGTGCTCGCTGGACCCGTCGAGCACGCGCCCGACGATCCGGACGCGACCACCCCCGGACGCGCAACGGGTGGTCCCCGTCGGTCGATGCCGTACCCGTCGTTAACCTTGACCCCGATGGCCGTCGCGACTGACCCCCAGCCCCCCGCCCGGACCGACCCGCCCGCGTCCCCGGACGGGGGTCGTCGGCGCGTCGTCGCCATGACCGTCTGGGCGGTCGCCTTCGTCGCCGCGTGGCTGGCCATCGGGCTGCCCACCGACCCGGCGTACGCCTTCGTCTGGATCTGGCTGGCGACCATCGCCTGGAACAGCGATCGACCGTGGCGTAGCCACCTGCGCTTCGCCCGGGACTGGGTGCCGGTGGTGCTGCTGTTCGTGATCTACAACCTCTCGCGCGGGTTCGCCGACAACGGGGCGACGCCGCACGCGATGGAGTTGATCGTCGCCGACCGGTTCATGTTCGGCTGGGCTACCGGCGGTGAGGTGCCCACCGTCTGGTTGCAGCAGCACCTCTACCACCCGCAGGTGCACTGGTGGGATGTCGCGGCGAGCTGGGTGTACTTCTCCCACTTCGTGGTGGCGCTGGCCGCCGCCGCGGTGCTCTGGCTGCGCGACCGGCACCGCTGGGCCGCGTACATGCGGCGGTGGGGTTTCCTCTGCGCGGCCGGCCTGGTCACCTACTTCATCTACCCGGCGGCCCCGCCCTGGTGGGCGGCGCAGAACGGCCTGCTCACCGAGGTCGCCCGGATCTCCACCCGGGGTTGGAAGGCGTTCGGTATGCACGGCGCCGGCAACGTCCTCAACGCCGGTCAGATCGCCTCCAACCCGGTCGCCGCGATGCCGTCGCTGCACACCGCCTGGGCGTTGTTCGTGGTGCTGTTCTTCCTGACCGCCACCCGTCGTCGCTGGTGGCCGCTGCTGCTGGCGTACCCGCTGGCGATGACCTTCACCCTGGTCTACTCGGGTGAGCACTACGTGATCGACGTGCTGGTCGGCTGGGCCTACGTGGGGCTGACCTTCCTGGTGGTCGGCCTGGCGGAGCGCGGCTGGGCGGCGTGGCGTGTCCGCCACCCGAAGCCCGGAACGCCACCGCCCCCCGACCCCGCCGACCCCCCGACCATTCAGCCCGACCCCCCAACCCCACACGGCCCGGAAACCGCCACCACCAACCCCCCGGTCCCCGCCGACCACTGACCCCTCCCACCCAAGGCCCGCCCCCTCGGCCCGGTGATCATGAAGTTATTGCCCTCCCGCACGGCGTGTCGGGGCAATAACTTCATGATCACCGCGGAGAACGGCGGGGCACGGAGGGCCGGGGGCGGGCGGGGGGAGGGGCGGGTGGGGGGAGGGGGCGGGGTCAGGGGTGGGGGGTGGTGCGGGCCTGGTGGGCTCTGGCGGTCAGGTCGGCTGCCAGGGCCCAGGCCTCGGCCAGGTCACGGTCCTGGGCGGTGGCGCCGGAGCCGCCCGCCGTATCCGCGTGCACGGTGGCCAACCCGAGACGGCGCTGGATGGGCCCCTGAACCACCCGGACGCTCTGGATCCGGGCGTACGGCACGATCACCAGTTGCCGGGTGACCCGGCCCGACCGGGTGGCGAACACCCGCTCGAACAGCCCCGCGCCGAACGCGGCCCGGCCCAGCGGGTGCAGCCAACGGGTCCGGCGCGGCGGCGGGCTCAGCGTGAGAGCGTCGAGGCGTACCCCGGGAAGCACCTCGGCGACGATCATCGTCGCCGTCGGCAGGTCACCGACCGGCAGGAGCCGGTCGGGCCGGTTACGGTCGTCGGCCTCCGCGACGGAGTAGCCGGCCACCTCCAGCCGCAGCCGCAGCCAGCCCTTGACCCGCCACAACAGGGGCCAGGTGGCGCGCACGTTCTGCACCCGCTCCAGCGGCACGGTCTGCGCCCGCGTCTCCAGCAGGCCGTTGTGCACCCGCAGCGTGCCGCCATCGCGGGCCAGCCGGAAGTTCCAGTCGTCGAGGACGCGGCGGATCGGTTGCAGCAGCACACCCGCCATCGCGGTCAGGGTGCTCGCCACCGCGACGAACGACCACGAACCGGCGGTGAGGAACTGCACCACGACGAAGGCCACACCGAACGGGAGCAGGAACGCCTGCGGTGTGAGTAGTTGGCTGATCAGCAGGTTCTGGTTGCTCACCGCGTGCAGTGGTCGGCCGGGTACGGCCGCCGGCGGCACCGTCGCACCCGGGGTCACCGGGGCCGTCGCGTCGGCGGGCGCGGGCTGCGGCCCCACCCGCCCGGCCAGCGCCAGCAGACGTTCGCGCAGCAGGGCCGCGTCGGCCACCCCGAGGTACGCCAGTGGCGCCTCGGTCTTTCCTCCGCCGACCACCTCCAGGCGCAGCTCGGCCAGGCCGGTGAGCTGGGCGAGCAGCGGCCGGACCACCTCGACGGCCTGCAAGCGTTCCAACGGGATGGCCCGGGTACGCCGCCAGAGCAGCCCCTCGTACACCCGTAGTTCCCGGCCGACGACGTGGTAGCCGGTGTTGTACCAGCTGATGACCGACAGCACTGTCGCGCCGAGCGCCAGCACCGCCACCATGGCGGCGAACCAGCCGAAGCCCACCCGCGACAGCGTCGACCAGGACAGCCCGGCGATCACCACGACCAGGGACTTGGCGCCGTGCAGCACCGGGCTGAGCGGGTGCAGTCGTTGCCGGGGTTCGCCCTCGCCACCGCCCGGCGGTGCCGGCCACGGCGCGGGCGCGCCGGGCGGCACCGGCCCACCAGGCGTCGCGCCGGCCGGCACCCGTTCAGGCGGTGTCGCGCCGGGCGGTGTCGCGCCTTCGGGAACAGCGCCGGTGGGTGGCACGGTGCTCGGCTCGGAGGGCCTGTCGCTCATCGGAGCGGCCCTCGGTGCGGTGGGCGGCTGCCCGCGCGGGTGTTCACAGCCCCTCCGCCCGGTCCTCGCCGAGCGCGGTGAGCCGATCGCGCAGCCGCGACGCCTCCGCCGGGCGCAGCCCGGGCACCCGGGCGTCGCTCGCCGCCGCCGCCGTGTGCAGCTGCACGGTGGCCAGGTCGAAGGCGCGCTCCAACGGCCCGGCGCTCACGTCGACGAACTGCATTCGCGAGTACGGCACGATGGAGAGCCGGCGCACCAGCAACCCGTGCCGGACCAGCAGGTCGTTCTCCCGCTCGGCGTACCCCCAGGCCCGGACCGCGCGGACGATCGCGACGGCCCGCCACGCGCCGAACACCAGCACGACGGCCACGGCGAGCCCGAACAACCAGTGACCGCTGAACGCCCAGGCGACCCCGGTCAACGCCAGCCCGATGGCGACCACGATCGCCAGCCGGATCAGCTCCACCCAGATCAGGTCGGTGGAGATCGGCTGCCAGTTGACAGTGTCCGGCCAGGGCTCCAGCGGACCCCGGCCACCCGGCACGGCCGTCGGCAGCACGTGGGAGTCGGGCGGCAGGAGGCCGGGAGGCGGTAGGTCGGGCGGGCGCTGCTCGGCGGCGGGCGCCGGCCGGTGACCGGGTGGCAGCGCGCCCGGTGGCAGCGGGGCGGGCGTCGAGACGTCCGGCGCGGTGGGCTCCGGGCCGAGCGTGCCGGGTGCCGGGAACGCGCCGGGCGGCGGGTCGACGCCGGGAGGCGCGATGGCCGGGGTGGGCGGCCAGGACGGGGAGGTGGGGCCGGGGGAAGCCGGAGGGTCGCCGCTCACACGTCGAGCGTAGGCGATCCTGGCACCGGAGTGACGGCACGCAGGAAGCCTCGAGCGTCGAGGAAGTCGCCGAGGCTGCCCCGGTGCCCGGCGCAGGCCAACCAGGTCTTGCGCCGATCGGCGTCGTGCAGGCGGGGATTGTTCCACTCCAGCGCCCAGACGGCGGCGGACCGGCAGCCCCGGGCCGAACAGATCAGGGCCTCGTCGGCGGGGGAGGGGGTGTTCATCCCGGCCAGTCTAGGGCGGCGGGACGGAGAGGTTGAGCGCCGGGCGACCACGGGGGGAGCCGCCCGGCGACGGGGTGAATCGTACACGCGACAGGCCGGTGTGTGCACACCCGCGATGTGTGATTCGGCCGCCGGGGACGGCACGCCCAAAATCGGCTTCTCCCCACCTCGACACTCAGCAAGGCGTGCGAGTCTTGATACCGCACGAGCCGCGACGACCGACGAACGCTGTGGAGGACCGGTGGCCCAGCCGACCATGCCCGACGCCCCGACGCCGAACGGAGCGGCACCTGCCCCGGTGACCACACCCGCGCAGGACGCCACCCTGCTGGAGAAGGGCCTGTTCGAGATCAAACGTGTGATCGTCGGGCAGGACCGGATGGTGGAGCGGATGTTCGTCGCGCTGCTCGCCCGAGGTCACTGCCTGCTCGAAGGCGTGCCCGGGGTGGCCAAGACCCTGGCGGTGGAGACCCTCGCCAAGGTCGTCGGTGGGTCCTTCGCCCGGGTCCAGTTCACCCCGGATCTGGTGCCTGCCGACATCATGGGCACCCGGATCTACCGGCAGTCGAGCGAGAAGTTCGACGTCGAGTTGGGGCCGGTCTTCGTCAACTTCCTGCTCGCTGACGAGATCAACCGTGCGCCGGCGAAGGTGCAGTCCGCGCTGCTGGAGGTGATGAGCGAGCGGCAGGTGTCCATCGGTGGGGAGAGCCACCGGGTGCCCGACCCGTTCCTGGTGATGGCCACTCAGAACCCGATCGAGCAGGAGGGCGTCTACCCGCTGCCGGAGGCGCAGCGGGACCGGTTCCTGATGAAGATCGTGGTGGGCTACCCGACCGACGCGGAGGAACGGGAGATCGTCTACCGGATGGGCGTGGCCGCGCCCGAGCCGACCGCGGTGTTCGACACGCCGGAGCTGATCGCCCTGCAACGCAAGGCGGACCAGGTCTTCGTCCACAACGCCCTGGTCGACTACGCGGTCCGGTTGGTGCTGGCCACCCGGGCCCCGGCCGAGCACGGCATGCCCGACGTCGCGCAACTGATCCAGTACGGGGCCAGCCCGCGTGCCTCGCTGGGTCTGGTCCGGGCCACCCGGGCCCTGGCGTTGCTGCGCGGGCGTGACTACGCGCTGCCGCAGGACGTTCAGGACATCGCGCCGGACATCCTGCGGCACCGGTTGGTGCTCAGCTACGACGCGCTCGCCGACGACGTACCCGCCGACCACATCGTGCAGCGGGTGATGTCGACGATCCCGCTGCCAGCGGTCGCTCCCCGGCAGCAGGCCACCCCGCCGTCGATCGCGCCGCCGCCGGGCGCTGGCTGGCCCGGGCAGCGCCCGTGACCTCACCCACCCCTCGTCCGGCCCCCCTGGCCGACCGTAGTGAGGCCGTGCTGTCCCGGCTTCAGTTGCTCGTCACCCGCAAGCTCGACGGTCTGCTCCAGGGCGACTACGCCGGCCTGCTGCCAGGACCGGGCAGTGAGGCGGGTGAGTCCCGGGAGTACCGCCCCGGCGACGACGTACGCCGGATGGACTGGCCGGTCACGGCCCGGACCACCACGCCGCACGTGCGGCGTACGGTCTCGGACCGGGAACTGGAGACCTGGCTCGCGCTGGACCTCTCCGCCAGCCTGGACTTCGGGACCGGGCAGTGGCTCAAACGGGAGGTGGTGGTGGCCGCCGCGGCTGCCATCACCCACCTGACCGTGCGCGGGGGCAACCGGATCGGCGCCGTGATCGGCACCGGCGGCGGGGTGTCCGCCCCGGCCCGACGCTGGCGGGGCGGACCACCGCCGGCCGGGCCCGGGGTGCTCACCCGGCTGCCGGCCCGTTCCGGGCGCAAGGAGGCGCAGGGCCTGCTGCGTGCCGTCGCCGGCACCGCCATCCAACCCGGCCGTGGTGACCTGGGCGCCCTGGTCGAGATGCTCAACCGTCCGCCCCGCCGTCGCGGGGTGGCCGTGGTGGTCTCGGACTTCCTCGCGCCGGCCGAGCAGTGGGCGCGGCCGATGCGCAAGCTGCGCGTCCGCCACGACGTGCTGGCGATCGAGGTGGTCGACCCGCGTGAGCTGGAGTTGCCCGACGTGGGCGTGTTGCCGGTGGTCGACCCGGAGAGCGGCGAGCTGCACGAGGTGCAGACCGCCGACCCACGGCTGCGGCAGCGCTACGCCGAGGCCGCCGCCACCCAACGGGCCACGATCGCCGCCGCCCTGCGCGGCGCCGGCGCGGCTCACCTGCGTCTGCGTACCGACCGAGACTGGCTGCTGGACATGGTGCGATTCGTGGCCGCGCAGCGGCACGCGCGTACCCGGGGGACGACACGATGATCCGTTTTCTGCAACCGTGGTGGCTGCTGGCCGTGCTGCCGGTCTTCGCCCTCGCCGCGTTCTACGTCTGGCGGCAGCTGCACCGCCGGGCGTACGCGATGCGGTTCACCAATGTGGACCTGCTGCGTACCGTCGCGCCGAAGGGCCTGGGCTGGCGTCGGCACGTCCCGGCGACCGCCTTCCTGCTCTGCCTGCTGGTGCTGGCCACCGCGCTGGCCCGTCCCGCTGTGGACACCAAGGAGCCGCTGGAGCGGGCCACGGTGATGCTCGCCATCGACGTGTCGTTGTCGATGCAGGCCGACGACGTGGCGCCGAACCGGCTGGAGGCGGCCCAGGAGGCGGCCAAGCAGTTCGTCAATGAGCTGCCGGAGAGCTACAACCTGGGCCTCGTGTCGTTCGCCAAGGCGGCCAACGTGCTGGTGCCGCCGGGCAAGGACCGGGACGCGGTGACCAGCGCCATCGACGGGCTGGTGCTGGCCGAGGCGACCGCGACCGGCGAGGCGGTGTTCACCTGCCTGGAGGCGATCCGGTCGGTGCCGACCGATGGTGCGGCGGGCATTCCGCCGGCCCGGATCGTGCTGCTCTCCGACGGTTTCCGAACCTCCGGTCGGGCGGTGGAGGAGGCGGCGGCGGCCGCGCAGGCCGCGAACGTTCCGGTCTCCACCATCGCCTTCGGCACCGATACCGGCCAGGTCGACATCGGCGGGCAGTTGCAGCGGGTGCCGGTGGACCGGATGGCCCTCGCCGAGCTGGCCGAGACCACCGAGGGTTACTTCTACGAGGCGGCCTCGGTGAGCGAGTTGAAGCAGGTCTATCAGGACATGGGCAGCTCGATCGGGTTCCGCACCGAGCCGCGTGAGGTGACCCAGTGGTACGCCGGGGTGGCGTTGCTGCTGGCGCTCTGCGCGGGCGCGTTCAGTCTGCTGTGGTCGTCCCGGATGCTGTGAACGGCTGCGCCGGCGGCGGTCGAGGATCGCCGCCGGCACCGGGCAGCGCGAGCTGCCGGCCCGCAGCGGTCAGTGACCGCCACCGGCGAGCACGAAGACGATGGCCACCCAGACGGCGGCGAGGGTGAAGCCCAGCGGGGCGACGTAGCGGCTCATGACGGCTCCGGGTGGCGGCTGGACGGTCCGCGCGCGGGGGCGGACCGCAGGGGGTGGGGACGCGCACACGAAGTCGTGACCGGGCGGCTCCCGGCGACCGCCCGGGGTCGGGCGGCGCGGCACACTCACCTCGGCAGGTGCCGACGCGGTGGGGGAGCGGAGCGGGGTCAGCTCACCAGACTGAGTCGTGGCTCAGCGGGACTGACCATCGGCCCGGCCACGACTGGGAGGATCGCTATCTCGCACAGCGATCACCTCCTGCAAGTCGGGCGGGCCGGAACGTCGATGATCGTACACCTGCGGTGCCGCAGGGGCGCACTCGGCCGACCGGCCCGAGAGCCCTCCTCCGCCCGGTTGCCGACGCCGCGCGGCACCCGCCCGTACGCCTCGACCCGGCTGCCCCACCCGCACCACGGTGACCAGCACCACGGCCAGCAACGGCAGCCAGCAGCAGCGCGCCAGCACCCACCCCGGGGCGTCCGGGGCGGTGTGCAGACCGGGCAGGGCCAGCCCGCCGCGGGCGGTGAGCGCGGTCACCGCCACCAGTACCGGCTGGTGCCACAGGTAGATCCGGACGGCGGACCGGTTCACCTCGGTCACCGCCCGGCCCGGCAGGGGCCGGGTCAGCAGCCGGTGCAGTGCCGGCCGGGCGAGCAGCCCCAGCCCCACCTGGGTCACCGCCAACGCCACGACCAGCAGCGACGGCGGGTTCAGGTTGGACACCCCGGCCCCGGGCACGCCGACCGCGCTCACCGGGTAGCCCAGCGCCACCAGCGCCGCCAGCGCGACCGCCCCACCGGCCGCCACCGTCGCGCCCGCCCGCCGGCCGTCCAACCGCCCGTCGGCGTGCGCCACTCCCAGCAGGTACGGCACCGACCAGGCCGCCAGCACGGTGACCGGGGGCAGGTCGGTGCCGGACGGCAGCAGCCGGACGGCCAGGTCGACCGCGGCCACCACGGCCACCGCCGGCGCCACGCACCGAACCACCCCCCACCGGCGTACGGCGACGCGCAGCGGACCGGTCACCGCGACCAGGATCACCAGCGGTAGCAGGAACCACAGCGGGCTGACCGCCAGCCGCAGCGCGACGGCGAGCGTGTCGTCCGAGGTGCCGACGACGGTCGCGGCGAGCAGCACGGCGGCCCCCACACCCAGCAGCGCCACGGCGGGCAGCAGCAGCCGCCACAGTCGACCGGCCAGCCAACCACCCGCGCCGCCCGGGTGACGGGCCAGCGACCGGGTCGAGCCGAACCCGGCGGTGAAGAAGAACAACCCGAGCGTCTGCAACACCCACGTCATCGGGGCCAGGTCGGGCAGGGCGGTCAGCGGACTCGCCTGGTGCAGCCCACCGTCGCCGGTCAGCACCAACCCGGTGACCAGCCAGTGCCCCAGCACGACCCCGCCGATGGCGTACGCCCGCAAGGCGTCGACGGCCCGGTCCCGGCTCACCGGGCGTCCCCGATCCCGTCGGTGCCGACGCCGCCCAGCACGACCGCCGCCACCGCGACCAGCGTGGCGCTGCCCGGGGCGAGGTAGCCGTCGTGCCCCGCCACCCCACCTACCGGCAGGGGTCGGGCACCGAACGCCGGGTCGCCGGGTCGCCGGCCGAAACCCAGGCCGGGCAGCCGCACCGGCGGTACCCGACGGATCCAGTCGGTCGTCGCCTCGGCCGCCCAGAACCGCCGCCCGCCGGGCAGGTCGTCGGCGCGCTGCACCCCGGCGCCGACGCCGCCCAGGCTGACCACGTCGGTGACCCGGGCCGGGGCGTCCGCCGCCGCCAGCGACACCACCAGCGCCCCGTAGCTGTGCCCGACCAGCGTGATCGTCGCCGCCGGACGGCGCGCGGTCAGCTCCCTGAGCAGCGTGGCCAGCCCGGCCGCGCCGCGCCGTGCGCTGACGCCACCGGCGGCCGTCAGGACCCCGTCGGGCGGGTCGTAGCCGAGCCAGGCCAGCACCGCGACCCGTGCCGCCGGGTCGATCGCCCGCAGCTCCCGGTAGAGCTGCCCGGCCTGCGCCGCCGGCGCCCGCCGGGCCACCCCGCCCAACCCCCGGTCGAAGTCGGCGAGAGTGCTGCCGACCCCCGGCACCAGCACCGCGATCCGGTCCGCGTCGGCGAGGTCGCCGAGAACCTCGACCGCGCGGCCGTCACCGCGCTCGTCGAACAGCAGGAACCGGCGTCCGTCGGCCGCCCAGTCCGCGTACGGGGGGCCGGCCGCGCGCATCGTCGCCGCCGTCACCGGGTACGCCTCGACGAACCCCACCGCCGTGGCCGGCTCGGGTCGGGTCGGCAGAACCAGGCTCACGCCGAGCAGCGCGGCCACCGCCGCCCGGCTGGCACCTCGTCGTCGCATCACGGTCTCCCTCCGGAATGTCGTCCGGAGGGAGAGTGCGCCCGGGGGCGGGGCCCGGTCGTCGTCCCACAGAGCCGTTTCCGAGCTGGCTCCACAGGGCTACTCGCCGGCGGCCACCAGACCCGTCTCGTACGCCAGCACCACTGCCTGGGCCCGATCGCGCAGACCCAGCTTGGCCAGGATCCGCCCGACGTGCGTCTTCACCGTCTGCTCGGCCACCACCAGGTCGCCCGCGATCTCCGCGTTGTTGCGGCCCCGAGCGATCAACCGCAGCACCTCGGTCTCGCGTGGGGTGAGCCCGGCCAGGTCGGTGGGGCGCGGGCTGCGGCGGTCCGGACGGGCCGCGAACTCGGCGATCAGCCGACGGGTCACCCCGGGGGCGAGCAGCGCGTCCCCGGCCGCCACCACCCGCACCGCCTGCACCAGGTCGGCCGCCGGGGCGTCCTTGAGCAGGAACCCGCTGGCCCCGGCGCGCAGCGCCTCGTACACGTAGTCGTCCAGGTCGAAGGTGGTGAGGATGAGCACCCGGGGCCGCTGCGTCGAGCGGTCACCGAGCAGCTTGCGGGTGGCCTCCAGCCCGTCCATCACCGGCATCCGCACGTCCATCAGCACCACGTCCGGGTCGAGGTGACGGGCGGCGGCCACCGCCTGCGCGCCGTCGGCGGCGTCCCCCACCACCAGCAGATCCGGTTGGGCGGCGAGCAACGCGCCGAAACCCTGCCGGACCATCGCCTGGTCGTCGGCGATCAGCACCCGGATCATCGGTCCCCGCCCTCCGCGTCGTACGGCAACTCGGCCGCCACCGCGTAACCCCCATCGGGCAGCGGCCCGGCGGTGAACGTACCGCCCAGCGAGGTGGCCCGCTCCCGCATACCGGTCAGCCCGTGCCCGGAGCCACCGTCGGCGGTCGGTCGGACGTCGGCCGGGGAGTTTTCGACGCGTACCCCCAGACCGGACGGACCGGCGCGGACGGTGACCCGCACCGCGGCGCCGGCCGCGTGCCGGGCCGCGTTGGCCAGGCCCTCCTGCACGATGCGGTACGCGGCCAGCCCGACCGGCGCGGGCACCCGGTCGTCGTGCACCGGCTCGACGTCCAGGGTCACCGGCAGCCCGGCCCGGCGTGCCGCGTCCACCATCGCGCCCAGGTCGGTGAGGTCCGGCTGCGGCGCGGTCTGCGCGTCGCTCGCCTCGCTGCGCAGCACTCCCAGCAGCCGCCGCATGTCGGTCAGCGCGTCGCGGGCCGACGCGGCGATGGCGACGAACTCCGCGGCTGCCGGGGCCGGCACGTCCGTCAGCCGGTACGGGGCGGTCTCCGCCTGCACCGCGATCAGCGACATGTGGTGGGCCACCACGTCGTGCAGTTCCCGGGCGATCCGGGTGCGTTCCTCCAGCACCGCCCGACGTTCCTGCTCGCGTTCGCTCAGCTCGGTCTGCGCGGCCAGCGCGCTCCGGGACAGCCGGTTGCGCCGGATCAGGTCGCCGGCGATCGCCAGCGCGCCGAGCAGCAGCAGGACCGGAACCCGGTTGTCCGGGTGCACCATGGTGAGCACCGGCACCGTGCTGATCAGCACCACCCAGGCCAGCGCCGGGCGGTCGACCCGTGCGACGACCACCGCCAGCACCGCGATCGAGCCGAGCGCCAGCGGCGGGGTCCACCGCCAGTCCTGATCCGCTGGGGCGTCGAACGTGCAGATCAGCAGGGCCAGCACCGCCAGCCGCCAGGCCAGCAGCGGACGCCGGGGCAGCGCCAGCAGCGGCGCCACGGTCATCGCCGCGAACAGCACCGCGACCGGCGTCGGCAGGCCCCACTCGGTCTCCACGGTCAGCGTGATCAGGAAGAGGCCGAGCGCGGCGAGCAGGCCGACCGGCGCGGCGTACGGAGCCAGCCTGGGCCAGCGGGCCAGCAGCGGCCGACCGGGCGGGGCGTCCCGGCCCCACAGGGCTTGCCCGAGGCCCCCGAGGGCCACGGTGATCGGTCGCCAGTTCACCACCCGGAGGCTACGGGGCGACCCCGCCGCAGGGCGTGCCACCAGGGGTTGATCCCGGTGTCGTACCTCGGTGTGACGCGGCTCCCGTTAGCGCTTACCTGCCGGTAACGCCTAGGCTCGCCTGCGACTGAGATCAGCTGAGCAAGGGGGAACAGTGGCTCGCACCGTGCTGGTGACCGGGGGCAACCGGGGGATCGGCCTGGCCATCGCGCAGGCCTTCGCCAAGCAGGGCGACCGGGTGGCAATCACCCACCGCAGCGGCGAGGCGCCCGAAGGGCTGTTCGGCGTCCGTGCCGACGTCACCGACGCCGCCTCGATCGACGCCGCCTTCGCCGCCGTCGAGGCCGAGCTGGGGCCGGTCGAGGTGCTGGTCGCCAACGCCGGCATGACCGCCGACACGCTGCTGCTGCGGATGACCGAGGAGCAGTTCACCGACGTGGTGGACACCAACCTCACCGGCGCGTTCCGGGTCGCGAAGCGGGCCTCGGGCAAGATGCTCCGCGCCAAGTGGGGTCGCATGATCTTCATCTCCTCGGTGGTCGGCCTCGCCGGCGGTGCCGGGCAGGTCAACTACGCCGCCAGCAAGGCCGGCCTCGTCGGCGTCGCCCGCTCGATCACCCGGGAGCTGGGCAGCCGCAACATCACCGCGAACGTGGTGGCGCCCGGCTTCATCGACACCGACATGACCGCCGGCCTGACCGACGACCGCAAGGCGGAGATTCTCAAGTCCATCCCGGCCGGCCGGATGGCCAGCCCGGACGAGGTCGCCGACGTGGTCACCTGGCTGGCGTCGGACAGCGCCGGGTACGTCTCCGGCGCCGTCATCCCGGTCGACGGCGGCCTCGGCATGGGCCACTAACCCCTTTTGACTACGGAGGAAATCAGCGATGTCCGGACTGCTCGCCGGTAAGCGGCTGCTCGTCACCGGTGTCATCACCGACGCCTCGATCGCCTTCTCGGTGGCGAAGCTCGCTCAGGAGAACGGCGCGCAGGTCGTGCTCACCGGCTACGGCCGGCTCTCCCTGGTCGAGCGGATCGCCAAGCGGCTGCCCGAGCCCGCGCCGGTCATCGAGGTCGACGTCACCAACACCGAGCACCTGGCCGGCCTCGCCGACCGGGTACGCGAGCACGTCGACGGCCTCGACGGTGTCGTGCACTCGATCGGCTTCGCCCCGCAGAGCTGCCTGGGTGGCGGCTTCCTCGACGCGCCCTGGGAGGACGTGGCGACCGCCCTGCACGTCTCCACCTTCTCGTACAAGTCCCTCGCGATGGCGGCGCTGCCGCTGATGTCGCCCGGCGGCGCGGTGGTCGGCCTGACCTTCGACGCGACGAAGGCGTGGCCGGTCTACGACTGGATGGGCGTGGCCAAGGCCGGCCTGGAGTCCGCCTCCCGCTACCTGGCGCTGCACCTGGGCAAGCAGGGCATCCGTAGCAACCTGGTAGCCGCCGGGCCGCTGCGTACCATCGCCGCGAAGTCGATCCCCGGCTTCGACCAGTTCGAGGACGCCTGGACCGAGCGGGCCCCGCTGGGCTGGAGCCTCACCGACCAGGAGCCCGCCGCGAAGGCCTGCCTGGCGCTGCTCTCCGACTGGTTCCCGGCCACCACCGGCGAGATCGTGCACGTCGACGGCGGCTACCACGCCATCGGCGCCTGACGCTTCCCACGTCGCCCCCTGGCCACCGTCCGCGTGACCCACACGTCCGGACCAGGGGGCGTCGCCCGGGCGTCGGGGCCGAGGGGCGAGAATGACCCCATGTCGTACGACGCGGTGGTGCTGGTGTCCTTCGGCGGGCCCGAGCGGCCCGAAGACGTGATGCCGTTCCTGCAGAACGTGACCCGGGGCCGGGGTGTGCCTCCCGAGCGGCTGGCCGAGGTCGCCGAGCACTACCAGCACTTCGGTGGGGTGTCCCCGATCAACCAGCAGTGCCGGGACCTCCTGGCCGCCGTCCGCGCCGACTTCGCCGCGCACGGTGTCGACCTGCCCATCTACTGGGGCAACCGCAACTGGGACCCGATGCTCGCCGACACCGTGACCCAGATGCGCGACGACGGGGTCACCCGGGCGTTGGCCTTCGTCACCAGCGCGTACGGCGGCTACTCCTCCTGCCGGCAGTACCAGGAGGACATCGCCGCCGCTCGTGCCGCCGTCGGCCCGGACGCCCCGGTGATCGAGAAGCTGCGTCAGTTCTGGGACCACCCCGGCTTCGTCGAGCCGCACGTCGACGCGGTCCGGGCGGCGTTGAGCCAGCTCGACCCGGCAAAGCGGGACACCACCCGGTTGGTCTTCACCGCCCACTCCATCCCCAACTCGATGGCGGCCAACGCCGGCCCGCACGGCGGCCGGTACGAGGCGCAGCTGCACGAGACCGCCCGGCTCGTCGCCGCTGCCGCCGCACCTGACCTGGGGTACGACCTGGTCTGGCAGAGCCGCTCCGGCCCGCCGCAGGTGCCGTGGCTGGAACCGGACATCAACGACCACCTGGCCGCCCTCGCGCAGGGCGGCACCACCGGTGTGGTGGTCAGCCCGATCGGGTTCGTCTCCGATCACCTGGAGGTCGTGTGGGACCTGGACACCGAAGCGCTGGAGACGGCGAAGCAGCTCGGCCTGGACTTCGTCCGGGCCGGTACGCCGGGCACCGACCCGCGTTTCGTGACCATGGTGCGGGAGCTGGTCACCGAGCGGACCGACCCGGACGGCGCGCAGCTGCGCCGCCGCCTGGGCGAGCTGCCCATGTGGGACACCTGCCCCACCGTCTGTTGCGTGCCGACCCGTCGCCCCTGACCTCTGAGGATCATCATGCATGACCGTAAGCCCGTGCAGAGTTGGCTGACCGACATGGACGGCGTGCTGGTGCACGAGGGCCAGCCGGTGCCCGGCGCGCCGGAGTTCATCAACCGGATGCGCGCCTCCGGCAAGCCGTTCCTGGTGCTGACCAACAACTCGATCTACACCCCGCGGGACCTGACGGCCCGGCTCAGCCGGATGGGGCTGGACGTGCCGGAGGAGTCGATCTGGTCCTCCGCCCTGGCCACCGGCCAGTTCCTCGCCGACCAGCGCCCGGGTGGCACCGCGTACGTCATCGGTGAGGCCGGGCTGACCACGGCGTTGCACGCCGTGGGCTACGTGCTGACCGACTTCGCCCCCGACTACGTGGTGCTCGGCGAGACCCGCACCTACAGCTTCGAGGCGATCACCAAGGCCGTCCGCCTGATCAACGACGGCGCCCGGTTCATCTGCACCAACCCCGACGTGACCGGCCCGTCCGTGGAGGGCGCGCTGCCCGCCGCCGGCTCGGTCGCCGCCATGATCTCCAAGGCGACCGGGGTCGAGCCGTACTTCGTCGGCAAGCCCAACCCGATGATGATGCGCTCGGCGCTCAACACCATCAACGCCCACTCGGAGAGCACCGCGATGATCGGTGACCGGATGGACACCGACATCCTGTGCGGCCTGGAGGCTGGGCTGGAGACCATCCTGGTGCTCACCGGGATCAGCAGCCGCACCGAGGCCGAGCGCTACCCGTACCGCCCGTCGCGGATCATCAACTCCGTCGCGGACCTGCTAGACGAGATCTGACCCACCCCACCCCGTCCTGTCCCGCGATCTTGCACTTTCTGTCGTTACATAAAGGGCATTCCCCCTCATGTCGACAACCGAAACTGCAAGATCGGCGAGGGCTGGGGTTGTGGGGCTCCGGTCAGGGGCGCAGGGGGGCGTTGCAGGCGGCCACCAGCGCCTGCCGGCAGGCCGCGGTGAGCGGACGCAACGCGGCGTCGCGTTGCTGCGCCTCGTAGTTGTTGATCGCGCCCCCGGGGGCGGCGTGCCCGGCCAACGCCAGCACCCGGTCGAGCACCGCGGCCCGGGCGAAGAGCCGACGGGCCCGCGGGTCGAAGCCCGGTGGGAGGTCGGTGGTGCCGTCCGGGCGGCGGAGCGCGGCCAGCGCACCGGCCAACTCGGGCCGCCACTGGGCGACGTCGAGCCGGGTCAGCACGGCTGTCGTCTCGGCCAGCGCGGCGGCCAGCTCGGCCTCCGCCTCGGCGGCACCGGGCAACGAGAGTGAGGCGGCGGGGGCATTGGCCGGCAGCGGGTAGACCCGCCAGAGCACCGTCTCGAAGCAGTCTCCCGAGCCGGAGGTGTGCAGCCGCACCTGGGGAATCAACCCGAGCCCGCCGGCGACCACCGCCTCACCCGTGACCAGCGCCGCACCGGCGAAGTCGCCGGGGCCGGGCAGACCCCTCGGGTCACCCGGCGCGGGCAGCACCAGGCGGATCTCGTCCGGGGAGAGCTTGGCCAGGGTGGGCAGCGCGGCGCCCAGCGGGACGTCGGTCCAGGTGCCCGGGGCGTCCGCAACGAGGTGTTCCTCGTCGCCGGCGATGGCGTCGGCGACCTCGTCGAAGGGCACCAACCCGGCGCGCCACGCGCGCACCCAGGCAACGAACCGGCTGGACCGGCGCGGCGCGAGTGTGACCGCGCCCGTTGCGGGGGTGGACATGCCGAAAGGGTACGTGGTCACGACCGGCCCTGTCTCGGCTGCCGCTCCGGTCGCCCGGCCTGCCCCCAACTGCCCTGTTCGCCCCGATCCCCGCCCCCGCGCACCCCTGCCTCCACCCCCCGGGTCGCGTCGATCATGCAGTCGTGGTGGGTGATCGGCACCGGTTGACGCCGTTTCGTGGAGCACCACCACTCCCTGATCGACAGGGGTGGGTGGCGGCTGCGGCGGTTGGGGGGCGGGGCGGTGTGTCGGGGGTGGGGTGAGAGGGGGCTGGGTCTAGCGTGATCGACATGGCGGGGCGATACGGCGAGGACGTGTTGGCGGGCGACTGGCGACGGCGCAAGGTCACCCCCGAGGTGGACGCCGAGGCGGATCTCGTGGTCGAGGATGCCGACTCCGGGTTCTGTGGAGCGGTCGTGGGCTTCGAGGCCGGCGCGGTCGTGTTGGAGGACCGGCACGGTAAACGGCGCAACTTCCCGCTGCTGCCGGCGGCGTTCCTGCTCGACGGCCGCCCGGTGACGCTGCGCCGCCCCAGCCGGGCGACGGTGCCGACGGCCCGCCGCCGGACCGCGTCCGGCTCCGTCGCGGTGGACAACGTGCGGGCCCAGGTGGCGAAGGCCAGCCGGATCTGGGTGGAGGGCATCCACGACGCCGCGCTGGTCGAGCGGATCTGGGGCGACGACCTGCGGATCGAGGGCGTGGTGGTCGAGCCGTTGGACGGCATCGACGCCCTCGACGCCGAGGTACGCGACTTCGGCCCCGGCCCGACCCGACGACTCGGCGTGCTCGTCGACCACCTGGTGCCGGGCAGCAAGGAGAGCCGGATCGTCGCCCGGGTGAACTCCCCGCACGTGCTGGTGACCGGGCACCCCTACGTGGACGTGTGGCAGGCGGTCAAGCCGGCCGCGCTGGGCATCGCGGCCTGGCCGGTGGTGCCGCCGGGGCGGCCGTGGAAGGAGGGGGTCTGCGCGGCCCTCGGGGTGGCCGAGCCGGCCGACATGTGGCGGCACATCCTGTCCCGGGTGAACAGCTTCGCCGACGTGGAGACCCCGCTGATCAACGCCATGGAACGGCTCATCGACTTCGTCACCGAGCCGGCCTGACCGCCGGCCGCCGCCGGTTCGCCCGCCAGCCGGCGGCGTGACCGCCCGCCCGCCGGCGGCGGCGGGTCAGGGAACCTCGTCCGGGCTGCGCGTGAAGACGAACGTGGCGATGTCGACCGCCACCGCCCGTCCGCTGTCGTCGCGCAGCACCGACAGGATCTCGCCGTTCTCCGGGCCGGAACGTCCCCGCCAGCGGTCCGTCCCCTCGGCGGTGAACCGGCTCACCCGCTCACCGCGTACGTGCGCCACCAGGTCACCCGCGTCCCAGCTCAGGTCCAGCGACGTGCCCATCCACCACCAGCGACCGGTCAGCTCGGCCGACCCCGCGTCGGGTGCGGCGGCGGCCGGCCGCCACGGCTGCGGGCTCGCCGGCTCGGCGTCCAGCACCATGGTCAGCAGCTGACGGCCGAGCCCGGTGATCGGGAAGCCGTACGAGTTGGCGAAGCCGACCACGGCGGTGCGGCTCGGTCGGTGGACCACGAGGGCGGCCACGTACCCGGGCATCGAGCCGCCGTGCCCGACGTACACCCGCTCGCCGTCGCGGTAGAGCTCCAGCCCCAGGCCGTGCCCGCCGGTCCAGGAGTCGAGATCGCTGATCACCACGGGGGCGCACATCTCGGTCAGCGTCTCGGCGGCCAGCACCGCCGGGTCGGGGTCGGCCAGGAACGCGGCCCACCGGCCGAGGTCCTCGATCGTCGACCAGAGCTGCCCGGCGGGGGCCATGGCGCCGGTGTCGGTACGGGGTTCCTCGCGCAGCGTGCCGTGCCAGGGGTGGACGACGTAGCCGCGGGCGTACGGCTCGGTGGCCGCGTAGGTGGTGCGGCGCAGGCCCAGCGGGGCGAGGACCCGTTCGTCGAGCAGGTCGGCCCAGGGTTTCCCGGTGAGCCGTTCGAGCAGCCCGCCGAGCAGCCCGTACGCCAGGTTGGAGTAGTGGTACGCGCGGTGCGGCGGGTAGGCGATCTTGTCCGTGTCGACCCCGGCGAGCAGGGTGGTGAGATCGACGCCCGCCGCCCGCTCCCACCAGTCACCCTCGGGTTCGCGCTGGATGCCGCTGGCGTGGCCGAGTAGGTGGCGCACCGTGAGCGCGCCCACACCGGTGCCCGGCAGGTGCTGCTCCAGCCGGTCGTCCAGAGCGAGTCGGCCGGCGTCGCGCAACTGCATGATCAGGGTGGCGGTCATCGTCTTGCTGATCGAGCCCACCCGGTACTGGAGATCGACGTCCGGGCGGGGGTGTTCGCCGGCGGCGGCCACATGCGCCAGCGTGCCGTCGCGGACCACGCCCAGCACCAGCGACGGGGTGTGACCGTCGGCCTGCGCCTGGGCGACCCGGGTGTCGATCTGTCGGGCGGTCTCGGGTAACAGGGTCAACGGGATCTCCTCGGGTCGGGCCGCCGATTCGTGGTGTTTTGCGGGCCGGAAAAGGGTCCCGCCGAGCCTACTGATCTTCGCGGGGAGGCCGCGCGTGCATTTGCGTGTCACGATCGTGGGGTGGACGCCGTGGTGTGGATCGTTTTGGGTGTGCTGCTGGCCGTCGCCGAGATTTTCACGACGACGCTATTTCTGATCATGTTCGGGGCCGGTGCGTTCGCCGCTGCCGGTGCGGCCGCCCTGGGCGCGCCGGTCGCCGTGCAGGCGCTGGTCTTCGCTGTGGTGTCGGCCTTGAGCCTGGTGGTGGTCCGACCGGTCATCCGGCGGCACAGCCGCTCGGCGCTGGAGAGTGGCGAGCAGCCGTTCGGCGTGGAGGCGATCGAGGGCTCCACGGCGCTGGTGCTGGAACGGGTGGACGCCGAGCAGGGTCTCGTCAAGATTGACGGTGAGTTGTGGAGCGCCCGGTCGTACGACACGACACAGGTCTACGACCCCGGTCAACGGGTTCGGGTGATAAAGGTCCGGGGCGCTACCGCCCTGGTGTGGCAGGACGATGTTTCTTCCGCCGGCGAGCTGCCGGAATCGAGAGGGTGAACGGGATGACGTTTATCGGGGTGGTGGTGATCGCGGTGGCGTTGATCGCCGTGATAACGCTGGCCAAGGCGGTGCGGATCGTGCCGCAGCAGCGCCAGGACGTGGTGGAACGGCTCGGCAAGTACAAGCGCACCCTCAGCCCCGGCCTCAACCTGCTGGTGCCGTTCATCGACGCGGTCCGTACCAAGGTCGACATGCGGGAGCAGGTGGTCAGCTTCCCGCCGCAGCCGGTGATCACCTCGGACAACCTGGTGGTCTCGATCGACACGGTCCTCTACTTCAAGGTGGTCGACTCGGTCCGGGCGACCTACGAGATCTCCAGCTTCCTTCAGGCCATCGAGCAGTTGACCGTCACCACGCTGCGGAACGTGATCGGTTCGCTCGATCTGGAGCGGGCGCTCACCAGCCGCGACGAGATCAACAGGCACCTCTCGGGTGTGCTGGACGAGACCACCGGCCGCTGGGGCATCAAGGTGACCCGGGTCGAGATCAAGGCGATCGAGCCGCCGGCCAGCATCCGCGACTCGATGGAGAAGCAGATGCGCGCCGAGCGGGACCGCCGTGCGGCGATCCTGACCGCCGAGGGGCACAAGCAGTCGCAGATCCTCACCGCCGAGGGTGAGAAGCAGTCGGCGGTGCTGCGGGCCGACGGTGACCGGCAGGCCCGCATCCTGCAGGCCGAGGGTCAGGCGAAGGCGATCCGTACCGTCTTCGACGCGATCCACCAGGCCAACCCGAGCCAGAAGGTGCTGGCCTACCAGTACCTCCAGGCGCTTCCGCAGATCGCCCAGGGCAGCGCCAACAAGGTCTGGATCGTCCCGGCCGAGTTGACCAAGGCCCTGGAGGGGATGGGTGGCGCGCTCGGTGGGCTGAGCCAGATGGTGGGGGACATGCCCGCGCCGGAGGCCGCGGACCACGCGAGCCAGGTCGAGCGGGAGGCCGCGGAGGCGGCGCAGGCAGCGGCGGACGCCGCCCAACAGATCCACGACGAGGTACGCGTCGCCGAGGCGCAGGCCACCGGCGGCAAGGGGCGGCAGGGGCTGCCCGCACCGGAGCCGGTGTCGCCGACCAGCCTCGTCGAGGATCCGGCCGACCAGCGCGAGCGCGGCTGATCCGGTACGCCGGCCGCCCGGTCAACTAAATACGAGAAAGACTCATGGGGCGCTCCGACGCCTGCCACGATCGGTCCTAGGACGGGTGGTGACCAGGCAATCGGGGCGCCCCGGCGCGTCGGTGCACCGCTCGACGACGAGCGAGGTGACGCATGAAGGATCCGGCGAAGCGGATGTGGTCCTCGGCCCCGGTGCCCGGCGCGCACGACCCGGTCGCCCCGCTGGGCTCCCGGCGCAGCGGTGGCGGGTTCGGCGTACTGCCCTTCGTCGGCGAGCCCACCCCGGGCGCCCCCGCCACGAACGCCAGTTGGGCCTGGTCGGTGCGCCGGTTCGCACGGGCGGCGGTCTGGCTGCTGCCCGCGTACGCCATCCTCTACGGCGCGGTGGCGATGGCCAGCGACGGAGGGGTGGGCAACGACCCCTATCCGGCCGACGGCCGGGCGGTGTACCTGATCGGCTGGGTGGCCGCGGTCTGGCTCGGCCTGCTCGCGCTGCTGGCCCTCACCGGGCTGTTGGCCGCGACCCGCAGCCGCCGGGTGGCCGCCGCCGGGCTGCTGGTCAGCATCGCCGGCACCGTGCTGATGCTGCCGTTCGCCGGGTTCGAGGAGCAGACGCCGGTCTTCGGCACCACCGCGCGGTCGCTGGTTCTGCTCGGCGCCATGTTCTACAGCGCGGGCTGGTTCCTGACCGGGTGGGCGGTGGCCCGCTCGGGCACCTTCAGCCTCGGCGACGGCGTCATGTTGATCATCGCCGCGCCGCTGCTCGGCCTCGGCGGCGCCCTGATCGGCTCGCTGCAGACCTTCGGCGCGATCTTCGTGCTGATCGCCGGCATCGGCATCGGCTACCGCTCCGGCCGCCTGATGCCCCGCGAAACCGCCAGAGACGCCGCCACCGCCAGCCTGAGCACCCCAAACCCCTAACCCCCCGCCCCCCGCCCGCCCCCGCCCCCGCGCCGGTTGATCATGAAGTTATTGCGCTCGCCCTCGGCGTGTCCCGGCAATAACTTCATGATCACCGAGATGGGGCCGGGGGTCCGGAGACATGGGGTTGGCTGGTGGGAGGCCGTGAAGTTGCTGACAATCCGGGTGTGGGGGTGGTCGGTTGGCGGCTTTCGTGGCAATCCTGGGGAGCATGGCCGCCCCTCGCTCGCCGCTGTCGCGGCTGTTCACCGTGCTGCTCGCCGGCGTGTTGGCCGGGCTCGTCCTGGCAGTCGCCGCGCTGCCGGGCAACCTGCTGCTCGGGCTCACCGCCCGCTCCGCGCTCGGGTCGTACGCCGCGTTGCCGGCTTCGCTGAAGACCCCGGCCACGCCGCAGCGTTCGTACCTCTACGCCAACGACGGCAAGACGCTGATCACCACGTTCTACGACGTGAACCGCACCGACGTACCCCTGTCGGAGATCGCCCCGGTCATGCGGCAGGCGATCGTGGCGGCCGAGGACCGGCGCTTCTACGACCACGGTGGCGCGGACCTGCGCGGCCTGGCTCGGGCGCTGGTGGCCAACGTCAAGGGTGGCGGCACCGAGCAGGGCGGCTCCACGCTGACCATGCAGTACGTCCGTAACGTGCTCAAGACCGACCCCAGCCGCACCGCGGAGGAGCGCGCCGCCGCCACCGATCCCACGGTGGGCCGCAAGATCCAGGAGATCCGGTACGCGAGCGCGCTGGACAAGAACCTCGGCAAGGACGAGATCCTCGACCGGTACCTGAACATCGCCTACTTCGGCTCCGGCGCGTACGGGATCGCGGCGGCCAGCCAGCGGTACTTCGGCAAGCCTCCGGCGCAGTTGACCCTCGCCGAGTCGGCCCTGTTGGCCGGTCTGGTCCAGTCCCCGGACGCGTACAGCCCGATCAGCGGCGACAAGGACGAGGCGTTGACCCGCCGGTCGTACGTGCTGGACTCGATGGTCGCCACGAACGCGATCACCGCGGCGCAGGCCGCCCAGGCCAAGGCCGAGCCGCTGGCCCTGCACCCCACCGCCCAGCCCAACGGCTGCACCGCCGTCTCCCAGGGCCACGACGACTGGGGCTACTTCTGCGACTACCTGCGCCAGTGGTGGCTGACCCAGCCGGCCTTCGGGGCGACCGTCGCGGAGCGCGAGCAGGCACTGCGTGCGGGCGGCTACACCGTGGTCACCTCGCTGGACCCGAAGATCCAGGCCACCGCGCAACAGCAGGCCACAAAGGTCTACGGGTACGACAACAAGCGCGCCCTGCCGATCGCGGCGGTCCAGCCCGGCACCGGGCGGGTGTTGGCGATGGCGGTCAACCGGCACTACAGCCTCGGCGACAACCCGGCCGGGCAGGCGAACTACCCGAACACCGTCAACCCGTTGATCTCCGGCGGGGCCAGTGTCGACGGATACCAGGCGGGTTCCACGTTCAAGATGTTCACCATGCTCGCCGCGCTGGAGTCGGGCCGTACCCTCTCCACCGGTTTCGACGCGCCCGCCAAGCTGCCCACCCGGTATCCCGCCGAGGGGTCGGGTAGCTGCGACGGCCACTGGTGCCCGGCGAACGCCAACCCGGACTGGATGGACGGGTACCGGATGATGTGGGACGGCTTCGGCCGCTCGGTGAACACCTACTTCGTCTGGCTGGCCGAGCAGGTCGGCCAGGACAAGGTGGTCCAGATGGCGCAGCGGCTCGGCATCACGTTCCGCGCCGACTCGGACGCGGCCTTCGCCAAGAACAACGCCGCGAACTGGGGCTCGTTCACTCTCGGAGTGGCGGCCACCACCCCGCTGGACCTGGCCAACGCGTACGCGACGGTGGCCGCCGAGGGCACCTACTGCACGCCGGTGCCGGTGGTCTCGGTGACCGGCGCGGACGGCACGAAGGTGCCGGTGGGGCAGCCGTCCTGCAAGCGGGTGCTCGACGCGGACGTGGCCCGTGCCGCGACCGACGCGGCGCGCTGCCCGGTGGGTCAGCAGTCGGCGTTCGGGCAGTGCAACGGCGGCACCGCCACCGGTGTGAACGACATCCTCGACGGTCGACCGGTGGCCGGCAAGACGGGTAGCTCGGAGCAGAACTCCACCGAGACGTTCGTCGGCTTCACCCCGCAGGTCGCGGTGGCCGGTATCGCCGCCAACCCGGACGACCCGGCCGACTCGGTGGGGTCAGCGGTGCAGACCAAGGTGATCGACGCGGTCGCCCGGGTCATCGCCACCGCCGTGAAGGGCCAACCGGAGAAGGCGTTCGTCGCACCGAGCCACGAGCTGGCCGGCGACCCGCACCGCCCGGTCGAGCGCCCCAAGGCCCCGGACCGTCGAGAAGACCCCAGCACCGACGACCCCCGCTCCGCCCTCCAGCGCTGGCTGGACCGCCGAGGCTAACCACCCACCCGCCCCGGCCCGGCCCCCGCTCTACCCCCGCGATCTTGCACTTTCGGTTGCCGGAATAGCCCTTTCACCCGCTTTTGTCGGTGCAGAAAGTGCAAGATCGCGGGGCGCGGGGCGCGGGGCGCGGGGCGCGGGGCGCGGGGCGCGGGGCGCGGGG
>NZ_JBEYSY010000028.1:0-35915 GCF_040704315.1 Micromonospora sp. NPDC047644
GCGAACATCGCCGGGACCAGCACCGACACCACCGGTGTGAGCCACTCCTACGAGGGCGGGCACTACATCAGCGTCGTCGGCTACCGCGACAACGGCAGCACCGTCACCATCGCCGACTCCGCCGACGCCAACCAGGCCGCCTACCAGATCAGCGTCGAGCACCTCGCCGACTGGATCGCCACCCGCGGCTACGCCACCAGCTGACAAGCACCACCAGCACACACCGAAGGGCCGGACCCCCACCACGGGGCCCGGCCCTTCGGCATGACCAGTCAAAGATCAGTGCTCGTTGCCCGCCCGGACCGGATCGCCATCAGAGGCCACCGCAGCCGACGGACCGTCGGCGGCCACCTCCACGCCGGACGCGCTGTCGGTCGACGCGACGCGGTGGGCGCGGCGGCGCAGCCACCAGGTGCTGCCGAGCCCGGCGAGCACCGCGAGGACCAACCCGGCCCAGGAGATGTCCTTCAGCCAGTGTTCGGCCGCCTTGCCGACCGAGTAGAGCAGGTACGTCGTGCCGAAGGCCCAGACCAACCCGCCGGCCGCGTTCGCCAGGAGGAAGCGGCGGTACGGCACGTGCAGCGCACCGGCGAGCGGCCCGGCGAGGATCCGCAGCAGTGCCACGAACCGACCGAAGAAGACCGCCCACACGCCGTACCGAGCGAAGCTCTGTTCGGCACGGGCGAGTTGCGCCGGGCCCAGGTGTTTGGGGAATCGTCTGCCCAGTCGGGCGAGGAGCGGGCGACCGCCGCGTCGGCCGACGGCGTACCCGACGGAGTCGCCGACGATGGCGCCGAACGCCGCAGCGCTGGCCACCCACTCCGGCTCCACCACCCCGGTGGCGGCCAGCAGGGCGGAGCTGACGAGCACGATCTCTCCGGGCAGCGGGACGCCCATGCTCTCGACGCCGATCACACCGGCGACGATGAGGTAGACCACGCCCGGAGGCAGGGCCGAGAGCCAGTGCTGGACGTCGACCACTCGGCACCCCTTCCGATCCGGCCTCAGACCCTACCCCGGGACCTGGTGAACCGGCGTGCTCGCGGACTCCGCCCGGCCGCCGCCGTCCAGGCTCCACCGCGGGAGTCGAGGGCTGGCGTCAGCCGGCGGGCCGGGGGGTTCGGTTTCTCGACCGGGCCGAGCAGGCCGGCGTAGAAGGCGCGCGAGACCTCCTCGGTGGCGCGCGGACAGGCCAGCAGCACGTGGTGGATCATTGCGATACCCCCTGTCTCGAACCCTGGCGCCCGCTTGCGCAGATAGCAAGACGGACGTACGGTTTTGTTGGAAGCGGATTCGGGCGGTAAGTGTCACCTAACCTCGGCGGCACCCCGACCGGTGCGACAGACTGCTCAGGACTACTCACGGTCGCTGGTGTGAAGGAGTACGACGTGGCGAGCCTCGACACCTTCGGTGCGAAGACCCAGCTACGCGTCGGAGACGCGAGCTACGAGATTTTCAAGATCGACAAGGTGGACGGCCACGCGCGGTTGCCGTACAGCCTGAAGATCCTGCTGGAGAACCTGCTGCGGACCGAGGACGGCGCGAACATCACCGCCGACCACATCCGCCAGCTCGGCGGGTGGGACTCCACCGCCGCCCCGAGCGTGGAGATCCAGTTCACCCCGGCGCGGGTGCTGATGCAGGACTTCACCGGCGTGCCCTGCGTGGTCGACCTGGCCACCATGCGCGAGGCGGTACGCGACCTGGGCGGCGACGCCACCAAGGTCAACCCCCTCGCCCCGGCCGAGCTGGTCATCGACCACTCGGTCATCGCCGACCTGTTCGGCCGCGAGGACGCGTTCGCCCGCAACGTCGAGCTGGAGTACGAGCGCAACAAGGAGCGCTACCAGTTCCTGCGCTGGGGTCAGACCGCGTTCAACGAGTTCAAGGTCGTCCCGCCGGGCACCGGCATCGTGCACCAGGTCAACATCGAGTACCTGGCCCGCACGATCATGGAGCGCAACGGCCAGGCGTACCCGGACACGGTGGTCGGCACCGACTCGCACACCACCATGGTCAACGGCCTGGGCGTGCTGGGCTGGGGCGTCGGCGGCATCGAGGCCGAGGCCGCGATGCTCGGCCAGCCGGTCAGCATGCTGATCCCCCGGGTGGTGGGCTTCAAGCTCTCCGGTGAGATGCCGGCCGGCACCACCGCCACCGACCTGGTGCTGACCATCACCGAGATGCTGCGCAAGCACGGTGTGGTCGGCAAGTTCGTCGAGTTCTACGGCCCCGGCGTGAGCGCCGTGCCGCTGGCCAACCGGGCCACCATCGGCAACATGTCCCCGGAGTACGGCTCCACCGTGGCGATCTTCCCGATCGACGCGGAGACGATCCGCTACCTGGAGCTGACCGGCCGGGACGCCGCGCAGGTCGCGCTCGTCGAGGCGTACGCCAAGGAGCAGGGCCTCTGGCACGACCCGGACGCCGAGCCGGAGTACTCCGAGCGCCTGGAGCTGGACCTCGGCTCCATCGAGCCGTCGCTCGCCGGCCCGAAGCGCCCGCAGGACCGGGTGCCGCTGGGCAGCGCCAAGACGCTGTTCCGCTCCGCGTTGACCGACTACGTGGCCGACGACTCCACCGGTGAGCGTGACCTGAAGCCGAGCGTCGCCCGTGAGGAGCTGCCGCGCGGTGCCAACGGCCCGGCCGACGAGGCCAGCGCCGAGTCCTTCCCGGCCAGCGACCCGCCGGCCAACGAGTTCAGCGACCCGGCCGACGAGCCGCGCGACCTGGAGACGGCCGCGGCCGGGGCCGGTGGCCGGGCCACCAACCCGATCCGGGTCACCGGCACCGACGGCGTCGAGTACGAGCTGGACCACGGCGCAGTGGTGATCGCCGCGATCACCTCCTGCACCAACACGTCCAACCCGCAGGTGATGATCGGTGCCGCGCTGCTGGCGCGTAACGCGGTGGAGAAGGGCCTGTCCCGCAAGCCGTGGGTGAAGACCACCCTGGCGCCCGGGTCGAAGGTCGTCATGGACTACTACGAGCGCGCCGGCCTCACCCCGTACCTGGACAAGCTCGGCTTCAACCTGGTCGGCTACGGCTGCACCACGTGCATCGGCAACTCGGGCCCGCTGCCCGAGGAGGTGTCCGCCGCGGTCAACGAGCACGACCTGTCGGTGGTCTCGGTGCTCTCGGGCAACCGGAACTTCGAGGGCCGGATCAACCCGGACGTCAAGATGAACTACCTGGCGTCGCCGCCGCTGGTGGTCGCCTACGCCCTGGCCGGCACCATGGACATCGACCTCGCCAACGAGCCGATCGGTGAGGACTCCGAGGGCAACCCGGTCTACCTGCGCGAGATCTGGCCGAACAGCGCCGAGATCCAGGACGTCATCGCCCAGGCGATCGGCGCCACCGGTTTCAGCGCCGCGTACGCCGATGTCTTCGCCGGCGACGAGCGGTGGCAGTCGCTGCCGACCCCGACCGGCGACACCTTCGCCTGGGAGAACGACTCCACCTACGTGCGGAAGCCCCCGTACTTCGAGGGCATGCAGCAGGAGCCGAGCCCGGTCGTCGACATCTCCGCCGCCCGGGTGCTGGCCAAGCTGGGTGACTCGGTGACCACCGACCACATCTCGCCGGCCGGCGCGATCAAGGCGGACTCCCCGGCCGGCACGTACCTGGCCGAGCACGGCGTGCCCCGCCACGAGTTCAACTCGTACGGTTCCCGCCGGGGCAACCACGAGGTGATGATCCGGGGCACCTTCGCCAACATCCGGCTGCGCAACCAGCTGGTGCCCGGGGTGGAGGGTGGCTTCACCGTCAACCACCTCACCGGCGAACAGACCTCGATCTACGACGCCTCGATGGCCTACCAGGAGGCCGGCATCCCGCTGGTCATCCTGGCCGGCAAGGAGTACGGCTCGGGCTCGTCGCGGGACTGGGCGGCCAAGGGCACGATGCTGCTGGGCGTCCGGGCGGTCATCGCCGAGTCGTACGAGCGGATCCACCGCTCCAACCTGATCGGGATGGGCGTACTGCCGCTCCAGTTCCCGGTGGACGTCACCGCCGAGTCGCTCGGCCTGACCGGCACCGAGACGTTCACCATCACCGGGGTGACCGCCCTGAACGACGGTGACACCCCGCGCACCGTGCAGGTCAACACCGACACCGGCGTGGAGTTCGACGCCGTGGTGCGGATCGACACCCCCGGTGAGGCGGACTACTACCGGCACGGCGGCATCCTGCAGTACGTACTGCGCCGCATGATCGCCAACTGATCGCGTACGGCTGGTGGAAGGCCGCTCCCGCTCTGGCGGGGGCGGCCTTCGCCGTTCCAGGCGAGGGATGCTCGCTGTCAGAGCGTCCGTAGTCGCTCGGCTACCGCGTCATCCACGGCGCGGCACGCGTAACCCCGTAGCCGCCGTCGCAGGGTGGTCGCCCGATCGGCAGTGTCATGTGACCACCATATCGATCGCCGCCTGCGCCGTCAGGGTGAGCGCTCAGCGCAGCCGCAGTGCGACAGCGCGGGCCTCCTCGTCCGTGAGTGGCAGGAACCAGAGGAAGCGGCGGACGATGGCGATCGGGTCGGGGCCGCCCGGCTGGCCGCGCAGGTCGCGGATCGCCCGGCGGGTGATCCGGGAGAACTCGGGGATCAGGGTCGCCCGGCGGGCGGCGTCCGTGGGGGTCGCTCGCAGTGCCGGGCAGGGCCAGTCCTGACCGCAGGCGTCGCAGGTCCAGAGCGGGCCGTCGGCGGTGTGCGCGACCGGCGGGCCGCTCCGGGAGCGCCAGCGTGACGCGGGTACGACGTTCCCCCCGCGACCGGGACCACGGTACGGGGGGTGCCGTGGTCCGGTCGGGCCGGCGGTGTTCACCCGGGGCGAAGCCGGTTGGCTCGGTCGATGTGGGCGGTGGCAGGGCGTGTCGTCAGGCATCCTGTGCTCCCTCCTCGATGCTGTCTACACAGCACCCTGCCGAGGGTTGCCAAGCGATCACACCGCGTAGACGTATTTCCTGTCGACGTCTGGAACGTTCTGAAGGGCTTGGAGATGAATCGAGCAGTACAGGCGGCGATGGCTGAGCGGGGCCACACAGCGGACAGTCTCGCTGCTCAGATCGGCGTCGATCCGAAGACGGCGGCGAAGTGGGCGAGCACGGGACGAATCCCGCAGACACGTCATCGTGCGCGGGTCGCCGAGCTGCTCGGTCGGAACGTCGAGGAGCTGTGGCCCGACGCGCTGAAGCGCCGGACGCCGGCCTGGTTCCGGCCCTGGGCCGAGATCGAGCGCGAGGCGCTGTCGCTACGGTGGTTCGAGCTGACGTGGATACCTGGTCTGTTTCAGACGAAGGCGTACGCGCTGGCGACGCTGGTCGGCGAGGCGCTGACACCGGCCGAGGCCGACGACCTCGCCGAGGCGCGGCTGAGCCGACAGGCCATCCTGCGCCGGGAACGTCCGCCGCTGCTCGTCGCGATCCTCGACGAGGGAGTCCTCCGGCGCACCCTCGACGGCGACCGGGCCATGATGCGGGAGCAGTGCGAACGGCTGGCCGAGCAGGCCGCCCTGCCGAACGTGTCGCTGTTCATCGTGCCCGGTGACGTGGGCATGTATCCGGGCCTCGGTGGGCCGTTCACGGTGGCCGAGATGCCGGACGGGGCCCGGGTCGCGCACGTCGACAGCCAGGCGCAAGCGCAGCTCATCGACAAGGTTGCCGACGTTGCTACGCTCGACCGACGGTGGGAACGCATTCGCGACGGCGCCCTGTCGCGGGCGCAGTCCCTCAATCTCATCAGGGAAGCGGCAGCCTCATGGACCTGACCGGCGCTCGGTGGCGCAAGAGCAGCAAGAGCGGCAACAACGGCGGAAACTGCGTCGAGGTGGCCGACAACCTCGCGGGCGTCATCGGCGTACGCGACTCGAAGGACCCGGCCGGTCCGGCGCTCGCGTTCGACCCGGCGGCCTGGACCAGGTTCGTGGCAATGGCCAAGCGCTGCTGACCCTCCCCGCGGTCGTGTGTCGAGCGACAGATCGCGCCGATCTTGCAGTTTCGGTCGTCGACATGAGCGCTTCTGTCCCTTGTGTCGGGACAGAAAATGCAAGATCGCGGAGCGGGGGATGACCGACGGTGCCGTGCGGCCGCTCCGCTACCGGTCGAGTTCCTCGGCCCGGTCGAGCAGCGCGCGGCGCTCGGCGGTCGAGCCCACCGCTGCCGCCGCCTCCCGGAACAGTCCTGCCGCGCGTCTCCGGTCGCCCTGCCGGGCCACCAGGTCGGCCTGCACCGCCACGGCGAGCGGGTAGCCGTCCAGCCCTCCCCCGGCACGCGCCGCGTCGAGCAGCACCAACCCGGCGGCCGGCCCGTACGCGTACCCGTGCGCGACCGCCCGGTTGAGCGCGATCACCGGCGAGGGGCGCAGGTCGGCGAGCGCGTCGTAGGCCCGCGCGATCGTCGGCCAGTCGGTGTCGTCGGCCGAGGCGGCGGTGGCGTGGCAGGCGGCGATCCGGGCCTGCCACGCGTACGGCCCGTCCTGGCGTACCCGATGGAGGACTTCCAGGCCCTCGGCGACGGCGGCGTGGTCCCACAGTGAGCGGTCCTGCCGCTCCAGGGTGACCAGGTTGCCGGCGGCGTCGCGGCGGGCGTCCCGACGGGAGTGTTGCAACAGCAGCAGCGCCAGCAGCGCGGCGACCTCGGACTGGTGTGGCATCAGCCGGTCGAGCAGCCGGGCCAGCCGGACCGCCTCGTCGGCGAAGGCCGGTTCGCCGTCGGCGACGTAGCCCCGGGTGAACAGCAGGTACAGCACGGCGAGGACGCCGGGCAGCCGCTCGGTCAGCGCCGGCCCGCTCGGCACCCGGTACGGGATGCCGGCCTGGGCGATGCGCGTGCGTGCCCGGGTCAACCGGCGGGTCATCGTCGACTCGCTGACCAGCAGCAGGCGGGCGATGTCAGCGGTCGGCACACCGCAGACCGTTCGCAGCGTCAACGCCACCCGGGCCTCGATCGCGAGCGCCGGATGGCAGCAGGTGAAGATGAGACGCAGCCGGTCGTCCACCACGTCCTGCCCCGTCTCGGGCTCGGGGTGCGCGCCATCGGGCGTGAGCAACGCCAGGTCGTGCAGCTTGCGCTGCTCCACTGTGGCCCGGCGCAGCACGTCGATCGCCCGGTTGCGCGCCACGGTCATGAGCCAGCCGCCCGGGTTGCCCGGCACACCGTCGGTGGGCCAGCGTTCCAGCGCGACGGTCAACGACTCCTGGGCGCAGTCCTCGGCCAACGCCCAGTCGCCGGTGACCCGGATGAGGGTCGCGACGATCCGTGGGTACGCCTCGACGCCGGCGACCGCGACGGCCTCCGCCGCCGCGCCGGCCGCTGCTCCCGTGCGCATCGGCCGGCGCTGCGAGGTGGACACCTTCGTCAGTCGGGCAGGTCCGCGAACGGACGCAGTTCCAGTCGCCCCTGCCGGGCCATCGGGTGGGTGCGGGCCACCTCGATCGCCTCGTCCAGGTCGGCGCAGTCGAGCAGGTCGAAGCCCACGATCACCTCGGCGGTCTCCGCGAACGGCCCCTCGGAGACGAGCAGCTCGCCGTCGCGAACGCGGACGGTGGTGGCCGCGCTGGTCGGCCCCAGCACGTTGCCGCTCAGGCGGCGGCCACGAGAGTCGTTCTCCGCCACCCACTTGTCGATGTCGGGAAGATCGGTGGGGTCGGTGTCCGGCTCGGTGTCGCTGCAAACGAACATCATGTACTTCATCTGATCGCTCCCTTGGTTTCTCGGGGTGTCGCCAGCATGACGATCGGCCGGGAGCGTTCCGGACACCCTCCCCCGAAAAACTTCGGTCAGTCTCCGCTGGCGGCGCGGCGACGGGCCTCGCGGGTCTTCATGGCGTGCTCCATCAGCGTGACGAGCACCTCCTTGCTGGACTCACGCTGCCGGGCGTCGCAGAGCAGCACCGGCACACCCGGGTCCAGGTTCAGCGCGGCCTGCACCTCGTCGAGCCGGTACTTGCGGGCGTCCTGGAAGCAGTTCACCGCCACCACGAAGGGCGTGCCCCGACCCTCGAAGTAGTCGATCGAGGGGAAGCAGTCGGCTAGCCGGCGGGTGTCGGCCAGCACCACCGCGCCGATCGCCCCCAACGCCAACTCGTCCCAGACGAACCAGAACCGGTCCTGCCCCGGCGTCCCGAACAGGTACAGCACCAGGTCGTCGCTGATGGTGATCCGGCCGAAGTCCATGGCCACGGTGGTGGTGGTCTTGCCCTCCACCCCGGACAGGTCGTCGATGCCGACCCCCGACTCCGTCAGCACCTCCTCGGTGCGCAACGGCCGGGTCTCGCTGACCGCGCCAACCATCGTCGTCTTGCCCACGCCGAAGCCACCCGCGACCAGGATCTTGATCGCGGTGGGCAGTGGCGCCGCTCCCGCCGGCCGGTCAGAGTGCCCGTAGTCCATTGATTACCGCCTCGAAGATGCTGTTGTCGGGAAGACCGGCCGTGGTCTGCGGCTCGCGGACCTGCACCAGGCTGCGGGCCGCCAGATCACCGAGGAGCACCCTGATGGTGCCCACCGGCAGGTCGAGATGGGCGGCGATCTCGGCGACGGACTGTATGCGTTGGCACAGCCCGACGATCGCCAAATGCTCGGGACCAAGACCGACCTCGGGCGTCACCTCGGCTCGGGTCGCCGTGACCAGGGAGATCAGGTCGAATGTGCCGGTGACCGGGCGGGCCCGACCACGCGTCACCGCGTACGGACGCACCACCGGACCGGCGTGGTCATCCACCCACTGATGGTCTGCGGACTCCCCCTGGACCGTCATCGCCGCTACCTCTCGCCGACCTGCTGATCAGTGCCGCGTGACGGTGATGCGACGTACTTGCCGACCCGGGTGACCAGCATCGCCATCTCGTAGGCGATCAGGCCGACGTCGGCGTCCTCACTGGCCAGAACCGCCAGGCAGGCGTTGCGGCCGGCCGCGGTGACGAACAGGAACGACGACTGCATCTCGATGATGGTCTGCTGCACCTGCCCGCCACCGAAGCGCTTGCCGGCGCCCCGGGCGAGGCTCTGGATGCCGGCCGCCATCGCCGCGAGGTGCTCGCCGTCGTCCCGGCTCAACCCCTGGGAGGAGGCCATCAGGAGGCCGTCGGTGGAGAGCGCGACCGCGTGTTCGGCCTGCTTCACCCGGCCCACCAGGTCATCCAGCAACCACGTCAGGTCGGCGCTCGAAGCCGTCTTCTGGGTCACTTCGTCGTCCTCTTCTCACCCGGCTGTGTGCCGTTGTTCGTCTGGGGCTCGACCGTCACACCGCGCATCGTCGGTGCCCGGTCAGGTCGCTTGTGGATCCTCGTCGGTCGGCTCGGACGGCGTCGTCGTCGCCGGTGCGCCGGAGGCGCCGCCGAGCAGCCGCGCCGCGTCGGTCCGCCCACGTCGGGTGCCGGTCTGGTAGGAGCTCATCATTCGGCGAACCTGCTCCGGTGGGCGCACCACATCCTCGTCGTCGGTCTCGGACACCGCCGGGTCGTCTCGCAACTCGGGAACGATGTTCGCCTGTCGGACCCGGACGGGCAGGCCGGAGTCGGTCCGCTCCGCATCGGCGCGGGCGGGCACCGGGCCACCGTCGCCGGCCGGGGCCGGCTCCCCGTCGGCGGTCTCCGAGCGGCTGGTGTCGACGGCGGGCAGGCCGGTGGGCACCGTCGGGGCTTCCAAGGCTGGCTGAGCGGGCCCGCGCCGGGCGCGGGTGGGCAGGTCGGGGGCGCTGGTTGCCGGGCTGGTCCGCTGTCGGGTGGGGAGAACGGTGTCCGCCTCGGCCTCCCCGTCCGCCATCGGACTCGACGCCGCCGGGGTCACCGCCGCCTCCGACGTGGTGGTCGCCGGTGTGGCGAGCGCGACCGGCGCGAGGGACGCCGGACGGCCGCTGTCCGTGGCGGGCGCCGACGGCAGCGGGATGGCCGAGCCGGTCCGGAACGAGCCGGAGTCCTCCGGGGAGGCGTCGGCCTCGGTGACCAGCTCCAGCGGGATCAGCACGACGGCGGTGGTGCCGCCGTACGCGGACTCCTTGAGCCGTACCCGCACGCCGTGCCGTTCGGTCAGCCGGCTCACCACGTAGAGCCCGAGGCGGGCGGCGTTGGCGAGGTTCAGCTCGGACTGGTCGACGATCCGGTGGTTCGCCGCGGCCAGGTCCTCCTCGCTCATGCCGAGGCCCCGGTCCTCGATCTCGATGGCGAAGCCGTTGGCGACCAGTTGACCGCGGACCTCGACCGTCGTGTGGGGCGGGGAGAACGACAGGCCGTTCTCGATCAGCTCGGCGAGCAGGTGGATGACGTCGCCGACCGCGCGGCCGGCGAGCGAGACCGGGCCGAGCGGCAGCACGTTGACCCGGGTGTAGTCCTCCACCTCGGCCACGGCACCGCGCACCACGTCGACCATCGGGACGTTGCGCCGCCAGGCCCGACCAGGGGTGGAGCCGGAGAGCACGATCAGGTTCTCCGCGTTGCGCCGCATCCGGGTGGCCAGGTGGTCGACCCGGAACAGATCCTCCAGCTCCTCCGCGTCGTGCTCGCGGCGTTCCATCGCGTCGAGCAGGGTGAGCTGACGGTGGACGAGCGCCTGCGTGCGTCGGGCCAGGCTCAGGAACACCTCGCGGACGTTGCGACGCAGGTCGGCCTGCTCGACGGCGGTGCGCAGGGCGGTCTCCTGAACGGCGTTGAACGCCTTGCCGACCTGACCGATCTCGTCGGTGCCGAACTCCAGCGGGGGCGCCTCGGTGGCCACGTCGACCTCCTCGCCGCGCCCGAGCCGGTTCACCACCCGGGGGAGCCGCTCGTCGGCGAGCTGCCAGGCGGCCTGCCGCAGCCGCTCCAACTGGCGCAGCAGGTTCCGCGCGGTGGTGATGGAGACGACGACGGAGGCGATGACGGCGAGCAGGCCCAGACCGGTGGCGAGCACCAGCCGGACGACGACCATCACGGCGACGCCGGTGGCCCGGCCGACGATGCCCTCACCGCCGTCGAGCACGACGTCGTTGATCTCGGCCAGCGCGGGTTCCACGGTGCCGCGCCACTGCTCGGCGCCGACCGGTAGCTGCGTCGACGGCCGGCCCTCGCGAATGATGCTGTCCTGCACGGCGCGCAGTCGGGTGAACGCCTCACCCTCGACGAGCTGCTGGTACCGGCGCTGGTCGGGGTCGGCGAGCCGGACCCGGGCCTCCTCACCGACGAACCGCTCCGCGCCGACCAGCGCGACGTAGCGGGCGTACTCGGCGCCGCTCATCCGACCGTTGCCGAAGAGGCCGCTGAGCAGCGCGTCCTCCTGCGAGATCAGCTCCTTCATCCGGTTGAGCTGGATGAGGGCCGCCGCCTCGCCGGCGATCTGCTTGTCGTCCAGGCTGCCTGTCACGTCGTAGATCTGGAAGATCGACTCGATCGCGTCGGTGTACGCCTCGGCGGCGGCGATGCGATCGATCTTGCGGTCGAGCACCTCGGCGCGGGTCTGCTCCAACGTGTCGACCTGGGCGATCGTCATCCGGAGCTGGTTGTCCAGTGCGGAGCTGCCGGCGATGTCGACCTGCCAGTTGCGCACCGAGTCGGCGAAGGCACCGGCAAGCTCGGTGGTCTTGCGGTGTTCGGCCTCGAGGGCCGTCCGCTGCGCGGCCTCAGGACTGCTCAGGTACGCCTGGGTCAACCGCCGCTCCACCTGGAGTTCCTGCAGCAGCGGCTCGCTCGGCACAAAGACCTTGCTGTTGAGCAACTGGACACCGAGAAGGTTGAAGCCGTCACGCAGAGTGACCCACGCCGCGAACATCCAGAGCGCGACCAGGGAGAGCAGCAGGGCGACAACCTTGGTGCGGATACTCGTACCGCGAGAACGCATTGAACCGTCCCAGGCCGGGCGTTGACTCAGCTCATCAACGAATGATCAGAGGGGGCGACGTCCCACCACAGCGGGGCATCCGGGGCTGAGGCTCTGCGTACGCTAGCAGTGTCCACACAACCCCTCAAGTCGCTGTTTTTGTTGACTGGTAACCGCAATCCACCACCGATCGGTCCACCCCGGAGGCATGGACGCCGGCCATCCGGCAGGCGGCGAGCACCGTGGCGCGAACGATGAGGATTGGACAGTACAGCTCCTTGCCGTACCACAGTGGAGGGTGCTCCCGCGCGGCGGATCCGTGCAGGTAGGCGTGCCCGCGCGCCACGGCGTCATCGACCCGGGGCACCGTCGTCGGCACCGTCAACAGCACCTGGAGGGCGTACGCGGTCTCCTCGACGGTGCCGTCCCACCGCCCCCACGAGCCGTCCGGGCGCTGGCTGTTCAGCACCCAGCCGGCCGCCCGATCCACCGCCTCGGCGGCGGCCGCGCCCCGCCCGAAGTCGGCAAGCGCCAGCACGCAGCAGGCGGTGGCGTAGTACGGCGACGCGTGCCACCTGTCCTGCCAGGCACCGTCCACGCGTTGACGCCCGGTCAGCACAGCGCTCAGCCGGTCGACCGCCCGGTGACAGCGCGCGTCAGCGTCCGGTTGCCGGCTCACGTGCTGACCGAAGGCGTTCAGCACGTGGGCGTTCGTGGTGACCGAGAAACCGTCCTCCCCCGGCCAGGTGCAGAAGCCGTCCGCCGTCTCGTACGCCCAGAGGCTGGCCGGGTCCGCCGGGCGGCCGAGTCGAGCCAACGCGTCGAGGGACACCGCCGTGGTGTCGGCGTCGGTCGGCAGGCCCTCGCCGGTGGCGATGCCCTGGCCCGTGGTGGCAGCGGTCAGGCTCTGCAGGACGGAGGCCGGCGGGTCGATCGTGAACCCGGCCCGGTGCAGACCGCTCAGTACCCAGGCGCGCTCGAAGACGGTGATCGGTGCCGGGCAGGGCACCGGACCACCTCCGTCGCTGATCAACGCCCGCAGGAAGGCGTACGCGGCGGGACCGGCAGCCGGGCCGGCGACGCTCAGCCAGGCCGCGGTCGCGGCCGGTGAAGCGCCGACCACGGTGAGCGTGGGGCCGGCGTCGGAGGGCGCCGCGTCCAGGATCTCGTAGAAGTGGGCCAACTTCGGCGGCAGCACCGCTCCGGCAGCCACCGCGGACCGCACCGCGCGCAGCCGGTCCCGGTTCAGCCCGGCCGGGAGCGGCAGTGGCGCGCGAGCCAGCCGGTCGGCGACGCCTCGTTCCAGCCCGGCGAGTCGGCCATTGATCGTGTCGACCAGCGCCGGAACGATGAGGTCCAGCGCGGGGGTGTCCGGCAGGGTCCGGGCGTCCATGCGGAGCAGCGTGTCGACGAGCGCGCGGAGCCCACGGGCCACCGGGGCGAGCAGCTGCGTCCCGGACCTGCCGTCGGACAACACGGCGAGCAGCGCGTCGGTGGCGCTCAGCGTCGGCACCAGGGCGTACCCCTCGGGTGGACCCCAGGCCCCGTCCGGACGCTGGCTGCGCACCAAAAACGAGATCCGCTGGTGGTGCCCGTCGAGCCAGGGAGCGACGGCGACCAGCCGCCCGGTCTCGTACACCGACGCCGCGACCTTTCCCCATGGCCGCAGGCCAAGGCGGGCGATCAGGTCGTCGGCGGCGTCGACGAGCGGGTCGGCAGTCGTCGCCGCGTCGGTGATGACCAGGGCGGCGCAGTCACTCATCGCGCACTCCCCAGAAGTCCGACACCTGGTAGAACCCGCCGGTGAAGGAGATCTGCCGGTTGAGGTAGTCCGCCTGACGGGGGCACCGCTCGGCGAGGGCGGCCAGGTCCGCCCGGGAGCGGGCGGTCAGCTCGGCCAGCCGGTCGTGCACCTGCGCCGGGTCGTCGACGAGCGAGAGGGCGTTCAGGTCACCCCACTCGGCGTCACGTGCGTGTGTGGCGAGGTCGTTGACCAACCGCAGCACCCGCTGCACGCCACGTCCGGCGTCCAGCAGGTCGGTCAACTGGGCAAGTGTCCGGTCGTCACCGGTCGCGATCCAGTGGGTGACGTTGACGAAGGAGCAGGCCAGGTTGTCCGCGTTGTCCAGGTAGCGGTCCAGGTCCGGCAGGCGTCGCCCGGTGGTCGGGTCGGTCGGCAGGTTCTTCCAGTCCCACTCCCGCGCCACGGCGTCGAGCATCCGGGCCAGCTCGTCACGCCAGATCGGGCGCCGCCGGGCGAACGCCGGCACGGCGCTCAGCTCGTCGCGCAGGTCGGCCAGCAGTCGGGCCAGGTGCCGCCCGGGTGGCGGCGCGCCGCCGTCGGCCACCGCCAGGCAGTCGTTCACGACCTCCCGGACGTCGTCGACGGACCGGGCGAGGTAGTCGACCTGCCAGTCGGCGGCGAAGACCCAGAGCAGGGTACGGGTGGTGATCCGCAGTTCGGCGGCGGTGTGCCACGGCGCGGTGAAGGCGATGGCGGTGGCCACCGACGTGAGCAGTGCCGGGTCGAACGGCGCGGCGTCGAACAGCTCGGGATGGGCGGCGGTGACGGTCTGAAGGTCGCGTACGCCCCGTACGGCGAGTGCGCACACCCGGCCCTGTTCGGCCACCGCGTCCTGACCGGCCCGCGCCGGTCGCGGGGTCCCCGTCACGGCGCGGCCGGACGCTCGACCGGGGTGAGGATGAGTTCGGCCCGTTGCCTGGGTTGCAGCGAGGCGCCCATCCGGGGGGTGAGATCGACCGGTTCACGGAGCCGGAAGCGGTAGCGGCTCAGCACGGTGCTGACGATGAGCTGGGCCTCCAGCAGGAACAGGTACTGCCCGAGGCACTGGTGCGGGCCCCCGCCGAACGGGAAGTACGAGTATCGGTAACGCCGCCGGGGCAGCTCCGGCGCGAACCGCTCCGGGTCGAAGAGTGTCGGGTCGGTCCAGAACGTCGACATCCGCTGGGTCACGTACGGGCTGACCAGCACGGTGCCGCCGGCCTTGACCCGCACCCCGCCCAGCACGTCGTCGGCGACCGCGGTGCGCGGGATCATCCAGCCGGCCGGGTAGAGCCGCAGCATCTCGTCGAGCACCATCCGGCCGTAGCGCAGTCGGGGCAGGTGCTCGCGGCCGACCCGTTCGGCGCCGACCACCCGCTCGATCTCGTCGGTCATGCGCTCGGCCACGTCGGGGCGGGACGCCAGCACCGGCCACAGCCAGGAGAGCAGGGCGATGGTGGTCTCGGTGGCGGTGGAGAACATCGCCACCACGTCGCCGCGGATCGCGTACTCGTCGGGTTCGCTGCCGTCGGCGCGCGGCCGGCAGAGCGTGGAGATGACGTCCTCGCCGTCGGTGGGATGGGCCCGGGCCTCCCGGATGATCGGCAGCACGACCTCGTCGATGGTGCGCACCGCCTCGCGGAAGCGCCGGTCACCGGGCATCGGCACCGCGTACGGCACGGCGGGCATCAGCAGTCGGGGGAGCATCGCGGTGGTGACGGTGTCCAGCGCGGCGCTGATCCGCAGCGCGTCGGGGACCGAGATCCGGTCGGCGAAGAGCACCCGCATGGTGGTGCGCAGGACGATCCGGGTCAGCTCGCCGCCGCCGTCGATCGGGCGCCCGGCGCGGGCCGGTTCGAGCCACTCGTCGACCGCCTCGTTGATCGCCTCGGCCATCCTGTCGACGAGCATCTCGGCCCGCTTGGCGGTGAACAACGGTTGCAGCGCGCCTCGGCTGGACTCCCAGATCTCACCCTCAGCGACCAGGATGGCGTCACCGACGATTCGACGTACGGGCCGCCAGAGCAACCCGTCGCCGTCGCGGGTGTAGTTGGCAACGTTGTCCCGCAGAATGCGTTGCAGGTGCTCAGGGTGGCTGACCAGATAGGGGCGGAACGAGCCGAGGTTGAGCCGGACGACGTCACCGCCGGCATTCTGCGCGATGTCGACGAGTGCGCCCAGCGGATCGCGGGCCAGTGCCGGGAGTACGCGTCGTAACGGGATCGTCCGGGGCTCGGCGCTGACGGCGACGGAGCGCGCCTCGGACACCTGCGACATCGAACCACGTCTCCTCGTCGTCCCGACGACCGTGACGGTCCACTTCGGTCGCTCGGGTTGATGAATCTTTCACCTTCTGGGCCGCCGGAAGCATCTCACCAAACGGAGGGCACCTCCAGACTTGCGGACGACGCAATTTCCATCTAAGCGCACGCACAACCATCGATGTTCTACGTCGAGCGAATCCTGAATGGATATTCAGACGTGGCATCGGTCGGGTAGCCGACCGCGCCACCACGAGCGGCGGAAGCGGGCCGCGGGCCGCCGGCCGGGCTGCCACCTGCGCGCCCGGGCGACGGAGGGCCGAGCGGCGCGGGTCGGTGATCCGGGACGCACCGGTACCCCCGAATCCGGGCGACGCCCGGCACCCTGTGCCAGGCTCTGTGGCATGGACGACAAGACCATCCTGAACCGGATCTCCGAGCTGGTCGACGAGGAACACAAGCTGCGTGCCGACGCCCAGGCCCACGAGTCGGGCACCGAGGGCGAGGCCAGCGAGCGGCTGCGCGCCCTGGAGGAGTCCCTCGACCAGTGCTGGGACCTGCTCCGCCGCCGGCGGGCCGCCCGGGAGACCCACGGCGACCCGGACGCCCAGGGCGAACGCCCCAAGCCCGAGGTGGAGCGCTACCTGCAATAGCCGACGTGGCGGGTCGGGCGGTGCGGCCGCCCGACCCGCTCCGATCAGCGCAGGCCCGCCTCGTGCAGCAGCTCTCCGGTCAAACTGCCCGGGTCCACCAGCTCGGCGGGGAGACCCCGGGCCGCGAACCAGGCGCCGACCACCCGCACATCGCGGGCCAGGAACTCCGGCCCCTGTGGGTTCGCCACCACGTCGACCACCTGCGGCAGGTCGATCACGACCAGTCGCCCCTGGTGCACGAGCAGGTTGTACGGCGACAGGTCGCCGTGCGCGTAACCGGCCCGCGCCAGCACCCGTAGCGCCTCCACCAGTTGGGCCCACAGGTCACGCAGCTCGGTGGGGCCGGGTCGCAGCTGGGCCAGTCGGGGTGCCGCCTCCCCCGACTCGGCGTCACCGACGAACTCCAGCATCAGCTCGGTGCCCCGCAACTGCACCGGGTACGGCACGGCGATCCGGTCGTGCCCGGCGCCGATCTCCCAGAGCCGGCTCAGCGCGGCGAACTCGGCCGCCGCCCACTGCCCGGCGATCATCTGCCGGCCGAACGCCGTCCGGCCGGCCATCGCCCGGTTCTCCCGGGACCGGCGAACCCGACGGCCCTCCAGATAGCCGGCATCGCGGTGGAACAACCGGTGCTCGGGATCGCGGTAGCGTTTCACCGCCAGCAGACAGGACCGGTCGGTGTCCGGCACGGCCCGACGCACCAGGTGGACGTCCGCCTCTTTGCCGGTCTTCAACACACCCAGCTCGGCGTCCTTGGCGGCCAACTCGGTGACCAGCCAGGCGGGGTGCGGCTGTGGCCCGTGCACGGCGTCGTCCCAGGACGACCAGCGCTCGCCGGTGTCCGGGTCAGGTTCGCTGTCCGGGTCCGCGAGCGGCTCGGTGGGCCGCCCGCGCTTCAGAAACTGCGGTTCGTCGTCGTCGAAGCGGCTCTTGCCGCGGCTCCGGCGCTCAAGGGCCGGAAGGTCATGATCGCGCACTGTGGTGAGGTTCCCTTGGTCGAGGCTGAGATAGGCAGCTGGAAGCGACCTGCAAAGACGGCCATGACCCGCCTCCTCTCCTCGACCGGGCACACGCCCGGGATGCACCATACGCGGACCATGCTGGTACGGCCACGTCGGCCGGTCAACCGAATTACCGGGCCGCCACCCGAACGACCCCTCGGACGCCCGGCCGACAGCGCGGAGAACCCTCAGCGGGCCAGGACGGTGGCGACCGCGGCGATCAACCCGTCCACGGTGCGGCTCGGCGCGAACCGGACGTCCGTCCAGGTGCGTCCCCGGTGCAGCCAGACGCTGGGCAGCCCGACGGCGGCGGCCCCGCCGATGTCCGCCTCCGGGCTGTCGCCGATCACCCACGCCCCGCGCAGCGGCATCCGGACCCGCTGGGCGGCGAGCGCGAAGATTCTCGGGTTGGGCTTGCTGACGCCGGCCTCCTCGGAAATCACCCAGTCCGCGACGTACTGGTCCAGCCCGGTCTGGCGAATCTTGGCGTCCTCGACGCGTACCGTGCCGTTGCAGACCACCACCGGCACCCAGCCGGCGTCGTCGGCGATCCGCAGCGCGCAGGCGGTCAGCGGGTCGAGCCGGGTCTGCGCCACCACCCCGTCGTGCAGCTCCTCGACCAGGTCGATCGAGGGAATCCGCAGCTCGTAACGGTCCCGGATGGCGTCGGCGAGGTCCCAGCGGTCGGTCAGACCGTCGGCGTCGATCGAGATCAGCCAGTCGATGTCGGTGTGGGGCGCGCCGATGCTGTCCAGGAAGCGCTCACCCCAGCGGCGGAACGGCCCGGCCCGATCCAGCAGGGTGTTGTCCAGGTCCAGCAGGAGCAGTGGCACTCGGGCACCCTACGGGACCGACGTGTCCGCCAACAGATGCGGCGGGTATCGAGCTGACGGCGGGCTCAGCCCGGCATCGACAGCCGCGCGCCGCCCTGGTCCGGCAGCCGATCGAGAAGCATCGAGTGGGCCGTCCGGGTGGCCGCGAGCACCGCGGGATCCAGCGTCGCCACGAGGACCGCCGTGCCGTCGTCCGTCCCGCGAGCCAGCACCCGCCCCTCGGGGTCGTAGATGGCCGCACCGCCGTTGAACCGCCACGGATCGACTCCCCCGACCGCGTTGGCGAAGACCACGAACATCGTGTTGTCCAGGGCACGTGCGGCGTAGTAGAGGTCCCGGCGGTGCTCGGAGCCGGCCAGGTATCCGCTGGGGCACAGGTAGGCGTGCGCGCCGTCGAGGGCGGCGGCGCGGCCGTGCTCGGGGAAACAGCCGTCGTAGCAGATGCCGAGCCCGAGCCGCCAGTCGTCGACGAGCAGCGTGGCACCCCGGTCGCCCGGGCTGAACAGCTCCCGCTCGTCGCCCCACAACTGCTGTTTGTCGTACCCGACCCGCACCTCGCCGGTCCGGTCGACCACCAGCGCCGCGATGGTCCGCCGGCCGCCGGGGTGCCGGACGGCCGCGCCGACCACCGCGGTGACGCCGGCCTCGCGCGTCGCGACGCGCAGCGGGTCGAGCCGGGGATCCGCGACCATCCCGGCCGGGTCGGCCGCGACGTCCGTGCCGGCCGGATCGGCGGCGAGAACGGGCGGGTGGTACGCGCAGAGGAACAGCTCCGGCAGGACGGCCACCCGGGCGCCCCGCTCGCCGGCCTGGCGGACCAGGTCCGCGGCGACGACCGTGTTGCCGGCGACGTCGCCCGGTGTGGGGGTGGCCTGCACGGTGGCCACTGTCAGCGGGGAGTTGGGCACGGTGTGGGGCTGGGTCACCGGGCGATGGTAGTCGGCCACGTCCCAAGCCGTACGTACGGTTTGCGTGCCCACCGGTGACCTGCAACGATCGACGTGTGCCCAGAGTAAGCCAGGACCAGCTCGATGCGCGGCGGCAGGAGATCCTCGCCGCAGCCCGGGCGTGTTTCGCCCGGCTCGGCTACGAGGGGGCGACCGTACGCCGCCTCGAGGAGGCCACCGGCCTGTCCCGTGGCGCGATCTTCCACCACTTCCGCGACAAGGACTCGCTCTTCCTGGCCGTCGCCGAGGACGACGCCGCGGTCATGGTCGAGACGGTGGCCCGCAACGGCCTGGTGCAGGTGATGCGCGATCTGCTCGCCCGCGCCGTCTCGCCGGACACCACCGGCTGGTTGGGCAGCCAACTGGAGGTCTCCCGTCGGCTGCGCACCGACCCGGCGTTCGCCAAGCGCTGGGCGGAGCGCTCCGCCGCGATCGCGGAGGCGACCCGGGACCGGCTGGCCCGCCAGCGCGACGCCGGGGTGCTGCGCGAGGACGTCCCGATCGACGTGCTGGCCCAGTTCCTGGAGCTGGCCTACGACGGCCTGGTGCTGCACCTGGCCATGGGCCGGCCGGCCGGCGACCTGGGCCCGGTGCTCGACCTCGTCGAGGAGGCGGTCCGCCGGCACTGACCGCGCGCACACCGGTCTGTCGACCGTGGCGAGGCTGCTCCACAATGGGGCCGCCGATCCCTCCGGTGACAGGAGCAGTCGATGATCGTTTACGCCGCGTCCGGCGACACCTGGGGCATCTCCGGCCCGACCTTCCTGCGCTACTACATCGCCGCGGCCGTTCTGGTGGTGGCGATCGTGGCGTACCAGCGGTTGCGTCTGGCGGTCGGGGCGAGCGCCGCCACGACCGCCGATCCCCTCGGACCACAGCAGGTCGCCTACCTCAACGGTGGCCCTCAGCTCGCGGTGCACGCGTCGCTCGGCGGGCTGCGCGGCAGCGGCGCGGTCGGCGTAGGACCGGACCGTCGACTGACCACCGTCGGCGCCGCACCGACCGGGCTCACCCCACTGGACCAGGCCATCCACTGGGCCGCCCATCAGCACTCGCGGGTCCGGGATCTGCCCCGGGACGAGCGCGTCAGCGTCGCGCTGCACCAGATCCGCAACGGCCTGGAGCAGCGCGGACTGCTGACCGACGACGCGCAGCGCGCGCGGGCCCGCTTCTGGGCCACGCTCCTGATCGCCCTGCTGGGTCTCGGTGTGCTCCGGTTGGTCTCCGGCCTGTTCAGCGGCCGCCCGGTCGGCTACCTGTCGCTGACCCTAGTCGCTCTGCTGGTCGTCACGCTGGTGCTGCGGCGGGTTCCGATGCTCACCCGGGCCGGTCGGGCCGCCCTGCGCTCGGTCCGCCGCCAGCACACCCACCTCGCCCCCGCCTCCGCGCCGGCCTACGCCACCTACGGAGCGGCCGGCGCGGCGATGGGCGTGGCCCTGTACGGCACCGCCTCGCTCTGGGCGCTCGACCCGGGCTTCGCCGAGCAGGCCGAGATCCAGCGCCAGGCCGCCGCCGGTAGCGGCTGGAGCGGTGGCGGCGACGGGTCGTCGGGCGGTGGTGACAGCTCCGGCTCGGACGGCGGCAGCTCCTGCGGCGGCGGAGGCGGGTGCGGAGGCGGGGGGTGCGGCGGATGACCGGCCCGTCCGGCGTCGGCATCGGCTGGCGGCCGGAGATCGCCGGTTTCGTGGCCGAGCTGCCCGGCCTGCGCTTCGTGGAGGTGGTGGCCGAGGGGGTGCCCGCCTCCGGGCCGCTCCCGCCCGGCCTGGCCCAGCTGCGGGACCGCGCGGTGACCGTCGTACCCCACGGGGTGCGGCTCTCTCTCGGCGGCGCCGAACCGGTCGACCCGGCCCGGGTCGCGCACCTGGCCGCGGTGGCGCACCGCCTGGACGCCCCGCTGGTCAGTGAGCACATCGCGTTCGTCCGGGCCGGCGGCCTGGAGGCCGGTCACCTGCTGCCGCTGCCGCGCAGCCGGGAGGCCGTCGACGCGGTCTGCGCCAACGTCGCGCGGGCCCAGGCCGAGCTTCCGGTGCCGATCGCGCTGGAACCGATCGCCGCGCTCGTCGACTGGCCCGACGACGAGCTGACCGAGGCGGACTTCCTCACCGAGATCCTCGACCGGACCGGCGCACTGCTGCTGCTGGACGTGGCGAACGTGCACGCCAACGCCCGCAACCGGGGCACCGACCCGCTGGCGTTGCTGGACCGCCTGCCGCTGGAGCGGGTCGCGTACGCCCACGTGGCCGGCGGCGCGGAGCACGGCGGTTTCTACCACGACACCCACACCGACCCGGTGCCGACGGCGGTGCTGGAGCTTCTCGGTGCGCTCTGCGCCCGACGGCGGCCGCCGGCCCTGCTGCTGGAGCGCGACGGCCACTATCCGCCGGCCGTCGAACTCCGCGCCGAACTGGACGCCCTGGCCGCCGCCGCGGGCTTCCCGGCCGTGACATGACGGGCACACCCGAGGATGCCGGCGCGCCGACGCACCGCGCGGGGCTGGCCGAACGGCAGGCCGAACTGGTCGCGGCGCTGGTCGCCGGGGGTGAGCCACCGGCGGGGTTCGCGCCGGGGCCGCTGGCCGCCACCCGCGCGGCCCTGCTGCGCAAACGGGCCGGCGAGGTGGCCCGGCACTGGCCACTGCTCGCCGCCGGTCTCGGTGCGGGCTGGTCGACCACCTTCGCCGAGTGGGCGGCCCGGCGACCCACCGCCGGATCGCTGCGCGACGGGTGGGACCTGGCCCGGGCGCTGCGCGCCCAGCAGGCGCTCCCCCCGGCCGCCGCCGAGGAGTTGGCCGTCCGGGAGGCACGCCTGCGCTACGACGGGCTTCGAGCGCCGCGCCCACGCCGGGCGCCAGCGGTGGGCCGCGCCGGCGGTGCCGTCGCGGTGCAGATCGCCGGCCGGGTACGCCTGCTGCGACCCGCTTCACGGCTGTCCACCCGTGCTGGCGACGGTATGGCGGATGCGGCAGGATCGCAGTTATGGATCTCGGACTGACCGACCGCGTGTACGTCCTCACCGGCGCCTCCCGCGGTCTGGGTTACGCGACCGCACAGAGCCTGGTCGCCGACGGCGCGCGGGTCGTGCTCTCGGCCCGCGACCCGGACGCGGTGGCCGCCGCGACGCAGCACCTGGGCGGCCCGGAGCACGCCATCGGGCTCACCGCGGACCTGACCGACCCGGAGACCCCGGGGCAGCTCGTCGCCGCCGCCCAGGAGCACTTCGGCCGGCTCGACGGCGCGCTGATCTCGGTCGGCGGCCCACCTGCGGGCAACGCCGCGGCGATCAGCGACGAGCAGTGGCGGCTCTCCTTCGAGACCGTCTTCCTCGGCAGCATCCGCGCGGTCCGCACGATCGCCGCCGCACTGCCGGAGGGCGGCGCGATCGGGCTGGTGCTCTCCACCTCGGCGCGTGGCCCGGTCCCCGGTCTCGGCATCTCCAACGGTCTGCGGCCCGGCCTGGTCGGGGCCGCCAAGGACATCGCCGACGACTACGGGCCCCGGGGAGTCCGGGTGGTCGGTTTGCTGCCCGGCCGGATCATGACCGACCGCAACCGGGAGCTGTTCGCCGCGACCGGCGACCCGGAGCGGGCCCGCGCCGAGGCGGAGGCCGGCATCCCGCTGCGCCGCCTGGGCGACCCGAGTGAGTTCGGCCGGGTGGCCGCGTTCGTGCTCTCCCCCGCCGCGAGCTACCTCACCGGGATCACCCTGCCGGTCGACGGCGGCGCGCTGCGCGGGCTGTGACACCCGAGTCGGTCGAGGCGCGGCGTTCCGGCCCGGCCCGGCCGACCCGCGCGGACCTCGCGGCGGCCACCGACCGGACGATTCCCGACGTCCTCGCCCCCGGCCTGGCGGTGCTCTTCGTCGGCATCAACCCGGGCCTGTGGTCGGCGGCGACGGGCTGGCACTTCGCCCGCCCCGGCAACCGGTTCTGGCCGGCCCTGCACCGGGGCGGGTTCACCCCCCGGCTGCTGCACCCCAGCGAACAGGACCAACTGCCCTCCCTCGGGCTCGGCATCACCAACATGGCCGCCCGGGCCAGTGCCCGCGCGGACGAGCTGAGCACCGGGGAACTCCTCGACGGCGCGGCGATCCTGACCGACAAGGTGGCCCGGTACCGGCCGCGCTGGGTGGCGGTGGTGGGGGTGACCGCGTACCGGATCGGTTTCCAGCGGCCGAAGGCCGCCTTCGGGCCGCAACCGGAGACGCTGGCCGACGCGCGGCTGTGGGTGCTACCCAACCCCAGCGGCCTGAACGCGCACTTCACCCCGGTCACCCTGGGCCTGGCGTTCGCCGAGTTGCGGGTGGCGACCGAGTTGCCGGACCAGCGCCCGACGACCACCTGACCGCGCGGCCGGTCACCGATGCCGGCCCGCCGCGACCGGCGAGTCAGGTGATCAGCGCGGTGTGCAGCCGGCGGGCCTCGGTCACCAACCGGCTCGTGCCGCCGCGCGCCACCACGTCGGCCAGCCCCGGCAGCTCGATGCGGACACCTGTCGCGCCGGCCGTCTCGGCGGCCAGGGCGAGCAGGTCGGGCGTGCCGCGGGGCGGGGCCGACCCGGCCAGCAGCGGCGGCAGCGCGGCGGCGAGAAGCCGCCACACACTGAGCCGGGCACCGGCCGCGACCGCGTCCCGCAGCGGCGTCACCGCCCGGCTCAGCGTCACCTGCTCGTCCGCCGCCAGCGCGCCCAACCGCCCGCCGACGCCCGGGGCGTCCAACTCGCCGGCCGCCGCCACGATCAGGAGGGCGTCGAGGGCGGCGACCCGGTCCACCTCGTGTCGCGCGCACAGCCCGTACGCCAGCGCCAGGTCGAACGCCGGCCCGCCGACGCCACCGCCGTCGGCGAGCTGCGGCAGCATCGCGACGGGCCCTTCGGCGTCCTCCTGGGCGGCGCTGGCGACAGCGGGCAGCAGCCGAGCGGCGACCACGCCCCGGTGCCCCGGCAGCAGCGCCGGCCACAGGTCACTCCAGTCGGCGGGGCCCTGCCCGACCGCGGGAGCCGGCACGGTGAGCAGGCCGAGCGGGTCCGCCACACCCTCGGGGGCGGCGGTGGTGACGAGCGTGCGGCGCGCGGGCAGGCGGTCGTAGCTGAAGTCGTACCTGCCGTTGCGCTCACGCCTGCCGACCACGACGACCTGCTGCACCGGCCCCGGTAGGGCGGCCCCGCGCAGCCATCCGGCCAGTTCGTCGCCGGCAGCGGTGCCGAGCGCCGCGGCCCGGGTCGCCAGCGCGTCGTCCACACCGGCGGGCAGCCGTAGCAGCGCCTGGGTGAGATCCCAGCGCCACGCCGGCCGGTCGCCGAGCGCGACCAGCCGTTCGTAGAGCGCGGCCGGGTCGACGCGGCCGGTGGTGGACGTCGGGGCGGCCAGCAGCCCGGGGTCGTCCGAGCCGTCCAGACGCTGCCCGATCTCCGCGAGCCGGGAACAGTAGACCTGGGTGAGCGGCGAGTGCGTGGACGGGCCGGCGCTCGGTCGACGGCGCAGGAGGCGCTGCGTCCAGGTCCTGCGCTGGCCGAGGATGCCGGACCACTGCTCGCGCTGGACGTGAGCCACCGCCGGATCGGCGGCGGCCAACAGAAGGCCGTTCAGCTGGGCCCGCAGGTTGAAGGCGGCCCAACCGCCGTGGTGCCTCCGGACCTCCGCGCGTCGGAGCACCGGCGAGAGGGCAGCGGCCAACCGGTCCCGGTCCGTGGTGGCCAACCGGACCAGCCCGTCGAGGACCCGCTCCAGCACCACCGCGGGCCAGTGCCGACCGAGCAGTCCGGAGATCTCCTCCGCCAACTCGTCGACGTCGGTGATCGGCGGCGGCGCCAACGCGGGCGGCACCGGCGGCGGCAACTCGTCGTCGGCCACCGGCGCGGTGACCGTGGCGACCGGCCGATGGCCGTGCCGCTGTGCCAGCGCCGCCGCGCGGTCCCGCAGATCGGCGGACGGTTGGCCGACACCCGACGCCAGAACCTCGGCGATGTCGGCCGACCGATCGGGTCTCTGCCGGGCCAGTCGATCCAACCAGGACAACTGCGCCCGCACCAACGCCTTCTCCGGTCGACCCAGCACGACCCGCGCGGTGTCCAGCACCGAGTCGAGGTCCAGGTCGCCGCCCGCGTCCCGCAACGCCCGCTGAGCCGGACCGGCCACCGGCCCCGGCGCGTCGGCCAGCAACCGCAGGTACGCGCTCGCCCGCGCCGCGACCTCGGCCGGCGTGGGTGCCAGCAGGTCGTGCAGGGCGAGGAACGGACGCAGCGCGCCCGGCCGATCGCCGCGCAGCAGACGGCCAAGCACCCCGTCGAGCACCGTCGACCGGTCGAGCCGCCCCTCGGTCGCCAGCGCGGCCAACGCCGGAGGCACTCCCTGCCCGGCACCGTTCGACGTCAGGTCGAGGCCGATCCCGTCGACCTCGAACAGCCGGGGCAGCAAAGTGTCCAGGAACGGGTCGGCGCGAAGCTTGTCGACGAGGGACCGCGGTCGGCTCTCGGATCGCGCCACCCACAGCGAGTGCGCCCAACCCGCGACGAAGGCGTCCCCCGTGGGCGGCGGGGCCTTCTCGGCCAGCAGCAACCCGGCGATGAAATCCCATTCCTCCCACGAACGGCTGCGGGGCATCCGCTCAGCCAGCCGGTACGCCACCTCGGCCAACCAGGGCACGCCCCGCAGGCGGGCCGCTTCGATCACCGGCCGCGGGTCGACGTTGCCCAGCTCCACCGACCGCCGCCCGAGCAGAGCCGAGGTCTTGCTGGCGGTGCTCAACGTGCCCACCGCGGCCACCGCCAGGGCGGTCGCCTGCCTGTCCCCCCACCAGGTGTCCCGCCGACTTCGCACATGGGCCGTCAGCTCCTGGCCGAGCGCCTGTCGGGCCGGCTCGTCCAGCGTGCTCAACAACGCACCGACGGCGGACACGTCGCCGATGCTCACACACCTCAGGAAGTGCGTCACCGCCCTGCCTCCGCGGCGTGCCCGTTCGCGGCCCGGCCCAGGGCCCGCCGTACTCTCGCATCGCTCGCCAGCAGGGCGGTCGGCAGGAGGTTCCGGTGTGTCTGCACGGCGCACACCGTAGAGCAACCGACCGACATGCCCCCGGGAGCGAGCCCGCGCCCGGGTTCAGTTGGCGGCGGCCGGTGGCAGCACCTCGTCGGCGCGGTAGGTGCCCAGCGGCATGACCACCGGCTCGGGACCGGTCGCGTCGACGAACGGGGTGGGCGAGTCGGCGACCGCGAACTGGGTGCGGTACAGCTCGGCGTAGAGACCACCGACGGCCACCAACTCGTCGTGCCGTCCCCGCTCGACGATCCGTCCGTCGTCGAGGACGAGGATCTGGTCGGCGTCTCGCACCGTGGAGAGCCGGTGCGCGATCACCAGCGCGGTCCGCCCGGCCAGCGCCACCGACAGCGCCCGCTGCACCGCCGCCTCGCTCTCCGAGTCGAGGTGAGCGGTCGCCTCGTCGAGGATCACGATCGACGGTGCCTTGAGCAGCAGCCGCGCTATCGCGATGCGCTGCTTCTCGCCGCCGGAGAACCGGTAGCCGCGTTCCCCCACCGTGGTGTCCAGACCGTCGGGCAGCGCCCGAACCAGATCGGCCACCTGCGCCCCGGCCAGGGCGGCCCAGATCTCGTCGTCGGTGGCGTCCGGCTTGGCGTAGCGCAGATTCTCGGCGATCGTCTCGTGGAACAGGTGCGAATCCTGAGTGACCACACCGATCTCGTCGCGCAGGGAGGCGAGCGTCGCGTCGCGGACGTCCACCCCGCCGACGAGCACCTGCCCGTCGCTGACGTCGTAGATCCGGGAGATGAGCATCGACAGCGTCGACTTGCCCGCCCCGGACGGGCCGACCAGCGCGACCATCTGCCCCGGCTCGACGCTGAACGAGACCCCCTTCAGCACCGGTTCGTTGACGGTCCGGTCGAGGGTGGCGACCTCCTCCAGGGAGGCGAGGGAGATCTCGGCGGCGCTCGGGTAGCGGAAACGCACGTCGCGGAAGTCGACCCGGCCGGCGCCCAGGGGCACCGGCACCGCGTCGGGCTTCTCCACGATGCCCGGCTTGAGGTCGAGCACCTCGAAGACCCGGTCGAAGGAGACCAGCGCGCTCATCACGTCCACCCGGACGTTGGAGAGCGCGGTGAGCGGCCCGTACAGACGGGTGAGCAGCAGCGCGAGCGTCACCACGGTGCCGGCGCTGACCCCGCCGGTCACCGCGAGCCAGCCGCCGAGACCGTAGGTCAGCGCCTGCGCCAGCGAGGCGACCAGCAGCATCGCCACGAAGAAGGTACGGGAATACATGGCGGACTGGATGCCGATGTCGCGGACCCGCTCGGCCCGGTCGCCGAACCGGCGGGCCTCGATCTCGGGCTGGCCGAAGAGCTTCACCAGCAGCGCGCCGGCCACCCCGAACCGCTCGGTCATCGTCGCGTTCATCTTGGCGTCGAGGTTGTACGCCTCGCGGGTGATCTCGGCCAGTCGCTTGCCGACCCGGCGGGCCGGAATGATGAAGATCGGTAGCAGCACCAGTGACAGAGCGGTGATCTGCCAGGAGAGAGTGAACATCACCGCCGCGGTGAGGACCAGCTGGATGACGTTGCTGACCACACCGGACAGGGTGGAGGTGAACGCCCGCTGGGCGCCGAGCACGTCGTTGTTGAGCCTGCTGACCAGGGCACCGGTCTGGGTGCGGGTGAAGAACTGCAACGGCATCCGCTGCACGTGGTCGTAGACCCGGGTGCGCAGGTTGAAGATGATGCCCTCGCCGATGCGGGCGGAATACCACCGCTGGGCCAGCGACAGCAGCGCGTCCGCGACCGCGAGCGCGGCGATGAACAGGGCCAGCCGTACCACGAGCTGCCCGGCCTCGGTGCCGCCCCGGTTGATCGCGTTGATCACGTCGCCGGCGAGCACCGGGGTGGCCACGCCGATGATGGCGGCCAACACCACGGTGGCCAGGAAGACGACGATGTCGCGCCGGTAGGGGTGGGCGAAGGCGACGATGCGGCGGGCCACCCCGCGCTTGAGCCGGTGGGTGGAGACCTCGTCGCGGTTGCGCATCGACCGGAGCATGCTCCACCCGGCCATGCCACCGCCGGACATCGGGTTGGACATCGCTCACCTCCGGGTTGCCGGGCGGACCGCACCGTCAGGTCAATTCTCCCGACGAGTGTGACAACCTCGGTCGTAACCCGGATCTTCCCGCGCGGTCCTTACCTATTCTCCCCTGCCGGCGAGGTCACGCAGCCGACGGGTCTGCGCCTCCCGCTCGGCGCGCTGCTGGTCGGCGTGCGACCGCCCGGCGGCCCCGGCGAGCAGCGCCTTGATCTCGACCACCGCGTCGCGGGCCCCGGAGAGCAGGCCGGCGGTCAGGTCCCGCACCGCGCCGTCCAGCTCGGCCGGGGGTACGACCAGGGTGGCCAGCCCGATCCGGTCCGCCTCGGCGGCGTCCAACCGGCGGCCGGTCGCACAGATCTCCAACGCCCGCGAATAGCCGACCAGCTCGACGAGGCGTTTCGTCCCGGCCAGATCCGGCACCAGGCCGAGGGTCACCTCGGCCATCGACAACTTCGCGTCCGCGGACAGCACTCGCAGGTCACAGGCGAGCGCGAGCTGAAGGCCCGCACCGATCGCGTGGCCCTGCACGGCCGCGACAGAGACGACGTCCGGCCGGTGCAGCCAGGTGAAACCGGCCTGGAACTCCGCGATGCGCTCGGCGCACTCCTGCTCGGGCAGCGTGGCCAGCTCGGCGAACGACCCCGGACCGGAGGCGCCCGCCACCGCGAGATCGAGGCCGGCCGAGAACGCGCGACCCTCACCGCGGACCACCACCACCCGCACGTCGCCGGGCAGGTCGCGGGAGAAGTCGCTCATCGCTCGCCACATCGCGGGCGTCTGGGCATTGAGCACGTCGGGCCGGCACAACGTCACCGTGGCGACCGGCCCGTCGCAAGTCAGCCGAACCCCGGTCGCCTCGGCGGTCACCGGACTTCCCGGGGCGCGGCGCTGGTGGACGACGCTGCGGGGCGGGTCACGCCTTCTTGCGGCGTCGGGCGCCACCGCGCTGACGCAGCTGCACGCCGGACTCGGTGAGCACTCGGTGGATGAACCCGTAGGAACGGCCGGTCGAGGCCGCCAACGCGCGGATGCTCTCCCCCGAGGTGTACCGCTTTACCAGGTCCTTGGCGAGCGTCTGACGCTCGGCTCCGACGATCCGGCGACCCTTCTCAGTGCTGGTGGCTGTGCCAGTGGCTGCCATGCTGTGTCCTCACGTCCCAGACTGTGCGGTTCGGATACGGTCCCACCTATTAGACCGCCTCGAACGATCATGCGCCAGATATCAACTCTTCGCCAACCGACACGCTATGCAATGTCAGCTTCCCGATAGAGTGATCCTGGCGATGCGGCCCGCCGCGGCGTCCGGGCGTACCACCCGCCGGCGCTGGCTGCTGCCGGCAAGCCGTAGCCTGCCGTCGTGATCGACCTGCTCAGCACGGCGGCCGGCGCGGCGCTGGTCTTCGCCGCGACCGACATCGACGACATCGTCATCCTGACCCTGTTCTTCGTCGCGGCCCGCACCACCGGTCGACCCCGCCCGTGGCAGATTGTCGCCGGCCAATACGTCGGTATCGGTGCGCTCGCGCTGGCGAGCGCGGTGGTGGCGGCCGGGCTGCTCGTGGTGCCGGACCCGTGGACGGGGCTTCTCGGCCTGTTACCGATCGCGCTCGGCGTACGCGCGCTGCGTCGCTCCGACGAGGACGAGACCCCCACTGTCGTCACCGGAGCGCTCGGCGTGGCCGGCGTGACGATCGCGAACGGCGCCGACAACGTGGCCGTCTACGTACCCGTCTTCCGAGCCCTCGGCCCCGCCGACAGCGCGGTGTTTCTCCTGATCTTCGTGCTGCTCATCGCGCTGTGGTGTGCCGTCGGCGCGTGGCTGGGAGGGCACCCACGGGTGGTCCGGCTGGTCGAACGCGCCGGCCACTGGCTGGTGCCGACGATCTTCATCGGCATCGGCGTGGTGATCCTGGTCAGCTCCGGCGTCGTCGGCCGGCTGGTCGACCTGCTCGGCTGAGGGCCGGCCGGGAGCCTGATCAGGCCAGTTCGACAAGCTCGAGCAGGTCGTCGCTCCAGGCGTCCTCGTCGCCGTCGGGCAGCAGGATGGCCCGGTCCGGCTTGAGCGCCAGCACCGCACCCGGGTCGTGGGTGACCAGGACGATCGCGCCGGGATAGTTGGCGATGGCGTCGAGGACCTGCTCCCGGCTGACCGGGTCGAGGTTGTTCGTCGGCTCGTCGAGCAACAGCACGTTGGCGCCGGAACAGACCAGGGTGGACAGCGCCAGCCGGGTCTTCTCGCCGCCGGAGAGCACCCCGGCCGGCTTGTTCACGTCGTCACCGGAGAACAGGAACGCACCCAGGATCTTGCGCAGGTCGGTGTCGGACTGTTCGACGGCGGCGGCGCGCATGTTCTCCAGGACCGTCCGCTCCACGTCCAGCGTCTCGTGCTCCTGGGCGTAGTAGCCCAGCCGCAGGCCGTGCCCCGCGTGCACCTCGCCGGTGTCCGGGCTGAGCAGCCCGCCGAGCATCCGCAGCAGGGTCGTCTTGCCCGCGCCGTTGAGCCCGAGGATGGCCACCCGGGAGCCCCGGTCCACCGCGACGTTGACGTCGGTGAAGATCTCCAGCGATCCGTACGACTTGGAGAGCCCGGTCGCGGTGAGCGGGGTCTTGCCGCACGGCGCGGGACTGGGGAAGCGCACCTTGGCCACCCGGTCGGCGACCCGCACCTCCTCCAGGCCGGAGATGAGCTTCTCGGCACGGCGGGCCATGTTCTGCGCGGCCACGGTCTTGGTGGCCTTGGCCCGCATCTTGTCGGCCTGCGCCATCAGCGCGCCAGCCTTCTTCTCCGCGTTGGCCCGCTCCCGGCGGCGGCGCCGCTCGTCGGTTTCGCGCGCCTCCAGGTACGCCTTCCAGCCCAGGTTGTAGACGTCGATGACCGACCGGGTGGCGTCGAGGAACCAGACCTTGTTGACCACCGACTCCAGCAGCGCGCCGTCGTGGGAGATCACGATCAGGCCGCCCTTGTGGTTGGCGAGGAAGCCCCGCAGCCAGGTGATCGAGTCGGCGTCGAGGTGGTTGGTGGGCTCGTCGAGCAGCAGGATGCCGCCGCCGTTCTCGCCCGCATCACGGAACAGGATCCGGGCCAGCTCGATGCGGCGGCGCTGGCCACCCGAGAGGGTGCCGATGGTCTGCGCGAGCGCCCGGTCCGGTAGGCCGAGGTTGGCGCAGATCCGCGCGGCCTCGGCCTCGGCCGCGTACCCGCCGAGGGCGGCGAACTGGTCCTCCAGCGCGCCGTAGCGACGGACCAGCTTGTCGTCGGCGTCCTCGGCGAGGCGGGCCTCGATCTCCTGCATCTGGGCCATCAGCACGTCCAGGCCGCGCGCGGAGAGCACCCGGTCGCGGCCGGTGACCTCCAGGTCACCCGTGCGCGGGTCCTGCGGCAGGTAACCGATGGCGCTGCGCTGGTCGATCTGGCCGCCGTACGGCTGCCCCTCGCCGGCGAGCACCTTCAGCGTGGTGGTCTTGCCGGCGCCGTTGCGACCGACCAGGCCGATCCGGTCACCGGGCTGCACGCGCAGGGTGGTGTCGGACAGCAGGATCCGGGAACCGGCACGCAGTTCCAGGCCGGTGGCAGTGATCATGTTTGCGGGGCTCGCTCTCGGGGTTCGGAAGGCTGACTCGGGGCACGCGAAACGGCCGGCGGGCTCAAGGCCCGACGGCGCGGGGCGGTTCAGCCTTCGCAGCGCAGCACCTGACAAGTGTACCGGGCCCCGCCGGAGCGTCGGCCCGGATTACCAACCAAGATCATCGGGTACCGGAACGCCTGTCCGGACCCCGTCCGGCACTCGATGGACGAAACGACACACAAAAGACACTCACCGGCATACGGCGATCGGGGTCACCATGGAACTCAACGAGCGGGCCGAAATCGACACCTCGCAGGTCAACGACGTGGGCCGCGGTGGCGGAGGCGGCGGAGGCGGTTTCGGCATCCCGATCCCCGGAGGCGGCGGTCGGGGCGGCATCATCGGCATCGTGGTGGCGGTGCTCGTCGCGCTGCTCGGCGGCGGCTTCGGTCTCAACGCCATGACGAACGGCGACGAGGGCGGTCAGGCCGGCGGCACCGATTTGGAGCAGCTGTGCTCCCGTGACAACCCCGAGCGTCTCGACGACGCGCGCTGCCGCAACGCGCTCTACGTCAACAGCATCCAGGCCTACTGGCAGAAGGCGTACCCGGAGCTGGGCAAGGGCAGCTACGAGCCGACCACCACCAACTTCTTTCAGCAGGCGGTGAACACCGGCTGCGGCCAGGCCGACTCCGGTGTCGGCCCGTTCTACTGCCCGGCAGACCGGAAGGTCTACATCGACCTGAGCTTCTACGACGAGTTGGCGTCCCGGTTCGGGGCGAAGGGCGAGTTCGCCCAGCCGTACGTGCTCGCCCACGAGTACGGACACCACGTCCAGAACCTCCTCGGCACCAACGCCAAGGCCGGCCAGGGCGACCAGAGCGGCCCCCAGTCCGCCTCCGTGCGGCTGGAGTTGCAGGCTGACTGCTACGCCGGCGCCTGGGCCAAGCACGCCACCGAGAGCAAGGACAAGACCGGCCAGGAACCGCTGTTCAAGTCCATCACCCAGACCGACATCAGCGAGGCGGTGCAGGCCGCCGAGGCGATCGGCGACGACAGCATCCAGGAGCGCTCCGGCGGGCGGGTCAACCCCGACCAGTTCACCCACGGCACATCCGAGCAGCGCAAGCGTTGGTTCACCCAGGGCTACGACCGCGGCGACCCGAAGACCTGCGACACCTTCGGTACCGACCAGCTCTGACAACCGCTCCGAGATCGTGGCAGGCCCCCGGCGGGCCTGCCACGATCGTCATTCCGGCCGACGCTCCGGGGTCAGGTGAGCCGCGAGACCTGGTAGTGGCCGATGAGCCAGTCGCCGTCGACTCGCCGCAGGAGCACGCCGAGGTTGACAGTCAGCGCCGGCCGGTCGGTGAAGCCGAACTCCACCTCCAGGTAACCGAGCACCACGTCGTCGGCGAGACGACGGATCTCCCGGATGTCGTACGCGGCGGTCAGGCCGAGCGGCTGCCCGGCGTAGTACGCGGCGACGCCGGCGGGACCGACCGTGTACGGCTGCAACCCCTGAAAGATCGCGTCGTCGGTGAAGCACGCCGCGACCCGATCGGGCTCGTGGGCGTCGACGGCCGATTTCCACTGGTCGAGGACGCCACGCAGAATCTGAGCGTCGGACATGGTGATCTCCCTGCTGACGGACGTGTCCCCTGGCGTGCCTGTCGAAGCGGCGTACCTCGCCGGCTCAGCGCGGCGGCTGACCCGGGTCGTTCGGGTGCGGCGTCAACGGCGTCACGGTCTCGCGCCGCCAGGCGCGCAGCGGCATCGACGCGAGCACGGCCTCCAGCTCATCGGCGTCGTCGGCCTGGAACAGCCCCCACGTCCGCCACTCCCCCGGTGCCAGCGGCGGCCGCCACAGCCGCAGGAGACTGCCCTGAGCCGTCAGCTCGGCCGAACGCGCCGCCTCCCGCGCTCGCATGTCGGCGACGCCGTCCTCCGACGTCCCCGCCGGAACCGTCGTCACCATGTCAACCAGAAACTCCACGCGCCCATCCTCCAACCGCCGGCCGGACAGCGCGGCGCGAACCCCCGTATCGGGTGGCGACCGTCTCCCCTCCGGCGCCGCCCGCGCGGGCCTCTGACGCTGCGGGTGCAGGGCTCCGACGCCGCCCGCGCGGGCCTCCGATGCTGCGGGTGCAGGGCTCCGACGCCGTCCGTGCGTGCCTCCGACGCTGCGGGTGTCGGCCTCCGAGCACGCCGGCGCAAGCCTCCGACCACGCCGGCGCAGGCCGAGGTCAGTCGGGGTCGCGCACCAGGATCCGTACCGCCCGGGCCGCACCCACCGCTGCGACCAGCACCGCGTGCCGGGGCTCCGGCACGTCGAGCAGCCGCTCCGCCCGCAACGGCACGAGGGGGGCCAACCGCCGGTCGGTCAGCACCCCGTCCACCGCCCGCCGGTCACCGCCGCAGACCAGCGCGGCGAGTGTCGCCACCTCCGGCAACAGCAGCCGTACGGCCAGGTCCGCCGCGTCGCCCAGCGCCGCCTTCGCCTGGTTGTCACGCCGGCGGGCGAACCGGTGCTGCGACCAACCCCCCGCGGCGGTGCGCCCCTGCACGTAGCGGGTGTCCACCTTGGAGACGACGAGGTCGTCACCCTCGGCCACCCCGAGCGCCACCGCGCCCTTGCGCGCCAGCAGCAGGCCGATCCGGCGGGGCGTGACAGCGGAGGCCACGAACCCGGCCACGTCCGCGCCGCCCGGCGCACCCGGCGGGGCGTGCAGCTCGGCGGTCGCCCCGTCCGGGGCGGCGAGCAGTAGGCCGTACTCCCTCGCGCTGATGCTCGGCGGGCCGTGCCGGTCGGCGAAGCCCTCGACCCAGCGGCCGACGCGGGCCGGGTCGACCTCGACCCACCGGCCTCCGCCGGCTGCGGGTCGACTGGTCATCGCCCGACCGTACGGCACGGCGAACCCATCCGGCCCCCCCGGGCGGGCCGTGTGCCCGGCCAGGGGCACACCCGGCGACACGCCGACCCGGCGCGGTCGAGCGCGGTCGGGGTGGCTGAGCCGCCGGTGAACCTGGTCCGGCTCGGCCTGACCCGCCACCTCCTGCGGGGCCGGCCGCCGCGTCGGATGGTCGCCGTGGGCATTCAGCCTGGCAGTAGCGCGGCCACCGCCAACGCGGCGATGAGCGCGCTGGAAACCAGGCCGGTCACCAGCCGGCCACGCGGCCCGGTCAGCGCCCGACCGACCACGGTGCCACCGCCGGCGATGACCAGTTGCCAGCTCGCCGACGCCAGGAACACCCCGGCCACGAACAGCACCACCGGAACCACGCCCGAGTCGGCCGTGTCCCGGCGACCGAGCACCAGGGCGGTGAAGTAGAGCACCGTCATCGGGTTCAGCAGGGTCAACCCGAGCAGCGCCGCGTAGGCCCGCCCCGGAGTGCTCATCCCCCCGCCGTCGCGTGCCGTCGGCGGTCGCTGCGAGCGGTGCGCGGACCAGGTCCGCCACAGGCCGTGCCCGGCGAGGCCGAGCAGCACCAGGGCGGCGACCACCCGCAGAGGCCCGGCGACCGGCGCGATGATCCCGGCCAGGCCCGCGCCGCCGAGCACGGCCACCACCGCGTAGAGCCCATCGGCCGTCGCCACCGCGAGCGCTGCGGCCGCACCCACCCGAAACGACGTACGGGCGCTGAGCCCCAGGATCAGAATCGCGATCGCCCCAACGGGAACGGCGACGCCGTATCCGGCCACGAGACCGGCGAGGAACGCGCCGCTCACGACGGCGGACGCGGGATCGAGGCGGGCCGGCGCGGGCTGCGCTGTCGACGCACGGCAGTGGCCGCACGGACAGGAACCTGCTTCGGGTACGCCTCAGTCACACGCGCATCCTCCGCGCCGACCCCGCGCCCCGCCACCGATTTCCGCCGCGCCCCGCGCCCCGCGCCCCGCGCCCCGCGCCCCGCGCCCCGCGCCCCGACCCCACGCCGGCGCTGACCACGCACACCCAGGCCGTCCTGCAACCTCGGGTACGCCAGGCCGAGCACTTCGGTGAC
>NZ_JBEYSY010000029.1:0-35831 GCF_040704315.1 Micromonospora sp. NPDC047644
TGAGGGGTACCCCTCACCGGCCGACTCGTTCGTGCGGCAGTGGCTGTCAGGCCACAGCCTCCTTGACCGCCGGGTCACCCAGGAGTTCCTGACTCCCGGGCTCAGAGCACCTTGGCCAGGAACGCCTTCGTCCGGTCGTGCTGGGGGTTGGCGATCACCTCGCGCGGCGCGCCGGACTCCACCACCACACCGTCGTCCATGAAGACCAGCGAGTCGCCGACCTCCCGGGCGAACCCGATCTCATGGGTCACCACGATCATCGTCATGCCGTCGCGGGCCAGATCCTTCATCACGTCGAGCACCTCGCCGACCAGCTCCGGGTCCAGCGCGCTGGTGGGCTCGTCGAAGAGCATCAGCTTCGGCTGCATCGCCAACGCCCGAGCGATGGCCACGCGCTGCTGCTGCCCGCCGGAGAGCTGACCGGGGTAGTTGCCCAGCTTGTCGCCGAGCCCGACCCGGTCGAGCAGCGCGGCGGCCCGGTCCCGGGCGGCGGCCTTGCGCTCCCGGCCCAACAGCACCGGCGCCTCGGCGACGTTCTGCAGGGCGGTCATGTGCGGAAAGAGGTTGAACCGCTGGAACACCATGCCGATGGCGCGGCGCTGGGCGGCGATCTCCTTCTCCCGCATCTCGTGCAGTTTGCCGCCGCGCTCCCGGTAGCCGATCAGGTCGCCGTCCACCCGGATCCGGCCGGCGTTGATCTTCTCCAGATGGTTGATGCAGCGCAGGAACGTCGACTTGCCCGAGCCGGAGGGTCCGAGCAGACAACAGACCTCGCCGCTGCGGACCTCCAGGTCGATGCCCTTGAGCACCTCCACCGACCCGAACGACTTGTGCACCTGCTCGGCGCGGACCATCACGCCGTCGCCGGCCGTTTCCGCGGCCTCCGCCGGTGTCGTCACCTGCGTCATCACCGACCCGCCTCGCTCGCGCTACCGCCGGCCTCAGCGGTGATCCCGCGCAGTCTGATCTTCGCTTGGGCGCTCCTGCCGAACCCCCTGGAGAAGTGTCGCTCCAGGTAGTACTGCCCGACGAGCAGCACGCTGGTCAGCAGCAGGTACCACAGGCAGGCGGCCACGTACATCGGGAAGACCTGGAAGGTCCGGTTACCCACGGCCTTGAGCTGGAAGAACAGCTCGGTGGAGACCGGCACGAAGGCCACCAGCGAGGTGTCCTTGAGCATCGCGATGGTCTCGTTGCCGGTCGGCGGGATGATCACCCGCATCGCCTGCGGCAGCACGATGCGGCGCAGGATCTGGGTACGGCTCAGGCCCAGCGCCTGCGCCGCCTCGGTCTGCCCCTCGTCCACCGACTGGATCCCGGCCCGGACGATCTCGGCCATGTACGCCGCCTCGGAGAGCCCGAGCGCCAGCATGCCGGCGACGAATCCCGTGAGGATCTCCAGCGCGGAGAAGCCGAACAGCCGTGCCTCGAAGTCGTCGACGCCGAAGAGCGCGCCGATCTGCCGATCGAACGGGAGACCGAACTCGATCCGGGCCCAGAGGATGCCGAGGTTGCCGAAGAGGATCGCCAGCACCAGCCGGGGCACGGCCCGGAAGAACCAGGTGTACGCCCAGGAGACGCCCCGCAGGATCGGGTTCTCCGACAACCGCATGATGGCGACGACGACGCCGAGACTGACGCCGATCAGCATCGCGAGCACGGTCAGCGCGAGCGTGCCGCGCAGACCCTCCATGATCGGCGGTCGGAACATCTCGTCGACCATGAAAGCCCAGTTGAACGCCTTGTTCGTCACCAGCAGGTGGACGAACATGGCCACCAGCACCCCGATCACGGCGACCGCGACCCAACGCCCGGGATGCCGGACGGGCACGGCCTGGATGGGTTCCGGCCGTGCCCGTTCGGTTGTGTCCGTTTCCGATGACATGCGTCAGTTGGCGGGGTTCAACGCCGAGGAGGTGATGGCGCCGCCCTCGACGCCCCACTTCTTCAACGCGGTCTGGTACGAGCCGTCAGCGATGACCGCTTGGACGGCCTCCTTGAGCGCCTCGGCGAAGGCGGTCTGGTCCTTCTTGACCGCGTAGCCGTACGGGGCGGACTCGTAGATGTCGCCGAGCAACTCCAGCGAACCGTTGCTCTGCTTCACCGCGTACGCCCCGACCGGCGAGTCGGCCAGCATGGCGTCGTTCTTGCCGCTGAACACGGCGGCCGTGGCGTCGCTCTGCGCCTGGTACTGGTCGATGGTGATCGCCGGCTTGCCGCCGGTGGTGCACTTCTTCGACCGGGCGGTGATGTCGTCGACCTGCACGGTGCCGGTCTGCACGGCGATCTTCTTGCCGCAGGCGTTGTCAATGTCGACCTTGGCCGCGTTGCCGGCCTTGGTCACCCACTGGGTGCCGGCGGCGAAGTAGCTCACCATGTTGACGCTCGCGAGGCGCTCGGCGTTGATCGTGAACGACGACACACCGATCTCGTACTTGCCGGAGTCGACACCGGGCAGGATCGCGTCGAACGGCGCCGACTCGTACTCGGCCTTGAGGCCGAGCTTCTGCGCCACCGCGTTGAACAGCTCCACGTCGAAGCCGACCACCGTCTTGCCGTCCTGGTCCAGGAACTCCGCCGGAGCGTACGTCGAGTCGGTGCCGACCTTGATCACACCGTCGCTCTTGATGGCGTCGGGCACCTTCCCGGCCAGCGCCGAGTCGGCCGCCGCGGTGACGGTCGGGCCGGCACCGGACGAGCCGCTGTTCTCCTTCTCCCCGCACGCCGTCAGCGAGAGGGCGACCAGCGCCGCGCTGGCGGCACCGAGCGCCGCCCGCCGGGCACCGTTGGTAATGAACATTTCTGCACTCCTTGCGTGAGGGGTGTGACGGCCGCTCAGGCCACGCCGAGGTATGCCTCTTTGACCGCCGGGTCGTGCAGCAGCTCGGCACCGGTTCCGGACTTGACGATCCGGCCGGTCTCGAGCACGTACGCCCGGTGCGCTCGGGCCAGCGCCTGCTGCGCGTTCTGCTCCACCAGCAGGACGGTGGTGCCCTGCTCGTTGATCTCCTTGATGATGTCGAAGATCTGCTGGATCAGCATCGGCGCCAACCCCATCGAGGGCTCGTCGAGCAACAGCAGCTTGGGCCGACTCATCAACGCCCTGCCGACGGCCAGCATCTGCTGCTCGCCGCCGGACAGGGTACCGCCGGCCTGCTTACGCCGCTCCGCCAGCCGAGGGAAGAGGTCGAGCACCCGGGCCAGGTCCTCGGCGATCCCGGCGCGGTCACGCCGGGTGTACGCCCCCATGTCCAGGTTCTCGAGCACCGACATGCCGGGGAAGATCCCCCGGCCCTCGGGCGCCTGGCAGAGCCCCCGCCGGACCCGCAGATCTGCTCGGAGCTTGGAGATGTCCTCACCCTCGAAGCGGATGCTGCCGGTGGCGATCGGCCGAATCCCGGAGATCGCCCGCATGGTGGTCGACTTCCCGGCGCCGTTGGCGCCGATCAGCGCGACGATCTCCCCCTCGGCCACGGTCAGGCTGATGCCGTGCAACGCCTGGATCCGCCCGTAGAGCAGGCTCACATCGTCGATCTCAAGCAACATCGTCCGGCACCCCCAGGTACGCCGCGACCACCTTCGGGTTGTCCCGCACCTCGGCGGGCAGCCCCTCGGCGATCTTCTTTCCGAACTCCAGCACGACGATCCGGTCAGTGACGCCCATGACCAGGCGCATGTCGTGCTCGATCAGCAGCACGGTCACGCCGGTGTCCCGGACCTGCCGGATGAGCTGGAGCAGCTCCTCCTTCTCCGCCGGGTTGAAGCCGGCGGCCGGCTCGTCCAGGCAGAGCAGCACCGGGTCGGTGGCCAGCGCCCGGGCGATCTCCAGCCGCCGCTGCTCCCCGTAGGAGAGGTTGCGGGCAAACTCGTGCATCCGGTGCCGGATGCCGACGAACTCCAGCAGCCGCTCGGCCTTCTCCCGTCCCTCACGCTCCTCGCGCCGGTGCCGGGGCAACCGGAACAGGGCGGAGACCACGCTGGTCTTGTGGTGCGCGTCCGCGCCGACCTGGACGTTCTCCAGGGCGGTCATCTCGGGGAACAGGCGGATGTTCTGGAACGTCCGGGCCATACCCATCTGGGTGATCTGGTGGCGCTTCTTCCCGCTGATCTTGCCGCCACGGAACCGGATCTCGCCCTTGGTGGGCTGGTAGATACCGGTCATCGCATTGAAGCAGGTGGTCTTGCCAGCGCCGTTCGGGCCGATCAGCCCGAGGATCTCCCCCTTGTAGAGGGTGAAGTTGACGTTGTCGAGCGCGACCACGCCGCCGAAGCGCAGCGTGACGTCGTCGACCTCCAGCAGCGGCTCCCGGCTGGGGACCGCCTCCACCGCCGGCGCGCCCGCCTGCGCCGGAACAGCCGGCGTCTGATCGGTGTCACTCACCGACGATCACCTCCTTGCGACGGTCTTTGAACTCCGCCGCCCGTCGTCGGTTCGGAATCAGGCCTTCCGGCCGGAAGATCATCATCACCACGAGGACCAGACCGAAGATCAGGAACCGGTACTCGTACAGCTCCACACCGAACAGCTCGATGCCGCGGAACCGCTCGATCATGTACGCCACCAGGCCACCACCGACGATCGCGCCGACGATGTTGCCCGAACCACCGAAGATCACCGCCGCCAGGATGATGATCGAGTTGAGCAGCTCGAAGTTCTGCGAGTTGACGAAGTTCTGCTTACCCGCGAAGAGCGCGCCGGCCAGACCGGCGATCGCGGCACCCGAGGCGAACGCCCAGAGCTTGAACTTGAACGTCGGCACACCCATCAGCTGCGCGGCGTCCTCGTCCTCCCGGATCGAGATCCAGGCCCGGCCGACCCGACTGTGCGTCAGGTTCCGCACACCGATCACCACCAGGATGATCAGCGTGAGCACCAGCCAGTAGTACGGACGGGCATCCAGCACACCGAAGAACGGCTTGCCGTCGGCGTACTTGCCGGGCGGGTGCGGGATCTGGTTGAAGCCCCGCTGACCCTTGAGGAACTCCGAACTGACCGCGGCGATCCGGATCATCTCGGCGAAGCCGAGCGTCACGATCGCCAGGTAGTCACCGCGCAGACGCAACGTCGGCGTACCGAGCATCACACCCGAGAGCATGGTCAACCCGATCGCCAGCGGCACCACCAGCAGCCACGGCCAGAGCGTCTTGAGGTTGCTGCTCGGCGACGTCAACACCGCGACGGTGTACGCGCCGACCGCGAAGAAGCCGAAGTAGCCCAGGTCGAGCAGGCCGGCGAAACCGACCACGATGTTCAACCCGACGGCCAGCAGCACGTAGATCGAGACGGTGAACAGCACCTGCGTGAAGTTCGCGCCAGGGGTCGGAATCGGCCCGAGATACTGGTAGAACTCCTTGTTCGGCAGCGCGTAGAAGAACGCGATCACCGCGACCAGCAACGCCCAACGCACCCAGCGCGGCGCGCCGCGCCACCGTTCTCCGGCCGCCTCGCGACCGGAGCGCACCCTCTCCAGGACGGTCGTCATGCCCGTGCCCTCCCCAGCGATTCGCCCAGCAGACCGGTCGGCCGGAACATCAGCAGCACCACCAACACCGCGAAGGCGGCGAAGTCCTTCCACTGACTGCCGAACAGACCGGCGGCGTAGTTCTCCACCACGCCCAGCAGCAGGCCACCGATCAGCGCGCCGCGCAGGTTGCCGATACCACCCAGCACCGCGGCGGTGAAGGCCTTGAGGCCCAACAGGAAGCCGACGCTGTAGGTCAGGGTCTGGATCCGCACGTCGTACAGCAGACCGGCCACTCCGGCCATGGCGCCACCGGTGATGAAGACCATCAGGATGATCCGGTCCTTGTTCACACCCATCAGCGCGGCGGTGTTGGCGTCCTGGGCCACGGCCCGGATGCCCCGACCGGTACGGCTGCGGTTGATGAAGAGGTCCAGCAGGACCATCATCAGCAGCGCCGCGCCGATCGTCAGCAGTTGCACCGAGTCGATCGGCACGCCGAAGAGGTGGAACAGCGGCTTGCTGCTCACCAGACTGGGCGCGCCCTCCGGCAGTCGGCGGGTCCAGATGCCGAAGGCCTCGGAGATCGCGATCGAGGCGCCGATCGCGGTGATCAGGAAGGCCAGCGGCGGGGCGTTGCGCTTACGCAACGGCCGGTACGCCACCCGCTCGATCACCGTCGCGGTGCCCGCCGAGGCGATGGCGGCGACGATCATCGCCACCAGCAGGTAGAACAGGATCGATCCAACCCCGCTGACCTGTGAGTTCTGGTCGAGTCCAAAGCCGTTCCAGGTCCAGATCGCCGCGAACGCGCCAGCGATGAAGACCTCGGAGTGAGCGAAGTTGATGAGTCTCAGCACGCCGTAGACCAGCGTGTATCCGAGCGCGACCAGGGCGTAGATCGCGCCCTGGGTCAGGCCGGTCGTGGTGAGTTCCCCGAAGTTGGAGAACAGTCCATTGAAGTCCAAGGGAGGGACGCTCCATCACGTCTGGAGAGAAAATTGGGGTGCGGCCGGGAGCGAGCAGCTCCCGGCCGCACCCGCGATCACAACTCAATCGCCGAAGCAGCGACCAACATCAGGACTTCGGGATCTCCTGGTCCGGGACAACCTTGCCGCCGGTGACCTTGAAGGCCCAGACCTTGACCTGAGCCGGGTCCAGCTCACCGGTCTCGGTGAACTTGTAGCTCGCCGCGACACCCTCGCCGCTGTAGCCCTTCACGAACTCCAGCAGGCCCTCACGGGTGGTCTTGCCAGCCTTGATACCGGCCAGCAGGATGTTCGCCGCGTCGTAGGCGGTGTCGCTGTAGGTGCCCGGCTCGGTGCCGTTGAGGGCCTTGAACTCCTCAACGAAGGTGCCCCGGGCCTCGGCGGCCGGCTGGCACGGGCAGGTGAGGATCGTGCCCTCAGCCGCCGCCTGGCCGGCGGAGGTGATGTACGCACCGTCGTTGACGCCGTCACCGGCGACCAGCGGCGCGGTGACCCCGGCAGCGGTGAGCTGCTTACGGATCAGGCCGGCCTCCTGGTAGTAACCGCCGTAGAAGATCGCCTTCACGTTGGCGGCCTTGACCTTGGTGACCACACCGGAGAACTCGGTCTGCTTGCCCTCGCCCTGGACCTTGTCCGAGCCGACGACCGCCGGGCCGAGCACCTTCTTGACCTCGTCGGCCAGGCCGGCGCCGTACGCGGACTGGTCGTCGATGACGTAGACCTTGTCGGCCTTCATCACGTTCTTCATGTAGCTGCCGGCCGCCGGGCCCTGGCTGTAGTCGTTGCCGACCGCGCGGAAGAAGGTCTTCCACTTCTGGTCGGCCAGGCTCGGCCGGGTCGCGGACGGGGTGATGGTCACCAGGCCGGCCTCGTTGAACAGCGGGCCGGCGGCCTCGGACTCACCCGAGTAGGCCGGGCCGATGACGCCGAGGATCTTGGTGTCGTCGATCGCCTTCTGCGCCAGACCAGGCGCCTGGTCCGGGCTGCCCTGCGAGTCCAGCGAGGCCAGCTCGACCTTGCAGTCGGCGTTTTCCTTGTTGTACTTGTCGACGGCGAGCTTGACACCGTTGTTCTCGTTGATGCCGAGCGCGGCCGAGCTGCCGGTCAGCGCGCCGAAGAACGCGATCTTGCTGCCGCAGGCGTCACCGCCGCCGCCTGCCGAATCGTCGCCACTGGAGCATGCGGTTCCGCCGGCGACGAGCGCCACCATGGCGACCCCACCGATAACGCGCGCGAGCTTTTGCCTCAAGGCCCGAACCCTCCTCGTCCCATGGTCCGAACCACCCGCTGGCTATTGGCCCTTGCGGGGGCGGACGAACCAGACCGTCGTCGCCGGTCTGGGGCCGGACGTTATCCCACCGTGGAGCTGTGACGTAAGCCCCAAGCGAGCGGGTTGACCGAACCGTTACACGCCGTGGCGGATTGGAAACGATCCCTGTAAGAACCTTCGGTTGCGAAGCTTTTTCACCTTCGTTTCGTCGGCACTGTCCAGCGGACTTCCGGCGGCTACCGATCGAGGCCCGAAACCCCCGCCCACCAGGCACGCGACGCCTCTCCATCGTCAGCCACCAGCAGCAGTCGATCTCCAGTCGAGGTCACCGAGACCGCCGTGTCTCCGCTGTCCGGCACGGACCACGGCACGCTCACCGGCCGCCACGACTCACCCACATCGACGGAGAGCCACAGTGCGTGACGGTCCCCATCCCTCGTCACCGCCACCAACCTCCGCCCGACGGCCACCAGCCCAGCCGCCGCCGCCACACCCGGTCCGACCGCACCGAACCCGCCCGCCGGCCGCCAGCCCTCCGTCGTCAGCCGCCAACTGCCGAAACCAGCCCGGACCGGCCCGACCGCCACCGGCACGCCACCCGGCACCGCCACCCGCTGCGCCTGCCCCCACCCGTCCACCACCGGCAGGGCGGCCCGCCGCCAACTCCGGCCGTCCGCCGAGGACCAGGCCAGCGGCGTCAGCGCCGTACCCCCGGGCGGCAGCACCGCACCCACCACCAGCCAGCCCGACGGCACCGCCACCGCGTCGTACGCCGCCGTCCGCCCCCGCTCGTCACCGGCCAGCTCCGGCGCCCCCTCCACCAGCGCGAACCCGGCCGCGTCCGAGGAGACCCAGACCGCCGCACCGTCGATCCGACTACCGGCGATCAACCAGCCCCGCGGCCCCGCCGCCAGCCGCGCCACGGTGACCGCTCGCGGCCCGGCGTACCGCTCGAAGGGCGCATCCACCTCGTGCAGCGTGCCGTCCGACGCCTGCCTCCAGGTGCCGGTGCGGGGATTGCCGTGCGCGCCCCCGCTCTTCGCCCCGACCGCCGCCAACCGTCCGTCCCGGCAGGCCGCCGCGGAGAGCACGTGTCCTCGGCCGTAGAACGTCACCGGCGCCGTCGGCAGCGGCACCCAGGAACTGGCGTCCGGGCTGGTCCAGGCCGCCGGGTGGGTGTCCCCGGCCGAATCGACCACACCGCCGACCACGTACCACCGGCCGGAACAGGCCGTGGCGTCGCGCACCACCGGTCGACCCGGCACACCCGGCGTGTCCGGCAGAACCACCGACTGCCAGGCCGGCCGGACCGGAAGCGGCTCCGGAGAGTCGGGACAGGCCGAGGACCCACAAGACGCCACCAGCACGGCGAGAACGCCGAGCACCGCCCCCATCCGCCTCGACACGGTTCGATGCCGGTCAGGGTGCCGGCAGGGTCACCTCGCCGCCGGCGGTCTCCGCGAGGATCCGCTCGGCAACCTCTTTCATGGTCATCCGGTGGTCCATCGCCGTGCGCTGAATCCACTTGAACGCCTGCGGCTCGGTCATGCCGTACGTGGTCATCAGCGCGCCCTTCGCGCGCTCCACCGACTTACGGATCTCCAGGCGGTCGGTCAGGCTCGCGACCTCCGCCTCCAGGGCCGCAACCTCCGAGTACCGCGACAGCGCGATCTCCACCGCCGGGACCAGGTCGCTCTTCTGGAAGGGCTTCACCAGGTACGCCATCGCGCCCGCCGCCCGCGCCCGCTCCACCAGATCGCGCTGGCTGAACGCGGTCAGGATGATCACCGGGGCGATCCGGGCACCGGCGATACGCTCGGCGGCGGCCAGCCCATCCATGATCGGCATCTTGATGTCGAGAATGACGAGGTCGGGCTTCAGCTCCTCGGCGAGGCGTACGGCTGTCTCGCCGTCACCGGCCTCCCCCACCACCTCGTACCCCTCTTCGACGAGCATCTCGGCGAGGTCCAGCCGGATCAGCGCCTCGTCCTCGGCGATCAGTACGCGCCTACGCTCGGCATCCGTCGGCGTCTCAGCCACCAGCCCTACCCCCACCAGTTCGAACGAGGCACCCGCCCAGCCGGGTGTCACCGCCTTCAGCGTAGTGGGTATCCTGTCAGGGCTGAATCAGGGAAGCGCCCTCGTAGCCCAACTGGCAGCAGGCAATGGTCTCAAACTCCATACAGTGTGGGTTCGAATCCCACCGAGGGCACAAATTCATGTCGTACGGGTGTTCGAGCATGGTCTCGTGCATCCACCTGAGATCCGTGCCCGTGCGCGGCAGTTCTTCCTCGCGGGCGGCTCTGTCGCCGACACCGCCCGGGCTGTCGGGCTGCCCTACCGGACGGTGTGGCACTGGTGCAACGACCGGCCTGAGGCGAAGGTCCAGGGCACCCAGCTCCGGTGCTTCCGCTGTCGTGACGGTGTCGACAGTCCGACAGACCCCGCCGCCTACGCCTACCTGGTCGGTCTCTACCTGGGCGACGGTCACCTCGTGACGACGGCACGTGTTCCGGTGTTGCGCATCTACTGTTCCGATGCTTGGCCCGGGCTCATCGAAGCGTGCGATGTGGCCATGCGAGCCGTGTTGGCCTCGAAGGTTCAGCGCGTCCAGAAGCAGGGTTGCGTGGGCGTGCAGAGTTACGGCCTCCACTGGCCCTGTCTGCTCCCGCAGCACGGTCCCGGCAAGAAGCACAATCGACCGATCGTCCTCGCCGACTGGCAACGACCGATCATCGAACAGCACCCCGGCGACTTCCTGCGCGGGCTGTTCCACTCCGACGGCTGCCGCGTCGCCAACCGGGTCACGACGAGAGGCCGGCACTACGTCTACCCGCGGTACATGTTCGTCAACGAGTCGGCCGACATCATGCGGCTCTGCCAGTGGGGCCTCGACCTGCTCGGCATCGCCTGGCGGATGAACCGGCGCAACTGCCTCTCGGTGGCGCGGCGCGGCGCTGTCGTCGCGCTCGACCGGCACGTCGGCCCGAAGTCGTGACCGTCGGTCAGGCGCGAGCCATGGCCGGTGTGCCGATGAAGTCCATGATCGCCTTGGTGACCTCGTCGGCGTGGGTCCACGGGATGCCGTGCGGGGCGCCCTTGAGGGTGACGAGGGTGCCGTCGGGCAGCATCGGGGCGAGCCGTTGGCCGGTCAGCGGGTAGGGCAGCACGGCGTCCTGGTCGCCCTGAACGATGAGGATCGGGAGGTCGAGCCGGGGCACGTCGGCGCGGAAGTCGGTGGTGATGGCGTCGATGCACTGGTACATGGCGCGGGCGGAGGCCTGCGCGCCGATGGCCTGGTGCGCCCTGAACGCTTCCTCGCTGACCTGCTGGCCCTTGGTCTGGTCGTAGTTGAAGAAGCTGGTGCAGAAGGCGGTGAGGTAGGCGAACCGGTCGGCCGCGATGGCCTGCCTGAAGCCGTCGAAGACGCTGCCGTCGACGCCGTCGGGGTTGTCCGCGGTCTTGCGCAGGAACGGCGCGAGGGGGGCCAGCAGGATTCCCCGGCTGACCCGGTCGACGCCGTACCTGCTGAGGTAGCGGGTCACCTCGCCGGTGCCCATGGAGTGGCCGGCGAGGATGGTGTCGCGTAGGTCCAGCTCCGTCATGAGAGTGTCGAGGTCGGCCGCCGGGTGTCGTAGTCGTATCCGGTGTCGGGTTGGCTGGAGGCCCCGAATCCGCGACGGTCGTAGGTGATGACCCGGTAACCGGCGTTCAGCAGGGGGTTGGCGAGCTTCTCCATGGTGGCGCCGTTGAAGGGGAAGCCGTGGATGAGCACGATGGGTTGGCCGGAGCCGTGGTCCTCGTAGTAGATGTCGATGGCGGTGTTGTTTTCGGTGCCCGCGGTGATGAACGGCATGTTCGTCCCTGTCTGTCGGTTCGGCGTTGTCGGCCGGAGCGGCTTTCCCCGGGCGTCAGCGGTCATGCCGATCGTGGGAGCCTGTGGTGCGACCGATGACAGGGGTGGATCTGATGCGGGTGGTCATCTTCGGTGCGACCGGCATGGTCGGTCAGGGTGTGTTGCGGGAGTGCCTGCTCGCCGACGACCTTCGGGAGGTCGTGACGGTCGGCCGGCGTCCGACGGGCCGACCGGATCCGAAGCTGCGCGAGCTGACTGTCGCGGACGTGGGCGAGTTGGCGGGCGTGCGCGCCGAGTTGTCCGGTGTGGACGCGTGTTTCTACTGCCTGGGTGTGTCGTCGTTGGGCCTGGATGAGGCCGCGTACACGCGGATCAGTTTCGACTACCCGGTCGCCGCCGCCCGGTTGTTGGCCGAGGTGAGCCCGCGGGTCACGTTTGTCTACGTCTCGGGGGTCGGGACCGATTCGTCGGGTCGGGGTCGGGTGATGTGGGCGCGGGTCAAGGGCCGCACCGAGAACGCGATCATGGAGTTGCTGCCGAACGGGTACGCGGCGCGGCCGGGGTTCATTCAGCCGACCCACGGGGCGGTGTCGAAGACGCGGTGGTACCGGTTCGGGTACGCGGTGACCCGTCCGCTGTTTCCGGTGCTGCGACGGTTGCTGCCGAATCAGGTCACCACGACCGACGGGATCGGTCGGGCGATGCTGCGGGTGGCTCGGCAGGGGTCGCCGGTTCGGGTGTTGGGCAACCGCGAGCTGCGCTGATCAGGCGATCGTGTCGAGGGCCTGGGCGAGGTCGGCGCGCAGGTCTTCGGGGTCTTCGAGGCCGACCGAGAGCCGCAGCAGACCGGCTGCGGGTTTGGCGTCGCCGTCGACGGGCCGGTGGGTGAGCGAGGCGGGGTGCTGGATGAGGGTGTCGACGCCGCCGAGGGACACCGCGTGGGTGACGAGCCGGCAGGCGCCGGCGACGGCGGCGGCGGTGGGCGCGCCGCCGCGTACCTCGAAGGCGAGCAGGCTGCCGGGTCCGGACATCTGTCGCCCGACCAGCGCCGCCGGGTCGTGCACCGAGGGGTGGTGCACCCGGTGTACGGAGGGGTGGTTGGCGAGCCAGCCGGCGAGTTTCTCGGCGGTTGCCTGTTGGGCGCGGACCCGCAGCGGCAGGGTTTGCAGGCCGCGGTGCAGCAGGTAGCCGCCGAGGGGGTGCAGGATCGCGCCGGTGACGGCGCGGACCTGGCGTAGGCGCATGGCCCAGGTGTCGTCGCAGGCGACGACGCCGGCGAGGACGTCGCCGTGTCCGCCGATGCTCTTGGTGGCGCTGTGCAGGACGAGGGTGGCGCCGTGTCGGGCGGGTTGTTGCAGTACGGGGGTGGCGACGGTGTTGTCGACCAGCAGGGGGGTGTCGCCGGCCGCGGCGGCGAGGGCGGCGATGTCGATCAGGTCGAGGGTGGGGTTGGCGGGTGTCTCGACGATGACCAGTGCGGTGTCGGGGCGGATGGCGGTGGCGACCTCGTCGGGGCGCGTCCAGGTGACGGTGGTGCCGAGCAGGCCGGTGGCGAGGACGTGGTCGGTGCCGCCGTAGAGGGGTCGGACGGCGACGACGTGGCGGCGGTCGTCGCGGGTGGCGGCGAGCAGGGTGGCGGTGAGGGCGGCCATTCCGCTGGCGAAGGCGACGGCCTGGGTGGTGCCTTCCAGCTCGGCGAGGGCGCCCTCGAAGCGGGCGACGGTGGGGTTCCAGAGCCGTTGGTAGACGGCGCCGCCGTCGGCGGGGAGGGTGCCGCCGGTGGCGAGTTGCTCGTAGGCGGCGCCGCCGTCGTCGACGGAGGGCAGTGGGTTGGTGGTCGACAGGTCGATGGGTGGTACGTGCACGCCGAGGGTGCGCAGGTCGTCGCGGCCGGCGTGTACGGCCCGGGTGTCCATCGCTGTCATGGTCGGTAGCCTCGAATATCTGCCGCCTGACAATCAATAGTTCGGCATATCATTCTGTTGAACGGCTTGGTTTCCGCTTTGGGTTCGGGCGAGGATGGCACCATGCCCCCTGAGCCGAATGATCTGCGGCCGTATCCGGCCCTGGACGAGGTGGACCGCGCGATCCTGACCGAGCTGGCGGCGGACGGCCGACTGCCGAACAACGCCCTCGCTGAGCGGGTGGGTGTGGCGCCGTCGACGTGCCTGACGCGTACCCGGGCGCTGCGCGAGCGCGGCGCGATCCGTGGTTTCCACGCCGAGGTGGATCCGGCGGCGCTCGGTCTGCCGTTGCAGGCGTTGGTGTCGGTGCGGTTGACCGCGCACGAGCGGGCGGCGGTGGACGGGTTTCGGGCCCGGTCGGTGCGGCTGCCGGGGGTGGTGTCGGTGTTCCACGTGGCCGGCGCGGAGGACTACGTGCTGCATGTGCGGGCGGCGTCCGGTGACGCGTTGCGGGACTTCGTGCTGGACCACCTGGCGGTGGACCCGGTGGTGCAGCACACGCAGACCAGCCTGATCTTCGAGCAGGCGCGCGGGATGGGCTGAGCGGCGGGTGAGGTGGCCGACGAAAACCCGCATGGTGGAACAAAGCCGGCCGCTGGCGGGTTGGCTGACCGTGTGATCACCGTACCGTTGTCTGTTCTTGATCTTGCCCCGGTCGCCAAGGGCACCACCGCCGGCGCGGCGCTGCAGGCCACCACCGAGTTGGCCCGCCGCACCGAGGAGTTGGGCTACCACCGGTTCTGGGTGGCCGAGCACCACAACATGCCGGCGATCGCCAGCTCCGCCCCCGCGGTGCTGCTGGCGCACCTGGCGGCCAACACCTCGACGATCCGGCTGGGCTCGGGTGGGGTGATGCTGCCCAACCACGCGCCGCTGGTGGTGGCCGAGCAGTTCGGCACCCTGGAGGCGCTGCACCCGGGTCGGATCGACCTGGGCATCGGGCGGGCGCCGGGCACCGACCAGGTGACCGCGCTGGCGTTGCGGCGCACCATGGAGGGCCTGTCGGCGGAGGGTTTCCCGCGCGAGCTGACGGACCTGATGAACTACTTCAGCGGGGAGAAGCCGGGGCAGATCATCGCCACGCCGGGCCACGGTGAGCAGCCGGCCGTGTGGCTGTTGGGCTCCAGCGGTTTCAGCGCCCAGCTCGCCGGTCTGCTCGGTCTGCCGTTCTCCTTCGCGCACCACTTCAGCTCGCAGAACACCCTGCCGGCGTTGGCCCTGTACCGGCAGAACTTCCGGCCGTCGCAGTGGCTGGACAAGCCGTACGCGATGGTGGCCGTCAACGCGGTGTGCGCGGAGACCGACGAGCGGGCCGAGTGGTTGGCCGGGCCGAGTGCCCTGTCGTTCCTGAAGCTGCGCTCCGGGCGGCCGGAGCCGCTGTCCACGCCCGACGAGGCGGCGGCCTACCCGTACTCGGAGATCGAGCGGGAGTTCGTGCTGGCACGCCGTGACGGCCAGGCGATGGGATCGCCGGAGACGGTGCGTCGGCAGCTGACCGAGCTGGTGGAGCGCACCGGCGCGGACGAGCTGATGCTGACCACGCTGGTGTACGACGTGAAGGACCGGGTGCGGTCGTACGAGTTGATCGCCGAGCAGGTGGCGGGCGGTCTACGCCGGGACGCGTGAAACACGATCTTCACGTCAGCGTCACCCCGCCGACCCGGACGGTGCCTAATGTTGGTTCCGGTGGTGGTACGGCATTCCCGGTCGGGACGGGTTGGGAGTGCCGCGGTGTGGAGCACCGGGCCGGAGCTGAGCGGATTCCGCGGCTGCGGCCCGGTGCCTGCCACCCTAGGCGACCCCGTTCCGGACCGCCAGGGTTTTCATCAACGTAGGTGAATGTCCGGCGTCGGTGGGGTGTTCATTCCGTTGCCGACGAAGAACCCCGGGTGCGGCGGTTGGTTGTAGGCGGTGTTCTGCCACGCGATCGCCACCCGATACTGCGGGTCGTGCATCAGGGTGTAGATCCGGGTGCTGGTCAGGGTGGGTGTGCTGTAGATGCGCAGCGCCCGGCTGTCGGTGGTCCGCCAGATCACCTCCTCGCGCCAGTCGCCCAGGATGTCGCCGGAGAGCGCCGGCGTGGACTTGGTGCCGTTGTTGGACGCCACCCCGCTGCCGTCGAGCAGCCGCGTCTCGCCGCCGGTGCCGTACTTGTCGATCTTCGTGCCGTCGAGTAGTTCCCGCACCGGGTCGCCGTCCCACCAGGCGAGGAAGTTGGCCGAGGACGGCTTGCGTCCCACGTTCTGCCCCCTGGTGTTGGCCAGCCCGGCGACCGCTGACGACCACGACTCCGCGCCGGGGCTGCCCGCCCAGATGTCCGCGGAGACACCCCGGCCGTTGTCGCCGGACGCGGGTGTGGACCAGAGGACCTGACCGGTGCGGGCGTCGGCGAAGTACGAGCTGGGCTTGCTGCCGTCCTCGTCGACCTTGAACACCTCCAGGCCGGCGCGGCCCGGGTCCAGGTCCCCCACGTGCATGGCGTCACCGTGGCCGTTGCCGGTCGAGTGCAGCAGCCGGCCGTTGTCGTCGATGGTGGCGGCCCCGTACACGATCTCCTGGCGACCGTCGGCGTCGACGTCGGCCACGGAGAGCTGGTGGTTGCCCTGACCCGCGGCGGCGCCGTTGCCGGAGGCGTTCGAGTCGAACGTCCAGCGCTTGGTCAGGCTGCCGTTGCGGAAGTCCCAGGCGGCGATCACCGCGCGGGTGTAGTAGCCCCGAGCCATGATCAGCGAGGGCCGCTGCCCGTCCAGGTACGCGGTGCCGGCGAGGAACCGGTCCACCCGGTTGCCGTACGAGTCGCCCCAGGACGACACGGTGCCGCGTGGCGGGTCGTAGCTGACGGTGGAGGCGATCGCGCCGGTCTGCCCGTTGAACATGGTCAGGTACTCCGGGCCGGACAACACGTAACCGCTGGAGTTGCGGTAATCCGCCGACGACGAACCGATGAGCTGACCGGTGCCGGAGCGGGTGCCGTCAGCGGTCTTCATGGCCACCTCGGCGCGGCCGTCGCCGTCGTAGTCGTACACCTGGAACTGGGTGTAGTGGGCGCCGGCCCGGATGTTGCGGCCCAGGTCGATGCGCCACAGCCGGGTGCCGCTGAGGGTGTACGCGTCGACGTAGACGTTGCCGGTGTAGCCGGACTGGGAGTTGTCCTTGGCGTTCGACGGGTCCCACTTGAGCACGATCTCGTAGCTGCCGTCGCCGTTGAGGTCACCCACCGAGGCGTCGTTGGCGCTGTACGAGTAGCTCTCCCCGCTCGGGGTGGTGCCCCCGGTCGGGACCTGCAACGGCACGTCCAGGTAGCCCGCGCCGAACTGCAACGCCGGTGCCGACGCCGCCTGCTCGACGCCGCCCAGCACGGCCCGCACCGTGTACGCCGAACCGGCCGCCGCGCCGCTGTCGAGGTAGTTGGTGGCACCGGTGATCGGGCTGGCGTTGACCTTGGTGGACCCCCGGTAGAGGTTGAACGCCACCCCGGAGGTCTCGGTGCCGAGCAGCCGCCAGGAGACCAGGTTGCCGCTGCCGGAGCGGAGGCTGACCAGCCCCCGGTCCAGCTTCTCCATCTGGACCCGCCCGGCGCTCGGAGGCGGCGTGGTGGGTGGCGGGGTGGTCGGCGGCGGGTCCGTCGGTGGCGGCGTGGTCGGTGGCGGCGTGGTCGGCTCGTCGGTGGGTGGGGCGCCGGTGCAGGTGGTGCCGTTGAGCGCGAAGCTGCCCGGCACCGGGTTGCTGCCCGTCCACGAACCGTTGAAGCCGAACGACGCGCTGCCGTTCGTGGCGATGGCGGCGTTGTGATCGACATTGCGCGCGCTCACCTGGGCGCCGGACTGGGTGACGGCGGCGTTCCACGCCTGGGTGACCTGCTGGCCCGCGGCGTACGACCAGGTGACGGCCCACCCGTTGACCGGGTCGCCGAGGTTGGTGACGGTGACGTTGGCGCCGAAGCCGCCCTGCCACTGATTGGTGATCTGGTAGTCGACCCGGCAGCCGACGGCGGCGGCCGAGGCGACGACCGTACCGAGGGTGCCGGCCACGACGGTGGCCGCCGTGGTGGCCGCGAGCAGGATCAGCCGATGTCTGGACGGGTGCATGCGCTGCCTCCGGGGATCCGGTGGTGATCGCCACGACCCACCGGCTCTGCCCGGGAAGCACTGTGGACCAACTCACCGCGACGGCGGCGGACGGCGATCTGATCGGGGTGGAACGCCCTGGAACTCACGGATCCGACTCACCGCGAATCGTATGGCAAGCGCTTTCCGACATGCAACATCGATCAGCATCGCTTGGTTGCGAGTTCCGCTCCTGCCTCGGGTGGCTTCTCGCTCCTGCCTTCGTGGCGTCTCCCGCTTGCCTCGGTGGCGTCTGGCTCCTGCCTGCGTGGTGTCTCGCTCTTGCCTCGGTGATGGATGCCTGATCAACTCGTCCGGGTGAGCGTTCACCACATGGACCCTGCTGAATTCCGCCGCGCCGGCCACGCCGTCGTCGACTGGATCGCCGACTACTGGGCGACAGTCGAGCAACGACCGGTCGCCCCGGCCGACCCACCGGGCACAGTGGCCGCCGCCCTTCCCACCGAGCCGCCCACCAGCGGCCGCGAACCGGTCGAGGCGATCCTCGCCGACCTGGACTCGATCGTCGTACCGGGGCTGACCCACTGGCAGCACCCGGGCTTCTTCGGCTACTTCCCCGGCAACACCTCCGGCCCGAGCGTGCTCGGCGACCTGGTCAGCTCCGGCCTCGGCGTACAGGGAATGCTCTGGGCCTCCAGCCCGGCCTGCACCGAGCTGGAAACGGTGATGATGGACTGGCTGGCCCACCTGATGGACCTGCCACAGCGGTTCCGCTCCACCAGCGCCGGCGGTGGGGTCATCCAGGACTCGGCCTCCTCGGCGACCCTCGTGGCCACCCTGGCCGCACTGCACCGGGCCAGCGGCGGACGCTGGCGGCACACCGGGATCGACCGACGCTACCGCGCCTACACCTCCATCCACGGGCACTCGTCCATCGAGAAGGCGGTACGGATCGCCGGGCTGGGCAGCGACGGAACCCGGTCGGTCGCGGTGGACCCGGACACCCAGGCGATGCTGCCGGGCGCGCTGCGAGCCGCCATCGAAGCCGACCTGGCCGCCGGTGACGTGCCCGCCATCGTGGTGGCGACCATCGGCACCACCTCCACCACCGCCGTCGACCCACTGCCGGAGATCGGCGCCATCTGCGCCCAGTACCGGATCTGGCTGCACGTGGACGCCGCGTACGCGGGCGCCGCCGCCGTCTGCCCCGAACTGCGATGGACCCACGCCGGCCTGGAGTACGCCGACTCCTACTGCTTCGACCCGCACAAGTGGCTGCTCACCGGCTTCGACTGCGACGCGTTCTGGGTGGCCGACCGCGCCGAACTGATCGAGGCGCTGACCGTACTGCCGGAGTTCCTGCGCAACGCGGCCTCCGACTCCGGCGCGGTGATCGACTATCGGGACTGGCAGGTGCCGCTGGGCCGGCGGTTCCGGTCCCTCAAGCTGTGGTTCGTGCTGCGCTGGTACGGCGTCGAAGGGCTGCGGGCGCACATCCGCTCCGGGGTGGCGCTGGCCGAACGGTTCGCCGCGCGGGTCCGCGCCGACGACCGGTTCGAGGTGGCCGCGGCGCACCCGTTCTCACTGGTCTGCTTCCGACTGCGCGCCGACGACGACACCAACGCGGCGTTGCTGGCCTCGGTGAACGCCACCGGACGCGTGCACCTCACGCACACCCGGGTCGCCGGCCGCTACACGCTGCGACTGGCGGTCGGCTCACCCCAGACCACCGAGGCGCACACCGACGAAGCCTGGACCCTGCTCTCCGAGACGGCCACCACCCTGCTCACCCCCTGACCCGCCGTCACCCCATCCCCCTCCCCCGCACCTGCGCCGCGCACCCACCCCCGCACCGCGCACCAGCACCGCTTTGCGCGCCAAGATCTCCGCAACATCGCCGATGTTGCTGCCTCCGCCGCGCGGAAGGCAGCAACAACCCTGATGTTGTGCGGATCTTGGCGACGCACGCCGTGCCCGACCCGCCCCGGCCAGGACCCAGGGCACCCACCACCGCCAAGGTCACGCTCGATCCTGGATGTAGTGGCCACGGCGAGCCGGGATGCCACTACATCCAGGATGTTGCGTGACCTTGGCGGCGATGGGCGCGGCGATGACGACGTGGTGAGCCGGCATCGGCGGGTGGGTGGGCGCAACGCGGGTTCAGCGTGGGGTGGACGTACCCGTTGCGGCCAGATCAGCAGGGACCTCGCCGACGGACGCAGCGTCGGAGACGGCGGCGGGAGCGACGGCGGCGGGAACACCGGCGGCGGGAACGGCGGGAACACCGGCAGCGGCGGCGGCGCGGGCTCGGCGGGTACGGCGCAGGGCGCGCACGGCCAACACCAGGGCGGCCAGCCAGCCGGCGGCCAGCAGGGCGTACAGGGCGGGGCGGGCCGGACCGTCCAGTTCGGCGGAGCGGATCAGGGTGCGGGCGTTGGTCAGTACGATCACGCCGCCGACTGCCGCGCCGAGCAGTTGGGCGGGCACGATTCGCACCAGCCAGGCGGCCAGCGGGGCGGCGATGAGGCCACCGATGAGCAGTGCGGCGACGGTGGGGAGCAGGAAGCCCTCCGAGCCCAGCCCGATCAGGAAGCCGATGCTGGCCGCGCCGGCCACGACGAACTCGGCGGTGTCCACGGAGCCGATCACCTTGCGGGGTTCCATGCGGCCGGAGACCAGCAGCGCGGGGGTGGCCACCGGGCCCCATCCGCCGCCGCCGGTCGCGTCGACGAAGCCGGCGACCAGGCCCAGGGGGCCGAGGAAGCGACCGCGGAGCCGTCCGCCGACCCGGGCGGTGCGCAGTGGTCGGGCGAAGCGGATCAGGAGGTACGCGCCGAGCGTGAAGAGGATGCCGGCCATCCACGGTGCCGCGGCCTCGGTGGAGATGGAGCTGAGCAGGGTGGCGCCGAAGAAGGCGCCGATGGCACCGGGTAGGGCGATGCGGGTCACCACCCGCCAGTCGACGTTGCCGAATCGCCAGTGCGCCACCCCGGCGGCGAGCGTGGTGCCGATCTCGGCCAGGTGCACAGAGGCCGAGGCGGCGGCCGGGGCGACCCCGGCGACCAGCAGCAGAGTGGACGAGGTCAAGCCGTATGCCATGCCGAGCGAACCATCGATCAGTTGCGCGACGAGCCCGACCAGAGCGAGGACCAACAGCTTGCGCACGAGCGCCCCCAGACTTTTCGGCATCTCCTATCGACTTGGTCGACAATGCGGGATGGAGCAGCCAGGGTCAAGCCCCCGATCGGTGGATGGGACACGACCGGACGGTGCGCAGGGTCAGCGGGTCGTGACGCAGGACCGGCAACCGGGCGGCGGCAACCCCGGCACACCGGGGCAGGGATCCGACGTGTGGCCGGGAGGCGAGCCGGCGTTCAGATCCAGGCGCGGGGGTCGGCGGCCAGCTCGGTGACCCGCGCGGGCAGGGTGCCGGCGGCGACGTCAGCGATGCTGACCAGCTCCAGGATCTCCCGCTCGCTGGCCCGTAGCGCGATCCAGACTTCCTGCAGGGCCTGTGCCGGGCCGTGGTAGCCGAGCTGCTCGGGGCGTTGTCCGCGTACGTGGGCGAGGGGCCCGTCGATCACCCGGATGACCTCGGCGAGGGAGATCTCCTCGGCGGGGCGGGCCAGCCAGTAGCCGCCCTCCGGGCCGCGCTGGGCGTGCACGATGCCGCCCCGGCGCAGTTGGAGAAGGATGCTCTCCAGGAACTTCGGCGGGATCTCCTGGGCGCGGGCGATCTGGTCGGCCGTCACCGGCCGGCCGCGCCCGGGGCCGCTGGCCGTCGCGGCGAGCTCGGCGGCCGCGCGGAGGGCATAGTCGACCCGAGCGGAGAGGCGCATGTCGGCAAGGTTAGTCGCTGGCTGACCGGGCGGGCGGGCGACCCTCGGCCGATCGGCCACGCATCGATCGGAAGTAGCGCCGCCGCCGCCCGTCCGGAACCGATGGACGGCCGCCGGTCGAGACTCGCGACCCACGTCATGATCCACCGTGCGGTGGCGGCGGAAATGCCGGGCCGGAGCGTCCCTATGCTGGGCGTGAGTACGAATGTCTGGCCGTTAACCCGGCCGCCAGCACCATATTGATAAACACCCGGCTGCGCTCGGGGGGAAGGCAACACGATGACCGATATCGCCACCCGCACCTGGGACGGCATGACCATCCCGGTGGCCGGCACCTATCTTCTCGATCAGGCGCACAAGCGGATCGGTTTCCTGTCCCGGCACATGATGGTCAGCCCGGTGCGCGGCGAGTTCGCCGAGGCCACAGCGGAGATCTTCGTGGCGGAGGACCCGCTGCTCTCCTCGGTGACGGCAACCATCATGTCGGCCAGCATCACTACCGGAAGTCTCGACCGGGACACACATCTGAAGAGTGCCGACTTCCTCGACGTGGAGCGATTCCCCACCCTCGAATATCGAAGCACGGGTATTAAGTGGCAGGGCAGCGAGGACCCCATATTCCAGTGGGCGCGTCTACGCAACCATCGGTTGGGCGGGCGAGGCCGAAGTCACATTGTTCCGCCGCAGTCCGACGCTATTCCCGGACGATTCGTCCTCACCGGTGAGTTGACAGTGAAGGGGATCACCCGACCCGTCGACCTGGCGGTGAATTTTGGTGGTGCCCGTCAGGATCCGTACGGGCAGAACATCTTCGGTTTCAGCGCCTCGGCCGAGCTGAACCGTGAGGACTACGGTCTGCTCTGGAACGTCGCCCTGGAGAGCGGCGGGGTGCTGGTCGGCAAGACGGTGCAGATCGAGATCGCCGGCGAGGCCATCTACCAGGCCTGAACCGCGTCATCCCCGCCAGTTGCCTGGCGGGGACGAGCGACAGGCCGCCGGGCAGGCCGAGCGGCAGGCGACCGGGGCAGGCCGAACCACGGGCTGCCGGGTCACGCCGAGCGACATGCCGCCCGGCCAGGGCGAGCGACAGGCCGCCGGGCCAGGCCGAGCGACAGCCTCAGGCGCCGACGCGGCGCAGCAGACCCTCCTGGACGGCGCTGGCGATCTGCCGGCCGTCCGTGGTGAACATCCGGCCGGTGGCCAGCCCGCGCGCCCCGGACGCCGACGGGCTCAGGCAGTCGTAGAGGAACCACTCGTCGGCCCGGAACGGCCGGTGGAACCACAGCGCGTGGTCCAGGCTCGCGCCGACCAACCCGCCCGGCCCCCACACCTCGCCGTGAGCGGAGAGCACCGAGTCCAGCAGGGTGAGGTCCGAGGCGTAGGTGAGCGCGCAGGCGTGCAGCAGGGGGTCGTCGGGCAGTTTGCCGTCGATGCGCATCCAGACGCGCTGGTGCGGGTCGGCGGGCCGGTCGCCGGGGCGGACCCAGCCTGGCTCACCCACGTAGCGCACGTCGATCGGTCGTGGGATCTGCCCCCAGATGCCCAGCCGCTCCGGGTAGCGGGAGAGCCGGTCGGCCATCGTCGGCACGTCCTGCGGCGGGGGTACGTCCAGCGGGGCCGGGGCCTGGTGGTCCAAGCCCTCCTCGGCCCGCTGGAACGACGCCGACATGAAGAAGATCGGCTTGCCGTGCTGGAGGGCCACCGCTCGGCGGACCGAGAAGGACCGACCGTCGCGGATGTTCTCCACCTCGTACGCGATCGGTTCGACCGGGTCGCCGGGGCGGACGAAGTAGCCGTGCAGCGAGTGCACGAACCGCTCCGGGTCGACGGTGCGGCCGGCGGCGACCAGTGCCTGACCGGCGACCTGGCCGCCGTACACCCGTTGTGGGCCGACCTGGGGGCTCATCCCCCGGAAGGTCATCTCGCCGGTCGGGTCGAGATCGAGCACTTCCAGCAGCTGGTCAACCGCCGCCTGGCCGACCGCGACCCGACCGTCGCTCACTGCAGGGCCCGCGCCGACGCGGCGTCGACCAGCGAACCGAGCTGGTGTACGCGCAGCGTGTTGGTCGAACCGGGGGTGCCGGGCGGGCTACCCGCGACGATCACCACGTAGTCACCGGGGTTGGCCCGGTCGAGGCCGAGCAGCGCCTGGTCGACCTGGCGGAACATGTCGTCGGTGTGCTGCACGAACGGCATCAGGAAGGTCTCCACGCCCCAGGTGAGGGCGAGCTGGTCGCGCACCTCGGGGACCGGCGTGAAGGCCAGCAGCGGCAGGTCGCAGTGCAGGCGGGACAGCCGTCGCACGGTGTCGCCGGTCTGCGAGAACGCGACGAGCGCCTTGGCGTTGATGGCGCGGGCGATCGACGAGGCGGCCACCGTGAGGGCGCCACCGTGGGTACGCGGGTCGTGCTGCAGGCGCGGCACCCCGATGGAACCGGCTTCGGTGGTCGTCACGATCTTGGCCATGGTGCTGACGGTGAGCACCGGATACTTGCCGACGCTGGTCTCGCCGGAGAGCATGACCGCGTCCGCGCCGTCGAGCACCGCGTTGGCGACGTCGGAGGCCTCCGCGCGGGTGGGGCGAGAGTTCTCGATCATGGAGTCGAGCATCTGGGTGGCCACGATGACGGGCTTGGCGTTCTCCCGGCACAGCTGCACAGCGCGCTTCTGCACCAGCGGGACCTCGTCCAGCGGCATCTCGACACCGAGGTCACCACGGGCGACCATGACGCCGTCGAAGGCCAGCACGATGGCCTCCAGGTGCTCGACCGCCTCGGGCTTCTCGACCTTGGCGAGCACCGGCCGGAACACGCCCTCCTCGGCCATGATCCCGTGCACGAGCTTGATGTCCTCGGCCGAGCGGACGAAGGAGAGCGCCACCAGGTCGACGCCGAGACCCAGGGAGAAGCGCAGGTCCTCGGCGTCCTTGTCCGACATGGCGGGCACGCTGACCGCCACGTTGGGCAGCGACACGCCCTTGTTGTTGGAGACCGGGCCGCCCTCGGTGACGAGGCAGCGGATGTCGTTGCCGGTGACGTCGGTGACCTCGACGGCGACCCGACCGTCGTCGATCAGCAGCCGGTCACCGGGCTTCACCTCCTGCGGCAGCTTGGTGTAGGTGCAGGAGACCCGCTCCTTGGTGCCGAGGACGTCGTCGCCGGTGATGACGACGGTGTCACCGGTGCGCCACTCGTGGGGGCCGTCGGCGAACCGACCCAGCCGGATCTTGGGGCCCTGCAGGTCGGCGAGGACGGCGACCGGCTTGCCCGTTGCCTCCGAAGCTTCCCGAACCAGTCGGTAGACCGCCTCGTGGTCGGCGTGGCTGCCGTGGCTGAAGTTGAGCCTCGCCACGTTCATGCCGGCCTCGACGAGACCCCGGATGCGCTCCGGGGACGAGGTGGCGGGGCCAAGAGTGCAGACGATCTTCGCGCGGCGTGTCACGCCCATCAGGCTAGTCTCTCCTTCAGGTCGGACTCGGGGCCGACCCCTTGCAGGCAGTGGGACAGGTGTCCAACGACGCGCGGTGCGCGTCGGGCCGGCGGGCAGAACCGCACCGGGAACGTTGTGGCGACGGGCATCAGCGACCGCGCGCCGGGAATCGTACGCCTGTGTCGGCGTGCGCTGTCGGGGTGCTCCCGGCGGCGGCTCATTCCGGGTGCCCCGGGGGCGGCGGGCGGCGGCTTCCTCCGGGCACACCGGGATACCCCGGGCGGCGGCTCATTCGGGGTGCTCCGGGGGTGGCAGGGTGGGCACCGCGTGCAGCAGGTGGCGGGGGTCGTAGCGGCGCTTGGCCCGGCGCAGCCGCGCCCAGTTCGCGCCGTAGGCGAGCCGGACCCGGTCGGTCTCCTCCGGGGCCAGCAGGTTGGGGTAACCGCCGGGCAGGGCGTGCGGGGCGAGCGCCGCGGAGGTCCGCTCGGCCCACTCGCGGTGCGGAGCGGCGTCATCGCCGGGCGCCCACACCGCGATGATCTCGGCCATCAGGTGATCGGTGCGCAGCCCGAACGCCGTGTCAGCGGGTCGGACCCGGGTGGCCGCGCCGTGGAAGTGGTGCACGGCCAGCGCGGAGAACGGCGAGGAGACCTGCCGGGCCGCGTCGACGAGGGTGTCCACCGCGCCGTCGGTGAGCGCGGGCAACCACCGGGTCCGCAGCAGGTAGTGGTTGCCGTCGACCATCCCACCGTCGAACATCCGCAGCGCGTCCGCGTACGGCATGGGGTTGATCTGGTCGACCAGCGGGGTGCCCAGCGCGCGCAGCCGGTCCATCCACGGCGCTGCGGCGTCCAGGTCGGGGCCGCTGTAGAACGGGCAGACGAAGATCACCGGCTCGCCGGCCGGGCCGGGCAGGAAACCGGCCATCACGGTCAGCTCGTCCGGGGCCTCGGCGACGAGCGCGCCGTAGCCGCGCAGCACGGCCGGCGCCTCGGAGAGCGCGAACATGATCATGCCGGCCAGCACGGCGGGCAGCCGGTGCGCGCGGAAACGCAGCTCGGTGACGATGCCGAGGTTGCCACCGCCGCCGCGCAGCGCCCAGTACAGCTCGGCGTCGTGCCGGGCGTCGGCGGTGACCCGGCGGCCGTCGGCGAGAACCACCTCCGCGCCGAGCAGGCTGTCCAGGGCCAGACCGAACCGGCCGCAGAGTGGGCCGTACCCGCCGGCGAGGGTCAGCCCGGCCATCCCCACGGCGTCGACCACGCCGGTGGGGACCACCAGGTCGTACTCGCGGGTGGCGGCCAGCAGTTCGGCGGCCGTGGCACCGCCGCCGATGGTCACCGTGGCCGCGTCCGGGTCGACCCGGACGGCGCGCAGCCCGGTCAGATCGAGCGCCAGAGCGCCGTCGCGCAACGCCCGGCCGGCCCAGTCGTGCCCGCCGGAGCGGACCGAGAGGGGCAGGTGGCACCGGGTGGCGACGCGGACCGCCTCGGCCACCTCGCCGGCGTCCTGAACTGCGGCGGCGAGTGCGGGTGTCCGGGTCGCCGCGCCGTTCCAGAGCCGGGTGGTGGCGGCGTAACCGGGATCGCCCGGCTCGTGCAGCCGGTCGCCGAGCAGGGCACGCAGTCGGGCGGTGGCGGACGCGACATCGGGGGTGGCGGCGGAGACCATGGCGACTCCTCGACCGGGCCGACCCACGACACCGGGTACGCCCCGGCGGCGGCCCGCGCTGGGCGCGACCGTAACACCGGCAAGCGGTCGAGCGCCGTCGCCATCACGACAGCCACCGATGGACCGGCGGCTCAGCTGTCCGCCTTGACCAGCGGGAACTCCAGGGAACCGGCCGGGCAGAGGAAGGTCAGCACCTCCACCCGGTAGAGCCCGGCCTGCACCGCCGGGTCGGCCTCCAGCACGCTGCGGACGTCCTCGACGCTGCCGGTGCGGGCCAGCCCGAAGCCGATCGGCGGATCCGGCTCGCGCGCCGGCCCGTCCACCGAGCCGGCGACCAGGACGATGCCGCGTCGCTGCAACGCCTGCATGTGTTCGGCGTGCTCCGCCTGCAACCGCTGCACGGTCTCCGCGGGCAGGGCCCGCCCGGCCGCGCCGGGATAGATCACGATGCACTCGTACGTGTCGAGCGCGAAGTTGACCTGCGGCACTCCCATGGGTGCTCCCTCCGCCGTCGCGCCGGAACGCACCGGCTCCGGCCAGCGTCGCACGGACAACCCGGTCGTACCGGGCGCTTCGCGGCAACTCGCTTCGGCGCGCTGACGGCGTGTCAGCCCCCACACTCGGCCGACCGGCGGCATGGCGGCGGGGTTCCGGGGGATGATCCATCGGTGGCGGGTGGGCCCTTCACGCCCGCGCTGTCCACGCCCGCCACGACGAGACGATTGGGGATCGGGCAATGGCGACAAACATCAGTGAGCAGCCCGCGAAGGCGTCCGGCACGTACCGGATCGGCGGCGATGTCACAGTCAACCGGCTCGGCTACGGGGCCATGCAGATCACCGGCCCGGGTGTCTGGGGTGACCCGAAGGACCCGGCCGAGGCGGTACGCGTGCTGCGCCGTGCGGTCGAGCTGGGCGTGACGTTCATCGACACGGCCGACTCGTACGGACCGTTCGTGTCGGAGCTGCTGATCCGGGAGGCCCTGCACCCGTACGCCGATGACCTGGTCATCGCGACCAAGGCCGGGTTGAGCCGCTCCGGCCCCGGCGACTGGCGTGCGCTGGGCCGCCCGGAGTACCTGCGCCAGCAGTGCGAGCTGAGCCTGCGGCACCTGGGCCTGGACAGCATCCCGCTGTACCAGCTGCACCGGATCGACCCGTTGGTGCCGCTCGCCGATCAGCTTGGTGAGCTGGCGCTGCTGCGGGAGGAAGGCAAGATCCAGCACATCGGGCTGTCCGAGGTCAGCGTCGCGCAGATCGAGGAGTCCCGGGCGATCACCACGATCGCGTCGGTGCAGAACCTGTACAACCTCGCCAACCGCAGCGCCGAGGACGTGCTGGAGTACTGCGAGCGCAACGACCTCGCGTTCATCCCGTGGTTCCCGATCGCGACCGGTGAGCTGGCCCGCCCGGGCGGCCCACTGGACGCCATCTCCAACGCGCACGGCGCGTCGCCCGCGCAGCTCGCGCTGGCCTGGCTGCTGCGCCGCTCCCCGGTGATGCTGCCGATCCCCGGCACGTCCTCGGTGGCGCACCTGGAGGAGAACGTGGCCGCGGCCGACGTGCGGCTCACCGACGACGAGTTCGAGGCGCTCGCCAAGGCGAGCTGACCAACCGGTACGGACGCCGCCGGGTCAGCCGGCGGCGTCCGGACCGTGCGACGGTGCCGGGGGCAGCCCGGGGCGTCCGGGCGGCGTCGGTTCAGCCGGTGGCGTCCGAGCCGGACTTCGAGCCGGGCTCTGACCCGGGCTCCCGGGCGGCGCGGAGCGCCTCCGTCGCCTGGGCCAGCAGCCGCGCCGAGTCGGTGCGCCCGCTCACCTGCAACTCCACTTCGGTGTCCCCCGCCTGGATCCGGATGCTGGCCTCGGTGCGCTGCTGGTCGACCCAGGACTGCAACAGGTTGAACAGCCCCGGAAGCAGCCCCTGGGCCAGCACCGCGATGATCACCGCGTCGCTGAAGCCTGGCCGACCTCCGCCGCCGCCGGCCGTGCGCACCACCGGTCGGTACTCGGGGCGGCGGTGGATCCAGGTCAGCAGATCGACCGAGGGAGACTGCCGCTGCCGGGGGTTGATGGTCAGCCGGACGGGCAGCCGGGCTGCGGCGTCGCTGTCGGTCACGGTCTGGCTCCCGGTCAGTTGGTGGAGGGTCGGAAGGTGACGTCGTCCCCGTCGGCGGTCGCGACGCCCGTGACGGTCAGCGCGTTGTCGTCGGTGAACGGTGAGCTGCTGCCGAAGTACGTGGTGGTGCCACTGACCTGCACCCTGCCCTGGGTCTCCACCGGGGTGGACACCCGGGCCGTGCTCGGGCTGGTCAACTCGACGGCGATCTCCGGGTACTCCAGGATCTTCCAGGTGACCTTCTGCGCGGTGCCGCCGTAGTAGCGGAACGGGCAGCCGGGCGGGGCGGCGACGGTCTGCTTCGCGCACTCGTCCAACCAGGCGCGTACCCGGGCCTCGACCGCGTCGATCGCCGCCGGCTTGAGCACGGGCGTCAGTTGCAGGGTGGCGGCGCCCTGCCCCGCGCCCACCAGCACCGTCGCGCCCGGCGTCTCGCTGAGCGCGCTGGACGGACCGGTCGCGGTGTAGCCGCCGGGCAGCAGCACCAGCGGAGCGCCCTCGGTGGCGACCGGCAACTCCACCCCGTTGAGCCGCACCCCGGGCTCGGCGATCGAGGCGTTGAGCGCGGTCGGCCCACCGCTCAACCGCCAGCCGTGGAAGAGGCCGGCGGTGGTCTCGTCCTCGCGGCGCAGGGTGAGGGTGCCGCTCTGGCGCGCGTCACCCACCCGGTACGCCACGGCGGCGGTGGCGGTGTCGCCGTCGCGCTCCAACGAGCTGATCTCGACGTCGGTCGGTGGTTGGTAGCCCTTGCCGCGCAGCAGTTTGGCGAGAAGGTCACGGTCGGTGCCGTCGCCCTGGTCGGTCAGGTGACCGAGGGCGGCCTCGCTGTCCCGGTCGGCGAGCGCGGAGAAGTAGCCGTCGATCGCCGCCTGGGGGCGGAAGAACGCCCACTGCACCACGCCGAGGCCGCTGGTGCCGAGGCAGGCGACCAGGGCGAGGGCGCCGACCAGCAGCCACGTGCGGCGGGTGCCGACCGGGCCGGAGTCGTTGAACAGCCGCTCGACGGTGACGGGCTCGGTCGCCCCGGCGGGCACACCGGCCACCGAGGCCCGCTCCAACGCGTCGAGCCGCAGCTCGTGCGGCGGGTGGGTGGCGCAGACCGCCTCGTCCCAGCCACTGCGGCCGGTCTCGAAGGACAGCCGCCGCTCCAGGATGCGCCGCAGCCCGTCGACGTGCCCGGTGAGCACGGCGCCGAGGTCGGCCCGGTACTCGGCCGCGCGCACGTCGCGGGCGTGCAGCGGCAGCACCACGTACCGCATGGTGAGCAGCACCGGCCAGAAGAACACGAAGACCACGAAGTTGGTGCCCGGATGGGGGAACGTCCGCATCAGCCAGGTCGGCAGGGCGTGCGCGAGGGTCAGAGGCAGGCCGACACCGCGGACGAAGGCGCTGGTGATCTCGTCCCCGGTGCGCCAGTGCACCAGCTCGTGGCTGAGCAGCGCGGCCACCTCGTCGTCCGGTTCGGCCAGCACGGCGGTGGTGACCACCACGTGCCGGGCGTACGTGCGGGCGTTGCTCAGGACCGGGTCGTCCTCCATGAGCAGCCGGGGCACGCTGGGCAGGCCGAGCCGTCGGGCGCAGTCGTCGAGCACGGGGCGCAGCCGCGCGTACTCGCGGCGGCTGGGCTGGCGCGCCCCCGAGACGACCAGCAGGCGAGGTTCGAGCAGCACCCGGTAGAGCGTGTAGAGGACTCCGATCAGCGCCGCTGCGACCACGGTGCCGATCAGGCCGGTGAGCAGCGCGAACGGCTCGTCGGCGACGCCCATCCAGGGCAGGGCCAGCACGGCGAGGAAGCCGACCAGGAAGCCGATGGCGAAGCCGGCGACGCCGCCGAGCAACCCGCCGGAGCGGGTCAGGAACGCCTCGACCAGGGGGCCGACGAGCGGGGCGTCGCGCAGCACCTGGGGCACCTGGTCGTCGGCGCCGGTCCCGACGGCGAAGAGCCCGACGACGCCGAACGTGAGACCACCCCAGACCGCCAGGAGCAGCGCGACCGGCAGGTAGAACCAGGTGGCGAGGAACGCGCCGAGCACGCCGCGCCAGTCCCGCAGGATCCCGGCGCGCAGCCAGACCAGCGCGCTCGGGTAGCCGGGCGGGCGGTCGGCGAACCCGCCGGTGGGTGGTGGGGTGTCGGCCGACGGCGGTTGGGCGGCCCGGACGTCGAGCTGCGGCACGGTCGGCGGGGTGTTCTCCGGCGGCACTGTGGGCGGCTCGGTCATGAGCGCTGCTCCTTCTCGGCGGGCGTCGTCCACTGTCGGGAATGGACAGCCGGAGCAGGTTATCGAGGGCATCCGATGTCTGCCACACCGTTTCGGGGGATCGTCGCGCACCCGACACTCGGCGTGACGGCTGGGGTGCGGCGGCCCCCTGCGGGACCGCCGCACCGCGGCGGGTCAGAGCGCGAGGCAGTTGGGTCGCACCGGGCCGTCGACCAGAGCGCCGCGCACGATGGTGTACGCCGTGCCGTCGAGCACCAGGCCGAGGTGCCCCACCACCCGCAGTGGGCAGTACGACTGGATCAGCACGTTCGTCGCGCCGTCGTTGACGGCGGCGTTTCCGGTCGGTCGGACCAGCTCGTCCTGCAGGGTGCGGACGGTGGTGTAGCGCACCGCGCCCGGGGTGTCGTCGCCGGCGTTGAGGTCGGCGAGGAACGCCGAGCCGATTGTCATCTGTTGGCAGGCCACGACGCCGGCGCAGCTGCCCAGGCCCAGGAACGCCACGATGTTGGCGACGTACGTGCCGTACTGGGGTGTGCCCAGGCTGACGTAGCGACCGACGGTGGCGGTGCCGCCGAGCCGCTTGAGGTAGTACCTGCTGACCAGGCCCCCTTCGGAGTGGGCGACGACGTCCACGCTCGCCGCGCCGGTGGTGGCGCGTACCTGCTCGACGTAGCCGGCCAACGCGCGCGCCGAGGTGGGGATGTCACCGAGGCCCAGCCCGGGTAGTTGGTAGATGAAGGTGCGGTAGCCGTCGGCGCGCAGCCGGGCGGCGATCGGCTCGTACGCGACGGCGACGCCGCTGAGCCCGCCGACCACGATGACGGGGTTGGCCGCCGCGGCGGCGAAGGGCGTGGCGCTGGCGGCCTGGGAGGCGGAGGGCGTCGTGGTGGAGGCGGGGGCGGCGGTCGCCGTGGCGGTGGACGCCAGCAGCGCGGCGGTGCTGAGGGCCAGGACGAGGGCGGTCTTTCGGAGCAGCATGGCTGCACCTCCGGGGGGGGAGGCACCCGGCGAACCGGGCAGGTGGGTGGGGGTGTCCGGTCGACCGTGCGACGATCATGCCCGCAACAATTTAGAAACGTCAATGACTTGTTACGCGCCGGTAACCCGTTGTTCCGGCGGGGGCGCAAACGGTCATACCGCCGCGCTCCATATCGGACACCGGCGGTCGCTGGCATGCTGTGGCCGTGGCTGTCGACGAACCCTCCGAGCGCGAGCTGCGGGTGATGCCGTGGTGGCTGGTCCTGGTCGGCCTGCTGGCCGCCATCGCCCTGGGCTGGCTGGTGCTGGATCTGCTGCTCACCGAGGCCGACCGGGCCAACCAACCGGACACCCGCGCCACGCTGCGCATCGACGCGATCCGCACCGGCCTGACCGTCGTCGCCGGCACCGGCGGAGGGCTCGCGCTGCTGCTCGCCGCCCGACGTCAGTGGATCGCCGAACGCGCGCAACGGCACCAGGAGAGCGTCGCCGCCCGCGACCAGGCGCACCGCGACCGGGTGCAGGCGCACGCCGAAGCGGTGGCCGAGACCGCCCAGCGCCACCAGGATCGGCAGTCCGGGGCCGCCGAGCACGACGCGGCGGAGCGTCGACTGACCGAGCTCTACACCCGGGCGGTCGAGCTGCTCGGCAACGACAGCGCGGCGGTACGCCTCGGCGGCCTGCACGCGCTGGAGCGCCTCGGTCAGGACAACCCGGGGCAGCGCCCGACCATCGCGGCGGTGCTCTGCGCGTACCTGCGGATGCCGGCGCCTGACGGCGAGCCGCGCGAGACGGAGGTCCGGCGCAGCGCGCAGCGCGTGCTGACCCGGCACCTACGCGCGGACGACGCGGCACACTGGCCGGAGCTGACGCTCGACCTGACCGGCGCCACGCTCGTCGACTTCGACGCCGCCGGCTGCACACTCGTCGACGCCAACTTCACCGGTGCGGTGTTCACCGGTACGACCACCTTCGCGGGCGCGACGGCGCGGGGGCGGCTGCTGCTCGGGGCGGCGACGTTCGGTGACGTGGTCGTCGACGGGCTCGTGGCCGACGGCGAGGTCGTCCTCGACGGCGTCCGGGTCGGCGGCGAGGCCAGCTTCGACGGTGCCGCCTTCACCGGCGGCCTGTCCTGCCGGCGAGCCGGCTTCACCGGCCCGACCTCGTTGCGCCGGGTGACCTTCGGCCAGCCGACCAGCTTCGACGCCACCCGCTTCGAGGACGTCACCTCGTTCCGGGAAGCCGTCTTCGACGGCGCCCTGTCCATGGAGCACACCGAGTTCGGTCGGTCGGCCAGCTTCCACGCCGTCCGCTTCACGAACATGGCGCTGTTCCGCTGGACGGTGTTCGGCGCGGAGGCGCTGTTCGACCGGGCCCGTTTCCTCGACGCCGCGAACTTCGGCCGGGCCCGGTTCCACAGCATGGTCAGCTTCCGCGACACGGAGTTCAGCCGGCCGCCGCAGGTCGAGCAGGCCCGGGCGGTGGCCGACAGTGGTCACCGCTGGCCGGCGGGCACGACAGTGGAACGCCTCGACGACGAGTGGCTGCTGCTGGTCGACCGCCGATCAGTGGGCTGAGCGGTCAGCGCGGTGTGCTGAGGCGGGGAGTCAGCGCGGCGTGGCGGGCGGGCGCAGGCCGTCCAGGGCCACGCCGAGGACCCGGTCACGCTGCTCCGGCGACGGGAACTGGGCCATGGTGAGGCCACTGATCAACCGCACCACGTCGTCGAAGCCGATGTCGTCACGGACCACACCGGCGACCTGGGCGCGACGCATCAGCGGCTCACCGGCGGAGAAGATCTCCGCCCGGCAACTGGTGAAGATCTCGGAGTCGTGCAGCAGTTGCTCGGCGAGCGCCCGCTTGGTGGCGACGTACGCGACGAAGCGGTGCAGCCAGGCGACCAGCGCGTCCCAGGGTGGCAGCTCGGCCAGACCCTCGGCGGAGTGGCACAGCGCCCGGACTTCCTCGACGTAGACGGCCTCGAACAGGTGCCGGCGGGTCGGGAAGTTGCGGTAGAGCGTGCCGATGCCCACGCCGGCCCGACGGGCCACGTCCTCCAGGGAGGCGGCGGCGCCGTTCTCGGCGAACGCCTCGCGCGCAGCCGCGATCAGGGCGTCGTAGTTACGCCGCGCGTCGGCCCGCTTGGGCCGCTGGGCGAAGACCTCGGGCGCCTGCCCCGGGCTGGTCATGACGTGCGTCACCTCACTCTATTTGCATCCGGAGGATGCCCTCCGCTAGCTTAGCGGAGGCACCCCTCCGGAATCCCGGAGGCCTGCCTCCGGTTACTCTACCTCGGGACCCGCCCGATCGCCGCCTGGCCACCCCGATCGCCCGGACCCCGACAGACCACCCCGTCACGGACGACGGGCGACAAGCCTTCATTCCCGTACGTAATCAGGGAGTTTTCTCTCGTGGCAGTGACCTCCCGGCGCAGCTCGCGTCGGCTCACCTTCACCGTGCTCGCGGCCGGCGCCGGGTTCTTCGCGATGCTCCAGTCGCTGATCACCCCGGTGCTGCCGACCATCCAGCAGGATCTGCACACCACCCAGAACACCGTGACCTGGGTCCTGACCGCCTACCTGCTCAGCGCGTCGATCTTCACGCCGATCCTCGGACGCGTCGGCGACATGGTCGGCAAGGAGCGGATGCTCGTCGTCTCGCTCGCCGCCCTCGCCCTCGGCTGCCTGCTGGCCGCCATCGCGCCGAACATCGGCGTCCTCATCCTCGCCCGGGTCGTGCAGGGCATCGGCGGGGCGGTCTTCCCGCTGTCCTTCGGCATCATCCGCGACGAGTTCCCGGCCGCCCGGGTCTCCACCGCGGTGGCCGCCATCTCGGCCATCGTCGCCGTCGGCGGTGGCCTGGGCATCGTGCTGGCCGGCCCGATCGTCAGCACCCTGGACTACCGCTGGCTGTTCTGGATCCCGATGATCGTGGTCGGGCTGACCGCCGTGGCCGCGCACCTGTTCGTGCCCGAGTCGCCGGTCCGCACCCCCGGTCGCATCGACTGGCGCGCCACGCTGCTGCTCTCCGGCTGGCTCGTCGCGTTGCTGCTGCCGATCAGTCAGGGCGCAGCCTGGGGCTGGACCTCCATCCGGGTGCTCGGTCTGCTCGCCCTCGCCGTGGTGCTGCTGGTCGGCTGGCTGGTCACCGAGCTGCGTTCCAGCAACCCGCTGATCGACATGCGGATGATGCGCCTTCCCGGCGTGTGGACCACCAACCTGGTCGCCCTGCTCTACGGCGCGTCGATGTTCTCCATGTACGCGTTCCTCCCGCAGTTCCTGCAGACCCCGACCGCCGCCGGTTACGGCTTCGGGGCGAGCATCAGCCAGGCCGGTCTGCTCATGCTCCCGATGGTCAGCGCGATGTTCGTCGCCGGCGTCATCGCCGGGCGACTCCAGGCCGTCTTCAGCGCCAAGGCGCAGCTCGCCACCGGTGCCACCTTCAACGTGGCCGCCTCCGCGATGCTCGCCACCGCGCACGCCACCCGCTGGGAGGTCGCCATCGCCGGTGGCCTGGTCGGCCTCGGTATCGGCCTGGCCTTCGCCTCGATGGCCAACCTGATCGTCGCCAGCGTGCCCGCCAGCCAGACCGGCGTGGCGACCGGCATGAACGCCAACATCCGCACCATCGGCGGCGCGATCGGCGCGGCAGTGGTCAGCGGCGTGATCACCGCCCACCCGCAGGCCAACGGCCTGCCCCGGGAGGCCGGCTTCACGATGGGATTTCTCGTCCTCACGGCGATCGCCCTGGCCGCCGCGCTCGCGGCCCTCGCCGTCCCGTCCGCCCGGCGGGCGCCGGCCGGTCGCCGGCCGTCCGCCGCGACGATCGTCGAGTCGGAGCTAGCCGGCGAGTTCGCCACCATGCCGGCAACCCGCTGAGGGAACGCGGCGCGGCCCGGGCGGTTCGCCACGAAGTCCGTGCCGGGGACAACTTTGGATGGAGCGAGCGCGAAGGCTCCTTCGTCTTCGAC
>NZ_JBEYSY010000030.1:0-33077 GCF_040704315.1 Micromonospora sp. NPDC047644
GTGACCTGCTGCCCCACCCGGGTCGGCTGGCCGCGCTGACCGACCGAAGCCTCGCCGGCCGCCGCCCCCGGCGCTGGCGGTCAGCCGCTGCGTCGGCGCAGGGTGGCCGCCGCGAGCACCAGCGCCAGCACCACCGCGCCGAGAACCACGGCGACGTCGCGCCACATCCGGCCGGTCGGTTCGGCGTGGGCACCGACCTCCTGCAACGCCTCGATGGCGTACGACAGGGGGAAGGCGTCGCTGAGCGCCTGGAGCCAGCCGGCCATCTGGTCACGGGCCACGAACAGCCCGCAGAGCAGCAGTTGGGGGACCACCACGACTGGCAGGAACTGTACTGCCTGAAACTCGGTGCGCGCGAAGGCACTGCACAGCAGTCCGAGGGCGACGCCGAGCACGGCGTCGAGCACGGCGATCCCGAGCACCAGCCCGATGCTGCCGGCGGTCTCCAGATCGAAGATCCAGTACGCCACCGCGGCGGCGACGGCGGCCTGTACGGCGGCGGCCAGCCCGAACGCGATGCCGTACCCGAAGAGCAGATCGAGCTTGCCCAGCGGGGTGGTGAGCAGCCGCTCCAGCGTGCCCGAGGTGCGTTCCCGCAACATGGCGATGCTGGTCACCAGAAACATGATCACGAAGGGGAAGATGCCGAGCATCACCAGCGCGATCCGGTCGAACGTGGTGGGTTGGCCGGGCGGGGTCGGCTGGTCGGCGTACATGAAGTAGACCAGGGTGAGCAGGACGGCCGGCACCACCACGAGCAGCGCGATGGTCCGCCGGTCGTGCCGGAGCTGACGGAGGATGCGCCCGGTGGTGGCGGCGAGAATGCGCGCGTTCATGCTGTCTCCCGTGCGGCTGTCGCGTCGGTGCTGGTGGAGGCGGCCTCGCCGGCCCGGATGAGCCGCAGGAACGCCTCGTCGAGGTCGTCCACACCGGCGGCGGCGCGGATCGCGGCGGGGCTGTCGTCGGCGATCAACCGCCCCTGGCGGATCAGCAACAGTTGGTCGCAGCGTGCCGCCTCGTCCATCACGTGGCTGGACACCAGCAGGGTGGTGCCGGCGGCGGCCATCGCGTGGAACCGGGCCCACAGATCGGCCCGCAGCACCGGGTCCTGGCCGACGGTCGGCTCGTCGAGGATGACCAGCTCCGGCTCCCCGACCAGGGCGCACGCCAGCGAGGCTCGGCTGCGTTGACCACCGGACAGGGTGCCGACCAGCTGACCGGCGGCCCCGGCCAGCCCGACGTCGCTGATCGCCCGGTCGGCCTCGACCCGCCCGCGCCCGTACAGGGCCGCGAAGTAGCGGGCGTTCTCCTGGACGGTCAGGTCGGCGTAGACGCTGGGCGCCTGGGTCAGGTAGCCCACCCGGTGCCGCAGCGCGGGGGTGCCCGCCGGCTGGCCGAGCACGGTGACCGTCCCGCCACCGACCAGCTGCACCCCGACCACCGCGCGCATGAACGTGGTCTTGCCACTGCCGCTGGGGCCGAGCAGCCCGGTGACCGCGCCGCGCGGGACCCGGCAGCTGATGCCGTCCAGCACCCGCCGCCCACCCCGGTCCACGACCAGGTCTCGGACGGCTATCGCATCGTCCATCACGCACCTCCAGAGAAACTCATCACCTGTTGAACTCAACGCTAGATGAAATACCGCGCCGGGCGCAACGCCCGCGCCGGTGTCCGGCCGACCGTCGCGCGGAGCGCGAGAACGGGCAGTAGGCTCCGGACCGGACAGGAAGTCCGGCAACGGGCATTGCGCACCGATCGGACGTACGGCACGATGGCGCGGTGGGTCACGCTCCGTTACCGAACAGCGGTTTTCTCGAGGATTGGGCCGCGCGGTTGCGGCAGGCCGCCGAACGGCCGGTGGTCGGCATCCTGTTGCGCGGCAGCCACGCCCGCCACGCCGCCACCGCGCACAGCGACGTCGACCTCGACGTGCTGGTCGGCGGTGCCCCGTACGCGGCCCGCCGGGCCTACCTGGACGAGTCCGCAGGTCAGGTCACCCACGTCTCGGTGGCTGCCCGCGACATCCGGTCCTGGGTGCACCGACTGGGCGAACCGGCCGACTGGGCGTTCGGGCTGCCGGTCACCGCGCCGGCGCGGCTGCTCTGGGCCGACCCGCACTGGCGGCCCCGGATCGACCTGCCGGTGCTCTGCCAGCCCGCCGAGCCACCCCGACTGGAAGAGATGATCGCCACGCTGGGTAAGGCCGCCGCCGCCCGCGCGGCCAGCGACCGGCTCGGGGTCCGGCTCGCCGTCGCCGACCTGGCGCGGCTCTGCCCCTCGGTGCTGCGGCCGGCCAACCCGTCCGTGCGGGTCCACTCCCGCCGGGCGGCCTTCGCTGCGGCCCTGGAACTGCCGGTGGCGCCACCCGGCTACCGGACGGACATGATGCTCTGCCTCGGGCTGCGCCCGGGCGCGACCGGGCAGCTCTGGGCCGCCGCCGTACGGCTGGTCGCCGGCACGCTGCCGTTGATCCGGCCGTACGCCGAGGAGATCGCCGACACGGCCGGCGCGGACCTGGCCGCCGCCCTGGTCGACGGCCGGCTGGACCGCTACGTCGCCCAGCTGGCCCGGCCAGCCGGGCCCTCGTCGCAGTCCGGGCCCTCGTCGCAGTCCGGGCTCTCGGCACAGCCCCGGCCGTTGTCGCCCTCGTCGCAGCCCTGGCTGTCGGGGCCTGTGCCGCAGCCGGGGCGGGAGCGGTCGGCGGTGCCCGCGCCGCGTGCGGGAGAATTCGTGACTGTGCCCGTACCTGACCCGCCGGTGACCGGCGTTCCCAGCGATCCGAACGAGCTGGCCGCGCCCGCGACGGCGCGCCCGTCCCGGCTCGACCCGGCCATCGCGGCCCAGTTGCGTCGCACCGCCGACGGTCTGGTCGCCGCCGTGGTGCGCGCGCACGACTCCGGTGAGGTGCTGATGGTCGCCTGGATGGACGACGAGGCGTTGCACCGCACCCTCACCACCGGCCGAGCCACCTACTGGTCGCGCAGCCGCCGCGAATACTGGGTCAAGGGCGCCACCTCCGGGCACCACCAGTACGTACGGTCGGTCGCCCTGGACTGCGACGGGGACGCGCTGCTGGTGAGCGTGGACCAGGTCGGCGCGGCCTGCCACACCGGCCACCGGACCTGCTTCTTCACCGAGCTGCCCGTCTCTACTCCGGAGGCACTGCCATGACCGACGGCACCGTCAGCCCCGACCTGGCCACCTTCTCCGAGCTGGCCGCCGACTGGCGGGTGGTGCCGGTCACCCGGCGGCTGCTGGCCGACGCGGAGACCCCGGTCGGGGTCTACCGGAAGTTGGCCGGTGGGCCGGGCACGTTCCTGCTGGAGTCGGCCGAGCAGGGCGTCGGCTCGGCCGGCATGGCCTGGTCGCGGTACTCGTTCATCGGCGTACGCAGCAGCGCGACCCTGATCGCGCGCGACGGCGTGGCGACCTGGCTCGGCCAACCGCCGGCCGGGCTGAGCACCGAGGGTGACCCGGTGCGGATGCTGCGGGAGACGGTGGCGGCGCTGGCCGGCCCGGTCGGGGACCCGTCCGACGGTCTGCCACCGCTGACCGGGGGCATGGTCGGCTACCTCGGCTACGACCTGATCCGGCGCTTCGAGCGGTTGCCCGAGCTGACCGAGGACGACCTGGGCGTCCCCGAGCTGGGCATGATGCTCGCGACCGATCTGGTGGTGCTCGACCACTACGACGGCTCCGCGATCCTGGTCGCCAACGCGGTACTGCCGCCGCTGGACGCCCCGGACCGCGCCGCACAGGTCGCCGCCGCCTACCACCACGCGGTCGGCCGGTTGGATGCGATGACCACGGCGCTGTCCCGGCCCATCCCACCGATGATCTCCACGGTGGAGCGTCCGCCGGCCGGCGAGGTGCTCTGTCGGACGCCCGACGGCGGCTACCCGAAGGCGGTGGAGGCGGCCAAGGAGGCGATCAGGGCCGGTGAGTGCTTCCAGATCGTGCTCTCCCAGCGCTTCGAGCGGACGACCCACGCCGACCCGCTGGACGTCTACCGGGTGTTGCGCACCAGCAACCCCAGCCCGTATATGTACCTGCTGCGCTTCGACGGGTTCGACATCGTCGGCTCGTCCCCGGAGGCGCACCTGAAGGTCACCGGGGCCCCGGACGGGCGACGCCGGGCGTTGTTGCACCCGATCGCCGGCACCCGGCCGCGGGGCGGCACCCCCGCCGCCGACGCCGCCCTCGCCGCCGAGCTGCTGGCCGACCCGAAGGAACGAGCCGAGCACGTGATGCTGGTCGACCTCGGCCGCAACGACCTGGGTCGGGTCTGTCAGCCCGGCAGCGTGGAGGTGCCCGAGTTCGCCACCATCGAGCGCTACAGCCACGTCATGCACATCGTCTCCACCGTCACCGGCACGCTGCGTGACGACCAGAGCGCCTTCGACGCGTTGGCCGCGACCTTCCCGGCCGGCACGCTCTCCGGGGCGCCCAAGGTGCGCGCCATGGAGATCATCGAGGAGTTGGAGCCGGTCCGTCGTGGCCTCTACGGCGGCACCGTCGGCTACTTCGGCTTCGGCGGCGACCTGGACATGGCGATCGCCATCCGGACCGCGCTCATCCGTGACGGCCGCGCCTACGTCCAGGCCGGGGCGGGGGTGGTCGCCGACTCGGACCCGGCCGCCGAGGACCAGGAGACGCGTAACAAGGCGGCGGCCGTGCTGGCCGCGATCGCCGCCGCCGAAACCCTCCGGCCGGCACGATGAACGCGGCGAAGCGTCGCCCCGCAGTCGCTCACGGAGGACCGGTTCGGTGAGCGCGAGGAGTGCGGCGGCGACGCGGCGCCCGGCGGTCGCGGACGATGGGACGAGCTCGTGAGCGGCGGGGGTCGACCCGTCGGGGGCCGGCGCGCGTTGACGTACGCGGTGCTGCTCTGCCTGGCCGGCGCGGGCCTGGCGCTATGGGCCGCGACGCGCGGTTGGTCGGTCGAGCTGACGGCCCGTCCGGCACCGCTGCCGCCGGTGCGTGACACCCGCAGCGGTGCGAGTCTGCTGCCCTGGTTGCCGGCGTTGGCCCTGGTGACCCTGGCCGGGGGTGGCGCGGTGCTGGCCACCCGGGGTCGCCTGCGTCGGGTGCTCGGGGCGCTGCTCGGCGTGCTCGGTCTGGCCGTGGCGGCCGGCGGCGGGTACGGGCTGGTGGCCGACGTGAGCGGCGTGGTGAGCCGGCAGTGGCCGGCGCTCTGCCTGCTCGGCGGCCTGGTGGCCGCCGGGGGAGGCTGGTGGACGGCGCTGCGTGGCGGCGACTGGCCGGCGATGGGCGCCCGGTACGAGCGTCCGGCGCGGAGCGCGCCGCAGGACGCGCCGGCGCAGAGCGACCCGACCGCCCCGCCGACGCCGTTGGCGGGGCGTCGCACCACCGAGGCGTGGGACGCGCTGGACCGGGGCGAAGACCCGACGGCCGACTGACGCGGTGGCCCGCATGATCGCGGTGACCGACTGCTCGACCGGCCCGGTGGCCGCGACAGCCGTCGGACGCCGCGACAGCCGTCGGACGCCGCGACAGCCGTCGGACGCCGCGACGGGCGGCTGACGGCGCGACAGGCGGAGGCCGGTGGGCTGTCAGCCGACCGGCTGGCGCTCCCAGTGGCTGCGGCTGCCGGCGGCGCGGGCGGCGGTCAGCTCTTCGACCAGGCGGTTCAGCTCGGCACGCTGGTCGGCGCGCGCCCGGTCGGCGCAGACCGCCTCCCAGGCGTTGCCCCGTGCTGTCCGCATCCGTCCCTCGCCCACCACGGCCCGTTCCACGGTGTGCACCACGCCGACGGCGAGCGATGCCACCGTCCGCGAGATCGTGGTCAGTCCGATGGTCGGGTGCGGCTCGGAAATGCTCATGATCACCTCGCGCGAGGAGTTGCGACGGTCGGGGCAGGCGCGCCATCGAGTCTGCCCGAGGACGATGCTCGCCCGTCGACGTTTCGCCGCGGTGACCGCCCGGTCAACTGTCTCGCCTCGGCCGTGACCAGGACCGTCCGGCCGACCTTGAGCTTGCTCACAACATCGACCGGGGTCGCTGCTGTCGCGCGCCGCGCGGTAACTGGTGGCATGATCGATGGGTCGGCCCGGCCCTGACCGTGGCCGCCAGGCTCCATACCGCGTGACGGTGATCGATACCGGAGGTGGCGCTGCGTGACAACCCCTTCACGGCAAGTCGGCCATTATGCCGCAGCCCTTTTCGTGAGCAGCGCCATACCCCCGGCATCCGGCGTCGGTCGGCTGCCCCTAGCATCGGCCCATGACGCCCGGAGAGGGGAGTCCGTTCGTGACTGCTGAGCATGCGCACGCGGAGGGGGACGAGGCCGGCCAGGCAGCGTCCGTAAGCGTGCTCGACGAGATTCTGGCCGGCGTGCGTGAAGACGTCGCCCGACGCCAGGAGCAGGTTCCGCTGGAGCGGATCCGTGAACTGGCAGCGGCGGCGCCGCCGCCCATGGACGCGTACGCGGCCCTGCGCAAGCCCGGCGTGGCCGTGATCGCCGAGGTGAAGCGTTCGTCGCCGTCCAAGGGCCGGCTGGCCGAGATCGCCGACCCGGCCGACCTCGCTGTCGACTACGCGGCCGGTGGGGCGCGGGCGATCAGCGTGCTGACCGAGGGGCGCTGGTTCGGCGGTTCGCTGGACGACCTGGCGGCCGTCCGTGCGGCGGTCACCGTGCCGGTGCTGCGTAAGGACTTCGTGGTCTCCAGCTATCAGATCCACGAGGCCCGCGCACACGGCGCCGACCTGGTTCTGCTGATCGTCGCCGCCCTCGAGCAGAACGTCCTGATGGGCCTGCTGGAGCGGATCGAGTCGCTGGGCATGACCGCCCTGGTCGAGGTGCACGACGAGGAAGAGGCCGACCGCGCGTTGGAGGCCGGCGCGCAGGTGATCGGGGTCAACGCCCGTGACCTGCGTACCCTGGAGGTCGACCGGTCGGTGTTCGAGCGGATCGCGCCCGGCCTGCCCAGCAGCGTCGTCAAGATCGCCGAATCCGGCGTTCGTGGCCCGCACGACCTGATCCGGTACGCCTCCGCGGGCGCTGACGCGGTCCTCGTCGGCGAGGGCCTGGTCACCCAGAAGAGCCCCCGCGAGGCGGTCGCCGAGTTGGTCAACGCCGGCAACCACCCGGCAACGCCCCGGCCGGTGCGCTGACCCCGCGCCGGGCTGACGCCCCACCGAGAGGATTCCCGATGAGCGCCGACGCGCTGGCCCCGGTGGCCGGCCCGCAGCCCGACTCCGCCGGCCACTTCGGCCGCTTCGGCGGTCGGTTCGTTCCCGAGGCCCTGGTGGCCGCGTTGGACGAGCTCGACGGGGCGTGGCGTACGGCGATGGCGGACGAGTCCTTCCGGGCGGAGTTCGGCGCGCTGTTGCGCGACTACGCCGGCACGCCGTCGCTGCTCTACGAGGCCCGGCGATTCTCCGCGAAGGTCGGCGCGCGGGTGCTGCTCAAGCGCGAGGACCTCAACCACACGGGCGCGCACAAGGTGCGCAACGTGCTCGGCCAGGCGCTGCTCACCAAGCGGATGGGCAAGACCCGGGTGATCGCGGAGACCGGTGCCGGCCAGCACGGTGTCGCCACCGCGACCGCCGCCGCCCTGTTCGACCTCGAGTGTGTGGTCTACATGGGCCAGGTCGACACCGAGCGGCAGGCGCTCAACGTGGCCCGGATGCGGATGCTCGGCGCGACGGTCGTCCCGGTCACCAACGGCTCGCGCACCCTCAAGGACGCGATGAACGAGGCGATGCGCGACTGGGTGGCGAACGTCGACGAGACGCACTACCTGATCGGCACCGCCGCGGGCCCGCACCCGTTCCCGGCGATGGTGCGCGACTTCGTCCGGGGCATCGGAGACGAGGCCCGTCAGCAGTGCCTGGACCTCACCGGCGGGTTGCCGGACGCCGTCACCGCCTGCGTCGGCGGCGGCTCGAACGCGCTGGGCATCTTCCACGCGTTCGTGGGCGACGAGGCCGTTCGGCTGTACGGCTTCGAAGCCGGCGGCGACGGGGTGGCCACCGGCCGGCACGCGGCGAGCATCACCGGCGGGTCGGCCGGGGTGCTGCACGGCACCCGCACCTTCGTGCTCCAGGACGCCGACGGGCAGACCCTGGAGTCGCACTCGATCTCCGCCGGCCTGGACTACCCCGGCGTCGGGCCCGAGCACGCGTGGCTGCACGACACCGGCCGCGCGAACTACCTGCCGGTCACCGACGACGAGGCGATGGCCGCGTTCGAGCTGCTCTGCCGTACCGAGGGCATCATCCCGGCGATCGAGAGCGCGCACGCGCTCGCCGGCACCGTCGCGCTGGCTCCGAAGCTCGCCGCGGAGCTGGGCCGGGAGCCCACCATCGTGGTCAACCTCTCCGGGCGGGGCGACAAGGACGTGCACACCGCCGGCGACTACTTCGGCATCCTCGACAAGGAGCGGTGAGATGAGCCGGATCGGGGTGGCCTTCGACAAGGCCCGCGCCGACGGACGGGCACTGCTGGTCGGCTGCATGCCGGCCGGTTTCCCCACCGTCGAGGGCAGCATCGCCGCGATGACCGCCATGGTCGAGGCCGGCGTCGACGTGATCGAGGTGGAGATCCCCTACTCGGACCCGGTGATGGACGGGCCGGTGATCCAGCGGGCCAGCGACATCGCGCTGGCCGGTGGCGTACGCACCGCGGACACGATGCGCATCATCGAGGCGGTGGCGGCCACCGGCGCTCCGGTGGTCACCATGACCTACTGGAATCCGGTCGAGCGGTACGGCGTGGACGTCTTCGCCCGTGACCTGGCCTCGGCCGGTGGCACCGGCCTGATCACCCCGGACCTCATTCCCGACGAGGCCGACGAGTGGCTGGCCGCCTCGGACGCGCACGGGCTGGACCGCACGTTCCTGGTGTCGCCCTCGTCCACCGACGCGCGGCTGGCGATGACCGTGCAGCACTGCCGCGGCTTCGTCTACGCGACCGCCGTGATGGGGGTGACCGGCGCCCGGGCGCGTACCTCCGACGCCGCCCCGACGCTGGTCTCCCGGGCCCGCGCCGTCACCGACCTGCCGATCGGCGTCGGCCTGGGGGTGGGTACCGGCGCGCAGGCCGGCACCGTCGCCGGTTACGCCGATGGGGTGATCGTGGGCAGTGCGCTGGTGCGGTGTGTGCTTGACGCGCCCACCGAGGCCGACGGGCTGGCCGCCCTTCGCACGCTCAGCGCCGAACTCGCCGAGGGCGTCCGTAACCCCACCCGCTGACCCGGCGTCGCCCGGCCCGGCTCAACCCGGCTTGGCGTGCCGCGCGTCCTGGTCGGCCGTCGGCCGCTCGTCCCCGGCTGGGCGGGCCGCCGGCAGCGACGCGGTGGCGACGCCGCCGGGCGTGGAGCCGATGTCGCGCAGGACGCCGAAGCGGCCGGCGGTCGCGTCGGTGACGGCGGCTCGGGTGAGCGGGGTGACCACCTCGGGCAGCGCGTCGGGGGAGTGCCAGGACAGTCGGCAGCCCGGCGGCGGGTCGGTGGCGGGTCGGACCCCGGCCGCGCGGGCCCGGAACACGTGCACGAGGACGTCCGGCTGCGGGCCGGCGCGGCCGGCGGCGGCCTCCCCCGACGGGCGGCTCACCTGGTAGATGCCGACCAGGCCGGTCAGCTCGATGTCCCAGCCGGTCTCGGCGCGAATGTCGCGTAGGGCCGCCCGCACCGGGCTCTCGGCCGGACGCAGCCGCCCACCGGGCAACGCGTAGCGACGGTCCCCCCGACCCTGCCGGCAGAGCAGCACCCGACCGGCGTCGTCGGTGACGACCGCGGCGACCGCCCAGGTGAGCGCGCTCATGGACAAAGAGCCTACGGCGGCGCAAACCAGAAGTCACCGGGATGCGCCCGCCAGCGGCCCGGGGTGCCGCTGCGGGGGTGTGCAGCGGTAGCGTGTGCACCCGTGACCCTCGCCTCGCTCTCCCCCCAGGCGGCCCTGCCCAGCCCCAGCACCGCGGTCTGGCAGCTCGGGCCGGTGCCGATCCGGGCCTACGCGCTCTGCATCATCGCCGGCATCGTGCTGGCCTGCTGGGTGACGGAGCGCCGGCTGCGGCAGCGCGGCGTCGCGCCCGGCGCGGTGCTCGACATCGCCGTCTGGGCGGTGCCCGCCGGCATCATCGGCGCCCGGATCTACCACGTGATCACCTCGCCTGAGAAATACTTCGGGGCCGGTGGCGACCCGATGAAGGCGTTCGCCATCTGGGAGGGCGGTCTCGGCATCTGGGGCGCGGTCGCCGGTGGCGCGCTCGGTGCCTGGATCGCGGCCCGACAGCTCGGCATTCCGTTCGGTGTGGTGGCTGACGCGCTGGCCCCCGGGCTGCCGCTGGCCCAGGCCGTCGGCCGGCTCGGCAACTGGTTCAACAACGAGCTGTTCGGTGGCCGGACGACCCTGCCGTGGGGTCTGGAGATCCACCGGATGGACCCGGACAACCCCGGGCACGCCCTGCGCGACGACGCCGGGCAGCCGATCCTCGAACCGGGCCTCTACCAGCCGACGTTCCTCTACGAGTTGCTGTGGAACCTCGGTGTCGCAGCTCTGGTCCTCGTCCTCGACCGCCGCTTCAAGCTGGGCCGCGGCCGGGCGTTCGCGCTCTACGTGATGGGTTACACCGTCGGCCGGTTCTGGATCGAGCTGATGCGCACCGACGAGGCCAACCAGATCCTCGGCGTCCGACTCAACGTCTGGACCGCCGCCCTGGTCTTCCTCGGCGCGCTCATCTACTTCGTACGGGTGCGTGGCCCTCGGGACTACCTGATCCCACTCGGCCCGGCGGCGACGCCGACCCCGCCCCCCACCTCCGACCTGTCCCAGGTCGACCTCTCCGAGCGGGAGACCCCGACGCGGGCCGCCGCGCCGGAGGGCTACCGGGTGGTGAGCGAGGAGCAGTACGCGGCCTGGCAGGAGACCGGCGTCGTACCACCGGTCGACGACGACTCCCAGCCGGACGACGGCGAGCCGTCCGCCGACGCGGTCGCCGACGACCTCGCGCCGAGCGACGACGAGCCGGCCGACGCTCCGTCCGCCGTCCGCGGCGACCGGGCCGACGCCACGGGCGTGCGACCCGCCGACCGGGACAGCTGAGCGGCACCGATGCGAAGCGCGGTGGTGGTCGGCGCAGGGGTCGGTGGCCTCGCGGTGGCCGGCGCGCTGGCGCGTTCCGGCTGGCAGGTCACCCTGTTGGAACGCGCCGAACGGGTCCGCCCCGAGCCGACCGCCGTGGTGCTCTGGCCCAACGGTGTCCGCGCGCTCCAGGCCCTCGGCCTCGGGGCCGGCCTGGCCGCCATCGCCACCCCGTTGCCCGACGGCGGGGTCCGTCGTCCGGACGGCCACTGGCTCGTTCAGCCCCGGCCCATCCCGGCCGACCGGATGCCGGTGGTGGTGCACCGGGAGGATCTGCACGACGCGCTGATCGCCGGCCTCGGCGAGCGGGTCGAGTTGCGGACCGGGGTGACGGTGCGTCATGTCCGCGTCGAGCCGGGCGAGCGGCCGGGCGTCAGCGACGGGCGGCACACCATCGAGGCCGATCTGGTGGTGGCCGCCGACGGCACCGACAGCGGCATCCGCCGCCAGCTCGCGCCCGAGTCGCGGGTGGTCAGCTCCGGATGTGCCGCCTGGCGGGCCGTCATCCCCTGGTACCAGGCACCTCGGCTCCCCGACGACCAGCCGCTGGCCGGTGAGATTCTCGGCGCGGGTTACCGGTTCGTGGCCGCGTCGCTGGGCGAGCGCGGCTCCTCGGGCGGGTCCACCCGGGGCGGCATCTACTGGGTGGCCACCGCCGCTGGCGCGCCCCGCCCGGAACCACCAGAGACCCAGCTCGCCCTGCTGCGCCGCTGGTACGCGGGCTGGCCCGCGCCGGTCGGCGCGCTGCTCGACGCCACCAACCCGGCCGACCTGGTCCAGCAGGAGGTTCGCGAGCTGCGCCCGCTGCCCCGGGCGTACGGCTTTCCGGTCGGGCCGGGTGGGGTTGTGCTGCTCGGCGACGCGGCGCACGCCATGCCGCCGCACCTCGGGCAGGGCGCCTGCCTCGCGTTCGAGGACGCCGCGACGCTGGCGTCGCTGCTGCGGGAGGCTCGGCTGCCCGACGCCGTCCAGACGTACGACCGGGTGCGCCGCCCCCGGGCCGCGACAGTGGTCCGGCAGACCCGGCGGATGTCGGCGGTGCTCCAGACCCGGGGCCGGTTGGCGCTGCGCGCCCGGGACGCCGCACTGGGCACGATCAACTCCCGACTGCTCTCCAGCGCCGCCGCCTCCGCCGCCCAGTGGCGTCCACCGACCTGATCCCGGCCGCGACGTAGGTCGGTGTGGGGCGGGGCTGCTCAGGGGATGAGGGCGGCCGGTTCGGCGATGCAGGCGGTGCCGATCCGGCGGAAGCCGACCCGCAGGTAGACCCGCGCGATCTCCTCACTGCCCGCGGAGAGGAAGACCAGCTCGGTGCCGGCGGCGAGGAGTTCCCGGGCCAGGGTGGCGGTGAGCGCCGCGCCGAGCCCGCGTCGTCGGGCGGACGGCAGGGTGGCCACCCCGGCGACCTCCGCGACGTCGTCCACCCGCATCGCCATGCCGCTGGCCAGCGCGCCCTCGGTCGGCGTGCCGGCCAGCGCGGAGATCCGCCGCCCGTCGGCGATCCGGACGCGCTCCTCGTCGAGCGCGGCCAGTTCGAGTTCGGTGACGGCGGCGTCGCGTTCGGCCGGACCGGCCTCGCCGGGCGCGGTGCCGGCAGCGGCGAACGCCACCGCCGCCACCGCACGCCGTGCGGCGACATCGGCGGCGAACCCGGGGGAGTCGGCGGCCAGCACCCGCACCGCCGCGTCGGAGAGCGTCGCCGGGTCGGGCAGCGCGCTCGGGTCGAGCACCATCAGCGGCGCCTCCAGCACGCTGAGCCCCGCCGAGCGGGCCACCGCCAGCAGCTCCGGGGTCGTCTCGTGCACCCACTCGAAGGCTTCCGGCAAACCCAGCTTCCGCTGGCGCTCGCGCACCGAGGACACGTCGGCCAGCGACGGCGGCTCGGTGGCGTCGATCCGGGGGCGAGCATAGAACGGCCAGCCGTCGCCTTCGCGGACGAACAGCACCAGCCCGCCATGCTCCTCCGCACCGGCGACGTCGCGGGGCACCGCGTCGTAGAAGCGTTCCAACCGGTCGAAGACGTGCTTGTGTGACGGATCCACCGCGCGAGACTACACGTCCCAGCCAGTGGACGGTGTGATCAATCTCGGGTGGCCGTGCGGCCCCGGCCCTAACGTAGACTCAATAGACCCACGGGCCGACGTCGTCCCCACCATGATCCAACCTGAGTGACGACAGGAGGCCCGGTGGCTCAGCCGTACGCGGACACAGAACAGCCGCACCCGCACAGCCCGCAGGCGTCCCCGACGCCCCACCCCCGTCCGTCCGCCCAGGGCCTCTACGACCCAGCGCAGGAGCACGACGCCTGCGGCGTGGCCTTCGTGGCGGACCTGCACGGCCGGCGTTCACACTCGGTCGTCGCCAACGGGCTCGGCGCGCTCTGTCGGCTGGACCACCGGGGTGCCCGAGGCGCGGAGCCGAACACCGGCGACGGCGCCGGCATCATGATCCAGGTGCCCGACGCGTTCCTGCGCGCGGTGGCCGACATCGCGCTTCCCCCAGCGGGCGAATACGCCACCGGGCTGGTCTTCCTTCCCGACGACGATGCCGCCGAGGCGCGTGCCCGCCGCGTCGTCGAGAAGTACGCGCTGGTCGAGGGCGCCGACCTGCTCGGCTGGCGGGACGTGCCGATCGACCCGAGCGACCTGGGTGAGACCGCCCTGGCGGCGATGCCCCGGGTCCGGCAGCTCTTCCTGGCGGCGCACCGCCTCACCGACACACCCGACGGGCCGGCCGGCTCCCCGCTGCGCGGCCTCGAACTGGACCGGGTGGCGTTCTGCCTGCGTAAGCAGGCCGAGCGGGAGACCGCCGAGCGCGGCGTGCCGGCGTACTTCCCGTCGTTGTCCAGCCGCACCATGGTCTACAAGGGCATGCTCACGCCCGACCAGTTGCCGGCGTTCTACCCGGACCTGCGCGACGAGCGGGTGGACAGCGCCATCGCGCTGGTGCACTCCCGCTTCTCCACGAACACCTTCCCGTCCTGGCCGCTGGCGCACCCGTACCGGTTCATCGCCCACAACGGCGAGATCAACACGATCCGGGGCAACCGCAACTGGATGCAGGCCCGCGAGGCGCTCCTGCGCTCGCCGAACGTGCCGGGCAACATCCGGCGGGTGTTCCCGGTCTGCACCCCCGCCGCCTCCGACTCGGCGAACTTCGACGAGGTCCTGGAGTTGCTGCACCTGGCCGGGCGGAGCCTGCCGCACGCGGTGCTCATGATGATCCCCGAGGCGTGGGAGAACGACCCGGGGATGGACCCGGCCAAGCGCGCCTTTTACCGCTTCCACGCCAGCCTGATGGAGCCGTGGGACGGCCCGGCGTCGGTGGCCTTCACCGACGGCGAGATCGTCGGCGCGGTGCTGGACCGCAACGGGCTGCGCCCGGGGCGCTGGTGGCAGACCGACGACGGCCTCGTGGTGCTCGGCTCCGAGGCGGGCGTGCTCGACCTCGACCCGGCCCACGTGGTCGCCAAGGGGCGGCTCCAGCCGGGCCGGATGTTCCTGGTCGACACGGTGGCCGGGCGGATCGTGCACGACGAGGAGATCAAGTCCGAGCTGGCCGCCGCCCAGCCGTACGCCGAGTGGCTGCACGCCGGGCTGATCGAGCTGAACGACCTGCCGGCCCGCGAGCACACCGTCTACACGCACGACTCGGTGCGCCGCCGGCAGCAGACCTTCGGCTACACCCAGGAGGAGCTGAAGATCCTGCTGGGGCCGATGGCCCGCACCGGCGCCGAGCCGCTCGGCTCGATGGGTACGGACACCCCGATCGCGCCGCTGTCCACCCGGCCGCGGCTGCTCTACGACTACTTCCACCAGCTCTTCGCCCAGGTCACCAACCCGCCGCTGGACGCCATCCGCGAGGAGTTGGTGACCAGCCTGGCGTCGACGATCGGGCCGGAGGGCAACCTGCTCGACCCGGGTGCCGCGAGCTGCCGGCAGATCGTGCTCCCGCACCCGATCCTCGACAACGACGAGCTGGCGAAGATCCTCTCCATCGACGAGGACGGCGACCTGCCCGGCTTCAAGGCGGTCCGGGTCTCCGGGCTGTACCGGATCCGGGAGGGTGCCGCCGGGATCAAGGCGCGGCTGACCGAGATCTGCCGGCACGTCTCCGAGGCGATCGAGGACGGGGTGCGCATCCTGGTGCTCTCCGACCGGGACTCCAACGCCGACCTGGCGCCGATCCCGTCGCTGCTGCTCACCGCCGCCGTGCACCAGCACCTGGTCCGTGAGCAGACCCGTACGCGGGCGGCGCTGATCGTCGAGTCGGGGGACTGCCGCGAGGTGCACCACGCGGCGGTGCTGATCGGCTACGGCGCGGCGGCGGTCAACCCGTACCTGGCGTTCGAGTCGGTCGAGGACATGATCGCCACGGGCGCTCTCGCCGGGGTGGAGCCCGCCGCCGCGGTGCGCAACTACGCGAAGGCGCTCGGCAAGGGCGTCCTGAAGATCATGTCCAAGATGGGCATCTCGACGGTCTCCTCGTACTGCGGCGCGCAGGTCTTCGAGGCGGTCGGTCTGGACAGCCGGCTGGTCGAGCGCTACTTCCGGGGCACCCCCAGCCGCATCGGCGGGGTGGGTCTCGCCGGCGTGCACACCGAGGTGGCCGCCCGGCACGCGCTGGCCTGGCCGCCGGCCGGCACCGCCGCCTCCGACCGCCTGGAGGTCGGTGGCGAGTACCAGTGGCGCCGCGAGGGCGAGTTGCACCTGTTCAACCCGGAGACGGTGTTCCTGCTGCAACACGCCACCCGCAGCCGGCAGTACGACGTCTTCCGGCAGTACACCGCCAAGGTCGACGCGCTCGCCGCGCAGGCCGGCTCGCTGCGCGGCTTGTTCACCCTGCGCACCGGCGTCCGTCCGGCGGTGCCGATCGAGGAGGTCGAGCCGGCCACCGAGATCGTCAAGCGGTTCGCCACCGGCGCGATGTCGTACGGGTCGATCTCGGCGGAGGCGCACGAGACGCTCGCCATCGCCATGAACCGGCTCGGCGGCAAGTCCAACACCGGTGAGGGCGGTGAGGACGTCGAGCGGCTGCACGACCCGGCCCGCCGTTCGGCGGTCAAGCAGATCGCCAGCGGCCGTTTCGGTGTGACCAGCGAATACCTGGTCAACGCGGACGACCTCCAGATCAAGATGGCCCAGGGCGCGAAGCCGGGCGAGGGCGGTCAGCTGCCCGGTAACAAGGTCTGGCCGTGGATCGCCCGGACCCGGCACGCCACCCCCGGCGTGGGTCTGATCTCCCCGCCGCCGCACCACGACATCTACTCCATCGAGGACCTCGCCCAGTTGGTGCACGACCTGAAGTGCGTCAACCCGGCGGCCCGGGTGCACGTCAAGCTGGTCAGCGAGGTCGGCGTCGGCACCGTCGCCGCCGGGGTGGCGAAGCTCAAGGCGGACGTCATCCTGATCTCCGGCCACGACGGTGGCACGGGCGCGTCCCCGATGAACTCGCTCAAGCACGCCGGCACCCCGTGGGAGCTGGGGCTGGCCGAGGCGCAGCAGACGCTGTTGCTCAACAAGCTGCGCGACCGGGTCACGGTGCAGGTCGACGGCCAACTCAAGACCGGCCGGGACGTGCTGGTCGCGGCGCTGCTCGGCGCGGAGGAGTTCGGCTTCGCGACCGCGCCGCTGATCGTCGAGGGTTGCGTGATGATGCGGGTCTGCCACCTGGACACCTGCCCGGTCGGCATCGCCACCCAGAATCCGGTGCTGCGGGAACGCTTCACCGGCAAGCCGGAGTTCGTGGAGAACTTCTTCCTCTTCCTCGCCGAGGAGGTCCGGGGATACCTGGCCGAGCTGGGTTTCCGGTCGATCGAGGAAGCGATCGGGCAGTCCGAGCTGCTCGACGTGGCCCCGGCGCTGACGCACTGGAAGGCGCACGGATTGGACCTGGCGTCCGTCCTGCACCTGCCGGAGCTGCCCGCCGACGCGGCCCGACGCGGAGTGCGCGCGCAGGATCACGGCCTGGAGCAGGCGCTCGACAACGAGCTGATCGCGTTGGCCCGTCCGGCTCTGACCGACGGTGCGCCGGTGCGGGTCGAGGTGGCGGTGCGCAACGAGCACCGCAGCGTCGGCGCGATGCTCGGCGGCGAGGTGACCCGTCGTTTCGGCGGCGCCGGCCTTCCCGAGGACACCGTCGAGTTCGTGCTGCACGGCACGGCGGGGCAGTCGTTCGGCGCGTTCCTGCCGCGCGGCGTGACCCTGCGCCTGCACGGCGACGCCAACGACTACGTGGGTAAGGGCCTCTCCGGGGGCCGGCTCATCGTCCGTCCGGACGCCGCCGCGCCGTTCCTCGACCCGGACGCCGAGTCGGGGCAGCGGGCCGAGGATCAGATCATCGCCGGCAACACCATCCTGTACGGGGCCACGGCGGGCGAGGTCTTCCTGCGCGGCCGGGTGGGGGAGCGGTTCGCGGTCCGCAACTCCGGCGCGGTCGCCGTGGTCGAGGGCGTCGGTGACCACGGCTGCGAGTACATGACCGGAGGCACCGTGGTGGTGCTGGGCGCGACCGGCCGGAACTTCGCGGCGGGCATGTCCGGCGGCACGGCGTTCGTGCACCACCTGGATCGGGCCCGGGTCAACGCGGAGCTGGTCGACCTGCTGCCGCTGGGCGAGCAGGAGCAGTCGCTCCTGCACGAGCTGGTCCAACGGCACGTGGCCGAGACCGGGTCGGCGGTCGCCGAGGAGCTGCTCAAGCGGTGGCCGGACGCGGTGGCCGAGTTCACCGCTGTGGTACCCCGCGACTACCGCCGGGTGCTGGAGATCATGCGGGCCGCCGAAGCAGCCGGCCGCGACGTCGACGACGCGGTGATGGGCGCGCTGAGCGCGCCGGCCGCGCCGGTGCCGCCCGCCCCGCGGGTGGCTGCCCAGGAGGTGGCACGTGCCTGACCCGAACGGTTTCCTGCGCTACGACCGGCGGCTGCCGGCCCGCCGCCCGGTGCCGGTGCGGATCAGCGACTGGCGGGAGGTGTACCCGCCGGCCGGCGAGGAGCTGGTCCGTGAGCAGGCCACCCGGTGCATGGACTGCGGCATCCCGTTCTGCCACGACGGCTGCCCGCTGGGCAATCGCATCCCGGACTGGAACGACCTGGTGCGCACCGGCAACTGGGACGCCGCGGTGGAGTCGCTGCACGCCACCAACAACTTCCCGGAGTTCACCGGCCGGCTCTGCCCGGCGCCCTGCGAGGCGGCCTGCGTGCTCGGCATCTCCGGCGGTCAACCGGTGACCATCAAGCAGGTCGAGGTGGAGATCGCCGACGCCGCCGCGGCGCGCGGGTTCACCCCCCACCCGGTGCCGCCGCCGTCGGGTCGGTCGGTCGCCGTCGTCGGCTCCGGGCCTGCCGGCCTCGCCGCCGCCCAGCAGTTGGCCCGCGCCGGTCACGCGGTGACGGTGTACGAACGCGACGACGCGATCGGTGGCCTGCTCCGGTACGGCATCCCCGACTTCAAGTTGGAGAAGCGGCACATCGACGCCCGGTTGACCCAGCTCATCGCCGAGGGGGTGCGCTTCCGCACCGGCGTGAACGTCGGCGTGGACGTCACCGCCGAGCAGTTGCGCGCCGAGCACGACGCGGTGCTGCTGGCCTGCGGGGCGTTGCAGGGCCGGGACACCCCGGAGACCCCGGGGCGGGCGCTTCGGGGCGTACACCAGGCGATGGCGCACCTGGTCGCGGCCAATCGCGCGGTCGCCACCGCGACCACCGACCAGGCCGCCGAGCGTCGGCTGGCACCGGCGGTGCTGCCGGACGGCACGCCGATCGACGCGGCCGGCAAGCATGTGGTGATCATCGGCGGAGGCGACACGGCGGCCGACTGCCTCGGCGTCGCGCACCGCCAGGGCGCGGCGGGTGTGCACCAGCTCGACCTGTACCCGCAGCCGCCGCAGGAGCGCGACGAGGCCCGGGATCCATGGCCGACCTGGCCGTGGGTGCTGCGCAGCTACCCGGCGCACGAGGAGGGTGGCGAGCGGGTCTTCGCCGCGGCGGTGCAGGAGTTCGTGGACGACGGCACCGGCCAGGTGCGGGCGGTGCGGATCGCCGAGGTGACCGTCGAGAAGCGCGACGGCCGGCGCATCGTCACCGTCGTGCCGGGCTCCGAGCGGGAGTTGCCGGCCGATCTGGTGCTGTTGGCGATCGGTTTCGAGGGCACCGAGCAGCAGCCGCTGCTGGAGCAGTTCGGGGTGTCCCGCAACCCGCGGGGCGCGATCGACGCCCGCGACGACTGGCAGACCGACGCCGACGGGGTGTTCGTGGCCGGTGACATGCACCGGGGCGCTTCGTTGATCGTCTGGGCCATCGCCGAGGGGCGGGCGGTGGCCGCGGCCATCCACGACCATCTGGGCGGTGTCGGTGTGTTGCCGGCCCCGGTGGGCCCGGCCGCGCAGGCTCTCGCCGCTCGCTGAGGTGCGGTCGTCCGGTCGGTGCGGCGGGTCCGCCGCCGCGCCGGCCGGACATTCCCGTTGGTGAAGACGCTCACAAACGTGGGCAAAGAGGTTTGAGCCGGCAAGACTTGTCGGCTGCCGAACCGCGCCGCGATCGGCCTGAACAATCATGCCGCCGATCGCTGGAGGTCCGTCGTGGCCACGGGTGCCACCTTCGCCGCGCTGCGCCACCGCGACTACCGGATCTGGGCGCTCGCCGGCTTCGTCTCCGTCATCGGCACCTGGATGCAGGTCCTCGGGGTCAACTGGTACGTCCTGAAGGAGACCGGCTCCGCGACGTCCATGGGCTTCGCCGTGCTGCTCCAAGCGGCGCCCACGCTGCTGCTCAGCGTCTGGGGTGGTGTGCTGGCCGACCGGCTGCCCGCCCGTCCGTTGCTGATCGCCGCCCAGTGCGCCCACGCGGTGCTCGCCGCCGGACTGGCGGCGGTCGCCCTGACCGGGGTCGGCGGCCTGCCGCTGATCTTCGCGATCTCGCTGGCCACCGGTGCCGTCTCGGCGATCGAAGGCCCGGTGATGGGGCGTTGGGCCGCCAGCCTCGTCGACCGGGAGACGCTGGGCAACGCCCTGGCGCTCGGCTCGCTCAGCAACTCCGCCGGCCGCATCCTCGGCATGAGCCTGGGTGCCGTGGTGGTGGCCGCCGTCGGACCCGCCCTGCTGTTCGGCATCAACGCGGCCAGCTTCGCCGCCGTGGTGGTGGCGCTGTTCGCCGTACGCCCGGCAGTCGCTCCTGGTCTCCCGGTCCCGGAGGCCGGCCGGACGCGGGGCGGGGTCCGCGCCGGGTTCGCCTACCTGCGCGGGCAGCCGGTGCTGCTCCTCGCGCTCGCCCTGTCGTTCGTGCTCGGCAGCCTGGGCCGCAACTACCAGGTGACCATGGCCGCGATGAGCGACGGGCCGCTGGACGCCGGCGCCTCCGGCTACGGCCTGCTGTCGACGGTGTTCGCGGTCGGCACCGTGGTGGGCGCGCTCGTCGCGGCCCGGCGGCGATCCCTGGGCTACCGGACGCTCGTCGTCGCGGGCCTGTTCGCCAGCGGGTTGCAGATCGTCGCCGGCCTCGCACCGGGCACCTGGAGCTTCGCCGCGGTGATCCTGCCGATCGCCGCCGCCGCGGTCGTCATCGACACCACCGTCGGCACCCGCGCCCAGCTCGACACCGACGGCGCGATGCGGGGTCGGGTGCTCGCCGCCCTGGCGGTCACCGGCTCGGTCTCCGCCGCGGTCGGCGCCCCGCTGCTCGGCTGGCTCGCCGAACATGCCGGACCCCGGCAGACGCTCGTCCTCGCCGGAGCCGCGGCGGCGATCGCCACGACGGTGGCGGGCGTCGCCCTCGATCGGCAACGCGGCCGTGCGGCGACCCTCGCGCTCGTCGTTCCGCGACCCCGCCATCCGGTACGACGAGCGGCGTTCCGGGCCGCCCGCATCGTGCGGCCCACCGGTGCGGTCTGCGTCATCGGGCCCGCCGAGGCCGGCGCGGCGCGGTCGGGCGGGGTCCGGCTCCGGGAGTTGGCCACCGCAGGGCCGGTGCCGAACCGCTGAGACAGCGGTCACCCTCGACGGCCCGCTTCCGGGACAGGGCAACCTGAAGATCATCGTTACGCTGCGATCATGGACATTGAGGAGCGGCTACGGCGAACCCGCCGATGGCTCTGGGTCGTGCTCATCGGGCTCTTCCTGAGTGGTGTCACCGCGTTTCCGCTGGAGATCGAGGTGCGCTGGCTGCTGCGCGTACTGGATCCGCTCGCCGACCACCTGCCCGCGCTGGTCGCCTGGATCGAGCGGGTGCACACCGGGCTCGTGACGGCCGGTGAGGACTACCCGTTCCTGCTCTACGGCACCGACTGGCTGGCCTTCGCCCACCTGGTGCTGGCGGTGGCCTTCTGGGGGCCGCTGCGCGACCCGGTGCGCAACGTCTGGGTGGTGCAGGTCGGCATGATCGCCTGCGCCGGCATCGTTCCGCTGGCGCTGATCTGCGGCCCGATCCGGGACATTCCCTGGTTCTGGACGCTCATCGACCTGTCCTTCGCGGTCGGGGCGTTCCCGCCGCTCTGGTTCGCCTACCGGCACATCCGCGCCGTAGAAGCCGAAACCCGGTAACCCGGGCCGCGCGACCCCCGCCGGTCGATCATGGAGTTGTGGTGGGCAGAAGATGCGCCCTTGCCCGACATGCGGGGCACCACAACTCCATGATCGACGTGGCGGGGGTGGGGTGGGGTGGGTTAGTGGGACATCAACTCGTGGGACTCGCGGATCTTGGCCCAGGACTTCGGTTCGGTCGGTGGGGCGGCCTTGCGGGCGGCGTTGGCCAGCTCGGGTCGGCCGGGGGTGAACAGCCAGGTGGTGAACAGGTCGTCCAGGTCCAGTCCGGAGATCCGCTCGGCCAGGGCCTGGAACTGCTCGATGGTGCCGTTGCCGTACCGGCGCTCGGTGGTCCAGGTCGGCAGGATCTCGAAGAACGCGTCGTCACCGACGGCCAGCCGTAGCTGGTGCAGGGCCATCGCACCCCGGTCGTAGACGGCGTTGTCGAAGACCCGCCCGGCGCCCGGGTCGCCGGGCGGCACCTGCCAGAACCCGTCGTCAGCCGGGTAACTGGCATAGGTGAAGTCGAAGACCTCCTGGGCGGTGCCCTCGCCCTGCTCCTCCGACCAGAGCCACTCGGCGTACGAGGCGAAGCCCTCGTTGAGCCAGATGTTGCGCCAGTCGGCCACCGAGACCGAGTCGCCGAACCACTGGTGGGCCAGCTCGTGCGTCACCACGTAGGTGTTGGCGCCGCGTCGCCAGAAGCCCGGCCCGTACACCGGGCGGGTCTGCGTCTCCAGGGCGAAGCTGATGCCGTCGACCGGCCCGGCCACACCGCCCTGCGCCTCGAACGGGTACGGCCCGAAGATCCCGCTCTCCCAGTCGACGATCTCGGCGGTCCGCTCGATGCTGGCCCGCGCGGCCGGCCCGAGCGCGCCCAGCGACGTGCTGTACGCGTTGATCACCGGCTGGCCGCCCGGGGAGGTGTCGGTGACGATGTCGTACTGGCCGATGGCCATGAAGGCCAGGTAGGTGGCGGTGGGGGAGGTGGTCCGCCAGATCCACCGGGTGCGGTTGCCGGCCTCGGCCAGCGGGGGCCTCGGCTGCACGCCGTTGCTGATCACCTCGACGCCGGTGGGCACCGAGACCGAGATGTCGTAGGTGGCCTTGTCCAGCGGATGGTCGTTGCTCGGGAACCACCACCACGCCGACTCGGGCTCGTTGACGGCGAGGGCCCCGTCGTCGGTACGCGTCCAGCCGGTGTAGCCGTTGACCAGGGCCTCCGACGGGACACCGGAGTACCGCACGACGATGGTGAGCTGTTGGCCCCGGGTCACCGTGCGGGCCGGGGTGACCACCAGCTCGTGCGCCCCCGCGGTGCTGCTGCTGGCCGCCCAACCGTTGACCCGGACCGACTCGACGTCGAGCAGGAAGTCCAGATTGAACGTCGAGAGGTCCTCAGTGGCGGTGGCGAGGATGGTGGTGGTGCCGGTGAGCAGGTCGGTGGCCGGTTCGTAGCGCAGCCGGACGTCGTAGTGCTCGACGTCGTAGCCGCCGTTGCCGTAGTCGGGGAAGTAGCTGTCGCCCAGTCCGGGCGCGCCGGGTTGCGGCGCCGCGGAGACGACCGGACGGCCCCAGCCCGTCGGGACGGCCTGGGCGGGGGTGCCGGCGAGCATGGTGCCGGCGGTGGTGAGGGTCAGGGCGGTGGTGGCCGCCGTGAGGACTCGTCGCACGGGGTGGACTCCCTCCATCGGGTGTTCGCCAGGCCAACCTAATCGACAACCGTGAACGTCGCCGGCCCGCCACACCCATCGTCGGTCGTCGCCCTCTGGTGCGCGTTGCGCCGCAAGGTCACACTGTGTTGATCGGAGGTGACACGTGCGGCGCTCGGAGTTACCCAGCCGGGAATCGACCGGCCAACGACAGTCGACCGCTGGTCGGGAACGCCTGCCGGCCGGCGGTCTGGAGTTGTTCACGCTGCTCGCCCGGCTGTTGCGGCGACCCCGCCGCGGCGACCGCCGGCTGCCGCTGCTGTGGCTGGTCCGCTCCGACACCGCGGATCTGATGGTGCCGCTGCGCCGGTTCCTCGGCCAGGGCCCCCGGCGGCGGGTCCCGCACGCCGTGCTGGACGCCGACGCGCCGCCCGGCGTCGGGGACGTGCCGGCGCTGCTGCGCGAGCTGCACCGGCAGCTCTCCCTGGAGGCCTTCGGCGCCGCCCGGCTGCGCTTCCGGCACTATCCGCTCGCCGACTGGCTGATGCAGCAGAGCCTCAACCTGGGCACCGACGCCGACGACAGCCGCGCGGCCCTGGTCCGCCGGCTACGCGACCGCAGGGGCCCGCGCACGCCGGAGGCGGTGCCCTCCGGCGGCGACGCGGTCAGCATCGTCTCGCAGGTGCTGCTCTGGCTGGTCCGTCGCGCCGTGCCGGGGGTGATTTTCCGGGCTGCCCTCTCCGGTCGGGTGCCGGTGCTCGGGCGGCACTACAACTGGTTCATGCGCCAGCAGTACCTGGCGCCCCGGCAATCGGTCACCTTCCTCGGTTTCGCCGAGCGCCTCACCGCCGGCTGGCGCGACGGGGAGCAACCCGACCAGGTCAACAAGCTGCTGCTGCACGCGTTCCTGGAGGACCTGCGGCAGGCGTACCGGCGTCGCCCGTGGCGCCTCTCGGACTGGCGGCGCACCGCGTACCCGGCTCTGCTGATCGATCACGTCGCCCCCGGCAACGTCGGCGGGGAACTGGTCCGCCTGATCGGCGACGTCCGCACCGAGACCGGCCGCAACGACCCGCTGCTGATCGTCGCGTCCGGTGGGCAACCCCCACCGGACCTGCCCGAACCGCACCCGTTGACGGAGGCCGACGAGGCGTACGACGAATGGGCCGGGGCGCTGCCGGAGATGCGCCGGCTGCGCCGCCCGGCCACCTGGCTGGTGGCGCTGCGCCCCGACGAGACCGACACCGGCCCACCGTCACGTGGCGGCCTGCGGCCCTTCTCCGCGCCTGACCCGCCGTGGTGGTCGCGGCGCTTCCTGCCGACGGCGCTCGTACTGGTGCTGGTGGCGACGCTCGGCCTCTGGGTGACGAGCCGGTGGGGGCCGGGCTGTCACCCCTCGTTGACCGGCCAGGTGTCGGTCGAGGTGGTCGGCGACGACGAGTGTGTCGGTTACAGCGACAGCGCCGCGCAGGTGTTCAACAATGACCCGGGTCAGGAGCGGCTGCGTACCGTCCAGAAACGCATCTTCGCGCAGAACCGCGCCGCCGAGGAGGTCTGGCAGCGCAGCGAACGGCGACGGCCCTTCCTGACCCTGGTCTACCTGGGCACCCTGACCGGCAACCTGACCCGCGCGGACGAGGAGTCGTACGTCTCCGAGCGCGAGGAACTGGAAGGGATGGCCACCGCCCAGTACGCGTTGCTGAAGGAGTCGGCCGGCGCGGGCGGCGCAGCGCTGCTGCGGATCGTGGTCGCCAACGCCGGCCGCCAGATGGTCTACGCCGACCGGGCGGTGGCGATGCTGGCCGAACTGGCCCGGGACGACCCCACGGTGCTCGGCGTGGTGGGTCTGGTGGAGAGCCGGAGCAGCACCGCCCGCGCGCTGCGCGAACTCAACCGGGTCGGCCTGCCGGTGCTGGCACCCACCCTCTCCGCCGACCGGATGGACGCCAACTCCCGCCTCTACCTGCAGATCTCCGCACCGAACAAGGATCAGGTGAAGCTCGTCGACGCGTACGCCCGGCAGGTGCTGAAGGTCGACGAGGCGCACGTCTTCTACACCTTCCTGGAGGGCAGTTCGCTCACCGAGGACCTCTACGTGGGCACCCTCGTCGAGGGTCTCCGCAAACAGTTCGGCCCCCGCATCACCCGCCTCGACGAGTGGAGCGCCGGGCAGCGGCTGACCGACGAGTGCGGCTATCCCGGGCTGCTCTTCTTCGCCGGCCGGTGGTCGGAGTTCCACGATTTCCTGCGGGCGCTGCGCGAGTGCGGCGGCAACCCGCCCCGGCACCTCGTGGCCGACGACTCGGTCAACCGGTACATGGCCAACCCGGGGCTGCGCGCCGCCGCGCCCGGCAACCTGCCCGTCACGTTCAACTCCCACCGGGCGGCTCGCGCGCACCTGGACACCGCCCGCAGCGCCCTGGGGGCGGCACCGACCGCCGTCGCGCCGAGCGGCGTCGACGACCTGGTGACCCGCCTCGCCCGCCTCGGTGCTGCCCTGGCCACCCCCGCTCCGGGCGTCACCCCGCTGGCCGACGAGCCGGCCGCGGTGCGGATCGGCGAGGCGTCCACCTCGGACGGCGGCTTTCCGGTGCTGGTCCCGCTCGGCGGCGGCCACCACCTCGCCCTGGACACCGACGCCCGGGACCCGCAGGTCGCCGGGCTGCTGCGGGCGCTGGTGCTGCGGCTGGTCGCCACCGCGCCGCCCGGCCAGGTCCGCGTCACCGGCATCGACACCGCCGCGCTCGGCGCCACCTTCGGCCCGCTGCGACCGCTGCTCGACGCCGGGGTGCTCGACCCGCCGGCCACCGGCGAGGCCGAGGTGGCCGCGCTGCTGGACGCTGCCGAGCAGCACGCCCGCGCCGCGCAGCACGGCCAGCCCGCGGCCCGTCGCCTGCTGGTGCTGGTCGCCACCGCCGCACCGCCACCCCGCGAGCTGGCCCGGCTCGCCGCGCTCACCCACGCCGGCCCGGCCGCCGCCGTGTGCGTGCTGCTGGCGGGCCACCCGTCCCGGTTGCCCGGCGAGACCGCGCCGCCGCTGGGCGGCACCACAGCGGTCCGGCTCACTCAGGGGTACGCGCACGTCGGCGACCCGCCCGGCACCCCGTTCAGCGCCGACGGCAGCGGGCTCGCCGCACCGGTCCTGCTCGACGGTGACCCGCCGCCGGCCTCGGTCCGCGCGCTCGCCGAGCACCTCGGCACCGCGACCCGCCGCGCCGACGCGTTGTCCTTCACCGACCTGCTGCCCGAACGGCGCTGGGCCGAGTCCGCCGGCAACGGCCTGCGGACAGTGGTCGGCCGGGCCGGCGGCGGCGCCGCCTTCGACACCGCGCTGACGCTCGCCTTCGACGACGCCACCCCGCACTGGCTGGTCGGCGGGCGCACCGGCGCCGGCAAGACCGTCTTCCTCCTCGACGTCCTCTACGGGTTGGCCGCCCGCTACTCGCCGGCCGAGTTGCAGCTCTACCTGCTCGACTTCAAGGAGGGCGTGAGCTTCACCGAGTTCGTACCCACCGACCGGGACCCGTCCTGGTTGCCGCACGCCCGTGCCGTCGGCATCGAGTCCGACCGCGAGTACGGCCTCGCCGTGCTGCGCGAGCTGCGCCGGGAGGCGCAGCGCCGGGCCACCGCGCTCAAGCGGCACGGCGTCACCAAGCTCGCCGACCTGCCCCGGGACAATCCGCTGCCGCGCATCGTGGCGGTCGTCGACGAGTTCCACGTGCTGCTGGCCGGCAACGACGCGCTGGCCCGGGAGGCCGTCGACCTGTTGGAGGACCTGGCCCGCAAGGGCCGCTCGTACGGCATCCACCTGGTGCTGGCCAGTCAGAGCATGACCGGCATCGAAGCCCTCTACGGGCGGGCCGAGGCGATCTTCGGGCAGTTCGCGTTGCGGGTGGCCCTGCCCGGCGGTGGTGGGGTGCTCGATCAGCTCAACGACGCCGCCGCCGCCCTGCCGATCGGCTCCGCGGTGGTCAACACCGCCGCCGGCGCGGTCGGCGCCGACACCGTGCTGCGCTTCCCCGACGCGCACGCCGCCACGGCGGACCTCGCCGCGTTACGCCACGACCTGTGGCAGGCCCGCCCGCAGGGCTCGCGCGCCCCGGCGGTCTTCAAGGGGTACGAAGCCGCGCGGATCGAGGACGACAGCACGTTCGCCGGGTTGCGCCCCGGTGGCCGACGCCCGATGGCACTGGTCGGTCGGACCGTCGACGTGCACGGCACCACCGCACTGTTCCTGATGGACACCACCCCCGGTCGACACCTCGCCGTGGTGGGCACCGCGCCGACCGGCGCGGACGTGTTGCGGGCCGCGACGCTCAGCCTGGCCCGCCAGCACACTCCCGGCGACGCGCGGTTCGAGCTGGCCTGCCTGGTCGGCGTCGCCGACGCGGTCGCCGACGACACCGAAGCAGTCCTGCGCGCCGCCGGCCACCCGGTCGGACGCCTCGACGCGGCCGGGCTGCGCGACCGGATCGCCGCGCTGGCCGCCGAACCCACCGGCCGCGAATACCTGGTGGTGTTCGGCATGGACGCCGCCGCGCCCGTCCTCAGCGCGACCGACCCCGCCACGTTCCGTTCCGGCCTGGACGACCTGCGCACCGTCCTGCGTCAGGGCCCCGGGCAGGGGGTGCACCTGCTCGGGTGGTGGCGGGGGCTGCGCCGGCTCGCCGACGACCTCGGCGGCACCCAGAACCGCGACGACGTCGCCTGCCTGGTCGCGCTCAACGTGCCCGGCGCCGAACTGGCCCTGCACCTCGGGGCGCACGACCTGACCTACACGCCCCGCCCCGACCGGGCACTGCTCATCGACCGGCACGACCAGCGCACCCGGCTGATCGTCCCGTTCGTCGGCGACGGGCACGACCCGGACGGGGAGCGCTGACAGTGTCCTTCGAGGAGTACGCGGCCCTGGCCCGGCAACTCTCCGCCCAGCACCGCGCCGGGGAACAGCACGCCGCCGCCGAGTCCGTGCGCCGCCGCGACCTGCACGCCGCCGTCGACTACCTCCAGCAGCGGCTCACCGCCCAGGGGCAGCGCCTCGACCAACTCGGCCGAGCCATCGGCGTCGAGCAACCACCCACCGCCCCCGCCTCCGCCCCCGCCGCCGCCCCCGCCGCTTCCGCCGGCCCGAGTGCGGGTCAGGGGACGGGGACGCCGGGCGAGACCGCCGCCTGGCCCGCCCCGCCGTCCGGCGCGGGGTCGCCGTCTGCTGCCGCCTGGCCTGCTCCGGCGTCCGGCGCCGGGTCGCCGTCTGCCGCCGCCGCACCCGGAACCGGGGACGGGGAACCCGCCGGCGCAGCCGGCGCGCCGGGGCGGGCGGGGGTCGGGGCGTACCCCCAACTGCCGGCGGGAGAGGCGCGGCTGGCGCTGCCGACCGCGGTGAGCCCGGCGGGCGGCGGGGTGCCCGCGCAGCGCGCGGCCGCGGCCGACCCGGCGACGGAGTTGGAGCTGGCCCGGCGGATGGCTGACGAGGCCGACCGGCATGGGCAGCAGGCGGAGTTGCTGGCCCAGCGGCCGGCGCTGCTGCCGACGTGGTCACCGCTGGCGCGGGCGGTCGCCGTCTACGCCGGGTGTGGCGCGGCGGCCGGGGTGCTCGTGCTGATGCTGGTGCTGGCCTCCGGGGTCGGCCTGGTGGACGGGTTCACCCTCGGCGCGTGGATCTGCGCGGGGCTGCCGGCGGTGGCGTTCTTCGGCGGCTACCTGGTGCTGGGCCGCTGGGGGCGGCCGGCCATGGTCGCCGGCACCCCGCCGCGATATCTGCCGCTCGGGTTCCTGATCTGTTTCCTGGTGGTGCCGATGGCCTACTGCGCGTACCTGCTGATGGTCCGCGGTCTGCGCTGACGGTCGACCTGGAGTGGCGACGGGTCGTCACCGCACACGTCGCCGACGGTTGGGCACGGATCAGTCCAGGTGGTAGATCACGCCGCCTTCGTCGCTGAACTCCTGCTCGGTGCCGCTGGTCGAAGGGCTGAAGACGCGGCAGGAGCAGTCATCGGCGGGAGGCCCCGCCGACGCTTGGGCGTAGTACCAGACCTGACCCACCTCGGCCCGGAACGTGCGACTGCTGGCCCGTCCCACCTCGATCGCCCGATGCGGCTCACACTGAGCGTCGAAGATCCACAGTACGTACGGCTCGCTGCTCGTCGAGGCAGTGCCTCGCAGCGGTTCTCCCCACCGGCCCTCGGGGATCTCCCGTCGGAAGAAGACCAACGCGTCATCGCCGTGGATCTTGGCGATGCAGGACCGGTAGAGCGCCGCCCGAGACGCCGAGGTCGGACCGGGCGCGGCTGTTGCCGACGACGACTGGAGGCTGCTGAGGACGCTCTGCCCGTCACCGGTCGCGACGGCGACGGCCAGCAGGACAGCGAGAAGCCCGAGGAGAGCCCCGGACAGCCCAATGACGCGCGCCCGGCGACCACGACCAGCCGGTGCCGTGTCTGTCCTCTGAACCGTCAAGCCCCGTCACTCCCTCGGCAAGCTGTCGCCGAGTCTAGGAGGCTTCGCACTCGGGCGTGGTCCCCGAGCTTCGGATCGCCGCCTGCCAGCCGCGGAATCCGCTGTGCTCCCAAGGGAACCGGGTCCACACTCCACCGTGCCCACGGCGCTGCCGTAGTCTCGCGCCCCGAGCGCAGTCGGTGCGCTGCCCGCTTGCCGAGGTCTGGACGTCACGCCTCGACGCCTCGCGAGTGGCAGGTCGAAAGGTTGGTCAGGGAATTGCAGGGATACACGTCCACCCAGGTTGAGCCGATGCCGGCAGGGGGCGGGACCGCCGCTTCGCCGGCCGACGCCGATGCGGCCACGCCCCGCTCCGAGCAGGACCCCGGACTGTCGGTCGTCGCCGCATCGCAGCAGGCCGGCGTGGGCGCGGTGGTCGCCGGCTTCGGGCTGATCGCCGTCGGCGCGGTGGGCGGCTGGGCGATCTGGCGCAGCGGTGCCTCCGCGGCGAAGATCCAGCCCGAGGACACCACCGGTGTCTTCCTCACCCTGCTGGTCTTTGCCGCAGCGGTCGAGCGGATTCTGGAACCCTTCTCGCGGTGGCTGCCGGGACGCGCCGCCGAGGCCGCCCTGTCCCGAACGGTGACCGACGTGAACAGCCGGTTCGACGGCCCCACCGAGGCTGACCGCGAGGCGGTCGCCGTGGCCACCGCCAAGGTCGCGCGGGCGAAGGCGAACCGCACCATCGTCGCGTGGGGTCTCGCCAGCGGGATGGCCACCGTGGCGTCCAGCGCTGGCGGGTTCTACGTCCTGCACGCGGTTGCCGGCGCCGACTGGAACGGCGTGGCCGTCTGGGTCGATGCCGTCGTGACCGGGGTGATGGTCGGCAGCGGCACGAAGCCGTTGCACGATCTGATCAGCCGCGCGCAGAACGGCCCGCCGTCGCCGTAGGGCGTCGGCGGCGTCGGGGTGTTCGTCGCTGATCGCTGAAGCGCCCCCGTTTCGTGGTGTCACCCTAGATCTTGGACACTTACCGTCATGAGCTGACGGAAACTGTCCAAGATTCGGTCGCCGATCCGTCTCGGACAGGCTCCAGTGGGAAGATTCGCCAGAGTCGCCCGCGCGGAGTGACCAATGTCCGTCCGGTGACGCGGAAGCGAGCGGCCGGTCGCGTTGGGTGCGCGGATCTCGTACGCTCCCATGTGGTCTCTGCCGGTGCGGCGGTGGAGGCGATGGTCGACCAGGGGGAGGTGCGCGTGAGCGCAGCACAGATCATCGCGAGGTTGGCGGCGGCGTCGCAGAAGCTGGACGAGGCGAAGGCCAAGACCGCAGCGGCGGCACAGGACGCTGCCGAGGCGCGCGTCCTCGTCGCCGGCGCGCTGGAAGGTGTGGCCGCCGGTCCGCTGGTCGGCATGATCGACTCGTACCGTCAGGCGCTGGCGCAGGCGTCCCAGGGTGGGGACCCGGCCAAGCAGCACGTGCAGGAGACGATTACCAAGGTTCGAGCGCTGGGAAACTGACCATGGGTGGTGGCAGCGCGATCCACCAACCACCCGCGGCAGCCGGCGTCACCCTGCGCGGCTACCGATGTCACCGCCCAGCGCGTGTCTCGTGGACGGTCAGCGGGTGACGCGGACCTCGCCCTCGAAGCGCGGCGAGTATTCGCAGTCGACCGGGGTGCACAGCGACACAGTCCCGGTGGCGAGCGCGATGCCCCGATTGAAGGCGAAGCCACCGCTCTCCGCGTAGACCCGGCCGATCACGGCCTGCGGTACGCCGGTGCAGGTGAAGATCGTCCCGGCGCTGCCGTACGCGACGTTGTCGCCCGAGCGTTGACGCAGACTGAATTCCGCACCACCGTCTCGACCAGACTCGCAGGTCACGGTGAGGGTGATGTCGACGGCGACCCCGCGTGCGATCAGTTTCGCCGAGGTGACCTCGACGGTGCTGGCCGCGCTCGCCGGGGTCGGTACGAGCAGTGCGCACAGGAACAGTCCGAGTAGGGCGGCGGTGGTGGTGACACGGCGCACGGCGGTCCTCCTCAATGGAGCGGCTGCATTTCCACGGTCACGGTAACCATCGCCGGCAATCGCCACCATCGATCGATTGTGTGGGTGCGGGGTGGACGTCGGGTGAGGGGCGGTTGGCCGGGTGAGCGTGATGCCGGTGAGTCATCTTGATGACGCACCGGCATCAGAGACTCAGGGGACATCGCTCCACGGCAGCCGCGCAACGGCGATCGGACCGTGCGGCGATCGGACCGTGCGGCGATCTCCGCGCGGACGCGATCAGGACCGGGACGCGATCAGGCGCGCAAGCGGGGCAGGCAGCACTTCTTGTACTTCGTACCCGACCCGCACCAGCAGGCGTCGTTGCGGCCCGGCGGCCATGTGGTGATGCCCGCGTCGTCGAGGCTGTCGGCGTACTCGTCGAGGGTTTCCTCGTCGATGGCGTCAGCGCCGGCGAAGGCCGACAGACCTTCGACGCTGCCCGTCACGATGCCCAGGCCGACGCCGCCGCCGAGTCCGGACGCGTCGACGAGGGCGCGTTCGAGGTGGGCGCGGTGCTCGTCCCAGGTGGGCGGGTAGCTGTCGACCAGCGCCGGCCAGCGCACCAGCAGAGCGTTGAACTCCGCCTGCGGCCAGAAGAGCAGCGTCGCCGGGCCGTCGTCGAGGGCGTCGAGCGCGTGGGTGCTGGCGGCGCTCAGCCGGTCGGCGAGGTTGTCGTACTCGTCGTGAGGGAGACCCTGCTCCTCGCGCAGGTCGTGCCGCAGCTGGGCCAGGCCGTAGATCATCGCCGCGGCCTCGTCCTGGGCGTCCTCGGACGCGTGCTGCTGGGTGCGGGTCCGTTCCAGAATCGCGTCGAGCGCGGCGGTGAGCCACTCCAACGCCGTGTCGGCGTGGCCGGACTCGGCCAGCTCATCGACGAGGTACGTGGCTGCGGGATCGGTCTCCAGCAGCGGACGCAGGGCGGTCAGCTCGGCCATGCCCTCGTCCGAGCGGCCGAGGCGCAGCAGCAGTCCGCCGCGCACCGCTCGGGCGTACGCGTTGTCGTCCGGCTGCTCGGCGATGGCGCGGGTGGCCAGGGCGAGGGCGTCGGCCAGGTCGCCGGCCTGCCGCAGGATTTCCGCGGCGACCAGCAGGGCGTACCCGGTGTCGTCGGGGTCCGCCACCCGCCCCTCGTCGACGGCGCTCACCAGTTCGGCGACGAAGGCGGCCGGGTCGGGGCTCTTGAGACCCAGGGCGCCGATCTCGTCGATGCGGTCGGCGGTCAGCAACTCGGGCATGGGCGCTTCCTGAGCAACGGCGGATGGGCAGCGGTCAGCGTACTCCGGAACGCGGCGCGGCCCGGGCGGCGAACCGCCCGGGC
>NZ_JBEYSY010000031.1:0-29284 GCF_040704315.1 Micromonospora sp. NPDC047644
GAGCCGCCGGGCGGCCAGGACCGGAACCACGTAGGCCAGGCCGTTGACCAGGATCCCGGCCAGGGTGACGCTGACCCCGGCAGCGCCGAGGCCCGCCTTCTCGCTCCCCCACCACCAGGAGGTACCGACAGTGCGAGGACCCGCAGACCACCCTCCGCCCACGGGGAACACCACGGCCGACCGAGTGTCGACCGGTGTGAGGGGCCGACTGTTCACGCTCGCCGCGGCCGGGATCGCCGCCGCGGTCGGGTTGCTCACCATCACCCTGGCGACCGGGTCGGCGTCGGCCGCCGACAACCCGTACCAGCGGGGCCCGGACCCCACCCGGACCAGCGTCACCGCCGTGAACGGCCCCTTTGCCAACGCCGCAGTCAGCGTCCCGACCGGGTACGGCTTCAACGGCGGCCGAATCTACTACCCGACCGACACCAGCCAGGGAACCTTCGGGGCCATCGCGATCTCGCCGGGTTACACGGCGCTGTTCTCCGCCGAGCTGGCCTGGATGGGACCGTGGCTGGCGTCCCACGGTTTCGTCGTGATCGGCATCGAGACCAACAGCCGCAACGACTTCGACACGGCCCGTGGCACCCAGTTGCTCGCCGCACTGGACTACCTCACGCAGCAAAGCCCCGTACGCGACCGGGTCGACCCCAACCGGTTGGCGGTCGCCGGTCACTCGATGGGCGGCGGCGGCGCGCTGAGCGCAGCCACCCGACGCCCGTCGTTGAAGGCAGTGGTCGGCATCGCGCCGTACTCGCCGTCGTCGAACCTGGCCAACGACCGGGTCCCCACCATGATCTTCGCCGGTCAGGCGGACACGGTGGTCACCCCGTCCTACGCCACCGGCCTGTACAACAGCCTCCCGGCCACGACGGAAAGCGTCTACGTGGAGGTCGCCGGCGCGGATCATGGCTTCATGGTCGGGCGGTCGAACCCGGTGATGGTCCGGACCATGCTGCCGTTCGTCAAGATGTTCATCGACAACGACACCCGGTACAGCCAGTTCCTCTGCCCCCTGCTGGACTCCAGCGGCGTGGTCACCTACCGCAGCACCTGCCCGTTGCTGCCCTCGACGCCGACCCCGACCGATCCGCCCACCGACCCGCCCACCGACCCGCCGACCAACCCGCCGGGCTCCGCCAGTGAGATCGTCGGCACCCAGTCCGGCCGGTGCGTCGACGTGCCCAACGCCTCCCGTAACAACGGCACCCGGGTCCAGCTCTACAACTGCAACAAGCAGACCAACCAGGCCTGGACCTACACCTCGAACAAACAACTCCAGGTGTACGGAAACATGTGCCTCGACGCGGCCGGCACCGGCAACGGCGCGGCGGTGCAGATCTACAGCTGCCACGGCCAGACCAACCAGCAGTGGAACGTCAACTCCAACGGCACCATCAGCGGCGTGCAGTCCGGACGATGCCTGGACGTCTGGAGCACCGCCAACGGCGCCCAGATCCAGCTCTACGACTGCCACGGCCAGACCAACCAGCAGTTCCGGCTCGCCGCCCTCGCGCGTTGATCACGGCCGACTCCGCGCAGCACCTGTTCGCGGGTGTGCGGGTCGACCAGCGACAGGGCGAGATCCAGCACGACTGCAACGGGCGGACCCGGCGCGATGCCGGGTCCGCCCGCTTCACGTGCCCGGACGGCGACGACGCCCGGCGTCCCGGACGAGCGTCAGGGCGATGACGAGAAGGCCGAGCAGGGCGACGACGGCGTTGGCGGTTGTCAGGAACACCTTCTCGCCGGGAGTGGCGTGGTGCAGGTGGGTCAGGTGGAAGAAGAGGTGGGGTATGGCGAAGGTGGAGAAGGCCGCCGCCGCCGGGATGGTGAACGCCGCCCGAGGCACCACGAGCGCGGTGCCGAGGACGACGGCCAGGCCGAGGGTGGCGCCGCCGAAGTCACGCGCGTAGTGCTCACTGAACGGCGGAGTGAGGCTGACGGTCGGGAAGTTGTCGTAGAAGCTTTCGGGAAAGACCTGGTTCCAGAACCCGACAACGAGTTCGTCGAGGAAGAGGACGGCCAGGGCGATCCGAATCAGCGCGGTCAGCGCGGTGTCCCGCCCACCTGGTGACCGTGCCTGCCGTACGGCCGGGGTGGGTGACCTGCCGTCGTCGTTCATCGGGTCCGCCCGGCGGTGTTCCGCGTCTGCGGGCCGGCCAGCCGCTGGCCGGGACGTCCGAGTCCGCCGGTCCGGCCAGCTACCCCGACTCGCACTGAGCTACCTCCCGATCCGCCTCGCCGTCACGCCGCAGGAGTGCGTCACCCGGGGTGACAGAGTTCGACAGCTGTGGTGTCCCTGCTGGTTCTACCTCTTCGGGACTTCCCACTGCGGCGAAAACTGACCAAACCACCCCAGAGAGCCCTCACCTGCGACGATCCGCGGTGCCTGGCACCTGTGTCGGCGAACCTGCCGGCGCTACCCGTGCGAGTGGGATCTCGTTGCTGCGTTCGGACGCCCCGGGCCCGCTCGGCCGCGCTGATGCACCCGACATCGGCCCCTCCGAAGCGCCTTCGGTGGCCACACCGGGTGAACCCAGCCCCCGCGCCACTCGCGGCGGTGTACCCCGCCCGACCGAGACCAACCGTGGGCCCGCCGCACTGTTGATGCGGAAAATCCGGTGTCGATCTCTGGTGGGTGGTGGCTAGCGTACGCAAATGAGCATCGTCCCGAGGACCGGCTTGCGGCTGCGCTTCCTCAGCGACCCGGGCGAGTTCCTGGCCGTCGCGGGTGACCACCTGGGCGCCGATCCGGTCGTCAGCACGGTCGTGACCACCATCGCGCACCGGCAGTTGTCGCAGCAGGCCGAGGGGATCCCGCAGCCCGACCGTGACTGGTGGCTGGTGATCAGCGACGACTCCGGCGCGGTCGTCGGCGCCGGAATGCGCTCGGCGCCGTACGCCCCCTATCCGCCGTTCCTGCTGCCCATGCCCGACGAGGCGGCCGTCGCGCTGGCCCACGCGCTGCACGAGCGCGGCGAGGAGGTCCTCGCGGTCAACGGCGCCCTGCCCGCGGTCGATCTGTGCGCCGCCGCGCTGGCCCAGCGCGGCGGGGGTGAAGTCCGGGTCAACCGGCACACCCGGCTGCACCAGCTCGGCGAGCTGACACCGCCGCCGCCAGCGCCCGGCAGCCTGGTGACCGCGACCGTGGACGACGCGCGACTGGCCACCGAGTGGCTCGCCGCGTTCATGGGCGACGCCGACGAACAGGCGGGCCGCCCGCGCGGTGCCAGCGCACACGAAGCGCCCGACCATGCGGAGGTGCTGCGCCGCATCCACGCCGGACGACTGTGGTTCTGGCTCGACGAGACCGGGGAGCCGGTGCACCTCACCGGCGCCAACCCACCGTCGTTCGGGGTGGCCCGACTGGGCCCGGTCTACACGCCGCCGGCCCAACGGGGGCGCGGTTGGGCCAGCAACGCGGTCGCCGAGGTCTCCCGCCGAATCCAGGCCGAGGGTACCCAGGTCTGCCTCTTCACCGACCAGGCCAACCCGACGTCGAACAAGATCTACGCCGCCCTCGGCTTCCGGCCGGTCGTCGACATGGCCAACCTGGTCATCGTCCGATGAGCAGCTGGTGGAGCGGATCCTGTCGCAGGCCGTAAAGCACTGGGCCAGCCCGTTCGGCCAACCAGAGTTCAAGGTGCTGCTGCTCTGCGACCGCGACGACGAGGCGGCGCTGTTGCGGCAGGAGGTTGGCCGCGCGGACGACGGTGCGCCTCAGCGAGACGACTTCGCTGATCGCCGGCCGTAGGAAACGGTTGTCCCGATCAGAAATGCCGCTCCGGCGAAGAAGTAGGTGTTGATGGCGATGCCGGTCCAGAACTCGCCAGTGGAGACGTCCGCCACCCCCACGAAACCACCGCGACGGACACCGCTGACCATCACATAGTTCTCGGCCATTCCTGGCACACCCCGGATGACGAGCAGCACGCTGCCGAACACCAGTGGGGTCAGAAGTAGCCACCGGGGAAGATGTCGCGCCGGCGGGCGGACGGTGGCCAGAACGACGGCTGCTCCGAGCGCCGACATCGAGATGAGCACCACGTTGAAGATCACGTAGGCCCTCATGCCCCACGGTCCGTCGCCGGTTGGATCGCGCCCAGGGAAGAACACCAGGATCACGTGGGACACCACAAAGACGATCAACCAAGCCACGGCGCCGTACGCCCAGCGACGACTACTGAAAGTGGGCATACCAACACCCTCGCCACGCCGACAGCGTGACGCCTCCCTCCCTGGGGCGGTTCCACTCACCCAGGAGAGCGAGGTGCGGGAGCACGGGTGCGCCACTGAGATACTCGGTCGGTGATCTCTGCGGCAGCGGACGACTGTCCACCCGAGGGCGACGACGCCGAACCCGTCGGCCTTGACTGGGAGCAAATCCGCAGACCCGCAGGCAGAGCCTGCTCGCTCTGATGCACACTGCTCGACTTCACGGCCGGGTGGATGCGGTCACCCTGGAGCTGCTCCACGGACTGCTGCACGACCGCACCCCGATCAGCGCCGGGAGCCGATACGAGCTGTGGGGCACGGCTAACCAGACGGTCGGCGACCTCAAGACGTTCCTCCCGTCCGAGCAGCTGCCCGCCTGGGTGAACGCCTTCACCGACTCCTGACGGCCCGCGGCCGGGCTCGCCGCTCGCGCAGCCAGACCAGCACCACCATGGCGACGTTGACGGCGCCGAGGATCAGCAGGGACGCGTCACCGGAGTCGGTGGACCGGTCGATCGCGAATGCCTCGCCGTCTGCCATCACCGTGTTGACGGTCGTGAACAGGACGTTGTTGGCGACGTGGAAGGCAACCGGTGCCTCGATGCCACGGCTGATGATGGCCATCAGGCCAGTGCTGACCCCGATCACGGTGTAGTAACCGAACAACCAGGGATCAGCCGACCCGTGGACCACGGCGAAGCCCAGGCCGGACACGACGAGCCCGACGACCAGGGCGGGGCGCACCGCACGCACCCAGGACGCGGCGGCGGGCAGCACCGCACTGCGGAACATCAACTCCTCGCCGACGGCCTGCGCCGGGGTGGTCAGCACGATGATCGCCAGCATGCCGGTCGTCGTGCCGGTGACACCGAAGGCGGTCCAGCCCGGTGCGTCGGGCGCGACCAGCGCCACGACACCGATCCCGGCACCCACCAGCAGCGCCGCCGCGATCAGGTAGTACGTCAGGCGGCGAGCGTCGAAGGCTCGGGGTGCACTGATCAGGCTGCGCCACGGCACCCTGGCGATCCAGACCAGGAGCAGGATCGCCAGGGCGCCCGCCGTGCCGATGCTGAGGTTGACGGCCAGGAACTTCAACGGCGTGAGGGTGGCTGACATCGGGTCGTCGCTGCCCTCGACGACGCCCACGAGCTGGTAGAGCAGAACCTGTAGCACCACCATCGTCAGCGGCGGCACGCCGATGACCACCAGCGGCTTCCACCAGCTCATCCGAAGGTGGGCACCGAACGGCCGGGAGGTGTCGACGGCCGGCCGGGGATGCTCCGGCGTCTGGGGGCGCGAGCCTCCCCCATCAGAAGGGCTCGTCCCTGTCCAGGGTTGCGCGGCTCTGGGGGCGTTCATCGGGGAGCTTCCTCTCGACGGTGTGAAGCTCCCATTGCAGCGCTCATGGCGCTTCGCCGTCAGTGCCACCGCGTCACCACGTCACCGTGACATTTCGTTGAAGTCACGCCCCACGGACACGTTCGGTGAGGGTTGACGCACCTACAGCCAGTCGTGTTCGCGGGCGTAGCGGGCCGCTTCGTGGCGGGTCCGGGTCTGCGTCTTGCGCATCGCGTTGGAGAGGTAGTTGCGGACGGTACCCGGAGCCAGGTGGAGCCGAGTGGCGATGTCGGCGACCGAGTAGCCCTCGCCGGTGACCCGCAGGACGTCGGCTTCACGCTCGGTGAGGGGAGAGTCCTCGGTGACGGCGAGCACGGACACGTCGGGGTCGATCCAGCGTTTCCCCGCGTGCAGGGTGGCGATGACCGAGGTGATGTGGGCTGGCTCGGCGGACTTGCTGACGAAGCCCTGGACGCCGAGCTTCAGCGCCTTGCGCAGCACGCCGGGGCGGGCATGCCGGGTCAGCATGAGGATCACCTGCTCCGGTCGTTCGCGGCGAATCTCGGCGACCGCGCCCAGGCCGTCCACGCCCGGCATCTCCAGGTCGATGACCAGCACGTCGGGCCGGTGCCGCAGGGTGGCGGCGATCGCCGTCCGGCCGTCCTGCGCCTCGGCGAGAACGGTGATGTCGCCCTCCAACGGCAGCAAAGCGGCCAGGGCCGTGCGCAGCAGCGCCTCGTCGTCGGCGAGCACGATGGTGGTCATCGGTCGTCCTTCCCGGTAGCCGTCGGGCCCGCATCGGCTGCGACGGGTGGGAAGGTCGCCGCGGTCAGGAACTGCCCGTCGCTCTGCTCGACGGACAGCTCACCTCCGTCGCCCGCCACCCGTTGCCTCAGCGCCGCCAGACCCCTGAGCTGCGGGGGCGCGCTGGCGGTCACGCCGTCGTTGACGATGGTGATGCCCGATGCGGCGAGCGTGATCTGCACCTGGGTGGCCTGCGCGTGCCGCAGGATGTTCGTGGTGGTCTCCCGCAGCACCTGCCCGAGCAGTTCGCTGGCGCGGGCGTCGACCTCGGCCTCCCGGGTCACCCGGACCCGGATGCCGGCGGCCTCGAACAGGTTCTTCGCGTTCTCGATCTCCGCGGTGAGGTTGAGTCGCCGCTGCGCGTAGGCGAGTTCCTTCGTCTGCGCGATGGTGTCGCTGACCAGCGTGTACGTCTCCCGCAGCTCCTTCTCCACCCGAGCGGTGTCGCGCAGCAGCAGCCGCTGGGCCAGGGCGATCTTCAGCTTGACCACGTGCAGGGTGTGGCCCTGGATGTCGTGCAGGTCGCTGGCGAACCGCACCCGCTCCCGGACCACCGCCAGCTCCGCCTCGCGTTCCCGAGTCTGTTCGAGCTCCCGGATGAGGTCGTAGAACCGCTCGCCCACGACGGTGAAGACCGTCACGAGGACGGTGAGAGCGGTCGGGATGACAACGTAGGTGACCAGGACGCCCACGATGTCGTCCCGCTGCACCAGCAGCCGCGCCACGCCGACCACGGCGACGTAGGTGAACAGTCCGGCGATCGTCAGAGCCCGGTGCCGTCGCACCTCGCGCAGGGACAGCGAACCCACGGCGCAGACACCCCAGTAGGCGTTGGGGCTGCCGGTCACCAGGACCCCGAGCGGCCAGACCGCCGCTGCCACGACCACGCAGGGCAGCGCGAACCGGGCGAGGTCGTTTGCTGTCCACCGTTCGAAGGCCACCACGGCCGCCACGGCACCGGGCGCCAGGACGACGAAGTGCCACCAGGCGCGGGCGTCGTTGTAGAGCAGGATCACCGCGGCGAACACCACCGGCGGCAGTGATGTCGCGAGGTTGAGCCGGCGCAGCCTTCCCTGCGTCGACTGGGTGAAGCGCGGCGCTCTCGCGGTCACCAGGTCAGTATCCGGCAGCCAGGGGCGAGGACCAGTGACACCACGTCACTTGCGGTGATGACGTGGTGCCACTGACGGGTCGGCCGCGCCCGCGCTGTCATAGGTGCATGTCCACCACACCCGTCATCGACGTTGACCGGCTGAATCTCACCTACGGCGATTTCCACGCCGTCAAGGACCTCTCCTTCGAGGTACGACCGGGAGAGCTCTACGCGCTGCTGGGCACCAACGGAGCCGGGAAGACCTCGACCCTGGAAGTCATCGAGGGTCACCGCAGGTCGACCTCCGGCACGGTGCGTGTCTTCGGAAACAGCCCCGACGACCGTCAGGCGGTACGTCCCCGAATGGGCGTCATGCTCCAGGAGAGCGGATTCTCCCCCGACCTCACCGTCCGGGAGTCCGTGGGCCTGATCGGACGGCTCAGCGGACGCACCGACGACGTCGACCGGGTGCTCGACCTCGTCGACCTCACCGACCGATCCCGCCGCAGGGTGGCGCAGCTGTCCGGCGGCGAGAAGCGCCGACTCGACTTCGCCACCGCTGTCTACGGCACCCCAGAACTGATCATCCTCGACGAACCAACCACCGGCCTGGACATCCAGTCCCGCGACGCCGTGTGGACGATCGTCGACCGGCTCCGCGAAAACGGCGCCACCATCGTGCTCACCACCCACTATCTGGAAGAAGCACAACAACGCGCCGACCGCATCGGACTGATGCACCACGGCACCCTGCACCGCGAGGGCACGGTGGCCGAACTGACCCGTACCCTGCCCGCGGTCATCCGCTTCACCCTTCCCGCGGGGGCCCCGGCGCTGCCGGTGCAGGCCGCCGCCGACGTGGACGGGAAAGTCGTGGTCGAGACCTTCGACCTGCAGAACGACCTGCACCTCCTGCTCCGGTGGGCGCAGGACCACACCGTCGAACTGCAGGGCCTGGAAGCCGGGCCGACCCGCCTCGACGACGTCTTCCGCGCCATCAACAACTGACCCCCCGTCTCGACAGGAGCGCCACCGTGTTGCCCATCGCCGCCAGCGAACTGATCCAGATCTTCCGCAACCGACTGGTCCTGATCACCAGCCTCATCATCCCCGTCGTCGTCAGCGCGTACTTCGTGCGCCAACACGACACCTTCGCCGATCTCGGCAGCCTCGGCTACATCGCCGCGATCATCCTGTTCACGATCACCGCCTTCGGGCTCTACACCACCGCCGTCACCACCCTGGCATCCCGACGCCAGAACCTCTTCCTCAAACGCCTACGCTCCACCGCGGCAAGCGACACCAGCATCCTCGCCGGCCTGCTCCTGCCCGTCGTCGTCCTCGCCATGATCCAGGTGACCGCGATCCTGACCGCCCTGGCTGTGGTCGCCGGCGCACCGGCGAACATCGCCCTGCTCGTGGTCGCGACCATCGCCACCCTGGCCATGATGATCGCCCTGGCGTTGGCCACGGCCGGGCTGACGAACTCACCCGAACACGCTCAGGTCACCACCCTGCCCGTCACCCTCGGCGTGATCGCCGTGGCCAGTTGGGTCGGCATCACCGGCACCGAGAATCTCGCCGGGCTCAAGCGGCTGCTGCCCGGCGGCGCGGCCACCGAACTGACCATGAACGCCTGGAACGGCGGCATCGCCGTCACCGATTCGCTTGCCCTGTTCGCGCCCACTCTCGGCTGGGTAGTCGTCGCCGTAGCCCTGGCCACCCGACTCTTCCGCTGGGAGCCCCGCCGATGACCACCGAAGCCCGGCCGACAACGCCGACAGTCGTGGAAGATCTCCTGCTGCTCCTGTTCCAACCCGACTCCGGCACCATCGCGGGCGAGAACACCCTCTACTACGTCCTCGGCGGGGCGGTTCTCGCGGACCTCGCCCTCGGCGGTCACCTGAGCGCCGAGGGCCGGGGTCGGGTCAGCAGCCTTGCAGGTCGCCCACCCTCGGACGACCTCCTACGGCCGGCGTGGGACTACCTCGCCAAGAAACCGAGAGGGGTGCAGACAGCCCTGGCCGCGGTCGGTCCCGGCCTGCGCAAGCCGGTGTTGGAGCGGCTCATCGCTCGGGGCGACATCGACGAGGAGCCCCGTAAGGTGCTCGGCCTGTTCCGGACGACGGCCCTACGGGAGGGCAGAACCGAACGCCGGGCCCGCCTGCTCGCCGACGTCCGGCAGGTCCTCGTGGACGGTGCGCAGCCGCAGGCCCGTGTCGCCGCGCTCGCGGCGCTGCTGTCGGCGAGCGGAACGCTCCCGCAGTTCCACCGCGAGATCCCGTGGACGTCGCCGGTCATCACACGGGCCAAGGAACTCGAGCGTGGCGACTGGGGCGCCGACGCAGCGGCGGCGGCCGTGACCCGCACCGTGACGGCCACCGTCATCAACAGCGCCGTCGCGGCCATCAGCGTGCTGCCGCGAAGTTAGCGGCGCCTGCGCGCCAGGCCGCCCGAGGGTGGCTGGCGCCTACCGCGATCAGCGCGCCGGCGAGCCTCGATCGGCGACGATGGGCGACACGGCTCCGCGGATGAGCGCACGACGTACCTGGGAGGCACCGTGATTCAGCGCCCGCAGCACCAACAGGGACGGTGCCCCGTCTGTAAACGCCTCGTCCCCCTCACCGCTGACGGCGGGGTTGCGCGGCACAACGGCACCATTCGTGCCTACGCCCCGCCCGAAGAATGCCCCGGGGGTGGACAGCGAGCGGAAACCACGGGGTCATGAGCAGACAGCCGGACGATGTCCGACCCGTCTCCTCAGGCGGGACCGGCTTGTCGCCACTCACTGTCTGGGATTGCGCGGGTGCGGTCCCTCGGGCGGTTTTCCCCTGGCGTGGACGGCGTCGGAGGCGGCGATGCCGGCGAGGACGGCGACGGCGGTGACGGCCACGGCCAGCGGCGGTAATGGGATCATGAACGGCGAGGCGGCGGCGAGCGCCAGAGCGCCGATGATGCGGGAGCGGGACACCCGGCTGAACACGGCATGTTCCACCAGGGCGCGCCCGATCAGGAAAAGCATCGGTCCGCCGAGAACAACGAGGATCCACGCCGCGTGGTTCTCCCCGAACGGATGTTCGATCACGATTTCGTATCCGACGGCGACGACGACGATCCCGACGACCATGAGTACGTGGGCGAGGAAAGCCTCCCGAATCAGGTGCGCGGGCTCTTTGGCAGCCCTGATGGCTTCGGGTAACAGTTGGCCTGCTCTGAAAATGTAGACGCGAAACAGCAGCACGGTCGTGATGAATGCGACCGCGAAGGCGGCTGCGGCTCCGCCGCCCCGGAACGAGGTGTCGCTGTAGGCCGAGCCGGTCGTCAGAATCAGTTCGCCGAGGGCGATGATGAAGAACTGCTGGTAGCGCTCGGACAGGTATTCGGCCAGGACCGGCCACTGCCGTGGGGTGGGGCGGGACCAGGGCGCGGGATAGAACAGCAGCAGTGCCGTGCCGTCGATGGCGATCGCGAGCGTCCAGAGCACGCCGCGGACCGTGTCCGTCATGATCGCGCCGGCGATCCACGGCACGGCCGACAGGGTGAACCAGAAGAACACTCCTGCTGCTCGGCGCTGAGCTTCGTGGCCGCGCAGTATCGGCACTATTACCAGACCGCGGATGATGTGGACCGCGACGCACGCACCAGCGAAGGCCAGACCGCGGTCAGCGAACGCCTCCGGCACCGCGACTGCCATCATCATCGCGCCGAGCATGGCCGTGTAGACCAGCACCTGAAGCTGGGGCCGCTGCGGATCGTAGAGGTCGGTGACCCATGCCGTGACGAACCACAGCACCATGAAGGCCAGCAGCAACAGGAGCATCTGGGCGGCGTCGACGAGCACGATCCGCCGCTCGGTCAACTCCTCGACGATCTGCTGTGAGACGCGATTGAGAGCGAAGACGAATACCAGGTCGAAGAAGAGTTCCAGAAGGCTTGGTCGCTGCGGTTGACCCGGTTTTCGAAGCAGCGCTGCTGCCCTTGTCGACATGGGCCGCCCATTCCTGCCGGCTTCGCCCTTCGGGGTAATTGGTACCACGCCGGGCAGGCCAGCGAGTCGATACCCGCAGAATGCCCGGCGAAATCGCTGCCCGGGATGTCGACCTCGCGGCCCCGGGCACGGGGTTGCATCTTCCTTCGCGGGGTACGCCCGTTGGGCCACACGGGCGCCGTCGGATCACCCGAGCGGGTCGGTGTGAGCCTCGTACACGCCGGGGGGCCGCTACCGGATGGATCATCGAGACGGGGGCGGGCACGCCGGGGCCGACGGCTTGGTGGAACTGCGGGTGCACGGGGTGTCCGCCACCGGCCCGGATGACCTGCTGGATCGACCGCACGTGCAGCAGGTGGCGGGTGACCACCGGGGCGGCTTCTACCGGCCGCGGCCGGAGAACCGCGAGGACGGCGAGGCGGGCGCGGTGACGCTCGAGGCCTACCGCTGGAACAACCTGCCCGCCGGCAACGCGCTGCGAACGCTGTCGATGGTGATCCTGTTGCCCTTCATGCTGATCAACCTCGCCATCTGGATGCGTCCCGCCGGAGCCGGCTCCGACCCGGTGATCAAGGCCCTGTGCCGGTTGTTGGCGCTCACCCTGACCTTGATGTACGTGCTGAGCATCGTGGGGGTAGCGCTGGACGTGGTCGCGTGGAAGTGCATGTCCTCAGCGGAGTGCCTGGCCGGCCGTAGTTGGCTCTCCTGGCTCGGGGGGCGTCCTGCCGGACTACGCCTGGCGGTGCTCGCACTGGCACCCGCTGCGGGCATCAGCCTGGTGTGGGGGCTCAGCGCCCGCCCGGCACTTCCCGCTGACGTCTTCCGCGCGGCCGACCAGCCTCGTGCGGCGGACCGGCTCACCGCCGTCGGCCGGTGGGACAACGAGCCGCTGGTCGGTCGACTGCGCTCGATTCACGTCGCGGCGGCGTTTGCCGTGCTGGACCTCAGCCTGCTCGGAGCCCGCTCCGCACAGGGTCTGTCGATCGTCACCGTCGCGCTGACGGCAGCCGCCGGGCTTCTGCTGATCACCTGCGCGGTTCTGCTCTGCACCCCACCTCTGACCATGCCCACGGAGTTGCGGCTCGACCGATTGGTCGGCGCGCTCCGCACGATCGCCCTCGCTCTGACCGTGCTGGTCTGGATCCTCGTCCTGACCAGCTCGGACTCCTGGCCGGAGCGGAACGGGCTGCCCGGCTACAACCTGACCATCGTCGGGCTGTTCATCGGTCAGGCAGTGCTGCTGGCCGCCCTGGGGGTGGTGCTGTTCTGGCACCGGGGTCGAGATCCCGATGTCGCGCCCACGCTCGGGTTCGGCGCCCTGGCGAGCTCCGTAGCCGCGATCAGTCTGGCGATCACGTTCTCCGCTGAGCTGGTCTATCGCGTGTCCGACTTTCTGAACAGGGGCGCGCCCACCGCCGAGGCGTTGATAACCAGCCCGCCCCGTGCCTGCGTCTGGGCGATTCTCGGCTTCTCGCTGGCGGTGCTGGTGACGCTGGCCGTCGCCGGCGTGGTGTCCGTGGCGTCACGACCGGGACGGTTCCGGGCCGCGTCGGCCAGCGTTGCTCGTGACTTTCCGGACGCGCCGGCCGATGCCACACCGCGACTGCGGCAGGTGCGCAAAACCCTGGCCCGGGCCCGGTTCACCGAGCGGCTGTTGCCGCTTGCGGTGCTCTACGCCTGCCTCGCCGGGATCGGTATGGCAGCGGTCGCGCTCGGCCTGCTGCCGACGCCTCCCGGCGAACTGGTCCAGCGCTACGTCGGGTTGCCGGTCAGCTTCGTCTACTTCGTCATCGGTGTCGGCAGCTATCTGATCGCCGCCCTCATCCTCGGCCTGGTCATCGGTGGAATCTTCGCCCATCACACCCCCGGGTTCCGCCGGTACGTCGGCGTGCTGTGGGACCTGGGCACGTTCTGGCCCAGAGCCGCGCACCCGTTCGCGCCACCGTGCTACGCCGAACGTGCCGTTCCCGAACTGACCTGCCGGATCACCCACCTCGTCGACTCCGGCAACGCGGTGGTGCTCACCGGGCACAGCCACGGCTCCGTCCTGCTCGCCGCGACACTGCTTCAACTGCCGCCGCGGGTCACCGACCGGGTCGGGCTGCTGACCCACGGGTCGCCCCTTCGACGGTTGTACGCCCGCCTCTTCCCCGCGTACGTCAGTGACGAGGTGATCCACGAGATCGCCGACCGGGTGGACTGGCGGTGGGTGAATCTGTGGCGGGAAACCGACCCCATCGGGGGTCGCGTCTTTGCACGGCACGGCCCCGACAAGGCATCCGCGGCGTCCGACCGGGAGGCAACCGTGGACCGGCGGCTACGCGACCCGTACGCCGTCACACCTCCGTCCGGCGACATCTTCCCGCCAGCGATCAAAGGACACCGGCCGTGCGAATCCGAGAAGGCGTTCACTGACGCGGTGCGCGACCTGGCCGACCAACTCCGCTGAGCAGGCGGTCGCGCGCCGGCTGCTCCGCGTCGGTCTCACAGCCGACACCGGAGCGCGATGTAGCCGACTGTGACCATTGAATCACCGCGCGCACACTCCTCTCCGACATGTTCCCGTCGACTGGAGGAACAGATGCGTCTCCGATCGTTCGTCACCACGGCACTGGCGGCCGTCCTGGCCGCCGGCGCACTCGCGCCGCCCACGCCGGCCGCGGCGGCCACCGCCGACCGCTGGGGCTTCGCGTACGTCAAGGACCCCACCGTCCCGGTCTGGACCGTGCTGGACACCAGCCGGCAGTGGGGCAGCTGGAAGACCGCCTTCCCCGCCGCCTGGGCCGACGGCATCAAGCTCGCACCCGGCCGGTTCCAGGTCCGTTTCCCACAGATCGGTGCCAGCTCACGTGGCGTACCGCACGTGACCCCGGTGAACCGGACCGGTCACTACTGCGAGGTGGTCCGCTGGTTCCAGTCCGGCACCGACGAGATCGTCGACGTGCAGTGCCACCGGCCGGGCGGCACGCGCGAAGACACTCCGTTCACAGTGCTCTGGACGACCAGCTCGGGCGTACTGCCGGCCGGCACCTCCCACGCGTACGTGCAGTGGAGCAGCGGCCTGGTGGCGCAGTCGTACAACTCCACCGGCGGCGTGAACACGGTCGGGCCGCTGGGCGTCGGGCAGTACCTGGTGCGGCTGCCCGGGGTGGGACTGGCCGATCTGCTGGCCGGCAACGTGCAGGTCACCGCCGTGCAGCCGAACGCCGGTCCCCGCCGCTGCAAGGTCTACTCCTGGAACGCGGTCGGCACCGGCGTGCAGGTGTACGTCTTCTGTTACGACCAGGCAGGCGCGTTCGTCAACACCGACTTCGCCCTCTCGTACCACCGCCGGCGGCCGGTGATCGGCTCTCTCGGCCCACCCTCGTACTTCGGCTACCTGGGTACCGCCGTCGGCGGGCCGACCAACGACAACTCGGTGCTCGGCGTCGGCGCGAACACGGTGGCGCCGCTGGCGCCCTCCGGTCGCTACCTGGCGACCTTCCCGCAGATCGGCATCAAGGAGACGCACGCCCAGGTGGTGGCGCAGGGCGCCGGCAGCAACTACTGCCACCTCACCCAACCCTGGCCGTACACCACCAACGCCGACGTCGACGTGATCTGCTTCGACAACACCGGCGCGGTGACTCCGCACAGGTTCCTGGCCACCTTCACGTCCCGGCTGTGACGCCGCTCCGCGCCGGCGGTGGCACTTGCGCTGCCGCCGGCGCGGTGGTGGACCGGCGCTCGCGGTGGATCATCGACCTGGGAGGTGTGGGTCAGACGGAGGTTTCCGACGAGCGACCGGCGCTCGCCTCCCGCTGGATCTGCTCGAACTGGGCGGCCATCGCGGCGGCCAGAGTCTGCGCGGCGGACAGTGGGCGAACCATGACCGTGAACTCGTCGATCAGGCCGGCCTCGTCGAGGTGCAGGAAGTCGCAGCCTTCGACGGCGACGTCGCCGATCCTCGCCTCGAACACCAGCGCGTGATCACGACCCCCGTCACCGCTCAGCTCACGGGTGTAGCGGAAGTCCTCGAAGACCCGCAGCACGCCGCGCAGGATCGCCGCGGTGATGGCTTTTCCCGGGTAGGGCTTGAACGCCACCGGACTGCGGAAGACCACGTCGTCGGCGAGGGCCGCCGTCATGGCATCGGGATCGCGTGCTTCAACTGCCGCGCGGAAGTCGATCACCACGCCAGCGTACGGGGTTCCTCCGGCGGCCGCGTACCCAGTGTTCGTCGACCCGCAACGCGCGGCAGCCAGGTGTGGCCAGCGGTACGGCCCGGCGATCGTCCGCCCTCGCGGGAGGACTGATCGCCGGGCCGCCCCGGTGACGAGCCGCGCCGGGCGGCCCGTCGATCAGCCGGTCAGAGGCCGGCGGCGTGCGCGGCGGCGGTTCCGCCGACCACAGGCAGGACGATGTTGCTGCTCTTCAGGGAGACCTGCAGGTTCGCGGCGGTGGTGTCCGCCTGGCTGGAGTACTGCGGGTAGCTGGCGACGATGATCACGCCGATCCGGTGGCCGGGCTTGAAGACGTAGTCCTCGGGCAGCAGCGGGAAGCTGAAGTTGTACGACTCCCCCGGGACCAGTGGCACGGCGACGCGGATCGACTGCCGGTTCTGGGCGTCCAGGATGCCCTTGGTGACCAGCTCGTAGTCGGCGGTGGCCACCCGCTTCGCGGTCTGCTTGTAGCAGCCGTCGTCGGTCGGGCTGCTCTCGCCCCAGCAGTCCGATGTGTCCAGGGTGATGATCCCCTCGCCGGAGGCCCGGTGCGCGACCCGCTCGTCGGTGCCGTAGTCGACCAGGATCGCCCCGAGGTTGGTGTCGGTCTGATCGGCGGAGGCCCGCAGTTGCACCGTGGGCGTGCCGGAGATGTGCAGCGGCGCGGTCAGTGGCGCGGAGAGGAAGGCCAGCCGGTTGGGCTGCACCACGTCCGGGTTGAGGATCATGGTGTTCTGGCTCTGCGTGCGACTGTCCTGGAACGCCCCGGTCGCCGGCTTCGCGGTGGGCACCAGCCCGAGACCGCCCGCGCCGGTGGTGCCGGGCTGCAGGAACACCTCCGTGTCCGCCTTGCCGGGGATCGGCCAGTCGGCGTGGGTCTCCCACACGTCGGCGGAGCGCTCCAGGTCCACCCGTGGCTCGTCCATGATGCCGTTGGCGACACCCTGCAACCAGAAGTCGAACCAGCGGTGCAGCGTCGACACCCACACCGCGCGGCGCGAGTCGAACGGGTCGACGTGGCCCTCCTGCGACAGCCACAGCTTGCGCGGCACGTTGTTCTCCGCGAGGGCGTACCAGAACTTGCTGAAGTGGTCCGGCCGGACGTTGTCGTCGTTGAGTCCGTGGTAGAGCAGCACACTGGCGGTGACGTTGGGGACCTTCTTGACGTAGCTGCGCTCGTTCCAGAAGGCCGTGTAGTCGCCGTGCTCGTCGCCGTCGGCGGCGCCGATCGCGTCGCGCACCGGCTTGCAGTACTCCCGTCGCTCGGGGTTGGTGACCGTGTTGGCCAGCGACGACACGTAGCTGTTGCCACGGGTGACCACGCCGTTGCTGCGGACGTAGTCGTAGTACTCGGTCGGTCCGCTGATGGGCACGACGGTGGTCAGGCCCTTCACGCCGGTCACCGCCGTGGCCATGGCCAGCGAGCCGTCGTACGACTTGCCGATCATCCCCGTCCTGCCGTTGTGCCAGTCGGCCTTCACGACCTCACCGGCGGCGTTACGGGCGGTGGCCCGACCGTTGAGCCAGTTGATGGCCTGCTTGGCGCTGAGGTTGTCCTGGTTGGCGTTGGTGGTCGGGCAGCCGGTGGAGTTGTTGGTGCCGACCATGTCCAGCAGGATGACCGCGTAGCCGCGCGGCACGAAGTAGTTGTCGTAGAACAGCGGCCACTTGTCGAGCAGCCCGTCGCCGTCGAGGTCCGCCTTGCACTCGGACTCGTTGCCTCGGCAGACCGTCGAGTAGTACGGGCTGGCGTCCATCACCACGGGGGCCTTGAGCCCCTGCGCGGTGGCCGCCGGCCGCATCAGGTCGAACGCGATGATGTCGCGCAGACCGTCGTTGTCGCTGTCGAAGGTGGAGTCGATGAACAGGCGTTCCCGAATGGCGTCGGCGTAGCCGAACACCGGCTGGGTGACACCGCCCTGGACGACGACCGACGGCGGGCCGTCCGCCGCCTGCGCCTGCGGCGCCGCGCCGAGGGCGGCGGCGAGCACGGTCGCGGACAGTACGGCCACGCCGGTGCGCCAGCGCGTTCCCACTGTAGGCATGCAATCTCCTTGATGTGTCCGAGGCTGCGTACGCTACGAGCCGACGACCTCGTGCCACCACCTGCACGTGTAGGAACTTCACCGGATGTGGTTCGACGGGGCGCGGCCGTCGTCGCCGGGCATCGGCGCTCGGGGTACGCACGTGCCTCGGTGCGGCGCCGACCGGTGCCGGGTCGGCGCCGCACCGAGGTGCTGGGGGACGGGACTACGGCTGGTCGGCCAGCACCAGCTCCCGCAGCCGTCGGTCGAGGGTGGGGGCGTCCAGACCGCCCGGCCAGCCGCGGAGCAGGGCGCCGCCCTTGGCCACCAGCACGACGGCAGGTGGCTCCCGCACGGCGTACGAACGCCAGATCGTCTGCTGGTCGTCCACGACGATCGGATACTCCACCCGGTGGGCGCGGAGGTAGTCCTGGACCTCGTCGGCCTGGTCCGCGCCGGCCACGCCGACGAAGACCACCCGGTCCCGGTAGCTTCGGGCCAGCTCACTGAGGGCGGCCTGGTTGCTGGCACAGGTGGTGCACCAGGAGCTGAAGAAGGTGAGCACGACGGGGCGCTGCGCCCACAGCTCGGCGGCGGCGAACGGTGTGCCGTCGGTCAGCGCGCCGGTGAATGCCGGGGCGGCCGGGGCGGTGCCGGGCACCGGGCGCAGCGCCAGGTCGGCGGGGACCGGCCCGGGCAGCGCCGCCGCGCCGCCGACGGGCGTCGGTGCGGGCTCGGGCTCGGGCGTGCTGCATCCGCCCAGCAACGCCGCCGCGAGCACCAGCGGCAGGAGTGCCCGCCTCATGAGGGGACCACCGCCACCAGCGCCGGGCCCTCGCTGGTGTCCGGCGTCAGGTCGAGCGCCGGCTGGCCGTCCACCTCCAGCCGGTAGGAGTCCCGCTGCGGCACGCGCACACCGACGGCGAACTCGCAGTAGGTGGGTAGGCGCTCGACCCCCAGGTCCTCGGCGAAGGCGGCCACGGCGGTGCCCGCCGGCAGCCGCCCGCTGGCCAGCGCCGCTCCGTCGGGGGCGAGCACCCGGAACGATGCCCGGTTGTGGAAGTGCTGGTAGGGACCGGTACCGGCGCAGTCCACGCCCGCGGCCCGGATGTTGATGTCGCGAACAAGGACCCGGACGGTCGTCGGGGAGACCGCCTCCTCGGCAGCGCCGACGGCACCGCAGCCGGTCGCGCCGACCAGCAGCAGGGGCAGCAGAGCCATGGTGCTTCGCCGCACGTCATCCTCCTTCCGTCCGCCTGCCGGGTCCGCGGCGGCAGGCCGTCGCGGACCCGGCAGGAGCGGGGTCATCCGTGGGCGTCGGTCAGGACTTCTCGACCCGGCACTGCTTGGTCTCCGTCTTCGTCGGGTCGCTCTCCGAGGTCGCGGTGAGCTTCACGAAGCCGGTGTTCGCGGCGGCGGCGGTGGCACCCACCGACACCTTGACGGTGGTGGCCTTACCGAACTGCGCGGTGGCGAGTTGGTTGGGCAGCCAGGTCCGCCAGCCCTTGCCGGCGACCTCCGCCGACAGTCGGTAGACGTCCGACTTCAGGTACGCGCTGACGTTCTCCGGGTGCTGCTGCCCGCCGGCCGAGTACGAGCCGGTGTTGGTCAGCTCGAACGAGCAGGTCAGGCCGCGGTTGGTCGGCTTGCCGCCGCCGGTCGCCTCGCCCTTGCCCAGCGTCACTCCGTGGCTGCTCGGCCCGCCGGTGCCGTCGAGCGAACGCACCGCCACGGTGTAGGACAGCGAGCCGGCCGAGTCCCGCTTGAGGTCGATGATGTAGAAGTGCAGCCGGTTGGCCTCGTCGACGTACTCGTACTGGCTGCCGGTGTCCGCGCCGGCGTGGAACAGCGCGTCGGAGAGCTGCCGGTAGTCCCCCATGGTGATCTTCTGCGGGGTGCCGTCGGGCCGGTAGAAGTCGATCATGTCGATGTCCTGCGGGTTGGCGTCCACCACCCACTGGAACGGCGCGCTGTCGGCGTTCTTCGTCTTGCTGAGCAGCACACCGCTGTCCGGGGTGAACGAGTCCGCGCCCATCCGGTCGACGACCTCGACGGTGTAGTTGTTGAAGTTGCCACCGTCGCACAACGGGTCGGTGGTGACACCGCACGTCGGCGACAGGTCCTTGTTCAGCGCGATGTTCACGCCGCTCAGACCCTTCGGGCCGGCGTCGACCGCCCGAGCCGTGACCTGTGCGACCACCAGACCCGAGGAGGCCAACGACTCCCGCGACAACCGCAGCACGTGCTCCTCACCGAGCAGGCCGATCTTGAGCTTGTCCCGCACGGTGTGCAGTGAGCCCATCGAACCGCCGTTGGTCGGAGGGATCTGCCAGCGGGTGTGCGGACCGCCCGGGCCGTTGAAGGACCCGCGCGACATCATGCTCCAGATCCCGGTGTACGCCCTGCGCAGCGGCTCGCCGTACGGGTTGTTGTAGTTGTCGCCGATGCCCAGCAGATGGGTCAGCTCGTGGGCGTAGACGCCCATGCCGGAGCTCTCCCCCTGCGTCGAGGAGCCGCCGCCGGCGTTCGGCCACAGTGTCGCCGCCGCCTTCCACGAGGTCCAGTCCACGTAGCGGGTCTTCGCCCAGTTCGGCAGGTTCGGGTCCGGCGGGCCCCAGGCGTCCGGCACGTCCTCCTTGTTCTGGAAGATCATCTGACCGAACTCCTGCCAGGTCGACGACTCGTCCTGGCCGGCGCTGAGGATGAACACCAACTCGTACTGGTTGGCGACCTCCTCGCCGACAGCCGCCCGCCAGGCGCCCAGGCCGTCGGTGCGGATGTTCTTGCCGCAGACGTCCCCGCTCGGGCAGGCGCCCGGGTTGAACCCGTTGTCCAGACCGTACTGGTAGGACTTGGCCGGCATCTGGTACGGCCCGAACCCGGTGAGGTCGACGCCGTAGCGGCCGTTGGAGTCCTGCATCCAGTACTCGTGCAGGGTGTGACCCTTGTTGAGGGTGTTCGGGGTGTTCAGGAAGTCGTGGTAGAACGTCGGCACGTCCGCCCGGGGAATGTTGGTCGCGACGGACTGGGGGTTGCCGAAGACCGTCGATCGGGCCCGCTGGGAGACCGCGAACGTCTCGTCCGGATAGTCGAGCGCCACCAAAGCGATCTTGAAGTTGCGGACCGAGCCGGACACGCTCGGGTCGGCCCAGTTCTTGCCGGGCACGGCCTTGTAGTCGTTCCAGGTCATCGTGTCCGGGTTCTGCCAGGCCTGCGGATCGAGGACCTGGAACGGCGCGGTGCCGCCGGCCGGGTTGGCCGGGGCCGCGGCGGCCTGCGCCGCCCCGGTCGCCACGAGCGTGGTCGCCACGGCGGCGGCCAGCACGGCCCGCCTCAGCCGGGCTCGGTTGGGGGTACGGTGCACGAAATCACCTCTCGTCGGAGGAAACGCGGTGCCGGCGCCCCGGTGGGGGCTTTCGCGGAGCGCCTGTCAGCAAGCCGCGCAGCGAATCTAGGAGGGCGGGTCGGTGCCGGTCACCGTGCAGATGTCGGCAGGTGAGCCGGCCACTTCCGACACCTGAAGGACCGACGCTCCGACGGCTGCGCCAGGGGAGGCTCCGGGAACCGGTTCGGTGCTCGCCGCCAGGGCCCGCCGCACGTCGCGGCGTACCCGGTCGACGGCGGCCTCGGACAGGGGGCCGCGCGGTGGTCGGCACCGCCCTCCGAAGCGTCCGGCGCACTCCATGGCGAGCTTGACGGCCTGCACCGACTCGGGCCGGGAGGACCAACCGAGGATCGGGTGCAGTTCGGCGTAGAGCGGCAGCGCCCGGCCCAGGTCGCGGGCGACGCACAGCTCGTACAGGCGCACGGCCTGGCGGGGCAGCGCGTTGGGCAGGGTGGCGACCCATCCGGTGGCGCCGCACAGCATCAGTTCGAGCACCACGTCGTCGGCGCCGACCAGCACGTCGACGTGGGGGCAGAGGTCCCGCAGGCGATGCAACCTGCGGACGTCGCCGGTGACCTCCTTGACCGCGACGATCCCGTCGATCTCGGCGACGGTCGCCAGCAGGTCCGGCGTGAGGTCCAACCGGGTGTCGTACGGATCGTTGTGCGCGACCACCGGCAGGCCGACCGCGGCCACCTCCCGATAGTGGGCGACCACGTCGGCGGCGCGGGCGGCGGGCCCCTCGGGTGGCCGCGCCAGCACGCCGTGGGCACCGGCCTCGGCGGCCTGCTGCGTCCAGCGGCGGGCCTGCCTGCTGCCGTAGCCACCGACGCCGGGCACCACCGCGCAGCCGGGCGGCGCGGCCTGCACCGTCGCCTGAACCACGGCGGCCCGCTCGTCGTCGGTGAGCGCCCGGTACTCCCCCACCGACGCGCACGGCACGACCCCGTGGCACCCCTCGGCGGCGAGCCAGCGCACGTGTTCCTGGAGCTTGTCGACATCGACCGACAGGTCGGCGCGGAACGGCGTGGTGATGGAGACCAACACGCCCCGCCAGGGCCTACCAGTTTCCACTCGCAAGCCCCCTCTCCGCCGGCGCCGCCAGGTGTGGCGCGCCGACGTGATCCGTACCGGAACCCTAGGAACGTCCGCCGCCGCGGTCTTCGGACAGATGCCGGAACAGCCGCGTCATCGCCCGTCTTTTTGTCGTGACTTCGACAGTGGACCTTGCGCGAGGACCCATCGGCACCGGAGGGTAAGGACTGGCGGTCGCGCGATCCCTGTCACGCAGCGCAACCAGGGGAGTCTTATGCACGGTGAGCTCCAGCGAATCGTCGACGCCGTCGCCGCCCGGGTGGGGCGACCCGCTCTCATCGAGGATCGCCGGCAGCGGGTGGTCGCCTACAGCGAGCACGACGGTCCGATGGACGACGTCCGGCGCACGTCGATCCTGCGCCGGCAGACGACGCCGGAGGTGATCGCCTGGTTCCGGGGCATGGGCGTGCTCACGGCCCACGCGCCGATCCGTACCCCCGCCTGCGCCGAGCTGGACCTGCTGGCCAGGGTGTGTGTGCCGATCCGGCACGACGACCTGCTGCTCGGGTTCGTCTGGTTCATCGACGCGGACGGTTCGATGACCGATGCCGACATCGCCACCGCGACCGGCCCCTTCGCCGACCTGTCGCTGGCCCTGTACCGGGAGAACCTGCTCGGTGAGCTCGCCTCCCAGCGGGAGACCGAGGCCACCCGCACCCTGCTGGTGGAGAGCCGGCAGGCGCGCGAGCACGCGGCGCGGGCTCTGCTGGAGGAGGGCGTGGTGGTCGCCGACGGGTCGACGGTCGCGCTCGTCGCCCAGCTCGTGCCGGCGGCCGGGCGGCAGCCCGACGAGGTGGCCCGGATCGCCCTGGAACAGGCCCTGGTCAACACCCGCCGCTGGATCGGCGTGCGGGAGACGTTGCACCTGGTCTGGCACGACCACGGGGTGCTGCTGGTCTGCGGCGACCGGGTCGCCGGCCGACCCTCGCCGGAAGCCTCCGCCGCGCACCTCGACGACGCGCTGGGCACCGCGACCCGCGGCCTGGCCTCGGTGGAACGGACGGTGACCGGAATCGGCCAGCCCCGTGGCGGGCTGTCCGACGCTCTGGCGTCCTACCAGGAGGCCGCGCAGGCCGCCCGGGTCGGCACGCAACTGCCCGCGCTGGGCGGCGTGGTCTCCTGGGCCGGCCTCGGCATCTACCGGGTGCTGTCCCAACTGGACAGTCAGCACCTCACCGTCGCGGGCGTCCACCCCGGGCTGGAGCGGCTGCTGCGCGACGATGCCCACCAGGCGCTGCTGGAGACCCTGGAGGCATACCTGGACCTGGCGGGCAACGCGCACGCCACCGCCGAGAAGCTCCGCCTGCACCGGACGACCCTCTACTACCGGCTGCAACGGGTGGAACAGCTCGCCGGGACCGACCTCAAGGACGGCAACGAACGGCTGTGCCTGCACCTGGCCATGAAGCTCGGCCGGCTCACCGGCCATTACCGCACGCCGTGACGCGTACGCCCGCCGGTGGAGCCACAGCGGGCAGCAGCGGCTGGCCCGAGCGGCCGTCGGGATGCTTACGGACGTTTCCCGTCAGACGAGGCGGGTCATCCACCCGTACGGGTCGGCGGCCCGACCGTACTGGATGTCGAGCAGGTGGCCGCGCAGCCGCATGGTCACCGAGTCCCCCACGCCGGCGTTCGGGGCCGTCACCTCGCCGCCCTCCCAGACCAGGCGCCCGACCGGCGTGACCACGGCGCCGGTGCCACACGCGAAGACCTCGGTGATCGCGCCGGAGGCCACACCCTCCTGCCACTCCCGGATCTCCACCGGGCGCTCCTCGACCTCCAGGCCCAGATCCTTGGCGAGGATGAGGATCGACGCCCGGGTGACGCCCTCGAGGATGGTGCCGAGTGCCGGGGTGACGATCCGTCCGTCGGCGGTGATGAAGTAGAGGTTCATGCCGCCGAGCTCCTCCACGTAGCGGCCCTCGGCGGCGTCGAGGAAACAGACCTGCTCACAGCCGTGCTCGGCGGCCTCGACCATCGGCGCCAGGCTGGAGGCGTAGTTGCCGCCGCACTTCGCCTCGCCCGTGCCGCCCCGCGCCGCCCGGGTGTACTCGGTGGAGAGCCAGATGGAGACCGGCTTGACGCCGCCGGAGAAGTAGGCGCCGACCGGGCAGGCGATCACCATGTAGGTGATCTCCTTCGCCGGCCGAACCCCCAGGAACGGCTCGGAGCCGAACATGAAGGGCCGCAGGTAGACGCTGTATTCGTCCTCGTCCGGCACCCACGCCTGATCCGCGCGGACCAGCCCCTCGACCGAGGCCATGAAGTCCGACACCGGCAGCTCGGGCAGTGCCAGTCGCCGGGCGGACCGCGCGAAGCGCTCCGCGTTGGCATGCGGCCGGAACGACCAGATCGAGCCGTCACGGTGCCGGTAAGCCTTCATCCCCTCGAAGACCTCCTGGGCGTAGTGCAGTACGGCCGCCGCCGGGTGCATGAGGATCGGACCGAAGGGGATGATCTCGGAGTCCTGCCAGCCGCCGTCGGGCCTCCACACCGCCCGTGCCATGTGGTCGGTGAAGTACGTGCCGAACCCCGGATTGGCCATGATCTCGGCTCGCCGCTGCGCGCTCGCCGGGCTCGGATTCTGGTGCAACGGGAACGACAGGCTCATCGCCGGGTCCTCTCAGGGGCCGCATCCCTGGGCGCTCAGGTCACCGAGCACGAACACGCGCAGGGGAGGTTGTCGGATGACGGGTGCAGAATACCGACCGTGCTGTCGCCGATCGTAGACAGACCGAGGCGAGAGCCACCTCCCCGTCACGCTGCCCGGCATCCCGATCGAGATGCCGGTCAGGGCTGGAGCCACCAGGGGCTGGTGTAGGCCACCGCGAAGTCGTTACACGGGTGGCCGACCGGGCCGGGGGTGGCGTTGGGCGCCGACGGGTCGGAGATCCGGAGCACCACCCAGTCGCCGTCGGTGACGTTGAGGGGCACTGTGAAGTCGGTGACCTGACCGTTGACGGTGTCGATGACGTCGACGACGGTCGGCACCGAGGTGCCGGGGCGGAGGACCTGGATCCGCAGGGGCTTACCGTCCCAGGCCGGGCCGCGGTCCAGATCCAGCAGGAACCGTACGTCGCCAGAGGTCACGTTCAGCACCCCACCCATGCGTACGCCGTTGGCGGTGGCGTCCACCCGTAGGCCCGAGACGCGCGTGGCGAAGGAGCGGCGGGCGGCCATCGCCTCGAACACCGCGGCCCGGGTGTTCTCGGCGACCCACAGTCCGCTGCGGCCCTTACCCTCGTGGAAGCCCCAACTGGTGCCGTGCTCGTCGGTGACGCCGGTCAGAGCCGGCCGCCAACCGGCGTTCAGGCAGGCCACCAGCGGTGACGTCGCGCCCGACGACCAGCCCTCGAAGAGAAAGTCGTCGGTCCGGTTGAACATCTCCAGCCCCACGAGTTGATTCCGGGCCGAGGCGTTGAAGGAGAAGTTGTTGAACCGGCCCGCCTCCCGGCCGGGGTGGTTGAAGCTCGCCAGGCCCCCGGGCCGGCCGGCGAGCCAGTCGTACAGGCTACCGGGGCTGCTGGCCCGCAACAGGTCGGCGAAGTCGGAGGTGTTCTAGACGTTGATGTGCCCCTGCAACGGGTGCGACCACTCGAACCCGCGGACGGCGGTGAACTGACCCGGGTCGTTGGCGGCGTTGGCCAGGTCGCCGGTGGTCCGCCACTCGGACGAGCTGAGCCCGTCGATGGCGAAGAGAGTGGCGTGATCGGTCAGGGCCGCGACGTCCAGACCGGCCTCGCGCATCGACGCGAACGCGGCTTGGGCGCTGCCGTCACCGTCGGACATGACCGTGTGGTTGTGCATGTCCGCGTGGACCAACGTCGTGCCCTGGGTGATCCGGGACGACCGGCTGGCGCCGTCCGCCGCGGTCGGGGCGCCGGCCATCGTCGTGGTGGCCGCCCTGGCGGCGGTCGGCAGCGCGGCCAGCATCAGCGTGCCGCCAGCGCCGGCCAGAAGCGCCCGTCGGCCGAAGCCCGCGGGAAGCTCAACCTGGCCGTACGGCGCGTCGTCGTCGGATCCGTGGTCGTGATGGCAGTGGTGTGGGTGCTGTTCCGTCATCATCATATTGATGTAGATAGTTCTGACGGAGACGTCAAGCCGAGTCGTCGGTCAGACGAACACCTCGTTACGCCTGACACCGCAACGGCCTGACGGCCGGCGGTGCGCCGTCCGATCGGGGCACGGCAGGTGCGTCCCGTCCCGCCAGCTCGCGGCGCGAGGTGATGCCGAGCTTGCGGAAGATCTTGCGCAGGTGATAGTCCACAGTGCTCGGGCTGATGAACATCTGGGCCGCCACCTCGCGGTTGGAGGCGCCGTTCGAGACCCTCCGGGCGATGTCCCGCTCCTGGCTGGTCAGGCAGCGGCTCTGGGAGAGGTGGTTGGTCGTGTCGTGGCCGGCCAGCCTGCTGCGCAGTTCGCGGCGGGATGCGACGCCGAGCCGGTGGAACACTCCGCGGAGGTGATGTTTGACGGTGTGGGTGCTGATGACCAGGTCCGTCGCGACCTCGACGTTCGTGGAGCCGGCCGCCACCAGGAGGGCGATCTGTTCCTGCCGCGGGGTCAGTGCCGCATCGGAAAGGACTCGGGCAGGCTCGGCTACGACACGGCGCATGGTGCTCCTCGGGCGGGGTTCGGGGTCTCGACGACCATCCGATCGCGCCGTGGTGCACGACGAGTGCAGACTGAGTGCTCGCCCTACGCGCTCAGGACGCGCCCCTCATCAAGCTCAGGCGGGCCCGGACATACGCGACCATTGTCCGGTATGTCTCGGCCTGCTCCATGCCGGCGAACTCGATCAGTTCCCGGAAGCCGTTGTCCGCGATCAGGTTCTCGAACTGCTGGCACCCCCGTTCCGCACGCACCAGGTCACCCAGATCGAACGCGGCCCGCGCGAGGATCGCCGCGACGGCACACCGGGGACCGTCGGACTCACAGACGCCTTCCGTCAGCCCCCACTCCGACACCTTCACCGCCTGGTCGAGGCGGCCGAGTTTCCAGGACGACTCGGCGACGAGCTGTGCGTAGTAGATCTTCAGATGATCGAGGTGCTGCGCCACGGCTATGGCCAGTCCTTCGTCGGCGAGCCGGGTGCCGGTCTCGAACCGGTCGGACCCCAGGAGCGCCCTCGTGAGTGTCAGCAGCGAGACGGCCAGCAGTTCCTGGTGCCCCGTCCGCCGGGCAAGAGCCACCGAGCGGTCGCCGTACGCGGTGGCGGCGTCGTGGTCGCCACGCGACAACGACAGCACGGCGAGGTTACGCAGGACCTCGGCCTGTCCGGCCAACTCCCCGGCGCTCTCGAAGATGGACAGGGCTCGACGCAGGTGGTCGTCGGCCTGCGGCAGCGGGGCGAGAACCTCACCGACGGTACGCAGAAGTTCGGCCTCCACCAGCGGCTCACCGAGCACGCTGACCAGATCGAGGATCGCGAGTACGGTCGATGTCCGGCCCGGGGGTATGGAGTTGCTGCCCGGGGCCGAGGCGGCGAGGACCATGGCCGCCGCGTCACGCCCCAGGCCGTGCGCGAGGGCCAGGTCGATGGTCGCCCACAGCGCGGCGCGTTCCCGCGCGTACCAGGTGGCAGCCTGTGGCACGCTGTCGAACGACTCAGGTGTCACCTCTGACGGCGGCTCGCCGACGTCGCCGATCGGCTGTCGGTGGTGTCTCGCGTACGCGGCGCGGGCCGAGTGCAGGTAATGCGTGATGAGCCGCCGCTCGCACTCCGGTCGTTCCTGGTCCTCGTCGAGGAGTTCGCCCGCGTAGGCCCGCAACAGGTCGTGCAGCACGTACCGCCCGGCCTGGGACTCGTCGAGCAGATTCGCGGTCACCAGGTCCATGAGCAGTGCGCGCGCCTGTGCGCGACCGACTCCGGCGACGCTGGCCGCCGACTCCAGCGGGATCCCCGGCCCCGGGTGGACGGCGAGGGCACGGAACGCCTGCGCCGTGGCGGGATCGAGGGCCCGGTACGACCACGAGAACACCGATCGGACATCGTCGGAGGAGTCCACGCTGGACAACGCGTCGAGTCTGGCGGACGGCGCGGAGACGTCGTCGACGGCCGCGCTCAACGGCAGGGCCGGATTGAGGGCCACGCGGGCCGCGACGATCGCCAGTGCGAGCGGCAGCCCGGCGCAGAGCGTGATGACCCTGTCCAGGGCCTCCGGGTTCGCTGTGGCGCGACGGGCCCCGAGTCGGTTGATCAGAAGCTGGCGGGACTCGGCCCCGGTCAGCCGATCAACGTGCAGGTACCGTGCGCCCTCCCGGGTCACCAGGCTGGTCATCCGGTTGCGGCTCGTCACGATGACCAGGCAGCCCCGGGTGGCCGGCAGCAGCGGGCGGACCTGGGCGGAGTCGCGCGCGTTGTCCAGGAGGATCAGGAGTCGACGACCGAAGAGGCGGCTGCGGTAACGGGCTGCCTGCGCGTCGACGGTCTCCTGCGGTGACGAGACCGCGGGCTCGCCCAGGGACGCCAGCAACGTGGCGAGCGCCTCCTCCGGTGACATGACGCGCCCGTCCGGATCGAGACCCCGCAGGTTCAGAAACAACTGGCCGTCGGGGAAGTCGCTGGCGATCTGGTGGGCCCAGTGCACGGCGAGCGCGGTCTTTCCGATGCCACCCATGCCGCCGAGCACGGTGATCACGACGGCCGCGTCGCCGAACGCGTCGGACAGTTGCTCGTCGAGCACGGCGGCCACGTCGTTTCGGCGCACGAAGCCCGCGACCTGCGGCGGCAGCTGCGCGGGCCGGAGAGCCTCGGGCGGGCGCAGTTCCTCCTGCAGGGTCCAGCCGCTGGCAAGCAGCTCCCGGTACGCCTCGCGCAGCTCCGGCCCCGGGTCGACCCCCAACTCCTCGGCGAGACGTTGACGGGTCCGCTCGAAGACCCGCACCCCCTCCGCCCGGTGACCGGTGGCCACGTACGCGCGCATCAGGCACGCCTGTAGCGCCTCGTCCAGCGGCACCGCGGCGGCCACGCTCAGCAGTGGGGTCAACACGGTGTCGGCCATGCCGTTGGGGGTGGGCGCCCGGCGGGGGGGGGGGGGCCCCCCGCCCCCCGGCCCCGGGGGGGGGGGCGACAACCGCGGCAACCGCCCCCGAGGGGGGGGGGGGGGGGGAGCCGGGGGGGGGGGGGAGGGGGGA
>NZ_JBEYSY010000032.1:0-21722 GCF_040704315.1 Micromonospora sp. NPDC047644
CGCCGACTCCGCCGACGCCAACCAGGCCGCCTACCAGATCAGCGTCGAGCACCTCGCCGACTGGATCGCCACCCGCGGCTACGCCACCAGCTGACCCCCGACAAGCACCACCAGCACGCCCAGCACACACCGAAGGGCCGGACCCCATCACGGGGCCCGGCCCTTCGGCATGAGGTCAGTCGGTGGCGAGGACGGCCAGGATCTGCTCGCCGTACTTGGCGAGTTTGTTGTCGCCGACCCCGCTGACCTTGGACAAATCACCGAGCGTGCCGGGTGCGTCGCTGGCTATCTGTCGCAGCGTCGCGTCGTGGAAGATGACGTACGCCGGGACGCCCTGTTCCTTGGCGGTGGTCGCGCGCCAGGCTCGCAGCCGCTCGAACAGCGACGCGGCGGCCGGGGTCAGCTCGGCCACGACGGTGGACGCGCCGCGCGGCTTCGATGAGCGGCTCGATGCCGGCTTCTCCGGCTCGCGGCGCATGGTGACCGTACGGCGGCGAGCGAGGACGTCGGCGCTCGCCTCGGTCAGCGCCAGCGTGCCGTAGTCGCCCTCGACGGCGAGGAGCCCTTCGGCGAGCAGTTGCCGGACCACGCCCCGCCACTCGGCCTCGCTGAGCTCGGAGCCGATGCCGAAGACGGTCAGCGAGTCGTGACCGTACTGGCTGATCTTGTCGGTCTGCTTGCCGAGCAGGATGTCGATGCAGTGCCCGGCGCCGAAGCGCTGGTTGCGTTCGCGGTCGAGGCGGAAGACGGCGGAGAGCAGCTTCTGCGCGGCGACGGTGCCGTCCCAGGACTCCGGTGGGGTGAGGCAGGTGTCGCAGTTGCCGCACGCGGTCGTCGTCGTCTCGCCGAAGTATTCGAGCAGTTGGACCCGGCGGCAGCGGACGGTTTCGCAGAGCGCGAGCATCGCGTCCAGGTGTGTGGCCAGGTTGCGGCGGTGGGCGAGGTCCCCGTCGGACGTCTCGATCATTTTGCGTTGCTGGACCACGTCCTGGAGCCCGTACGCCAGCCACGCGGTGGACGGCAGGCCGTCACGCCCGGCGCGGCCGGTCTCCTGGTAGTAGCCCTCGACGGACTTGGGCAGGTCGAGGTGGGCGACGAACCGCACGTCGGGCTTGTCGATGCCCATGCCGAAGGCGATGGTGGCCACCATGACCAGGCCGTCTTCCCGCAGGAAGCGCTGCTGGTTGCGGGCGCGGGTGCCCGCGTCCAGCCCTGCGTGGTACGGCAGCGCGGCGACCCCGTTGGCGGTGAGGAACTCCGCCGTCTTGTCGACCGAGGCACGGGACAGGCAGTAGACGATGCCGGCGTCGCCGGGGTGCTCGTCGCGCAGCAGGGTCAGCAACTGCTTGCGGGGCTCGCGTTTGGGCACGATCCGGTACTGGATGTTGGGCCGGTCGAAGCTGGCCACGAAGTGCCGGGCGTCGTCGAGGTTGAGCCGGGTCGCGATCTCGGTGCGGGTGGCGCTGGTGGCGGTGGCGGTCAGGGCGATGCGGGGCACCTGCGGCCAGCGTTCGTGCAGCATCGAGAGCGCGAGGTAGTCGGGGCGGAAGTCGTGCCCCCACTGGGACACGCAGTGCGCCTCGTCGATCGCGAACAGGGAGATGCGGCCCCGGTCGAGCAGGGCGAGGGTGGAACGGACGCCGAGCGCCTCCGGGGCGAGGTAGAGCAGGTCCAGTTCGCCGGCGACGAAGGCCGCCTCCACCCGCCGCCGGGCGTCCAGGGTCTGGGTCGAGTTGAGGAACCCGGCGCGTACGCCGACCGCGGTGAGGGCGTCCACCTGGTCCTGCATGAGCGCGATCAGCGGGGACACGACGACGGCGACCCCGTCGCGGACCAGGGCCGGGATCTGGTAGCACAGGGACTTGCCGCCACCGGTGGGCATCAACACCAGCGCGTCGCCGCCATCGACCACGTGATCGATCACGTCCTGCTGGAAACCACGGAACGCGTCGTAGCCGAACACCCGGCGCAGCGCGTCGAGGGCGTCGGATGCGCTACGCAGGTCGGTGGGAGAAGCCATCCGGGGAGTCTACGAGCCGACCCCGACAGCACCCGCCCGGCGCACCCGGGTCGGGTGGGCCGGACGGGTGAGGCGTCAGCCGGGCTGGCTGGACCGGTTGGCCAGGCCGCGTGGCGGGGCCTTCATCCCGACCACGATGTCGACGATCTCGATGTAGCGGGCCTTGTTGCCCATGCGGAAGGCGGTGGCCGCCGCGTTGATCTCCTCCAGGGTGTCGGCCTCGACCATGGTGACCTGGTCGTACGTGCCGTTGACCCCGGTGCAGACGACGTGAGTGAGCTGCTTGGCGAAGCGGCCCAGATCACGGGCGTGCTCGGCGGAGATCTCGTGGATGCCCTCCCGTCCGAGGGCGAAGTACTCGGGGTTGATCCGCATGAACAGGAAGCCCACGTACGTGTTCTTGTCCGCCAGGTCGTGCATCGCACCCTCCCAGATATCGGCCTTGACCTGCGGTTATCGCAAAGAGCGTATAGACGGTTACTGATCGTCATCAAGTGCGCGCTCTGTCGGGAGCGCGACCGCCGGACGCTCGGTGTGCGCCGTCCGGCCACGGGTGCCCGGCGGTGACCGGGTGGCGGGATAGAGTCGCTGATTGACCAATCGCGGCCGACGGCGGCCGCGGCGCCACGGCTTGGGGGTACGGGTGAGCGAGGCGCGCACAGCCGGGGACCGGATGGACGGCCCGGATGCCGGTGACGGACAGGTGGCGGCCGAGTCGGAGACCACCCTGGTGGTGGTGACCGGCCTCTCCGGGGGTGGCCGCAGCACTGTGGCCCGGGCGTTGGAGAACGTCGGCTACTACGTCGTGGACAACCTGCCGCAGGCCCTGATGTTGGACATGGCGGAGCTGGCGTTCAAGGCGGGCGGCGCGGCACGGCGTACCGCGATGGTGCTGGACGTGCGGTCGCGGGCCTTCTCCACCGACCTGGCCGGGGCGATCCGGGAGCTCAAGGAGCGCGGATTCTCGCCCCGGGTGGTCTTCGTCGACGCCGACGACGAGGTGCTGATCCGGCGGTTCGAGAGCGTCCGCCGTTCGCATCCGTTGCAGGGTGACGGGCGGCTGGCCGACGGTATCGCCGTCGAGCGCGGCCTGCTGGAGGAGGCCCGTGACCAAGCCGACGTGATCATCGACACCAGCCACCTGAACGTCAACCAGCTCCGGCGCCGCATCGAGGAGCTGTTCGGCGGCGAGGACGCCCGTCGGCTGCGGGTCACCGTGTTGTCGTTCGGCTTCAAGTACGGCCTGCCGCCGGACGCCGACTTCGTGTTGGACGCCCGCTTCCTGCCCAATCCGTACTGGGTGCCGGAGCTGCGTGAGCACACCGGGCGGGAGGAGGCGGTCAGCGCGTACGTGCTGGGCCAGGAGGGCGCGGACGCCTTCGTCGCCTCGTACGCCGACCTGGTCAACGCCACCACGACCGGCTTCGAGCGGGAGGGCAAGCGGTACCTCACCGTCGCCGTGGGCTGCACCGGCGGCAAGCACCGCAGCGTGGCCATCGCCGAGGAGTTGGCCAGCCGACTGCGTCACTCGGGGTTGGCGGCGAACGCCCAGCACCGCGACCTGGGGCGGGAATGACGACCCGGCGGGTGGTGGCGTTCGGCGGCGGGCACGGACTGTCCGCCTCGTTGCGTGCGCTGCGCCACTGTGCCCCCGAACTCGACCTCGACATCACCGCTGTGGTCACGGTGGGTGACGACGGTGGCTCCAGTGGTCGGCTGCGGGCCGAGCGGGGTGGCCTGCCGCCGGGAGATCTGCGCCAGGCGTTGGTGGCGTTGGCCGGTGACCACCCGGCCACCCGGCGCAGCGCCGGGCTGTTCCAGCACCGCTTCGCCGCCGCGCCGGTGGGCGTACCCGGATCCGGGGCGACCGGGCCGGGCCCGGCGGCGGGCGGCGACGCGGGTCGGCACGGCGCGGCGCCGCGCGGCACCGACGGGGCGTCGGCCGGCACCGACGGTCTGGCCGGGCACGCGGTGGGCAATCTGGTGCTCTGCGGCCTCATGGAGCTGCTCGGCGACCCGGTGGCCGCGCTGGAGCACGCCGGCGCGATGCTCGGCGCGGTGGGCCGGGTGTTGCCGATGTCGCGCCAACCGGTCGGCATCGAGGCGCAGGTACGCGGTGCCGACCCGGCCGCCCCGGACGACGTGTGCACGGTCAGTGGCCAGCACCAGGTGGCCGTGACCACCGGGCGGGTCGAGTCGTTGCGCCTCACCCCGAGCGCCCCTCCGGCGTGCGCCGAGGCGATCGAGGCGATCCGGGCGGCCGATTGGTTGATCTTCGGGCCGGGCAGCTGGTTCACGAGTGTGCTTCCGCACCTGCTGGTGCCGCAGTTGGCCGACGCGATCGTGTCCACCTCGGCCCGGCGGTTGGTCACGCTGAACCTCGCCGCGGAGAAGGAGACCCTGGGCCTCTCCGTCGCCGATCATCTCGCGGCGCTGCACTGGTACCTGCCCGAACTCAAGGTCGATCTTGTGCTCGCCGATGCCAAGGCGGTGGGTGACCCCGAACCGGTCGAACGTGCGGCAGAATCGCTGGGTGCCCGCCTGGTCCTCGCCCCCGTCGCCGTTGTCGACGGGACTCCCCGCCATGATCCGGCTGCCCTGGGTGCCGCGCTGGTGCCTGTCCTGGGCGCCGATCGTTAGACACGTACGTAATCTCCGGCGACACGCCGGAACAGGTCCGTGAGGGGACGCACAATGGCGATGACGGCCGCGGTCAAGGACGAGCTGAGTCGGGTCGACGTGCCCAAGCCCTGCTGCCGGCGGGCGGAGATGGCCGCGCTGCTGCGCTTCGCCGGCGGGCTGCACATCGTCTCCGGCCGCGTGGTGGTGGAGGCGGAACTGGACACCGGGGCGGTCGCCCGGCGGCTGCGCCGGGAGATCGCCGAGGTCTACGGCTACCCCAGCGAGATCCACGTGCTGGCCTCCGGTGGGCTGCGCAAGGGCAGCCACTTCATCGTGCGGGTGGTCAAGGACGGCGAGGCCCTCGCGCGCCAGACCGGCCTGCTCGACGTGCGCGGTCGCCCGGTGCGGGGGCTGCCCCCGCACGTGGTGGCGGCCAACGTCTGCTGCGCGGTCTCCGCCTGGCGGGGCGCGTTCATGGCCCACGGCTCGCTCACCGAGCCCGGCCGCTCCAGCGCGCTGGAGATCACCTGCCCGGGGCCGGAGTCCGCGCTGGCGCTGGTCGGCGCGGCCCGCCGCATCGGCATCACCGCGAAGAACCGCGAGGTACGCGGGGTGGACCGGGTGGTCGTCAAGGACGGCGACGCGATCGCCGCGCTGCTTACCCGGATCGGCGCGCACTCCAGCGTGCTGGCCTGGGAGGAGCGTCGGGTACGCCGCGAGGTGCGGGCCACCGCCAACCGGCTCGCCAACTTCGACGACGCCAACCTGCGCCGCTCGGCGCGGGCGGCGGTCGCCGCGGCCGCCCGGGTCACCCGTGCGCTGGAGATCCTCGCCGACGAGGCGCCCAACCACCTGACCGACGCCGGTCGGCTGCGGCTGGAGCACCGGCAGGCGTCGCTGGAGGAGCTGGGCGCCCTGGCCGACCCGCCGCTGACCAAGGACGCCATCGCGGGACGGATCCGCCGGCTCCTGGCGCTGGCCGACAAGCGGGCCCGCGACCTTGGCATCCCGGATACGGAAGCGGCAGTCACGCCCGACATGCTCGTGGTCTGATAGGACGGTGGGGCCGCACGGTGCGCCCGGGAGCACGACCCGGCGCAGCGTGGTCCCGCACGCTCGGATAAGGTCGCTGAGTACGGCAAGGGGGCCGACACCGGCCTTTCTCGTCGTGCCCACCGCCTCGGGCGGTCAGGTCCTCAGACCGCGCGGCGGGGTGGCCGAGATGAACCGTCGACGGCCGGCTCCAACGGTCGGCGCACACCATTCCCGCCGGCCCGTTGTCTGAAGCCGGCGGACCAGAACGCGAGGAGATGGGACCTGTGACCATCCGGGTTGGCATCAACGGCTTTGGCCGAATCGGCCGTAACTTCTTCCGGGCAGTGCTGGCGTCTGACGCCGACATCGAGGTCGTGGCGGTGAACGACCTGACCGACAACGGCACGCTCGCCCACCTGCTCAAGTACGACAGCATCCTCGGTCGCCTGCCGTTCGAGGTCAAGGCCACCGCCGACGAGATCACCGTCGGTGGCAAGACCATCAAGGCGTACGCCGAGAAGGACCCGTCGAAGCTGCCGTGGGGCGAGGTCGGCGCCGACGTCGTCATCGAGTCGACCGGCTTCTTCACCGACGCCACCAAGGCCAAGGCGCACGTCGACGGCGGGGCCAAGAAGGTCATCATCTCCGCCCCGGCGAAGAACGAGGACGTCACCGTCGTCATGGGTGTCAACCACGACACCTACGACCCGGCGAAGCACACCATCATCTCCAACGCCTCGTGCACCACCAACTGCCTCGCGCCGATGGCGAAGGTCCTGCACGACACGTTCGGCATTCAGCACGGTCTGATGACGACGATCCACGCGTACACCCAGGACCAGAACCTCCAGGACGCGCCGCACTCGGACCTGCGTCGTGCCCGGGCCGCCGCGCTGAACATCGTGCCGACCTCGACCGGCGCCGCCAAGGCGATCGGCCTGGTCCTGCCGGACCTCAAGGGCAAGCTCGACGGCTACGCCCTGCGGGTGCCGATCCCGACCGGTTCGGTCACCGACCTCACCGTCAACGTGGGTCGCGAGACCACCGTGGACGAGGTCAACGCCGCGCTGAAGGCCGCCGCGGACGGCCCGCTCAAGGGCATCCTGGTCTACAACGAGGACCCGATCGTCTCCACCGACATCGTGACCGACCCGGCGTCGTGCATCTTCGACGCGCCGCTGACCAAGGTCGTCGGCAACCAGGTCAAGGTCGTCGGCTGGTACGACAACGAGTGGGGCTACTCCAACCGCCTCGTCGACCTCGTCAAGCTGGTCGGTTCGTCGCTGTGAGCATCCGGACCCTCGACGACCTGCTCGCCGAGGGGGTGTCGGGTCGGCGCGTGCTGGTGCGCGCCGACCTGAACGTCCCGCTCGACAAGCAGACCGGTGCCATCACCGACGACGGGCGGATCCGCGCGGTGCTGCCGACCCTCGGCGCGCTGGTCGAGGCCGGCGCGAAGGTGGTCGTCTGCTCGCACCTGGGCCGCCCGAAGGGCGCTCCGGACCCGCAGTTCAGCCTGGGCCCGGTCGCCGGGCGGCTCGGTGAGCTGCTGGGCGCTCCGGTGCACTTCGCCACCGACACCGTCGGTGAGTCGGCCCGCGCCACCGTCGCCGACCTGGCCGACGGCCAGGTCGCCCTGCTGGAGAACCTGCGTTTCAACGCGGGCGAGACCAGCAAGGACGAGGCCGAGCGGGGTGCCTTCGCCGACCAGCTCGCCGCGTTCGGCGACGCGTACGTGGACGACGCGTTCGGTGCCGTGCACCGCAAGCACGCCAGCGTCTTCGACGTGCCGGCCCGGCTGCCGCACGTGGCGGGTCGGCTGGTGCTGCGTGAGGTCGAGGTGCTCTCCAAGCTCACCGGTGACCCCGAGCGCCCGTACGTCGTGGTGCTCGGTGGGTCGAAGGTGTCCGACAAGCTCGCCGTGATCGAGGCGCTGCTGCCCACCGTCGACCGGCTGCTCATCGGTGGCGGGATGTGTTTCACCTTCCTCAAGGCCCAGGGCCTGGAGGTGGGCACCTCGCTGCTGGAGAAGGAGATGGTCGACACCTGCCGCAACCTGCTGGAGCGGGCCAACGGCAAGATCCTGCTGCCGGTCGACGTGGTGGTGGCGGACGCGTTCGCTCCGGACGCGGCGCACGACACGGTGCGGGTCGACGGCATCCCGAGCCACCGGCTCGGCCTGGACGTCGGCCCGGAGACGGTGGCCGGCTTCAGCGCCGCGCTGTCCCAGGCGAAGACGATCTTCTGGAACGGCCCGATGGGCGTGTTCGAGATGCCGGCCTTCGCCGCGGGCACCCGGGGGATCGCCGAGGCGATCACCAAGGCCGACGCGTTCAGCGTCGTCGGTGGCGGTGACTCCGCCGCGGCCGTCCGGGCCCTGGGGCTGGACGAGTCGTCCTTCGGGCACATCTCCACCGGTGGTGGCGCCTCCCTGGAATACCTCGAGGGCAAGACCCTCCCCGGCATCGCGGCCCTGGAGAACTGAATGTCGAGCACCACCCGCCGGCCGCTGATGGCCGGCAACTGGAAGATGAACCTCAACCACCTCGAGGCCAACCTGCTGGTGCAGAAGCTGGCGGCGAGCCTCACCGAGAAGCAGCTCACCGACGTCGAGACGGTGGTGCTGCCACCCTTCACCGACCTGCGCACCGTGCAGACCGCGGTGGACGGGGACAAGCTGCTGATCGGCTACGGCGGGCAGGACCTCTCCCCGCACGCGTCCGGCGCGTACACCGGGGACATCTCCGGGCCGATGCTGGCCAAGCTCGGCTGCACGTACGTGGTGGTCGGGCACTCCGAGCGGCGGGCCTACCACCACGAGGACGACGCGCTGGTCAACGCCAAGGTCAAGGCGGCGTTGCAGCACGGTCTGACGCCGATCCTGTGCGTGGGGGAGGGGCTGGACGTCCGCGAGCAGGGCACCCACGTGGCGCACTGCTCCGACCAGCTCGACGGCGGCCTCGCCGGGCTCACCCCCGAGCAGGTGCGGCAGGTCGTGATCGCGTACGAGCCGGTGTGGGCGATCGGCACGGGTAAGACCGCGACCCCGGACGACGCCCAGGAGGTCTGCGGGGCGGTGCGTCAGCGACTGGCGGAGCGCTTCGACCAGGAGACCGCCGACCAGGTTCGGGTTCTCTACGGCGGCTCGGTCAAGGCGTCGAACATCGCCTCGATCATGGCCCAGCCGGACGTGGACGGGGGCCTGGTGGGGGGCGCCAGCCTGGACGCGGAGGAGTTCGCTCAAATCTGCCGGTTCCCGGAGCACCTCGCCCGCTGATCGCTCGGTATCCTGGACACCGCCCGTCCGCCGGTCGGTGCCGCCGTGCCCGATCAGACCGGGCGAGGATCGCTACGAGAGGAACTGACCCCAGCCATGCCGATCTGGTTCGCATACACGTTGATCGTGTTGCTGGTCATCACGAGCATTCTGCTCACCCTGCTGATCCTGCTGCACCGCGGCAAGGGTGGCGGCCTGTCGAGCATGTTCGGCGGTGGCGTCAGCTCCAGCCTCGCCGGCTCCTCGGTGGCGGAGAAGAACCTGGACCGCTACACCGTCCTGGTGAGCGTCGTCTGGTTCGCCGCCATCATCGGGCTCGGGCTCTGGCTGCGCCTCCAAATGAACAGCGGCGCCTGAGCAGGCTCAGTAAGTCGTACAATCTGCGCGCGGTTCGTCACTCGACGGGCCGCGCGCAGGCTTTTCTCCGCTGCACCGCGTCGCCCGCCGCTCCACCCCCGAAGACGGCGGGTCCCCTCCGACGACAGGAGCGAGCAGCCGTGCCGAATGGCAACGTTATCCGGGGAGCCCGGGTCGGGTCCGCACCGATGCGCCCCGACGAGCGGCACCAACCCGCCCCCCGACAGGACGTCACCTACTGGTGCCGTAACGACCACCGGATCGACATCCGGATCGCCGCGGACGTCGAACCGCCACCCCTGTGGGACTGCCCCCGCTGTGGCCTACCCGCCGGTCGGGACGCCCAGAACCCGCCAGGTCGGGTCCGCGCCGAACCGTACAAGAGCCACCTGGCGTACGTGAAGGAGCGGCGCACCGCCGAGGAGGGAGAGGCCCTGCTCGCCGAGGCGCTCGCCGCACTACGCCGTCGACGCGGCGAGTAACGGCCTCAGCGCAGGCTGCGCAGTCGAGCGGGCACGTCGGCTGCCGCTGCCCGGTCCAACAGCCAGCGGGTGCGGTGCACGCCGTGCACGCCGGCCGCCGGCAACTGCACCGGTCCTGCGCCGGCCAACGCCATACCCACCGCGCGGGCCTTGTCGGCGCCGGCGGCCACCAGCCAGACCTCCTCGGCGGTGTTGATCGCCGGCAGGGTGAGGGTGGTCCGCGTCGGCGGCGGCTTGGGGCTGCCCCGGACCGCGCTCACCGGCCGGGTCTCGTAGCCCACCGGGTGCTCGGGGAAGACCGAGGCCACGTGGCCGTCCTCGCCGACGCCCAGCATCAGCACGTCGAAGTGTGGCAGGGTGGCGTGCCCGGGCCGGGCGGCGCGGGCCAGCTCCTGCGCGTACGCGGCAGCCGCCGCCTCGGGGTCGTTGCCGGCCGGGCCGTCCGAGGCCGGCATCGCGTGCACCCGGGCCGGATCCAGTGGCACCACGTCCAGCAGGGCGGCCCGGGCCTGCGTCTCGTTGCGGTCCGGATCACCGGCGGGCAGGAACCGTTCGTCGCCCCACCACACGTCGACCCGGGACCAGTCCACCGCGTCACGGGCCGGCAGCGTCGCCACCGCCCGGTAGACCGCCGCGGCGACCCGACCTCCGGTGAGCACCACCGAGGCTTCGCCCCGGTCGGCCTGGGCGTCGAGCAGCTTCACCAGCAACCGGGCCGCCACGGCCTGCGCCAGCAGGTCGGCGTCGGCGTGGACGGCGACACTCGCCTCACTCATGGTTGCGCCTTCGTTTCCCGACCGCGAGGCGGTCGCTGTCGTGCCTGGGGCGGTGTGCCCGAGGTGGTGGGGCGAAAACCCCGGAGAGTGCGGGGCAGGGCCGGTGCGTACCGGCCCTGCCCGACGTTGTGCCCCCGGCTGGGCTCAGCCCTCGCCGCTCGTGCCGACGTGCGCGGTCACCCCGGCCTCGGCGCGTTGTGCGGTGGCCGGATCCTTCCAGACGTGGACCCGCTGCGGGGGGCGCTGATCCAGCCCCCGCAGCCCGACCGTCGCGCCCAGCGCCTCCGCGTACACCTGGTCGGCGTCCAGCCGGCGCAGCTCCTCGGCCAGCTCGTCGCCGAGCGGGCGGCGCACCAGCGGCAGGGCCCGATCGTCCTGGCCCGTGCGCCGGAACACGGCCATGCTGTCCTCGCGGGTCAGCGTCAGCTGATCGCCGTTGGCGCAGCTGAGCTGCACCTCCCGCATCCGGGGGAACTCGTTGCTGTCCACCCGGCGTGGGGTGATGCCGAGCCGGCTGGACAGCCAACCGGCCATCAGCGCCGCCGTCGGGTCGGTGGGAGGCGCGGTGATCGTCGCCTCGGTGACCTTGGCGTTGGTGGTGTCGAAGGCCCCGGCGACCAGGGTGCGCCACGGGGTGATCCGGGTCCACGCCAGGTCGGTGTCGCCCGGGGCGTAGTCCCGGGCCCGCTGCCGCAGCGCCTCCACCGGGTCGGCGGCCTGCGCGGCGTCGGTGATCCGCCGGTCGGCCACCACCCCGAGGAAGTCGGTGGCGATCTCCGCCGGCGGCTCGCCGTGCCACCAGGTGACCACCGGTACGTCGGGGACGAGCAGCGGCATCACCACCGACTCGGCGTGCAGGGACAGCCGGCCGTACATCCGGGTGACCACCGCCTCGCACGGGCCGAGCCGGCCACCGACCACGATCTCCGCGTCCAGTCGGTTGCGGTCCCGCTCGATCTCCGAGCGGACCACCACCACGAGGCGGCACGGGTGCGCCGCGGCGGCGATCGTCGCCGCGGCCTCCGCCTCCCGGACCCGCTTCTCGTCCACGACCACGATGAGGGTGAGCGCCATGCCGCTGGCCACCCCGCCGGCGCTGCGCCGCTCGGCGGCGAGCGCCTTGACCACCTCGTTGCCGGTGGTGTCCCACAGCCCGATCATGCTCGTCTCCAGGCGCGGCCCTCGCGGGCCAGCATCTCGTCGGAGGCCCGGGGGCCCCACTCGCCGGCCCGGTACGGCTCCGGGGTGGTGCCCTCCCAGGCGTGCTCCAGGGGGTCGATCACCTGCCAGCTCTGCTCGACCTCGGCCGCGTCCGGGAACAGGGTGCGGTCGCCGATCAGCACGTCCAGCACCAGACGCTCGTACGCCTCGGGGCTGGACTCGGTGAACGCCTCGCCGTACTGGAAGTCCATCGCGATGTCGCGGACCTCCATGGTCGTGCCCGGCACCTTCGAGCCGAACTTGAGCACCACGCCCTCGTCCGGCTGCACCCGGATGACCAGCTGGTTGTTGCCCAGCGACTCCATGTCGGCGTCGTTGAACGGCAGGTGCGGCGCCTTCTTGAACATGATGGCGACCTCGGTGACCCGCCGGGGCAGCCGCTTGCCGGCCCGGATGTAGAACGGCACCTCCGCCCAGCGGCGGTTCTGGATGCCCAACCGCACCGCCACGTACGTCTCGGTGGTGGAGCCGGCGGGGACGTCCCGCTCGTCCAGGTAACCGACAGCGCGTTCGCCGCCGACCCAGCCCGGCAGGTACTGACCGCGCACGGTGTCCCGGGCGACGTCGGTGGGCAGGGTGATGGCCTTGAGCACCTTCAGCTTCTCGGCCCGGATCTCGTCGGCGTCGAAGCTGGTCGGCTCCTCCATCGCCACCAGGGCGAGGAGTTGCAGAAGATGGTTCTGCAGGACGTCGCGGGCGGTGCCGACGGTGTCGTAGAAGCCGGCACGGGTGCCGATGCCGACGTCCTCCGCCATGGTGATCTGCACCGAGTCGACGTACTTGGAGTTCCACAGCGGCTCGAACAGGTTGTTGGCGAACCGCAGGGCGAGGATGTTCTGGACCGTCTCCTTGCCCAGGTAGTGGTCGATCCGGAAGACGTCCTGCCGGGTGAACACGTCGTCGACGAGGTCGTTGAGCGCCTTCGCCGACGGCAGGTCGTTACCGAACGGCTTCTCCACCACGACCCGGCGCCAACCGCCGGACTTGTTGTTGTCGGCCATCCCGGTGCGGGCCAACTGCTTGAGCACGACCGGGAACGCGGCCGGCGGGATGGAGAAGTAGAACGCCGCGTTGCCGGTGATGCCGTGGGTCTGGCGCAGATCGTCGAGCGTCGAGGCGAGGGTGTCGAAGGCGGCGTCGTCGTCGAACGAGCCAGGAACGAACTTGATGTTGCCGGCCAGCCGCGCCCACACCTCGTCCCGCCACGGGGTGCGGGCGTGCTTGCGGGCAGCCTCGCACGCGAGGGTCTCGAAGTCGCCGTCACCCCAGTCCCGGCGGGCGAAACCGAGCACCACGAAGCCCGGCGGCAACAGCCCCCGGTTGGCCAGGTCGTAGACCGCAGGGAGCAGCTTCTTGCGGGCCAGGTCGCCGGTCACCCCGAAGATCACCAGAGCGCAGGGCTCCGGGATCCGGGGCAACCGGCGGTCCTGCGGGTCGCGCAGCGGGTTCACCGAACCGCCTCCTCGCTCCGCCTCAGTCACGTCGTCCATCCTCACGCCCGCAGATCACCGGCCGCGTCCAGTAGTTGGGCGACACCGGCGGCCCGGTCGGTGAGGTGCAGGCGCAGCACCGGCCGCTCCCGACCGGCGAGAGCCTGCCGGTCACCGGCGGCCTGCGCCGCCTGCAACTCACCGAAGGTGTACGGCTTGCCCGGCACCGCCAGGTCCTCGGCGACCGCGCCGGTCACCTGGAGGTAGCTGCCCACCTGCGGGCCGCCCTTGTGGTACTGGCCCGTCGAGTGCAGGAAGCGCGGACCCCAGCCGAAGGTGACCGGCCGGCCACCCGCCTGCGCCAGCAGCGACCGCAGCTTGGCCGTGTCGGCGTCGGCGAACCGGTCGAGGTACGCCATCACCGCGAGGTAACCGTCGTCGCCCAGCCCGTCGAGCAGCCAGCGCAGCACACCGGCCAGGTCCCCGGGGGCGCCCTGCGGGGCGTACACCTCGATCGCGCCCTCGGTGAACGACGGCGTCTCCGCCGGCAGGCCCGAGGCCAGGATCTTGTTGGTGTTCTCCTTGGACTCGGTGACGTTCGGCTGGTTGAACGGGTCGATGCCGAGCACCACGCCGGCCACCGCGGTGGCGTACTCCCAGGCGAGGAACTGCGCGCCCAGCGGGCCGTTGACGGCCACGTCGGGGTTGGCCCCGCCGCCCGGCATGTCACCCTGGGCCAGCGCGCCGCCGTAGCTGACCGTCAGCACGTCCGCGCCGCTGGCGCCGGGGCTCTGCGGAGACTCCACGACCACCGGCAGGATGCCCACCCCGGCCTTGCCCGTCGACTCGGCGATCAACTGCTCGGCCCAGTCGCCGAGCCCGTCGATGCCGGTGCCGTCGGAGACCAGGGCGACCTTGTCCCGGGCGAGCGTGGCCGCCGCGCCCAGGGCGGCGCCCAGCGCCAGAGCCGGGTTGTTCTGGTCCGCGCCGAGCGACGTGGCCAGCGCGTCGGCCTGGTCGAGCAGCTCCGCGACCTCGACCCCGGCCAGCGCCGAGGGCACCAGACCGAACGCGGTGAGCGCCGAGTAGCGGCCGCCGACGTTCGGGTCGGCGAGCACTGTGAACGCGCCCATCTCGGCCGCGGTGGCCTCCAGCGGCGAACCCGGGTCGGTGACGATGACGAAGTGCCGGCCGGCCTCCGCCTCGGTCATCCCGGCGTCCAGGAACGCCTGCCAGTACGCGCGCCGGTGGCTGTCGGTCTCCACCGTCGACCCGGACTTGCTGGCCACCACCACGACGGTGCGCTCCAGCCGGTCACCGAGCGCCGCCCGGACCTGGCCCGGGTCGGTGGTGTCCAGCACCGTCAACGGGCGGCCCAGCGTCTGGGTGATCACCTCGGGCGCGAGCGACGAGCCGCCCATGCCGGCGAGCACCACGTGATCCAGGTCGGCCAGCTCGGCCTTCAGCTCGGCCAACTGCGCCAGCAGCTCCCGGCTACGCCGGTGGGTGTCCACCCAGCCCAGCCGGATCTTGGCCTCGGCCTCGGCGTCCGGACCCCACAGGCTGGCGTCCTTGCCCGCCAGCTTGCCCGGGACGCCGGCCTTGACCAGCGCGTCCCGGGTCGAGGCCGGCGCTGCCTTGTCGACCGCGTCCGCGCCGTACACGGAGAGCCCGGCTGCTGCCTCCACCGGCCCCGCCAACAGGTCGCTCATGCCGTCACTCCGCTTCGCTGCGTGCCGTCATGAGTCGTTGCACTGAGCCTGCTGATTCGCTCGCTCATGCGCCACCAGCCTTGTCGGCGGCCTTGGCGTTGCCCTTGGCGGCCTTGTTCGGCGCGCCGGTGCCCTGCGCCGCGGCCTTCAGCGACTTGGTCACCCCGTCGAGCAACTCCTGCCAGCTGACCTCGAACTTCTCCACGCCCTCGCGCTCCAGGGTGGCGATCACGTCGGCCAGGTCGACCCCGACCGACTCCAGGTCCGCGAAGACCTTCCGGGCCGCGTCGTAGGCCCCGGTGACGGTGTCACCGCGGGTCTCGCCATGATCGGCGTACGCGTTGACGACCGACTCCGGCATGGTGTTGACGGTGCCGGGGGCGATCAGCTCCTCGACGTAGATGGTGTCCCGGTAGTCCGGGTTCTTGGTCGAGGTGGACGCCCACAGCGGCCGCTGCGGGTGCGCGCCGCCGGCGGCGAGCGCCTTCCAGCGGTCCGAGGCGAACACCTCGGTGTAGCGCTCGTACGCCAGTTGGGCGTTGGCGACGGCGGCCTTACCCCGGAGCGACTTGGCCTGCTCGGAGCCGATCTTCTCCAGCCGCTTGTCGACCTCGGCGTCGACCCGGGACACGAAGAAGGACGCGACCGAGCCGATCTTCGACAGGTCGTGGCCGTTGGCCTTGGCCTGCTCCAGGCCGGCGAGGAACGCCTCCATGACCGCCGAGTAGCGGTCCAGGCCGAAGATCAACGTCACGTTGACGCTGATCCCCTCGGCGAGCGTGTCGGTGATGGCCGACAGGCCCTCCTCGGTGGCCGGGATCTTGATGTAGAGGTTGGGCCGGTCGACAAGCCACCACAGCGCCTTGGCCTCGGCGACGGTCTTGTCCGCGTCGTGCGCGCTGCGGGGGTCCACCTCGATCGAGACACGGCCGTCGACGCCGTCGCTGCCGTCGTACGACGGGCGCATCACGTCGCACGCCCACCGCACGTCGTACGTGGTGAGCATGCGTACGGCCTCTTCCACGTCCACATCACGAGTGGCGAGGTCGCGCAGTTGCCAGTTGTACTCGTCGGCGTCGCTCAGCGCCTTGGCGAAGATCGTCGGGTTGGTGGTGACACCGGCCACGTGCTTCTCGCGGCGGAGCTGGTCCAGCCCGCCGGAGCTCAGTCGTACCCGGGAAAGGTCGTCGAGCCAGACCGCCACGCCCGCGGCGGTCAGCTCATTCAGCTTGTCGGTCATGCCGTCCACGCTCCCTCAGTTGCCGGTCGTGAAACCGGTGATGTCGCCCACCCGGGCCAGAGAGGCGTGTGCCGCCGCCACGATCCGGTCACCGGTGAACCCGAACTGCTCGAAGAGCACGGTGTGCGGGGCGCTCGCGCCGTAGTGCTCGATGCTGACGCTCTCGCCCAGGTCACCGACGATGCCGCGCCAGGACATCGCGATGCCCGCCTCCACGCTCACCCGTGCCTTTACCCCGCGGGGGAGCACCGATTCCCGGTACGCCTCGTCCTGCTCGTAGAACCACTCCTGGCACGGCATCGAGACGACCCGGGTCGGGGTGCCGTCGGCCTCCAGCCGCTCTCGGGCGGTCAGGCAGAGCTGCACCTCGGAGCCGGTGCCCACGATGATCACCTGAGGCTTGCCGTTGGACGCCTCGGCCAACACGTAGCCACCCTTGGCCACGCCCTCCGCGCTGCCCAGGACGTCGCGGTCCAGGGTCGGCAGCGGCTGACGGCTCAACGCCAGAGCGGTGGGCCGGTCGGTGTGCTCCAGCGCCTGCCGCCACGCCCAGGCGGTCTCGTTGGCGTCGGCCGGGCGGACCACGTCCAGGCCGGGAATGGCGCGCAGCGCGGTCAGGTGCTCCACCGGCTGGTGGGTGGGGCCGTCCTCGCCGAGGCCGATCGAGTCGTGCGTCCAGACGAAGGTCACCGGCAGCTTCATCAGCGCGGCCAGCCGCACCGACGGACGCATGTAGTCGCTGAACACCAGGAACGTGCCGCCGTAGGGGCGGGTGCCGCCGTGCAGGGCGATGCCGTTGAGGATCGCGCCCATGGCGTGCTCGCGGATGCCGAAGTGCAGCGTGCGGCCGTACTCGTGCCCGGGGAAGTCCTTAGTGGCGTGGGTGGCCGGGATGAACGACGGCTCGCCCTTCATCGTGGTGTTGTTGCTCTCGGCCAGGTCGGCCGAGCCGCCCCACAACTCCGGGAGCACCGGCGCGAGCGCCTCCAGCACCTTGCCGGAAGCGGCCCGGGTGGCCACACCCTTGGCGTCCGCGGGGAAGACCGGCAACGCGTCGGTCCAGCCGTCGGGGAGTACGCGACCAGCCAACCGCTCGTACAGCGCGGTGCGCTCCGGGTTGGCCTTCTTCCAGGCGTCGAACGCCGCGGTCCACTCCTGCTCGGCCGCGTCGCCGCGCCCCATCACCGTGCGGGCGTGGCTGAGCACCTCCTCGTCGACCTGGAAGGTCTGCTCCGGGTCGAAGTCGAGGATCCGCTTGGTGGCCTTCACCTCATCGGCGCCGAGCGCCGAACCGTGGATCTTGCCGGTGTTCTGCTTGTTGGGCGCGGGCCAGCCGATGATGGTGCGCAGCGCGATGAACGAGGGGCGGGCGGTCTCCGCCTTGGCGGCCATCAGCGCCGCGTACAGCGCCTCGGCGTCCTCGTGGTAGTCGCCCTGGTCGGCGTCGCCGCTGCGCCAGTCGACGGTCTGCACGTGCCAGCCGTACGCCTCGTAGCGGGCGGCCACGTCCTCGCTCTTGGCGATGCGGGTGTCGTCCTCGATGGAGATCTCGTTGTCGTCGTAGATCACCGTGAGGTTGCCCAGCTGCTGGTGCCCGGCGAGGGCGCTGGCCTCGTGGCTGATGCCCTCCTCGATGTCACCATCGGAGACGATGCACCAGATGTCGTGGTCGAAGACGGACGCGCCGAGCTCGGCCTCGGGGTCGAACAGGCCGCGCTCACGGCGGGCCGCCATGGCCATGCCGACCGCGTTGCCCAGACCCTGCCCGAGCGGGCCGGTGGTGGTCTCCACACCCGGCGTGTGCCCGTGCTCCGGGTGCCCCGGCGTCTGCGAGCCCCACTGCCGCAGCGACTTGAGATCGTCCAGGCTCAGCGGGTAACCGGAGAGGAACAGCTGGATGTAGAGCGTCAGGCTGGAGTGCCCGGCGGAGAGAACGAACCGGTCGCGGCCGGGCCAGTTGGGGTCGGCCGGGTTGTGCCGCATGACGCGGTTGAAGAGGAGGTACGCCGCGGGCGCGAGGCTCATCGCGGTGCCCGGGTGACCGTTGCCGGATTTCTCCACGGCATCCATGGCCAGCACGCGGACGGTGTCTACGGCCCGGCGATCGAGGTCGGACCAGTTCAGTGCGGGGTGCTCGGGTCGTTTAACAGCCACGATGGTTGTGCTCCTCGGCAGATGGGCGGAACCCTCACCGATGACCTTATCGAGCGTCCCTAAACATGCGCCCGGGGATCTGCGCATGGTGTGCGCTACGTGACCATCCGGATGCTCGGTTCAACCCGGTGGTGTGACGGCCCGCACCGTTGTCGGGTCGGCCGGGCAGCCAAAACGACGACGCGTAGTGTGTGGGTCGGTATGCGGACCTGTGCGGTCCCGACCAATCCGATCTCCCCGTGCCCGATGCCGGAAGGTGGCAATCCGTGAGCATGATCACCGAGCGCCCCGCGAGCAACCCGGCCGGGCCACACCCGGCGCGGGCGGCCGAGGGCCCGGTGGCCCGGCGGGACGTACGCGCGGTTGTCTCGGCGTACGTGTCGCTCACCAAGCCGCGGATCGTCGAGTTGCTGCTGGTCACCACCATCCCGGCGATGATGCTCGCCGAGGGTGGGCTGCCGTCGCTGTGGCTGATGGCCGTCGTGCTGATCGGCGGCTCGCTCGCCGCCGGCGCGGCAAGCGTCCTCAACTGCTACATCGACCGCGACATCGACCAGCTGATGCGGCGTACCAAGCGTCGGCCGCTGCCGGCACACACCGTGTCGCCGCGAAGCGCGCTGATCTTCGGTCTGGTGCTGGCGGCGGTGTCGGTGGCCCTGATGGCGGTGTTCACCAACCTGCTGGCCGCCGGGCTGACCCTCGCCGCGATCGCCTACTACGACCTCGTCTACACCCTGTGGCTCAAGCGTTCCACCCCGACGAACACCTTCTGGGGCGGCGCCTGCGGGGCGGCTCCGGTGCTGATCGGGTGGGCTGCGGTGACCGGCTCACTGGCACCGGCCGCCTGGGGGCTCTTCGCTGTGGTCTTCTTCTGGCAGATGCCGCACTTCTACCCGCTCGCCATGAAGTACAAGGACGACTACGCCCGGGCCGGCATCCCGATGCTTCCGGTGGTGGCCTCGATCCGCCGGGTGAACGCCGAGATCCTGATCTTCGCGTGGCTCACCGTGCTCACCTCCCTCGCCGTCTGGCCGCTGGGGCTCAGCGCGATCTACGGGGTGCCGACCCTGGTGGTGGGTGCCATCTTCATCCTCGAGGCACACCGGCTCTGCCGGCGCGCGACGCGCGGCGAGGCGGTCAAGCCGATGCGGCTGTTCCACTGGTCGACGACGTACCTGACGATCGTCTTCGTGGCCGTCGCGCTCGACGCGCTGATCTGACCCGTCCCGCCCGACTCCGCTCTCCGCGTCGATTGCGGTGGCCTATGTCCGTCGGCTGTCGGCTTGTTGGCGCGCGGCTTGTTGGCCCTTGGCTTGTGGGCCCTCGGCTTGGCGGTCCTTGCGTCGTCCGTCTGCCGTGTTGGCCGTTCGCTGGCACGCAGTGACTCGGGTCGGCGGCGATCGATGCCGCTGATCTACCGACTAATCATGGACGTAGATGAGTTGTCCGGGTTTAACGTCACATCAGAGTAACTTTCGGCATGAGTCGGATCGGCTCAACCTGGAAGGGTTCGAGGGTGATTTGCCGACGTGGTTTGGGCGTAAAAGTCGGTAAATAAACGGACAGTAAACCTGTGGTCGTCCTTAAACCTGTAGGTAATTGGCATCACAAAAGGTTCATGGTTCTCGCCCGTCGGGGTGCAAGTCTGCTTAGGCTTCGCGTCATGGCAGATGGTTCCGATACGACGCTGACCGCTGAGCAGACCGCCAGCGAGCAGGCGCCCCAAGGCCTGGTTGCGGGTCTCAAGGCGTTCGCCGCAGGACACGGCGGCGCGAAGGCGGTCATCGAGTACGTCGGCAAGCGCGGCGCGCGAATCGTCCTGGTCGGTGCCGACGGTGAGTGGGGCGACCAGTTCGCCGACGACACCGTCACCGCCCGGGAGGCGTGCGCCAAGGCGGGAGTCACCGTCGAGAACGCCTGGGAGCGTGAACTGATGGACCAGATGCGTCCGAGCAACGACCTCTGGCGGTCGATGGCCCGGCGCACGATGGCCCGCTGAACAGACAGCTGCATTGACCACATATCACCAGTCGACCCGGGGGGAACCCCGGGTCGCTCTCGTCACCTGCTCCGACCTGGCCGACCTCGACCCGGACGACCGGCTGGTCCTCGCCCCGCTCGCCACCCGTGGCGTCGCCGTCCACGCCGTCGTCTGGGACGATCCCGACGTCGACTGGTCGTCCTACGACCTGGTCGTGCTCCGCTCACCCTGGGACTACGCGCTGCGCCGCGACGAGTTCGTGTCCTGGGCGTCGACCGTGCCGACACTTGTCAACCCGGCCGACGTGGTCCGCTGGAACACCGACAAGCGCTACCTCGCCGAGCTGAGCGCCGCCGGGGTGCCAACCGTCCCGACATCGTGGGTCGTGCCGGGGGAGACCTGGCAGCCACCCGCCGAGACCGGCGAGTACGTGCTCAAACCCGCCATCAGCGCCGGCAGCCAGGACACCGGCCGATACGACCTGGCCGACCCGGAACACCGCGACCTGGCCGCCGCACACGTTCGCCGACTCTCCGATGCCGGCCGAGTCACCATGGTCCAGCCGTACCTGCGGGCCGTCGACACCGAAGGCGAGACGGCTCTGCTCTTCCTGGCCGGCCCCGAGGGGCTCGCGTTCAGCCACGCGATCCGTAAGGGTCCGATGCTGACCGGGCCGGACCTCGGTCCGGATGGGCTGTACAAAGCCGAAGAGATCACCGCACGCGCCGCTCGCCCCGAGCAGTTGGCGGTGGCCGAGCAGACCCTCGAAATGGTGCCCGGTGGCACCCGACAGCTGCTCTACGCCCGGGTCGACCTGATCCCCGGCGCGGACGGCGAGCCGGTCCTGGTCGAGCTGGAGCTGACCGAGCCGTCGCTCTTCATCGGGTACGCGGACGGCGCCCCCGAGCGCCTCGCCACCGCGATCACCACTCACCTGGCCCGCAACGCCTAACCGCCCACTTAGCAAGCAACTCCCGAACGGGCCACCCACACCGCTGCGCCCCCACGCGTCGTGCGCCCCCCCGCGGCGCGCTGCCGCCCCACCCCGCGTTCGTGGGGCGTGCCACCGTGCTGCCGCGCGTTCGTGCGCCCGCGCCACCCCGCTGCCGGCGACAAGATCGCGCAACATCCTGGTTCTAGTGGCTTCCCGGCGCTCCGTGGCCACTACATCCTGGTTCGAGTGCGATCTTGGTGGCCGTGGGCGCCACGCCGGGATTCCCGTCACCCCAGAGGTGGCGTTTGTCCTCAAGATCCGTGCAGGATCAGGGATGTTGGTGGCTCCGCGCGTGTCGGAGGCAGCAAGATCGGGGATGTTGTGAGGATCTTGGGCGCGGGGCGCGGGGCGCGGGGCGCGGGGCGCGGGGCGCGGGGCGCGGGGCGCGGGGCGCGGGGCGCGGGGCGCGGGGCGCGGGGCG
>NZ_JBEYSY010000033.1:0-17830 GCF_040704315.1 Micromonospora sp. NPDC047644
GACTCCGCCGACGCCAACCAGGCCGCCTACCAGATCAGCGTCGAGCACCTCGCCGACTGGATCGCCACCCGCGGCTACGCCACCAGCTGACCCCCCGACAAGCACCACCAGCACGCCCAGCACACACCGAAGGGCCGGACCCCCACCAGGGCCCGGCCCTTCGTCGTCTTTCCACCATCTGCGGCACGTATTGACAATTGTCGACTTCAGCGTGAGGCTGGGGAGCAGTGAGAGCGCTCTCTCGCACCGGCCCAACCGGCCACCACCCAGTCTGGCCAGGCACAACTCCGATGCCTTCGGCGGCGGCACCGGAGCTGTCCCTGACCCGTCCCCCGACAGGAGTCACGATGGACAGGGCCGCACCCCTCTCCGGCATCCCCCGCCGACTGCGCCTCGCCACGGCGATCGGCGCCCTGCTGGTGCTACTCGGCACGTACCTGGTGTCCACCACCAACCGGGCCGACGCCGCCCCCGGCGGAGCCGACTTCGGCACCAACGTCATCCGGGTCGCCGAGTTCCCCGCCGACTGCACCTACAGCCACCGGCTGCCGGACGACCCGATCATCTTCCCCGGGCTGCCCGGGGCCTCGCACATGCACAGCTTCTTCGGCAGCACTGTGACGAACGCCAGGACCACCCTGCCCGACCTGGTCAACTCGCCCACCACCTGCAACCCGCGGGTGGACGTCTCGTCGTACTGGGTGCCGACCCTCTACCGGGACAACGTCGCGGTGGAGCCGGCAATCGCCACGTTCTACTACCTGGGCGAGGGCGTACGCGCCGACGTCGTCGCGAACACCCAGCCGTTCCCGCTCGGGCTGCGGCTCGTCGCCGGCAACGCGAAAGCCACCGGGCCGAACGACAGCATCGCCCGCTGGTCCTGCCTGCACGCCGGGCACGTGCCGCCGTCGAAGGACTTCGTCAACTGCCCGTCGGGCACGATGCTGGAGTCGTACCTGGACTTCCCGCAGTGCTGGAACGGCCGTGACCTCGACTCGCCGGACCACAAGAGCCACCTGGCGTACCCGGTGAACCAGGCCTGCCCGAGCACCCACCCGGTGCACGTGCCGAAGTTGCGCCAGGTGCTGCGGTACCCGGTCACCGGCGATCCGTCGCGGTTCCGGCTGGCCTCCGGGCCGGGCTACACCATGCACGGCGACTTCTTCAACGCCTGGCCGGTGGCGGAGTTGGCCCGCCGGGTCCAGGACTGCATCCGTCCCGTCATCAAGTGCGGTCACGACGGCCGACCGATCTGAGCGACAGCTCCGCGCCACGGCGGCGGGTCCGGTCACCCGGGCCCGCCGGCCTGGTCGGGAAGGGAGATCGGATGCGCCAGCGCGCAGTGTCCACGGCGCTCGTCGCCGTGCTGCTCGTCGCCGGCTGCGGCCCCGGGTCCCGGGACGCGGCCAGCACCGCCACGCCACCTGCGGCCGCGCCAGCGGCGACGACCGCGCCGACCCCCACGGGTACGGCGTTCAACCCCACCGACGTCGCCTGGCTGCAACTGACCGTGGCGATGACCGAACGCCTGCTGCCCGTGCTCGAGCTGGTGCCGGCGCGGACCACCGACCCGGCCTGGCGGCAGACGGCCACCCAGGTGGCGACCACCCGGCGCGCCGATCTGGACTCCGCCCGCCGGCTACTGGCCGACGCCGCCGCCCCGACCACGAATCCGCACGAGGGCCACGACATGCCGGGCATGGCCACCGCGCAGGAGATGGCCGCGCTGCGAGCGGCCAACGGGCAGCCGTTTCACCGCCTGCTCGCCGGGCACCTGCGGGCGCATCTCGCACAGTCGGTCCGGATCGCCACCGCGGAGCAGCAGAGCGGAGTCCAGCCGGCGACCGTCGCGCTGGCGGCGGCCGTGGCGCGGTCCGGCACCGCCGACCTCGAACGACTCGATCACCTCGACCCCGCGTAGCCGCGGGCTCAGTGGGCGGCCGGGCGGGCCGGCCCGAGGCGGGTGACCACACCGACGACGTGGAACAGCCGACGAGGCTCAGGCGGCGTAGCGGGCGGCGAGATCGACGACGCGCCGGGCGGCGGCCACCATCGCCCGGTCGGCGAACCGACCGTCGGGCAGGACCACTGTCCCCGAGTCGCGCTGGTGTGCGTCCGCCACGGCGGCCAGCAGCTCCGCGGCGCGGGCCACCTCCCGGTCGGCCGGCCGGAACGCGTCGACGATCACCGGAAGCTGGCGTGGGTGGATCGCCGCACGACCGAGGAAGCCGAGCCGTCGGCCCGTCGCGCAGGAGGCGGCCAGACCGGCGAGGTCGACGACGTCGGCGTACACCGACATGGCCGGTGGGGCCAGACCGGCCGCGCGGGCCGCGACCACCACCCGGCCGCGCGCCCAGAGCAGCCCGTCGTCGTCGCTCACCCCCAGATCCGAGCGCAGGTCGGCCTCACCGAGCCCGATCGAGGCCACCGCCGGGTGGGCGGCGGCGATCGGGTACGCGGCCTCCAGCCCGGCCGCCGACTCGATCAGCGGGTGCAGGGGCACGTCGACCCGTTCGGTGAGGGCCGCCAGCGTCGCGGCCGACTCGACCTTCGGCAGCCGCAGCCCGGCCAACCCGGGCCGGCCCACCACCGCCGTCAGGTCGGCATCGAGGTCGGGGCCGGTCAGTTCGTTGACCCGGACCTGCACGGGCACCGGGTGCGCCTCGGTGAGGAACTCGGCGACGGCGTCCCGGGCGTACGCCTTGCGTCCGGCGACCACGGCGTCCTCCAGGTCGAGGATGACCGCGTCGGCACCGGAGGCGACCGCCTTGGCGAACCGGTCCGGGCGATCGCCGGGTACGTAGAGCCAGCTCAACAGCATCAGAGCACCCCCCGCTCGCGCAGCGCGGCCAACTCCTCGGCGCTCAGGCCGAGCGCGCCGAAGACCGTGTCGGTGTCCTGGCCGTGCCGCCGGCCGGCGTGCCGGATCTCGCCGGGCGTCTCGGTGAGGCGGAACGGCACGTTCTGCATCCGTACCTCGCCCAGTTCCTCGTCCGGCACGGTGCGCACGGTGCCCAGCGCGGCGTACTGCGGGTCGGCGAGGATGTCGCGCACGTCGTAGACGGGGGCGACCGCGGCCTGGGCCTCCTCGAACGCGGCCACCACCTCGTCGCGGTCGCGTTGCGACACCCAGGCGCTCACCGCCGCGTCCAACTCGTCGGCGTGGGCGGCCCGCCCGCTGCCGGTGGCGAACCACGGCTCGTCGATCAGCTCGCCGCGGCCGACCAGCCGCAGCACCCGCTCGGCGATGCTCTGCGCGCTGGTGGAGACCGCCACCCAGCGCCCGTCGGCGCAGCGGTACGTGTTGCGCGGGGCGTTGTTGTTGGAGCGGTTGCCCAGCCGGGGCTGGAGGTAGCCGAGCTGGTCGTACCAGGTGACCTGCGGCCCGAGCATCGCCATGATCGGCTCGATGATGGCGAGGTCGACCACCTGCCCGGTGCCGGTGACGTCGCGGGCCCGCAGGGCGAGCATCACCGCGTACGCGGCGGCGAGCGCGCTCACCGAGTCGGCCAGCCCGAACGGTGGCAGCGTGGGCGGCCCGTCCGGTTCCCCGGTGGCCGCGGCGAAACCGCTCATCGCCTCGGCGAGGGTGCCGAAGCCGGGCCGGCGGGCGTACGGGCCGGCCTGCCCGAACCCGCTGATCCGCGCGATCACCAGCCGGGGGTTGACGGCGTGCAGCTCGGCCGGGCCGAGCCCCCACCGTTCCAGGGTGCCGGGGCGGAAGTTCTCCACCAGCACGTCGGCGTCGGCCAGCAGCCGGCGCAGCAATGCCGCGCCGTCGGGGTCGGAGAGGTTGAGGGTGACGGTGCGCTTGTTGCGCCCGAGCACCTTCCACCAGAGCCCGACACCGTCGCGGGCCGGGCCGTGCCCCCGGGACGGGTCCGGCTTCGCCGGATGCTCCACCTTGATCACGTCGGCGCCGAAGTCACCGAGGAACGCCGCCGCAAGCGGCCCGGCGAAGAGGGTGGCCAGGTCGACGACCTTGACGCCGTCCAGTGGCGCGGTCACCGGGTCACCTCCGGCAGGTCGGCCGCACAACGGAAGCCGACCTGTTCGGAGCGGGCGAGACCGGCACCGGTGAGCAGCAGCTTCACCGACACGTCCGCCGGTTGCGGGCCGCCGTCGAGGTACCAGTCGGAGCCCTGCGCCCGGTACTGGGCACCGCCCTTGAGGATAACGAAGCGGGTACGACCGTCGGAGTGCTCGCTCTCGGTCAGGTTCCACACCAGCGGTTCCCGCCGTACGAGCAGCCCCGCCTCGGCGGCGACCTGCCACTCGTCCTCGGTGGGCAGGCGCAGCCCGGCCCACGCCGCGTACGCCCGCGCGTCGGCCAGGTCGACCCCGGTGACCGGGGCGTCGGCCGGACCGGAGCCGGCGGTGAACCGCTCCGGGCGCACCGGAACATAGCCGGCGGCGCGCAGGAACTCGGCGTACTCGCCGTGGGTGACCTCGTGCACGGCGATGGCGAACCGGCCGAGGCGCACACTGCGCCGCAGCGTGCCGGGGTGGTGCAGCCGGGGCGGCAGGGGCTTCCACTCGTCGACGTAGGGCGCTTCGCCGTACAGCCCGGTCTCCCGTACCCGGTGCCGGACGACCAGGTCGTGCCGGCCGCCCTCGACGGCGACCAGGCCCGGCGGCACCTGCGGTCGGGGCGCCCACGGGGTACGGAAGCGTACCGCCTCGCGGGCCGGGAAGGACGGGTCGCCGGTCGGCGGCTCGTGCCGGTGCGCGGAGGCGGGTCCGCGCGCGACGGCCGCGATCGCGCCGGCGGGGAGCGGGCCGCCCACCGCCAGTCGACCGTCGGCGGTCTCGGTGACGGTCAACGCGGCACCGGTGACCAGGTCGACGAAGTGTCGGCCAGCGCTCGGGTCGGTGACCAGCCACGGGCCGTCGTGGTCCGCGCCCCGGTTCACCACCGTCCACAGCGGCTCGTCGTCGTGCGTCCAGCGGGACGCGTACACCTGGCCGTCGCCGGGGTGGTCGGCGAGCGGCACCCAGTCCTCGGCGCGCAACCACGCCGCGTGGCTGCTCTGCACCCGGCGCATCGCCCGCAGCACCGCGCGGTCGCGCTCGTTCCAGCCGACCCAGACGCCGAAGACGCTCTCCCAGACCAGCACGCCGACGCCGTTGAGCCAGGCCGAGTGCAGCTCGTCGAGGTGGTCGCGATGCCAGCGCCGGGTGTGGTGCAGCACGTGCCGTCGCTCGAACCACTTCGCCCGCAGCACACCGGGCACCTCGGAGTCGGCGAACCACTGCGCCCAGGACAGGGCGTGGTCGGCGATGCGGGCCAGCGGCACCCGGCTCTCGCCCTCCAGGACCATGCCGGGGCGCACCGCGTCCAGCGCGGCGCGCAGCTCCCCGGCGCCCTCCTTGAGGGTGTCCAGGAAGACCCCGTCGACGCCGAGCTTGCCGGCCAGCGTGGCGACCTCCTCGGCGTCACTGCCCACCTCGCGCCGGGTGCCGGTGTCCCACGGGTTGTAGTCGACGAAGACCCGCACCCCACGCTGCTGGAACGCGCGCACCACATCGGGCAGCTCGGGCACGTCCCGGTACCAGTCGAACTGGTTGCGGTCGTCGAGGCCGATGACCGGGTACGCGTGCCAGAGCACCACCCCGTCGAAGCCGCCGAAGTCCCGCCCGGCCGCGTCGAGGAACTCGTCGACGGTGAAGACGCCGCGTTCGTGGTCGTAGAGCGTCTCGTCCCAGAGCCAGGCCAGGCAGACGCTGAAGCAGTCACCGGCGATCTCGTCGTAGTGCTCGCCGACGTAGCCGATCCGCTCCCGGGCGTCGACCCGCCACCGGGCGATCTGTTCCCGCCAGGCCGGCCAGTCGGCCAGGTCGGCGGGGGCGGCGAAGATCTTCGCCTCGTCCAGGGTGCTCAGGTCGGCGTGCCCGCCCAACGGCACCTCGGTCGGCCGGTCGATCGGGCGCGGGACGTACGGGTTGAAGCTCACGGTGCACCTCGGTAGGTCGCGTCGTAGAGGGCGTCGATGGCCGGCCGGTCGGGCAGGGCGGTGGACGCTCCGGGCCGCTGGGCACAGGCCGCGCCGGCGGCGCAGGCCCAGCGCAGGCTGGCGGTGACGGTGTCCTCGTTGCTGGCGCCGCCGCGTTCGGCCCAGCTCACGGCGAGCGCGCCGGTGAACGCGTCACCGGCGGCGGTGGTGTCCACCGCGTCGATCTGCGGCGCCGGGACCGCGAGACGCAGGCCGTGTCGATCGGCGTACGCTGCCCCGCGCGCGCCGAGGGTGAGCACCACCCGGGGCACCAGCTTCAGCAGGGCGTCGAGCAGCACCGGCGGGTCGTCGGAGGTGACCTCGGCGACGACCGCCGCCTCGTGCTCGTTGACCACCAGCACGTCGACCAGGTCGAGCAGGGCGGCGGGCAGCGCGGCGGCCGGCGCGGCGTTCAGCACCACCGTGGTGCCGTCGGCCCGGGCCCAGCTCGCCGCCTGGAGCACCGCGGTCAGCGGCACCTCCAGTTGCAGCAGCAGCACGTCGGCCGCCGCGATCGTCGCCCGGTCGTCCGCGTCCAGCTCGGTCAGCGTGCCGTTGGCGCCGGGCGCGACCAGGATGAAGTTCTCCGCGTCCCGGTCGACAGCGATCAACGCGACACCGGAGGGGCCGGCAGCGGTCCGCAGACCCCGGACGTCCACGCCGGCGTCGACGAGACTCGCCCGCATCCGGGTACCGAACTCGTCGTCGCCCACCGCGCCCACGAAGTCGCAGGCCGCACCGGCCCGGGCGGCGGCGACGGCCTGGTTGGCGCCCTTGCCGCCGGCTACGGTCCGGAAGTTCTCGCCGAGCACCGTCTCACCGGGGCTGGGCAGTCGCGTCGCCGTGACCACCAGGTCCAGGTTGCTGCTGCCCACCACCGCCACCCGCGCGCTCATGCCACCCTCCCTTCCGTCGCCGGCTGCGCCAGGGCGAGGGTCCGCCCGGCCAGCTCGTCGAAGCCGATCCCGTCGAAGCCGGCGATGCTGCTGGCCAGCCGGTTGCGCAGCGGGGCGACCCAGCGCTGCGGCAACCCGGACGCGCCGGTGAGCGCTCCGGTCACCGCGCCGACCGTCGCGCCGGTCGAGTCGGTGTCCCAGCCGCCGCTGACCACGGCGGTGATCGACCGTTCCAGGTCCCCCCGCCCGTACGCCAGGGCGGCGGCCACCAGCGCCGCGTTGTTGCGCACGTGCACCCAGTGCAGGTGGCCGTGTCGGGCGTACAGCTCGTCGACGACGCTCTCCCAGTCGTCGGTGCCCGCGCCGAGGGCACGTGCCTCCCGGACCGTGGCGGCGAACCGGCTGTTCGGCGGCAGCACCGCCTCGGCGGCGTCCAGCACCTCGTCCACGGTGTTCGCGACCGGGGCCGCGGCGGCCAGGGCCGCCGCCCAGATCGCGCCGTGCACCCCGCCCCGGACGTGGCTGACCGTCGCGTCGCGCACCGCCAGCTCGGCGGCGCGGTCCGGCCGGCCGGGGTTGACCCAGCCGTACACGTCGGTGCGGATCTGCGCGCCGATCCACTCCCGGAACGGGTTGTGCCGGCGGGCGCTCTGCGGCGGCGGGTAGCCGAGCAGCAGGTTGCGGTAGGCCACCCGCTCGGCGGTGAAGACCCGCCCGCCGGGCAGCCAGTCCAGCCACGCCTGCGCCACGTCGGCGCTGGTGAAGCCCCGACCGTGCGTCTCCAGCACGCGCAGGGCCAGCAGCGCGTAGTTCAGGTCGTCATCCTCGGGCATCCCGTCGATGTTCTCGGCGAGGCTGGTCGGCGCGCTGCGCCGGTTCCACGGCCAGCGGGCGGCCACGTCGGCCGGGAGCCCCTTCGCGGTGAACCAGTCGCCCAGTGGCCACCGGTCGGTAGCGGTGAGGATCTCCCGGATGCCCGCGCGGGGGATCTTCTCCACCGGCTTGCCGAGCAGGCAGCCGACCGCCCGGCCGAGCCACCCGCCGTGCAGCCGGTCGTACGCCGCCTCGGTCGGCAGCGACCAGGTGGTCGGCCACCCGGCGCGCAGCGAGGCCAGGTCGTCGGCCTCGTCGGTGGTGTCGACGGCGGGCAACGCGTCGGCGGCGTCCAGCAGCTCCGTGGCGAGGGCCCGCAGCCGCGGCGACGCCGGGTTCACCGACGCCCCGCTGACCGGCGGGGTGAGGTCCCCGCCGGCCGCCGTCCAGCGCGCGGCGAGCGCGGTGACGTCGCGTCCCTCGTCCCGGCTGGCGGCCAACTCGTGCGGCAGCAGGTCCTCCGGTTGAACCCAAGTGATCCTCACCGGGTCGACTCCTGCGCCAGCGCGGCGAAGCGGTCGGCTCGGCGGGCGAACCGGGCCTGGTCGCGCTCGAAGACCTCACCGGCCACCGTCGCGAGGACCCGGGCCGGTTCCACCAGGTCGGTCTTGGAGGCGGTGGCGACCACGTCGGACCATTCCGCCGGCACCGCCGCCGCGCCACCGAGCGCCCCGGCGATGGCGGCGGCCATGGTGGCGGTGGAGTCGGCGTCGCGGCCGTAGTTGACCGAGCCGAGCACCGCGGCCCGGAAGTCGCCGCCGGCCACCACGAGCATGCCGAGAGCCACCGGCAGCTCCTCGATGGCGTGCAGGCGACTGGGCCGCCGCGCGCCGAGGCCGGGGCTGCGGTACTCCTCCCCCACCGTGTCGTAGGGGGCGACCGCGGCCCGCAGCGCCGGGATGGCCTGCTTCCAGTCGTGGTGGCCGCGAGCCTCCTTGACCACTGCGTCAATGGCCGCGCGGGTGCCGTCACGGGCCACGTCCAGGGCTGCGGAGACGACGTCCTCGACGCCCGCGCCGGGGGTCGCGGCCGCCGCGACCGAGGCCGCGAACACGGCGGCGGCCTCCCGCCCATAGCTGTGCTGGTGCGCGCCGGCGATCTCCACGGCCTCGGCGTACGCCCCGGCCGGGTCGCCCGCGTTGACGATGCCGACCGGTGCCATGTACATGGCCGCGCCACAGTTGACGATGTTGCCGACCCCGGCCTCGCGGGGGTCCGCGTGGGCGTGGTGCAGTCGGGTGACCAGCCACCGTTCGGCGGCGGCGAGCCGGTGGAAGGTCACCCCGTCGCGCTCCAGGTCGGGGATGTAGACCACCCGCTCGATCAGGTCGGGAACCAGCAGGTCCACCACGTCGAAGGCATCCAGGTGGTCCCGTTTGGCCGCGTAGGCGCGGACCAGGGCGTGGGTCATCAACGTGTCGTCGGTGAGGTGCCCGTCGCCCTTGTGGTACGGCGCGAGGGGTCGCGCGGTGGCCCAGTCGGCGTGGTACGGGGGCACGATGCCCTCGACCCAGCCGCCGAAGCGGGCCCGGATCTGCTCGGGCAGCGCCGTCTCGGTGGCGCCACCCAGGGCATCTCCGACCGCGGCGCCGACCAGGCAACCAACCGATGTGTCGAGCAAGAGTGACATGTCGTTACCTCAGAACCTGCTTGCCACCGTCGACCAGCTGCGTGCCGAGCTGATCGAGGGTGATCTTGTTGGCGAAGTACTGCTGGAGAGCCGGGGTGGCGTACTTGGTCTTCCACTCCGGGTAGCCGTCGGCCTGCTGGAACGGGGCGACGGTCAGGTCCGTGGCGCTGTCCGCGGCGACGTCCCAGCCCTGCTTGCCGTCGGTGAGCGTGACCAGTTGCTCGTTGGCCTGCTTGCCGGTCGGCACCAGCCAGTCGCCCTTGGCCAGGGCGGCCATGTTGGTCGGGTTGAGGAAGTACTCCAGGAACTGCGCGGCCTGCTTCTTGTGCCTGCTGTCCTCGGAGATCGACAGCGTCTGCGGGTTGGCGGCCTGCTTGGTGGAGAGGCCCTTGATCGGGGGCAGGGTGACCCACTCGAAGCCGGCCGGCGCCTGCTCGACCATCTGCTGGCGCAGCGACACCGAGCCGGGCAGCATCGCGTACTTGCCGCCGAAGAAGCCGGGCAGGGTGTCCGCGCCGCTCATGCCGAGCGCCTCCGGCGAGGCGGACTTGGCGGTGTAGAGCATGTCGTGGATCCGCTTCGGGATCTCCTTCTCCGCGTCGCCGACCTTGACCTCGGTGCGCCCACCGTCGCCGTAGAAGAACCTGCCGTCGTAGTTGAGCGCCAGGTTGAGCACCCGGTTGGTCGGCGACTTCAACGCCCACGCCGCGCCGTACTGGCCGGGCTTGGTGAGCTTCTGCGCGTTGCTCTGGAACTCGTCCCAGGTCCAACCGCCGTCGGCCGGCGGGACCGCGACACCCGCGGCGTCGAGCAGCTTCTTGTTGGCGATGACGACCTGCGACTCCAGCAGGAACGGCACGCCGGTGACCTTGCCGTCGGTGGTGGCGGTGTCCCAGATGCCCTTGTCGATCTGCCCCTTGAGGTCGTCGGAGACCAGGTCGGAGAGGTCGGCCAGATAGCCCTGCTTGCTGAACTCGCCGATCGAGGACGCCTCGTAGTGCACGATGTCCGGCGCGTCGCCGCCCTCGAAGGAGGTCAGCAGCTGGTCGTGGACCGAGTTCCAGTCACCCTGGACGTACTCGACCTGGATGTCCGGGTGCTCGGCGTTCCACTTGGCGACCAGGTCCTTGTTGACCTGGAGCGACTCCTTCTGCCAGGCGAGGCTGAGGAAGCGCAGCTTGGCGGGGCCGGAGCCGGCCTCGTCGTCGCCGCCGGACCCGCACGCGCTGAGCGCGCCGAGGCCGACGACCGCGACCGCGGCGGCCGCCGCGAGTCGACGGAATCGGGTACGAAGCATGGGGGGTTACCTCCTTGGTGGTGGTTCGGGGGACGCCTCAGCCCTTGACCGCGCCCGCGAGCGACCCGGACGAGAGCCGGCGCTGCATGAACGCGAAGAAGATCAGGCTGGGCAGGGTGGCGAGTAGCGAACCGGCGGCCAGCGGCCCCAGTCGGGCGGTGCCCTCGATGCCGACGAACCGGGCCAGCGCCACCGGCAGGGTGGCCAGCTCCGGAGTCTTGATCAGGACCAGGGCGAAGAAGAACTCGTTCCAGGCCGAGATGAAGGAGAACAGGGCGGTCGCCACGAGGCCCGGGGCGAGCAGCGGGAACACCACCCGGCGCAGCACCTGCACGCGGCTCGCGCCGTCGACCGAGGCCGCCTCCTCCAACTCCCGAGGGATGTTGCGGACGAAGCCCTGCAACATCCACAGCGCGAACGGCAGCGCCCAGACCACGTAGATCAGCACCAGCCCGGCGTGCGTGTTGGCCAGACCGACCTGCCGCAGCACCAGGAAGATCGGGATGATCAGCAGGACGAACGGGAAGAGCTGGGACAGCAGCACCCAGCCCAGCGCGGCGGTGCCGAGCTTGGAGCGGAACCGGGCGAGGGCGTACGACGCGGGCATGGCGACCAGCACGGTCAGCACGGCCGAGGCGAGCGAGACCTGGAGGCTGTTGAGCGCCGCGCGGCCCAGCTCCTGTTCGGTGAACGCCTGCACGAAGTTCTGCAGTGTCGGGTTGTCCGGGATCAACGTCGGGTGCAGGCGGACCAGCTCGCGCGGCGGTTTGAACGCCGTGGAGAGCAGCCAGACCAGCGGGAACCCGAGGAAGATCAGGTAGCCGGCGAGCGCCAGGTACTGCAGAGTCCGGCTCGTGCGGCTCGGTTTTCCGAACATGTCAGTTCGCCTCCCTGAGCCGGCGACGGAGATAGACCGCGAGCAGCGCGATGATGATCACGACCATGACGTTGCCGAGTGCCGCCGCGTAGCCGTAGTTGCCGTAGCGGAACGCCTCCTCGTACGCGAACAGCATCGGCAGCATCGTCTTGCCGCCCGGCCCACCCGCGGTCAGCACGTAGACCAGGCCGAACGAGTTGAAGTTCCAGATGAAGTCCAGCGAGGTGATCGCCACGATCACCGGCGCCAGCGCGGGCAGCGTGACGTGTCGGAACCGGTGCCAGGTGCTCGCCCCGTCCACCGCCGCCGCCTCGTGCAGCTCACGTCCCACGCCCTGCAGGCCGGCCAGCAGGACGACGGTGGTCTGCGGCATGCCCGCCCAGACCCCGACGATGATCACCGCGGGCAGGGCGGTGCTGAAGTCGCCCAGCCAGTTCGTCCGCAGTCCGTCGGCGCCGACGCGGTGGAAGAACTCGTTGATCAGGCCGGCGTCGGGGTGGTAGACGAGCTTCCACAGGATGCCGACGACGACGGGCGGCATCGCCCAGGGCACGACGGCCAGCACCCGCGCCACACCGCGGAACCGCAGTTGCTGGTTGAGCAGCAGCGCCAGCCCGAGGGCGAGCAGGAACTGCAACACGGTCACCCCGACCGCCCAGAGAAGGCCGATCTTGAACGAGTTCCAGAACAGCTCGTCGCCGAGGAGGTCCCGGTAGTTGGCCAGGCCGGTGAAGCTGACCTCGACGTTGCGACCGGCGCGAGCGTCGGTGAATCCGAGGTAGATGCCGCGCAGCAGCGGGAAAACCGACAGCACCAGGATCGGCAGCAGCGACGGCAGCAGGAGAAGGTAGATGGTGGTGCGGTCGGAGCGGAACCGGCTGGGCCGGCGGGCCGGCTCGGCCCGTTCGACGTCCGGCCGCTCGGTCAGGGTGGTCATGCGGTCACCCCTTCGCTGGACGGGTGGGTGGTGGGTGGGCCGGCGGGTCGAGGGACCGGCAGGGTCGCGGCGCTGGACGCGCGAACGACGAGACTTGGCGGCACCTGCTCGCGGCGCGGCGGCAGTGTGGCGTCGGCGATGCGGTGCAGGAGCAGTTCGGCGGCCCGGCGACCACGCTCGGCCGAGCCGAGCGAGACGCTGGAGAGCTGGGGAAACATCATCCGGGCCAGTTCGGTGTCGTCCATGCCGACCAGGGCGACGTCCTGCGGCACCCGACGGCCGGCGACCAGCAGGGCGTGCAGCGCGCCGACCGCGATGAGGTCGTTGGCGCAGACCAGGGCGTCCGGGTCGGCGCGGGCGAGCAGTCGCTCGGTGGCGGCGCGGCCGGCCGCGTACTGGAAGTCGCCGACCTCGATCAGCTCGGCGTCGAGCGGGATGCCGTGTCGGGTCAGGGCGGCCCGGAACCCGGCGTCACGGGCGGCGCCCGGAACGGTGTCGAGCGGGCCGTTGACGAAACCGATCCGCCGTCGGCCGGTGGCGACGAGATGGTCCACGGCCAGCGCCACACCGTGGCGCGAGTCGGTACGCACGTTGTCGATCGGCGCGTCCGCGCCGAGCTGGCCGACGACCACCACCGGCACCGGACTGTCCACCAGCGCGCTGAGGTGGTCGTCGGTGACCCGGATCGGCGAGACGATCATGCCGTCCACGTAGCGGTTGGCCAGTCGCCGCAGCAGCGCGGTCTCGTTGTCGATCCGCCCGCCGGTGGCGTGCACCAGCAGTTGCCGCCCGGAGGACGCGACCACGGCCTCGATGGCCCGCATCATCTCCACGTAGACCGGGTTGCCGATGTCCTCCACCGCGAGCGCGATCAGACCGGTGCGCTGGGACTGCAACGACCGGGCGATCGCGTTGGGCACGTAGCCCACCTCCGCCGCCGCCGCACGAACCTTGCGGATCGTCTCGGGGCTGCCGCCGACGCCGTTGAGCACCCGCGAGGCCGACGCGATGGAGACGCCGGCGCGGGCGGCGACGGTGTGCACCGTGGGCCGGCCGTCCGCCGGTTCCTGTAAACGTTTACGACCCACGTTCGGCACCTCCACCCGATAGCTGTAAACGTTTCCGGGGAGTCTGCTCCGCAAGTGGCGGAGAGGTCAAGGGCCCGTTACGAAAACGTTTCCAACCCCCGCAACCCGCACCCCACCCCACCGACCCCCACCGACCCCCACCCCACCCGCACACCCGCTCACCCCCGCAACCCCTGCGTTGATCATGAAGTTGTTGCCCTGCGCAGCGGCGTGTCGTGGCAATAACTTCATGATCAACGGCTCGGGGGTGGGGGGGTGGGTGGGGTGGGGTGGGGGGTGGGTTCAGGTGAGGAGGTGGAGCTGTGGGCCGGGCCAGCGGGAGCGGAGTCTGCGGTCGTGGCTGGCCACCACGACGGCACCCGGGCCGGTGCCCAGCGCGTCCTCCAACTCGTCGCAGAGCGTCGGCGAGAGGTGGTTGGTGGGCTCGTCGAGCAGGAGCAGCTCCGGCGGATCGGCGACGAGCACCGCGAGGGCGAGCCGACGGCGCTGTCCCACCGACAGGTCGGCCACCGGGCGGTCGAGGTCCGCCGGGGCGAGCAGCCCGAGAGACGACAGCGGTACGGCAGCGGCCCGCGCCACGCCGACGGCCGCCTCGAAGACCTGCCGGGCCGTTCGCCGCGCATCCGCGAAGACGCTGTCCTGGGTGAGTAGGCCGATCCGCAGTTCCGGTCGTCGCCAGAGCGCTCCGGCACCGGTCAGCCGGCCGGCGAGGACGGCCAGCAGGGTCGACTTGCCAGCGCCGTTGGAGCCGGTCACCAACAGCCGGTCGCGGGACCTGAGTTCCAGATGCGACACCCACAGTCGGCCGGGAACCTCCAGCCGCTCCGCCGTGACGATGAGGCCGTCACTGTCGCCGACGGCGAGCGCCCTGGCCTGAAAGCGCAACGGCTCCGCCGGCACCGGAATGGGGTCGCGCTCGATCGTCTCCAGTCGACGGACGGCGTCGCGGACGCGCCGGGAGATCTGGTTCTGGACACGGCCGGCGGTGTGCCCGTACCCCATCTTCTCGCTGTCGCGCGGGCCCCGGCCGGGGGCGACCTGGTGCCCGGTCACGGCGGCGGCCTCGCGCAGGTCGGCGAGGAGCGCCTGCTCGTCGTCGTAGCGCCGCCGCCACCGTTGCGCCTCGGCGCGCTTCGCCGTCAGGTACGCGGTGTAGCCGCCGCCGAAGCGGACCGGCCCGTCGACCGCCGGGTCCAGGTCGATGAGATCGGTGCAGACCGCGTCCAGGAAGGCCCGGTCGTGACTGGCCACCACGACCACTCCCGGCATGGCACGGATCTGGTCCTCGCAGAACGCCGCCGCCGCGTCGTCGAGATGGTTGGTGGGCTCGTCGAGCAGCAGCGCGCTCGGCCGGCGGATCAACGTCGCCGCCAGGGCGAGCCGACCACGTTGCCCGCCGGAGAGCGCACCCACCATGCGGTCGTGGGGCAGCCCGCCGAGACCGAGGCCGTCGAGGACCGTGGCGGCACGCCGGTCGGCGTCCCAGGCGTCGCGGTCCTGCGCCCGCTCCAGCACCTCGCCGTACGCGGCCAGCAACCGGTCGTGCCGCTCGGTGCCCTCCGGCGCGTCGGCGAGCGCGACGCCGATCCGGTCCAGCTCGGCGAGGTCGGCGCGAGCCTCGCGCAGCGCGTCGTCGAGGACGGCGGCGATGGTGGCGGATGCCCGCAACGGTAGTTCCTGGTGCAGGAAGCCGACGTCCGGTGGACGAGTGACGGTGCCGGACTCGGGTACGTCGATGCCGGCCAGGACCCGCAACAGGGTCGTCTTGCCGGTGCCGTTCTCGCCGATCAGGCCGATGCGGTGGCCGGGCGCGGCGGTCAGGGAGACGCCGTCGAGCACCCGGCGGTCGCCACGGATCCGCACGAGGTCATGGGCGATGAGAGCAGGTCGAACGGGCATGGGGAACCTCGGATGACGACGATCCGGGGCGCACACCGGCACCCCGGCGCAAGCAGGACATGACGACGGAGGCCGCGGCGACGAAGGCGCGATCACGCGCCCGTCGGCGGCCGGTCCGGGTGCTCACCCGGAGATGTCGTCGTCACCTGCCACGTCTGCTCCGATCTCCCAGAACTCGGGCACAACAATAACCGTGCCGGCTCCGGCTCAGCTCCCGCCCGTGCTCGACGATCTGTTGGCCAACGGCAGATCCTGACCCGATCAGGCCGTCCGGGAACTTGCCCGCAGGGAGTCGATGGTGAGATCGAGGGCCGCTTCCAGGTGGTCGGTCTTTCCGGTGGAGAGCAGCAGGAGTACGCCGCCCTGGATGCCGGCGAGCAGCGCCGCGGCGGCGCGGTCGGCGTCCACGTCCGCGGAAATGTCCCCGGTCGACTGCATGTGCCGGACGCCGTCGGCGATCGCGTTCTGCCAGCGCCACATGAGCCCGGTCACGATCGCCTGCGCGCCCGGCGCCCGCCGTCCGGTCTGGCCGAGCAGACCGTTGAGCGGGCATTTCACCCCCTGTGCCCGGTAGCGCTCGATCAGCCGGTCGCGCCACGCCAGCCAGGCCGGCCAGGACGTCAGGTTGCTGAGCATCGGCTCCTGGTCGAGGAGGACCTGGTCGGCCTCGTGCTGGGCCACCGCCAGCAGCAGTTCTTCCTTTCCGTCCGGGAAATAGTGGAAGAGTTGACCCTTGCTGGCGCCGGTGTGGGCCATCACATCCTCGAGGCGTACCTCGTCGACGCCGCGCTCACGGATCTCGGCGGCGGCGCCGGCGACGATCCGCGCCCGGGTGGCCTCGCCCTTGCGGGTCAGCGCCCTTGTCATGCGACCTCCCTCACCGCTTGCCCCTCGCGCCTGCCCGTCCAACCCTAGCTCGGGTTTTGGACTTGCAGGTCCAATTTTGTCGAGCAAAGGTCTGGAAAACGGTCCGCTCGGGGCCGCCACGTGATCGAGAGGACGCCACGATGAACCACTACTACCTGCTCGGCAAGTCGGGTCTGCGGGTGAGCCGGCTGGCGCTGGGCACCATGAACTTCGGCGTCGACGGGTTCCACGCCGCGTACGGAAAGACCGAGGAGGAGGCCGAGCCGATCTTCCGCCGGTATCTGGAATCGGGCGGGAACTTCATCGACACGGCGGACTTCTACACCGCCGGCGAGAGCGAAAAGATCCTCGGTCGGCTGATCGAGCGGGCCGGCGTGCGCGAACGGCTCGTGCTCACCAGCAAGTTCACCAACACCGTCGACCCGAGCGACCCGAACGCGAGTGGCAACGGCCGTAAGCACATCATGCGGGCCGTCGAGGCGTCGCTGAGCCGACTGGGCACCGACTACATCGACCTGTACCTGCTGCACACCTGGGACCGGATCACGCCCGTCGAGGAGGTCGTGCACACCCTCGACGACCTGGTACGCGCCGGCAAGATCCGGTACGCCGGTCTCTCCGACGTACCGGCCTGGTACGCCGCCCGGGCGCAGAGCTACGCCGAGGCGCACGGCCTGGCCCCGATGATCAACCTGCAACTGCCGTACTCCCTGGTGAGCCGCGACATCGAGGCGGAGTTCGTGGCGATGGCCCAGACGATGGGCATGGGGCTCACCGCGTGGAGCCCGATCGCCGGCGGCCTGCTCAGCGGCAAGTACCGGCGCAGCGACGACGGCCTGAGCGGGACCGGCCGGTTGACCACTCCCAACGCCGGAGGTCGCGAGATCAGCCCCAGCGACTGGCAGGTCATCGACGCCCTGGAGAGCGTCGCCACCGAACTGGGCCGCAGCATGGCCCAGGTCGCGATCAACTGGGTAGCCACCCAACCGGCCGTGGCCTCAGTGATCATCGGCGCGAGCAGCCCCGAGCAGATCGGCAGCAACTTCGAGGCGCTCGACTTCGAGATCCCGGCCGACGCCCGTCGCCGTCTCGACGAGGCCAGCGCTCCGCAACTCGGGGTGCCCTACGTGATGTTCACCCCGCAGTACCAGTCCTGGGTGGTCAGCCCCGGCCTCGCCATCGGCGACAAGCCCGCCGGCTACGCCCCGCCGGTGTTCAACGCCAAGTAAAAAACCAAACCCCGTCCCGCCCCCGCCCCCGCCCCCGCCCCCGCCCTCGCCCTCGCCCTCGCCGATCTTGCACTTTCTGTCCCGACATAAGGGGCGTCCCACTCATGTCGACAACCGCAAGTGCAAGATCGGCGGGGGCGGGGCTGGGGCGGGGCCCGCCGTGTCGGGCGGCCATCGCCGCGCCGAGGACCAGCGTGGCGGGTGCGGTGCCGATGCCCAGCCACGCGCCGACCGCCGCAGATCG
>NZ_JBEYSY010000034.1:0-16328 GCF_040704315.1 Micromonospora sp. NPDC047644
TAGATAGCCGACGATCCGACGCTGGTCCGGTGCGGACCCAAGACCGGGGGAGCAGGCTGGGACCGGCCGGGCCGGGCTGCGCCGGCCGGGGCCGGTCGAGCCGGTCGGGGCGGATCAGTCCCAGGTCGCGCCGAGTGTGGCGAGCTGGTCGGCGTACTCGATGCGGTTGACCCATTCGCGCGGCCAGGCGGTCATGCCAACGGCCGCCCCCACGAACGCGCCGGCCAGGGCGGCGATCGAGTCGGAGTCACCGGCGGTGGCCGCGCCCCGGGTCAGTGCCGCGACCGGGTCGTCGGCGTGCCGTACGGCGCAGAGCAGCGCGGTGGCCAGCGCCTCCTCGGCCACCCAGCCCTCCCCGGTGGCCCGGCACGGGTCGCCACCGTCGTCCGGCTGCGCCAGGGCGTCGGTCAGTCGGCCCAGCACCGCCAGGCACTCGTCCCAGCCTCGCGCGATGAACTCCTCCGGCGTGCCGACCCCCGGGCGCTGCCAGACGTCGCCCAGCCACCGCTCCCGGTAAACCTGGCGTTGGGCGAGCGCCCGCTCGGTGAGCAGCGCGGGCACCTCCGGCAGGGTGGCGCCCGCGCGCAGCGCGAAGACCGCGTAAGCGGTCAGTTCGCTGGCGGCCAGGCCGGTGGGATGACCGTGGGTCAGCCCGGCCTGCAACTGGGCCAGCCCGGCCAGCGTGTCGAGGTCCACGTCGAGCAACCCGACCGGGGTGACCCGCATGTTAGCGCCGCACCCCTTCGACCCGCTCACGGTGGCCTCCTGCCAGCGCACGCCCCGACTCAGCTCGGCGCAGGCGCGCAGGCAGGTCATGCCCGGGGCGCGGTTGTTGTCCGGGCTGACCGCCCAGGCCAGGAAGCGTCGCCGCAGCAGTGGCTCGACCGCCTCCGGCGTGAACGACGGCGTCTCGTGCAGCGCCCAGCCCACCGCCAGGGCCATCTGGGTGTCGTCGGTGACCAGTGCCGGCTCGCCGACCAGCTCGCGTGGACCGGCCGGGCCGTACCGGTGCTCGATCTCGGCGACGGTCAGGAACTCGGTCGGCTTGCCCAGCGCGTCACCGTAGGCGAGGCCGAAGAGTGAACCGGAGGCGCGAAGCGCAGAGGTGTGGATCACGGCGGCCATGATGCCCTGCCGCCGCAACCCAGGTCAGCCTCAGTCCCAGCACAGGCAGAACGGGTGACCGGCCGGGTCGGCGTAGACCCGGAAGCCCTCACCCTCACCCGGCAGCCGCCGCGCACCCAGCGCGAGCGCCGCCTTCTCGGCGGCCTCGATGTCGTCCACCGTCACGTCGAGGTGGAACTGCTGTGGGCGCTCGGGATCCGGCCAGACCGGCGGACGAAGGTTGAGCGCCCGTTGGAAGGCGAGGCGCGGCTGGTGACCGGGCGGGCCGCCCAGCACCACCCAGTCGTCATCGGAGTCGCCCTCGGCGAACGGGACGCCGAGCAACTCGGCGTAGAACGCCGCCAACGCCTGCGGATCCGGGCAGTCGATCACCACTGAACGCATCTGTCCAATCATGACCGTCATCCTGCCCACCGGGTACGACAGGAAACCTCACTCCTCGGCGAGGCGCCGGGCGGCGTCCCGACACGCGGCGAGCACCGCCCGCGCGTACTCGGGGGTGGCGCCGGCGAGGCCGCAGGCCGGGGTGACCACCACCTGCTGGGCGAGTTGGCGACGAGGGAAGCCGAGGCGGTCCCAGACCTGGCGTACCCGCTCGGCGATCTGCGCGGAGTTCGGCGCGCCACCGGCCGACGGCGGCCGGGTCGGCGCGGCCCCGGCCAGCAACCCGAGGCCGGCGTCGATCGCCTCGCCCAGCGGGTCGAGCTTGGTGACCAGGTCCAGGTCGAGGGCGACCGCGACGGCGCCGGCCGAGCGGATCAGCTCCAGCGGTACGTCCGGAGCGCAGCAGTGCACCAGCGTCGGCGCGCCGACCGCCTCGACGACGGTGCGCAGCAGGGCGGCGGCGTCCACCGACTCGACCGCCCGGTACGCGCCGAACCCGCTCTCGGTCGGCACCCGCCCGGCCAGCACCGCCGGCAGTGACGGCTCGTCCAGTTGCAGCAGGACCGACGCCTGGGGCAGCCGGCGGGCGACCGCCTCGACGTGCGCGCGAAGCCCTTCGGCGAGGGAGCCGGTCAGGTCGCGGACCGCGCCGGGATCGCGCAACAGTCGGCCGCCGATCGGCAACTCCAGGGAGGCGGCCAGCGTGAGCGGGCCGGCGGCCTGCACCTTCATCGGCCCGGCGTACCCCTCGGCCTGCTCGGCGAGCTGGTCGAGGTCGCGTTCCATCAGGTCGCGGGCCCGGCGCAGGTCGCGGCCTGGGCGTGGGGCGACCCGCCACCGCCCCGCGTACACCTCGACCGGCAGCTCGACGAGCAGTCCGGCGGACCGGCCGATGATGTCCGCTCCGGGGCCACGGGCCGGCAGCTCGGGCAGGTGGGGCAGCTCGGGAAGCTCACCGAGGACCACCCGCTGAGCCTCGCCGATGTCGGTGCCGGGCAGCGAGCCGATTCCGGTTGCCGCGCCGGCCGGCCACGGCCACGCCTGATCTGTCACGGGCGAAGGCTATCCCGCGAACACCCGGGCCGTGCGGTCAGCCGGTGATGGTCGCGGAGCCGAGGACCACGTCGCCGGCCGGGTCCGGTCGGTACGCCACCAGGGCCTGACCAGCGGCGACACCGCGCACCGGTCGGCGCAGCTCGGCGTGCAGCCGGTCACCGTCGAGGGCGACGGTCGCCGGTACCGCGTCGCCGTGCGCGCGCAACTGCACCTCACACTCGACCGGGGCGTCCGGCCGGGCGCCGCCGGTCCAGACCGGACGTACGGCGTGCACGTCGGACACGTCGAGGGCCTCGGCCGGACCCACCGTCACCGTGTTGGTCTTCGGCGTGATGGAGAGCACGTAGCGTGGCCGGCCGTCCGGGGCGGGGCGGTCCAGGTGCAACCCGCGTCGCTGCCCCACCGTGTACGCGTACGCGCCGCTGTGACTGCCGACGACCGCGCCGGTCGAGGCGTCCACCACGTCGCCGGGCGCCTCACCGAGCCGGCCGGCCAGGAAGCCGCGGGTGTCCCCGTCGGCGATGAAGCAGATGTCGTGTGAGTCCGGCTTGTCGGCAACGGCCAGGCCACGCTCGGCGGCCTCGGCGCGGACCTGCGCCTTCGTCAGGTCACCGAGCGGAAAGATCGACCGGTCGAGCTGCTCGCGGGTGAGCACGGCAAGCACGTACGACTGGTCCTTGGCCAGGTCGACGCTGCGCCGCAGCAGCCCGTCCGCGCCGAGGCGGGCGTGGTGCCCGGTCACCACCGCGTCGAAGCCCAGGGCCACCGCCCGGTCCAGCACCGCCGCAAACTTGATCTTCTCGTTGCAGCGCAGGCAGGGGTTCGGCGTACGACCGGCCGCGTACTCGGCGACGAAGTCGTCGACCACGTCCTCGTGGAAGCGGTCGGCCATGTCCCACACGTAGAACGGGATGCCGATCACGTCGGCCGCCCGTCGAGCGTCCCGGGAATCCTCCAGGGTGCAGCAGCCGCGCGCCCCGGTCCGGTAGGTCTGTGGGTTGCGCGCGAGGGCCAGGTGTACGCCGGTCACGTCGTGCCCGGCCGCCACCGCCCGCGCCGCCGCCACGGCCGAGTCAACCCCACCCGACATCGCCGCCAGAACCCTCACCGACCCACTCCCCTTCCCCGTCCCATCCGTCCCCCCACCACAACCCTATCCACCAGCCCCGAACCCCCCGCCACCCCACAAACCCAACCCCCACCCCAACCCCAAACCCCACGCCCACGCGCCACGCCCACCCCCACGCGATCTTGCACTTTCTGCTGCGACATATGCCGCACAAGGCGCGAACGGACGACAGAAAGCGCAAGATCGCGGAGGTCAGGGGTGGGGTCCTGGACTAGCGGGGGGTGCGGAGGGCGGCGGCTCGGCGGGCTCGGTCTACTGCTGCCGGGAGGGCTGCGATCAGGGCGTCGACGTCGGCCTGGGTGCTGGTGTGGCCCAGTGTGAAGCGCAGCGAGGAGCGGGCGCGGTCGTCGTCGGCGCCCATCGCCAGCAGCACGTGCGAGGGCTGGGCCACGCCCGCCGAACAGGCGGAGCCGGTGGAGCAGGCGATTCCCTGCGCGTCGAGCAGGAGCAGCAGCGCGTCACCCTCACAGCCCGGGAAGGAGAAGTGCGCGTTGCCGGGCAGCCGATCGGTCGGGTCACCGTTGTAGATCACCTCGGGCACCGCCTGGCGGACTCGCTCGATCAGGTCGTCGCGGAGCGCGGCCACCCGGGCCGCGTACTCCTGTTGACCCTTCACCGCCGTCTCCACGGCGACCGCGAAGGCGACGATGCCCGCGGTGTCCAGGGTGCCGGAGCGGATGTCGCGTTCCTGGCCGCCGCCGTGCAGCAGCGGCGTGGCCGGCACGTCCCGGGCGAGCAGCAGCGCGCCCACTCCCATCGGGCCGCCCAACTTGTGCCCGGTGACGGTCAGCGCGGCGACCCCGCTGGCGCCGAAGTCGACGGGTACCTGCCCGACCGCCTGGATGGCGTCGGTGTGGAAGGGCACACCGTGTTCGGCGGCGACGGCGGCCAGCTCGGCCACCGGTTGGACGGTGCCCACCTCGTTGTTCGCCCACATCGCGGTGACCACGGCCACCTGGTCGGCGTGCGCGGCCAACTCGGCGCGCAGGGCCTGCGGGTCGAGCCGACCGACCGCGTCCACGGGCAGCCAGCCGATCTCGGCGCCCTCGTGCTGGGCCAGCCAGTCGACCGCGTCCAGCACCGCGTGGTGCTCGACGGCGCTGGAGACCACCCGGCGACGGTCGGGGCGGGCTGCTCGACGGGCCCAGAAGACGCCCTTGACCGCGAGGTTGTCGCTCTCCGTGCCACCACCGGTGAAGATCACTTCAGAGGGCCGGGCGCCGAGCACCGCCGCCACCTGTTCGCGTGACTCTTCGACCCGGCGGCGGGCACGGCGGCCCGACGCGTGCAGGGAGGACGCGTTGCCGACCTCGCGGGCGGTAGCGACGTACGCCTCCAGTGCCTCGTCGAGCATGGGAGTCGTCGCCGCGTGATCCAGGTAAGCCATCACCGTTCAGCGTACGGCCGACACCGTGGCGACCGGATGCCGGAGGGGACTGCGCGCACGGGCCGGGGCGGAACTCCACCCCGGCCCGACGCGCGCGGCCCCGATCAGGCGGGTACCGCGGTGACGACGATGTTGTCGCGGTACTTGCGCGCCTTGGCGTCGAACGGCCCTCCACAGGTGATGAGGGTCAGCCGCGACTTGCCGTCGCGGGCGAAGTACCGGTCCAGCGGGATCTTGGTCTTGTCGTACTCCTCCCGGGCCACGACCCGGTACCTGCGGGCCTCGCCGTCACTGCCGGTCGCTGTCAACGTGTCGCCCTGATCGAGCTCCCGCAGCCGGAAGAACGCGCCCTTGCCCTGCGTGGCGCTGTCCACGTGACCGGCGATGACCACCGAACCGGCCGCCGTCTCCAGGCCGGGGCCGTAGCGGTACCAGCCGATCTGGTCGACGCTCGGCGGCACCTCGAACTCGTTGGTCCGCTCGTTGATGCCGACCGCGTTGACCGTGGCGGTGACGCCGATCTCCGGGATCAGCAGCCGTACCGGCGCAATGATCTTCGGACCGGCGGGCAGTTCACCCGCGATCACCGGCACCGACGGGGCACCGGCGGTGGTCGGTGTGGGGCTGGCCAGCGTGCTCGCCTCCTCGGCCCCCACCGTCCCGGCCGGCTGGTTGGCGCACGCCACCAGAGCGGCGGCGGTGAGCGCGGCAACGCCGGCGGCCAGGGCCGCCAGCGCGCCGCGATCGCGCACCGTCACTTGCGGCCGGTCCGCGCGGTCGCCATCCGCACCCCACCACCAAGGAGCAGGAGTACGCCGGCGCCGGTGAGCACGTACCACCAGGTGTCCACGCCCGTGCCGGCCTGACCACCGTCACCGCTGGGCACGCCACCCGGGGCGGAGTGCAGGCCGGTGATGGTCTGGGCCACCACGTCGAGGGTCTTGCCCTCGGCGGAGCCGATCGCGTAGACGATCGTGGCGGTGCCCTCCTTGAGGTTGAGGTCCGCCGGGCCGATGGCCACGGTGTCGGTGCCGGCGAGCACCACGTCCGCCTTCACCTCGCCCGCGTCGACGTCGCCCTTGGCCTCGTTCGGGTTGGTGAGGTCCTCGAAGACCGGCTTGCCGCCGGCGCGGACGTCGACCGCCGGAGCGGCTGCGGTGTGCCGGACGATCAGCCGCGCCTTGCCGGCGTCGACCTTCGAGACGTCGTTCACGAACGGGGTGATCTTCGGCTGACCGGCGGCGTCGAGGTGGGCCGCGATGCTGATGTTCGCACCGCCCGGCACCGCGGCGTTGTCGACCTTGAGGATCGCGCTGCCGATCGGCTCGCCCGGCTTGGTGAGCGCGATGTCGTAGTCGCCCTCCTCCAGGTTCAGCGGGCCGGCCACGTCACCGGGCTTGAAGTTGTCCAGCGTCTTCTCACCGTTGACATAGACGTCGACCGGGGTGTCCGGAATGCCGTGTACGACGGAGACCTTCGACGTGGCGGCGTACGCCGGGCCGGCGGTGAGCGCACCGACACCGGCGAAGGTCAGCGCGGCGACCGCGCCGCCCGCGGCGACCCGACGGAAGTACGAGAGCTGCATGTCTGCCTCCTGGTGATAACTGCTGATTCGTCAGGCCTGGCTTGCAGAACGGGTTACGCCGGCTGCCGGACGGGCGGATGCGCCCCGGAGGCACTTTTCTTTTCCGGCCCCGACCGCATCCGCAACGGGGTCGGGCGACGAAGAGCAGGTGAGATGACATCGACCGGGGAAGTGGGGCGGAGACTGTGGCAGCTACAGTCGGGTATGCCCCATCGAAGGCGAGCCGCCCGATGACGGCGCTACGACAGGAACCGGACCCTCCGGTGGACGACCTCGACCGCAGATTCCGTGACGGCGACGACGTGGCGCTGCGCGAGGCGTACGACCGCTACGGTCGTGCCGTGCTCCATCTGGCCACGTCCATGCTGGCGAACCGCAGCGACGCCGAGGACGTCACCCAGGCGACGTTCGTCGCCGCCTGGCTGGGTCGCGACACGTTCGACCCGTCCAAGGGGTCGCTGATCGGTTGGTTGCTCGGCATCGGCCGGCGGAAGGTGATCGACCGGATGCGCGCCTCGGCCCGGGAGACCCGGGTGGTGGAGACGGTCCGGCAACTGCCCGAGCCGGCGCAGACCGAGCCGGATCCGGACCGCGTGGTGGACCGGTTGGTGATCGCCGACGAGTTGGCTCGCCTCCCGGACGACCAGCGACGGATGCTGGAGCTGGCCTTCTACGACGACCTGACACACCAGCAGATAGCCGCGGTGACCGGCGTGCCGCTGGGCACGGTGAAGAGTCACATCCGACGCGGCATGGCGAGCTTGAAGCGCAGATGGGAGGTGGACGGTGCAGCACCTGGACCACGACCGGCTGGTATTTCTGGCACTCGGTGAGAGCGAGGCGGACGGCGCGGAGAGCACCCACCTCGCCACCTGCGCGCTCTGCCGCGCGGAGGTCGCGAGCCTTCAGCAGGTGGCGGGGCTCGGCACCGAGACGCAGGGCCTGGCCGACCTGCCCGACCCGCCGGAGCACGTCTGGCAGGGCATCGAGGCCCAGGTCAGGGCGGCGGAGGCCGGGCCGTTGCTGACCGAGACCCGTCGACACCGGGTGCCCGGGCAGGCCGACACCGCGAAGGGGGCCGAGCAGGCCGACACCTCGACGGCCGAGCGGACCTCCGGCGCCGCGGCCGAGTCGACGGTGACCCGACTGGACCCGACGCGGCGATCCCGCCGGGGTCGCGGCTGGTCCGGCTGGGTGGCCACGGCGGTGACCGCGGCCGCCGCCGCGGCGGTCGGCGTCGTGGGCACCGTCTCGGTGCTCCGACCGGACGATCAGACGCCCACCCCGACGCCGGTGGTGGTGGCGAGCGCGCCGCTGGCCGCGTACGGCGCGACCCCGCCGACGGCCAAGGGTGACGCTCGTGTTTTCCAGGACGGCCAACTACATCTGCATGTGGCGAATCTCCCGAGCGTCCCGGGGTACTACGAGGTCTGGCTCATCAATCCGACGACCATGGAGATGTTCTCGGTCGGCACCCTGGGTGGCGGCTCGGACGCCCTGCTACCCCTGCCCCCGAATGTCGACCTCAAGAGCTACTCGGTGGTCGACGTCTCCGCCGAGCAGTACGACAACAACACCCGCCACTCCGGCGACAGCCTGCTGAGGGGCTCCCTGACGGGCTGATCGGCGGGCCGGCTCAGCTCCCCGGCTCGCCGATCAGCTCCCCACACGGCAGTGGCCGCCCGTGCGAACGGGCGGCCACCGACGTATTGCTGGCTCACTTGCGCTTGCGGATCTCCTCGGCGGCCTGCGGGACGATCTTGAACAGGTCGCCGACCACCCCGAAGTCGGCCAGCTCGAAGATCGGAGCCTCGCCGTCCTTGTTGACCGCGACGATGGTCTTCGAGGTCTGCATGCCGGCCCGGTGCTGGATCGCGCCGGAGATGCCGAGGGCGACGTAGAGCTGCGGGGAGACCGTCTTACCGGTCTGGCCCACCTGGAACTGGTGCGGGTAGAAGCCGGAGTCGACGGCCGCGCGGGACGCGCCGACGGCGCCACCGAGCAGGTCGGCGAGCTCCTCGACCAGCTTGAAGTTGTCGGCGTTGCCGACGCCCCGACCGCCGGAGACGACCACGCCGGCCTCGGTCAGCTCGGGGCGGGAGCCCTTCTGCTCGGCGACCCGCTCGACGACGGTGGCCAGCTTGTCGGTGTCGGTGACCGACACACTGAGCTGCTCGATCGCCGGGGTCGCCGCCGCCGGGGCGGGGGTGACCGAGTTGGGCCGGACGGTGACCAACGGCAGGCCCTTGGTGACCTTGGACTTGACGATGGTGGAGCCGGCGAAGGCGATCTGGGTCGCGGTGCCGTCGGCGTCCAGTCCGACCACGTCGGTCAGGATGCCGTTGTCGAGCTTGACGGCGAGCCGGGCGGCGATCTCCTTGCCCTCCTGGGCCGACGCCAGCAGCACGGCGGCCGGCTGCACCCGCTTGACCAACTCGGCCAGCACGGTCGCCTTGGGGGCCACCAGGTAGCCGTCGATCTCGTCACCCTCGGCGGCGTAGATCTTCTCCGCGCCGTACTCGCCCAGCTTGCCGCTCAGCGCCTCGGCAGCGCCGGCGCCGCCGAGCACCACGGCGCTCGGGGTGCCCAGCTCACGCGCGAGGGTGAGCATTTCCAGGGTGACCTTCTTGACGCCGAATTCCTTTGTGGCTTCGACGACGACGAGAACCTCGGACATGTCGGACCCCCCTCTCACACGAACTTCTCGGTGGCGAGGAACTCGACCAGCTTGACGCCGCCCTCGCCCTCGTCAGTGATCTTGGCACCGCCGGAGCGCGGGGGGCGCTTGGTGTGCTCGACGACGGCGCTGGTGGCGCCGTCGAAGCCCACCTCGTCAGCCGCGACCCCGAGGTCGGCCAGCGAGAGCGTCTGCACCGGCTTCTTCTTGGCGGCCATGATGCCCTTGAAGGAGGGGTAGCGCGGCTCGTTGATGGTGTCCCAGACGGAGACCACGGCCGGGGTGGCGGCGGTGACCACCTCGTAGCCCTCCTCGGTCTGCCGCTCGACGGTCAGCGTCGCGCCGTCGACGGTGAGCTTGCGGGCACCGGTGAGCGCCGCGACGCCCAGCCGCTCGGCGATCATGTGCGGCATGACCTGGACCCGGCCGTCGGTGGACTCGGCACCGCAGATGACCAGGTCGGCGCCCAGCTGACCGAGCGCCGCGGCGAGCACCTTCGAGGTGGCGACGGCGCACGAGCCGTGCAGGGCGTCGTCCAGCACGTGCACGGCCTTGTCCGGGCCCATGGAGAGCGCCTTGCGGATCGACTCGGTCGCCCGGTCCGGACCCATGGTCAGGATGGTGACCTCGCCGCCGTGCGCCTCCTTGATCTTCAGCGCCTCCTCGATGGCGTACTCGTCCATCTCGTTGATCACGTTGTTCGCCGAACCGCGGTCGACGGTGTTGTCGTCATTGCGCAGGTTGCGGTCCGCGCCCGAATCAGGCACCTGCTTGACGAGTACGACGATGTTCATCGCGCTTCGACGACCCTCCTGTGTGGTGTTGCGATTCGCTCGCCCGGTCTGGGGCGCAGCGTCGCGCGTCGGTCGACGCCAGGTCAACCGAGGGCGGTTGTGCAGTTGCCCACGGCGCAATGTTACCTGCCAGTAGGTTGCGCTCCCGCAGCACTCAGAGTGACACAGCTCACCGACGCGCGGCCGGTCAGGCCGGCTCGGCCAACGCGACCCGGATCTGGTCGATGGCCGCCGCCTCGGCGGGCGCCACCCCGTCGTGCGCGCGGGCCACCTGATCCGCCGCGGCCAACACCAGATCGCGGTACGCGTCCACGTCCCGGGGGGACTTCTCGCGCAGGATCCGCACCGCCGCACCCAGCGCCGGCAGCACCACCGACTCGATCTCCAGCTGCGAGTCCCGGGGAAGGCGCGGCAGCGGGCCGGTGGTCAGCGCCTCCTTGACCGTGCCACTGGCGTCGGCCAGCGCCCCGGAAGCGGCGATGCTCTCCCGGATCACCCCCAGCACACCGGGGTCGGCGTTGGAGACCAGGAAGACGGCACCGAAGGCACCGGTCTTGAGGGTCAGGCGCTCCTCGTCCGTCAACCGCTGTTCCATGATCACGGAGTGTAGACGTACGGGGTGGTGGTCGTGACCGCGACGAGGCCGAGTCGCTGGAGGATGGGCCGGCTGTCCTCGGAACAGTCGACCTGCATGAGCGTCCGACCCCGCTGCTCGGCGAGCCGCGCCCGGTAGTTGACCAACGCCCGGTAGATGCCCTTTCGCCGCCACTGCGGCAGGGTCGAGCCACCCCACATCGTGGCGAAGCCGGTGTTCGCCGGGAACCGCACCCAGCCCGCGCTCACCACCGTCCCACCCGCCTCGGCCACCACCACGGTGATCGAGTTCGGGTCGGCGTCGATCTCCTTGGCCAGGCCCGTCACCAGGTGCGAACGATCCTCCTGCCAGACCTCCTCCTCCATGGCGGCGATCCGCTCCAGGTCCTCCCGGGCGGTCACCTCACGCAGGCGTACCCCCTCGGGAACGACAGGCAGCGCGGCGGCCAGCGGGGCGACCGGCCCGACCACGACGGTCTCGCGGTCCTCCGGCACGAAGCCGGCAGCACGCAGCCGGTCCGCCAGATCGGCCGGCTCGTCGTGCTCGTTGAGCTTCCACTCGACAGACTGGCCGCGCTCACGGAACAGCTGCACCTGCCGGGCGATCAGTTCGTCCAGCGCGTCACCTGTCAACCCCCCCAGGTTCCGGTAGGTGAGGAACCCGCCGGCGTCGAGCCCGGTGATGCGGACCAGCGGCCCGTCCCGCTCCACGGTCACCCCGGCCGGGACCGGCTCGGGGATCTCCGGACGGAGTTGGTTGTCGTAGGCGTCGCGCAGCGTCTGTACGTCGAGATCAGTCACCGGACCAGGCTAAGCGGGGAGGGAAGCGGATATTCTCCCACTGTGTGGGAGGCGATCAGGCGGTGGTTCGACCCGGCGGAGCTGCGTTCGGTCGGTGAACCGCCGGACTACCGCTTCTCCCTGGCCAACGAACGAACCTTCCTCGCCTGGCTGCGCACCGGGCTGGCACTGGTCGGAGGCGGTCTGGCCGCCGCGCAGTTCCTGCCACCCCTGCCGATGAGCCACCTGCGCGAGGTGATCGCGGTGGCGTTGCTGCTGCTCGGCGCGGCGGTCGCGATCCGCGCGGTGGACCACTGGGCGCGTACCGAGCGGGCCATCCGGCTCGGTCAAGAGCTGCCCGCGTCCCGGTTCCCCGCCATCCTGGCGCTCGCCGTCGGCGGCGGCGCGTTGCTGCTGGTGATCGCCGTCCTGATGCGGGCGGTCGGCGAGCGGTGAGCGCCGGACGCGACCCGGGGCTGCAACCGGAGCGGACCAGGCTGGCCTGGCGACGCACCCTGCTCACGGTGACCGTGGTCAGCGTGCTCGCCGTCCGGCTGGCGGCGACCGGCGACCCGACCGGCGCGCTGATCGCCGGCGGCACCGTTCTGGTGTGGGGCACCCTGCTGGTGCTCTGCTGGCCCCGGGGCACCGGCACCGGTCCGGCCCGCACCGGCGGCCGGACGCTGCCCCTGGTCACCGCGGGCACCGTGGTGCTGGCGTTACTGGGAGTGCTGCTGGTGCTGCGCGGACTGGGGTGACGCGCGCCGGTGCGTCATCATGGGTGCATGGCCCGGCTTGGCGTACTCCTCTTCCTGGTGCAGATTGTCCTCGCCGTCTGCGCGCTGATCAGCTGTCTCTCCGCCGAGGAGGGCAAGATCCGCGCCCTTCCCCGGATCGCCTGGGTGCTGATCATCTTGTTCTTCCCGCTGGTCGGCTCGATCGCCTGGTTCATCGTCGGCCGGGAGCCCAGCCCCGGCGCCGGCAAGGCCTGGCCGGGCGGCGGCGAGCGGCAGCGCCCTCGGCCGGTGGCCCCCGACGACGACCCGGAGTTCCTGCGCTCCGTCGAGGAACGCGCCCAGCAGCAGGACCAGGAACTGTTCCAACGCTGGGAGGAAGACCTGCGGCGACGCGAGGACGACCTGCGCCGCCGCGACGGCGAGCCGCCGCGCGAGGGCGACCGACCGGAGGTGTGAGCGCGCCACCGCCGCCGGCGCGGAAGCGACGGCGGCGGTGGGTGCGACTCAGGCCAGGTTCGACGACCGGGGGTACGCGTCGCTCGGATCGGTGAGCACGTTCACCAGGTACGGCACTCCGGAGTCGAACGCCCGCTGGAGCGCCGGGCCCAGGTCGGCCGCCTTGGCGACCGTCTCCCCCGCACCGCCGAGCGCGCTGACCACCGTGTCGTAGCGCAGCTCCGGCTGGAGGTCGGCGGCGACGTCGTAGCCGTACATGGCACGCATCGGGTGCTTCTCCAGCCCCCAGATGCCGTTGTTGCCGACGACGATCACCACCGGCAGCTTCTGGCGGACCAGCGACTCGACGTCCATCAGCGAGAAGCCCGCCGCGCCGTCGCCCATCAGCACGCAGATCTGCCGGTCCGGGTGACTCACCCGGGCCCCCATCGCGTAACCCATGCCGGTGCCCAGGCAGCCGTACGGGCCCGGGTCCAGCCAGGTGCCGGGCTGGGCCGGCTCCAGATACCGCCCGGCGTACGACACGAAGTCGCCGCCGTCGCCGATGGTGATCGCGTCCGGGGCGAGCGCCCGACGCAGCTCGCCGTAGATCCGGGCCGGGCGGATCGGGTCGGTCTCGGCGGCCATCTCCGCGGCGTCCCGAGCCTTCGCCGCGTCCTCGGCGACGCGCAGGTCGGCGATCCAATCGGAGTGGTCGGCCCGGTCACCGGAGTGATCGGCCAGCGCGGAGAGGATCAGGCGCAGGTCACCGGCGGGCGCGGCGGCCGGCTGCACGTGCGTCGCCCGCTGGCTGGGGGCGTCGACGATGTGCACCACCTTGGCGTCACCGAAGTCACCGAAGCTGAGCCGGAAGTCCAGCGGAGTACCCACCACCACGACCACGTCAGCGCCGGAGAGCGCGGCCCGGCGAGCCTTGGCGAACGCCAGCGGATGCTCCGGCGGGAGCGAGCCGCGACCCATGCCGTTGGTGAAGACCGGCACCTGCAACGCCTCGGCCGCCTCGCGCAGCGCGGCGACCGCGTCGCCCGCGTACACGTCGGAGCCGGCGATGATGACCGGCCGCTGCGCCCCGGCGATGAGCAACGCCGCGCGGCCGACCTCCTCCGGGTCCGGGGCGATCGGGTCGACACCCGTCACGGTGGGCAGCTCGGCCTCCGCCACCGAGAAGACCGTCTCCAGCGGGAAGTCGAGGAAGGCCGGGCCTCGGTGCGGGGTGAGCGCGGCGTTCAGCGCCGCACCCACCGCACGCGGGATGTCGTCGGTGCTGAACACCGTCTCGGCGTGCTTGGTGACCGGGGCGACCAGCGGCAGGTGGTCCATCTCCTGGAGGCTGCCCGAGCCCCAGCGGAACGCGGGCGCGCGCCCGCCGAGCACCAGCACCGGTGATGCGTTGAAGAACGCGCTGGTCATGCCGGAGATGCCGTTGGTGACACCGGGCCCCGCGGTGAGCACGGCGAGGCCGGGGCGGCGCTGGAGCTTGGCCACGGCCTCGGCGGCGAAGACCGCGGACTGCTCGTGCCGGACGTCGTAGATCGGGAAGTCGGTTTTGTACGCGGCATCGTAGAGCGGGAAGACGTGCCCGCCGGACAGCGTGAACATCTCCCTTACGCCGTGCGCGCGTAGTGCCGCGAGCGCCAACTCGCCGCCGTGACCCTCGATCCGCTCCGTCATGTCGCTCCCATCGTCCGTGGCCGGGATCACAGGTTACCGGCCAGTCACTTGGCCCTGCGACCGTGGCCCCGGCCAGTGGACGTTGCCGAGGTCAGAAGCGCCGTCGGGGCGGGAGGCGACGGATCAGCGGCCGGTGAAGCCCGGCTTGCGCTTTTCGACGAAGGCCGCCATGCCCTCACGCCGGTCGTCGGTGGCGAACAGCGCCGCGAAGAGCTGGCTCTCCCAGGCGAGGCCCGAGTTCAGGTCCATGTCCAGGCCGCCGTCGACCGCCAGCTTCGCCGCACGCAGCGCCTGCACCGGACCCGTCAGGTACGGCTTCACGTAGGCCACCGCGGCCTCGTAGACCTCGGCGGCCGGGACCACCCGGTCGGCCAGGCCGATCCGCAGAGCCTCCTCGGCGTCGACCATCCGGCCCGTCATGATCAGATCCTTGGCGCGGGCCGGGCCGACCAGGCGGGCCAGCCGCTGGGTGCCGCCGGCACCCGGGATGATGCCGAGCTTGATTTCCGGCTGGCCGAGCTTGGCGTCCTCGGCGACGATCCGCCAGTCACAGGCCAACGCCAGCTCACAGCCGCCACCGAGGGCGTACCCGGTGATCGCGGCGACCACCGGCTTGGGGATCCGGGCGATCGCGCCGAGCGCGCTGGACAGGTTCGCCGCCCGGTCGGCCATGTCCACGTAGGACATGTCAGCCATCTGCTTGATGTCGGCGCCGGCGGCGAAGACCTTCTCCCCGCCGTACACGATGACCGCGCGGACCTCGGGATCGGCGGTGGCCGCCGTCGCGGCGGCGCGCAACTCCTCCTGCACCTGGGTGTTGAGCGCGTTCATCGGCGGCCGCTCCAGCCGGATCGTGCCGATGCCGTCAGTGGTCTCCAGCCGAACGAACTCGCCCACGCTGCCCTCACTTCCTCGTCGAAGTCGCGTGCCAACCTTACGACCCGGCTCGTTTGGGTAAGTAGTGTGGTGTCAGCCCCGGGGGCGGGAGTCCAGCCATGATCACGTATTACGACGACAGGTCGGTGCAGGTCACCTCCACCACTCTTCGCGTGGACGGTCGCAGCTACAAGCTGGCCGACATCACCACGATCTGGCACCGCCGGGGCACCCGCTCCTGGCGGGTGCTGGTGGGGCGCGGCGCGATCGGCGCAGCGCTAGCCGGCCCGCTGGTCGCGGCGGTGCTCGGCATCGGCCTGGCCGTCTGGCTGCACCGCTCCCCCACCGTGACGATCGCGATCGTCGGTGCGTCGGTGCTGGTCGGCCTGGCCGTCGGGCCGGTCGCCGACTTCCTCTTCGAACACCTGGACCGCTCGTACGCCCGGGGCAGCCGCCAACTGGAGATCTGGGCCCGTTGGCGGGGCCAACCGGTGCGTCTGCTGCACACCGGTGACGCGCTGCGCTTCGGGCAGATCTACCGGGCGGTGCAACGCGCGGTGGAGCACAGCCAGCCGGCCCACCCCGCCGCGCGCCGCTAACCAGCCTGTTTCCGCTAGACGTCCCGATCGGAACAGGGTGGGCCGCCACCGGAGGAACCCGGAACAGACCGCGCTCGCCAGCCGGGCCAGTGGGCGCAACGGGCGTATCGGCCCCAACGGGCACGGGCACGGGCCGCCCAACCAGCACGAACACAGGCCGCCCAACCGGCACGAACACAGGCCGCCCAACCGGCACGGACACGGCCGCCCAACCTTCGTGCAGCCCCTATGGAGCTGATGTCGCAAACGAATCAGGCCGGGCCCGCGACGCACAGGGCCTACCGCGAAGCGACACGGCCACGACGACGGCGACGCGGCTGCGGCTGCGGCTGCGCGGGCTGCGGCTGCGGCTGCGGCTGCGCGGGCTGCGGCTGCGGCTGCGGCGGCGCGGGCAGCGGCGGGAAGAGGAGGCGGGGGGCGGTGCGGGCTGCGGCGGGGGCGGGGGGGGCGGGCTGCGGCGGGGGGGGGGGGGGCGGGC
>NZ_JBEYSY010000035.1:0-10103 GCF_040704315.1 Micromonospora sp. NPDC047644
CTGGGCCTGTTCCAGCAGCGCCCGTCCAGTGGTTGGGGTACGCCGGAGCAGATCACCGACCCCGAGTACTCCACCACCGCCTTCCTCAAGGGCCTGAAGCAGGTCGACGGGTGGCAGGACATGCCCCTGACCGACGCCGCGCAGACGGTGCAGGTGTCGGCCTACCCGGACGCCTACGCCCAGTGGGAACAGCAGGCCGCCGACCTGGTTGGCCAGCACTGGAACAGCTGACCCCAGCACCACAACGACCGCTGGCCGGCACCCGCAACCCCGGGGTGCCGGCCAGCGGCATCTCCACCCCCTGACCCCGCACAGACCGCACCACGACACCGACCTCTGGCCGGCATCCGCAACCCGGGGTGCCGGCTTGCGGCGTACACCGGTCAGTTCTTGTGGTTGTGGGTTCGCCAGATATCGATCAGCGCGGCGATCAACGCGAGCGCGATGATGCCGGCGGCGAGCATGAGGGACTGTTCGAAGGCGTCGGTCCAGTCGCCGCGGCTGCCGGCCAACGTGGAGAAGAACAGCGACCCGACGGCGGCGATGCCGGCGGCGGCGCCGATCCGCTGGCCGGTCTGGAGCATGCCGGCGCCGCTGCCCGACTGACCGACGGGCACCTCGGAGAGGGTGATCGTCTGGTTGGGGGCGATCACCAGTCCGCTGCCGATGCCGGCGACGAGCAGTGGTCCGGCGGTGACCCAGGGTGCCGGGGCGTCCGGGAAGAGACGCAGTGCGATCACCGTGGCGGCCAGTCCGACCACCACGGTGAGCAGTCCGATGGCGACCAGTGGTCGGCCGAAGCGGTTGACGATGCGGCCACCGAGCACGGCGGCGGCCGCGGAGCCCAGGGCGAAGGGTGTGATGGCCAGGCCGGCGACGAGGGCGCTGTAGCCGAGCCCCATCTGTAGGAACAGGGTGAAGATGAAGAAGATCGCGGTGAAGCCACCGAAGTAGACGAGCGCCAGGACCGAACCCAGCGTGTACGACTGGAAGCTGAACAGTCGGAGGTCGAACAGGGGCTGATGGCGGCGCGCGTAGCGTCGTTCCCAGAGCCCGAAGGCGACCAGCACCGCCAGGCCGGCCGGAATGAGGGCCCACTTCCACGGGGTCCGCCACTGCTGCTCCTGCACCAGTGGCAGCAGCACCAGGACGACACCGATGCCGAGCAGCAGAACCCCGACCGGGTCGAGTTGACGCCAGCCGGGTTGGCCGGTGGGCCGGCCGGGCAGCAACCGCCAGCCGAGGATCACCGCGAGGACACCGACGGGCACGTTGACGAAGAAGACCCAGCGCCAGCCGTGGTCCTCGCCGCCGACGGCGATGAGCAGCCCACCGAGTAACGGCCCGACGGCGGTGGAGATGCCGATGGTGGCGCCGAGGATCCCGAACGGGCGGGCACGTTCGGGCCCACGGAACAGCTGCTGGATCAGCCCGATGACCTGCGGGTTGACGATGCCGGCGGCGGCGCCCTGCAGCAGTCGGGTGATGACCAGCCAGGTCGGGGAGGTGGCGAGGCCGGCGAGCGCGCTGGTGATGGTGAACAGCGCGATGCCGAAGACGAAGGCGTTGCGCCGACCGCGGGCGTCGCCGAAGCGGCCGGCGGGCACCAGCGCCAGCCCGAAGGTGAGCGCGTACCCGGAGAGGATCCACTGCAGATCGCTCGGCGACGCGTGCAGCGCCCGGTCGATCGAGGGCACGGCCACGTTGACGATGCTCACGTCGAGCAGCGTCATGAAGGCGGCGACGAGTCCGACGCCGACGGCCTGCCAGCGCCGTCGGTTCTCAGCCGCGGTCACTGGTTGCGGCGTCTGCGCCGCGCTCATCGCGCCCCCCGTCGACCCTCGGTCACGCATGGTTGACCGCTACCCGGGTCTTCGGGGGGCGAACCGTGCCAGTTGGCTTCGCGGGTCACGCCATCTGGCGGGCGCAGAACCGGGGACCGAAGTCGAGGCCGGCCATCGGTGAGTCCTCGCGGTGCAGCAGACCCTTCTCGGTGAGCAGGTGCAGGGGGCTGCCCACCTGCTCCTCGGTGAGCCCGGACTCCTCGGCGATCAGGTCCGGGTAGGGCACCTGCCCGCGTGCCTCAAGGGTGGTGACCGCCTGGTACACCCGTTGCTCGGCCTCCGACAGTTGCACCTGCTGCATGGTTCCTCCTCTGCTCGTCCGCCACTGCGGTGGCGGTTGCCGTGCGCCGGTTACCCCCTCGGTGCCCGAAGATGCGCACCCGATCGGGCGGTCGCGACGGCGGGCGGGTCCGGCGGTCGAGCCGGGGAGGTGCCCTAGGCTGCTTCCGTGATCGTTTGGGATCTCGTCGTCGTTGGCGCCGGCCCCGCGGGGCTGTCCGCGGCGCACGCCGCCGCCCGTGCTGGCGTCTCCACGCTTGTTGTCGAGCGAGCCGTGCACCCGCGCTACAAGACCTGCGGTGGTGGCCTGATCGGCACCTCGCTGGCGGCCGTTCAGGATCGGATCGAGGTGCCCGCGCACGACCGGGTGGACCGGGTGACGTTCACCCGCGACGGGCGTCGGGAGTTCACCCGCCGCAACGGCAGCCCGGTGGTGACGATGGTGCGCCGCGAGGAGTTCGACGACCGGTTGCGCGCGGCGGCGGTCGCCGCCGGCGCGCAGCTGCGGGAGCGGGTCGCGGTCCGCGCCATCGAGCAGGACCCCGAGGGGGTACGCCTGCGGCTGGCCGACGGTACGACGATCGCGGCTCGTGCCGTGATCGGGGCGGACGGCTCGTCGGGGGTGACCGCGCGGCACGTCGGGGTTCGGTATCGGCAGGTGGATCTGGGTCTGGAGTTGGAGATTCCGGTGCCGCCGGTCGAGCAGGAGCGGTGGCGGGGCCGGCTGCTGTTGGACTGGGGCGACATGCCGGGCTCGTACGCCTGGGTGTTTCCCAAGGGTGACCGGTTGACCGTGGGCGTGATCGCCGCGCGGGGGGCGGGGGAGGGCACCCGCGACTACCTGCGGCGGTTCGTCGACCGGTTGGGTCTGACCGGGCTGCCGGCGGAGCACGACTCCGGTCACCTGACTCGGTGTCGGGCGGAGGATTCACCGTTGCGCACCGGCCGGGTGCTGGTCGTGGGGGATGCGGCGGGGTTGCTGGAGCCCTGGAGCCGGGAGGGGATCAGCTTCGCGTTGCGCTCGGGCGAGTTGGCCGGAGCTGCGGTCGCGGGTGGTGACCTGGCCGGGTACGAGCGGGCGGTGGCCGAGCGTCTGCTGCCGGAGATGCGGGCGGGCTTCCGGCTGCTCGACGTGTTCACCCGTCGCCCGGATGTGTTCCACGCGCTGTTGGCGACCCCGCCGGGCTGGCGGATGTTCGTGCAGTTCTGCCAGGGGCGGGCGAGCTTCGACGAGATGCTGCGCCGTCGGCCGATCCGGGCGGCGCTCGCGGTGCTCGACCGGTTGTCCCGTTCGTCGCGGCAGGCCACCCCCGCTCACCCAGGATCCTAGGATGCCTGAGAGGGTGTGCGCCCGGCTACTGGTGCCGACCGACATGGCCGCCGGACAATCACAGCGGAGCAGGAGGAGACGCTGATGACCGAGCAACCGTTCACCGACGACGAGTACGCGTTCCTGCGTCACGCGCGGTTCGGGGAGTTGCCGCCCGCCGTCCGTCCCGACGAGCGGGTGGCCCTGACCGAGACCGATCCCGGGCGCGACCGGCCGGAGGAGTCCGAGGACCCGATCCGCTGGAACGTGCAGGGCTGAGAACGCGCGACGGGCCGCGGGTGTCGCCACCCACGGCCCGTTCGTGATGCGCTGTCGTCAGAAGACGGGCACGCCCTCGCGTACCAGACGCCAGTTGGGCTGGAAGAAGTCCGCCGGGTCGATCGTCCCCTCGGCCTGCGCCCAGTCGATGAGCAGCTGACGGATCTCCTGCTGCGCGTTGTAGACCTGGGTCTTCACGATGCCGGGGAAGTTGCCGCCGCCGCTGCGCCGGTAGTTGTTCACCGCCACCACGAACTGCGCGTTGTCCGCGACCGGAGTGTCGCTGCCGGCCAGCACCAGGCGGGTGATCCGCTGCCCGACCGGCCGGGAGATGTCGATGTCGTAGTCCAGGCCGGAGAAGACGTCGTAGTTGTAGTCCGGCACCGCCGGGTCGCTGATCTGCTCCGGGTCGACCGGGGCGCCCGGCGCGACCGTCCGGAAGTACTTCGCCGAGTACTCCAGGTAGGCGCGCACCTCGGCGCCGCTGAGCACGACCGCCTCGAGGGTGTTGTCGTACACGTACAGGCCGGCCACGTCGCGGATCTTTACGTCACCGGCGGGGAAGACGGCGGTCCGGCTGAACGGCGCCGCGATCGACAGCACCGGCAGGTCCGCGTACGCCGTGCCGGCCAGCGCCGCGCCGACCACCTCGGTCTGCACGTGGTTGATGAAGTCCAGGATCGGGGTGTCCTTGTACCGCGACTGCGCCGCCGACAGCTCCACCGTGGACCGGGCGACCACCTGGTTGACGTACGCCACGGTCTTCTGGTGTTGGGCCCGCACGGCGGCGAGCACCTTCGGGTCCTCGACCACCGTGTTGGTGTTCAACATGGTGGCGGCCTTCTTGGTGATCGCCCACCGGCCGCGCTCGCGGGTGAGGGTGAAGTCCATCCGGGTGAGCCGCTGGCCCCACTTCGACGGCTCGGAGAGCAGCACCTGCGTGCCGGTGCGCTCGTTGGTCACGAACCGCTCGACCACCTCGTTGTGCGCGTGCCCGAAGAGGATCGCGTCGATCCCCGGCACCTGCTGGGCGATCAACGCCACCGGGTTCTCGTTCGGCAGCTCGGGGCCGTAGCTGGAGGTGCCGCTGTCACCGCCGTGGGCGGAGATCAGCACGAGGTCCGCGCCGCGGGCCCGCATGATCGGCACCCACTTCGCGGCGGTCGCGATCATGTCGTCGAAGCGCAGCTTGCCCTCGACGTTGCCCTTGTCCCAGATGGCCACACCGGGGTTGGTCAACCCGAGGATGCCGACCCGCAGGGTGGGCGCGCCAAGACCGAGGGAGACCTTCTTGATGACGTACGGGAGGAAGGCCGGCTTGCCGGTCTTGGCGTTGACGGCGTTCGCGGCGAGCGCCGGGAAGCCGAGCTGACGGATCCACAGGTCCAGCAACGGCAGACCGTAGTTGAACTCGTGGTTGCCCAGGGTCACCGCGTCGTAGTCGATGACGTTCATGGCCCGGGCCATCGGGTGCTTCTCCCCGGTGGCGGTGATCGGCTCCTGCTTGGCGTAGTACGTGGCCAGCGGCGTGCCCTGGATCGTGTCGCCGGCGTCGAGCACCAGCGTCGCCTTGCCGCGCCGCTCCCGACGGATCTGGTTGATCAACGTTGCCAGCTTCGCCACGCCGATGTCGTTCTGCTTGCTGTCGTCGTACTCGGCGTCGCGGTAGTAGTCCCAGTTGTAGACGTTGCCGTGCGTGTCCGACGTGCCCAGGAGGGTGAGATCCCAGGTGCGCGGCTGGGGCCTGCCGGCCGCCTGCGCGGGCGCGGCGGCGATCAGCGGGGTGGTCGCCGCGGCGGCCGCGGCGACGAGCACCTGGCGGCGCGACGGGCCGGAGGGAGTGGTCATGACGTGCCTTTCCATGGGGGTGGACGCGCCTCGTGAGCGCCTTGCGCACCCTAACCAGCAGCGGGCACCGCCGCACGGCAGCCCCGGCCGTTGCGGCGGTTTCCGCAGGCCGACGCAGGGTAGGGCGGTCAGGGACGGCATTCGCGGGAGACCCCCGCTTCCCGCGCGCAGCGAGGAGAGTTTCAGTGAGCGAGGACCAGCACACCCAGCAGGACCCGACCAGCCAGTACGGAGGGCAGTCCGGTCAGCCCGCGCAGCAGCAGTCGGCGCCCGGCTCGACCGCGGAGATGAACCCGCGGCCGGACCACGGGGAGGAGTCGTACCGGGGCAGCGGCAAGCTCGACGGCAAGCGGGCGCTGATCACCGGCGGTGACTCGGGGATCGGCCGGGCCGTCGCGATCGCGTTCGCCCGGGAGGGCGCGGACGTGCTCATCTCGTACCTCAGTGAGGAGGAGGACGCTGACGCCCGGGAGACCATCCGCCTGGTCGAGGCCGCCGGCCGGCGGGGTGTCGCGGTACGCGGCGACGTCACCGACGAGGCGCACTGCCAGGAACTGGTCGACCGGGCGGTGCGCGACCTGGGCGGTCTCGACATCCTGGTGAACAACGCGGCGTACCAGATGTCGCAGGACAAGGGGATCCTCGGGATCAGCACCGAGCAGTTCGACCGGGTGTTCAAAACCAACCTGTACGCGATGTTCTGGCTCTGCAAGGCCGCCATTCCGCACCTGGCCGAGGGGTCGGCGATCATCAACACGTCGTCGATCCAGGCGTTCGACCCGTCGCCGCAGTTGCTGGACTACGCCACCACCAAGGCGGGGATCGCCAACTTCACCAAGGCTCTCGCCGCCGACCTGGCCGAGCAGGGCATCCGCGTCAACGCGGTCGCACCGGGCCCGGTGTGGACGCCGTTGATCCCGGCCACCATGCCGCAGGAGAAGGTGAAGCAGTTCGGCACCGACACCCCGGAGGGGCGTCCCGGGCAGCCGGCGGAGCTGGCACCCGCGTACGTCTTCTTCGCCTCGCAGGAGTCCAGCTACGTGACCGGCGAGATCCTGGGGGTCACGGGCGGTCGACCGACCAAGTGAACCGCCGTCGGGTGGGCGTCCGCCCGGATGCCCACCCGACGCTCGTGGCGCTCGCGTCTCGTGTTCGCGCGGCCCGTCGATGGCGCGGTCCGTGGTGCGGCTTGTTCTTGTGACTCGTTGGTCAGCGTGGCCAGGCGGCGAAGCGTTGCCGAATCTCCGCGACGTCGACGGCCCCCAGGCCGTATCGGCTGAAACGCTGGTCGGAGAGCCGGTCCAGATAGCGGCCGGCGGCGCGCACGTCGTCCGGGTCCAGCGCGGGGTCGACCTGCCGGGCCAGCACCAACAGTTCGGTCACGTCGTAGTGGTCGAGGGCAGCGGCCACGTCGATGAAGTCGCGAACCTCCCGCCGGTTGACCAACGCCGCGATCTTGTTCGCCACCAGGTCACGAACGTCCATCACCGGGCCGAGATCCATCACCACCGGACTCTGCTGGCGGTCCAACCGGGCCAGACTGAGCCGGATCTGGCGCCCGTCGCGGCTCACCACGAAGTCCTTCATGTCCTGCTCGTACCCGTCGAACAGCTCGGCCAGCTCACTGTCCGGGTCGGCGTCACTGACGATGAACCCGGCCCGCTCCAGGGCCACCCGCACCCCGGCGGACGCCGCCCCCGCAGCACCCTCCACGTCCGCGAAGAGGTCCACGTCCTCCGTCGGCCGGGCGACCAGCCCGTGCACCGCCCACGCCACCCCACCACCCAGAACGAACCGGTACGGCCCGGCGGCGGCCAGCGCCACCCGGGCCACCTCCCGGTAGAACTCGTGCAGATGAGGTTCGGTCACGCTGCGCGCAGGCCGCGGTGCCGGCTCTCCCACGCCTGGCGCACGCCCCGAGGCAGGTTGAGCAGTCGCCACACCCGACGCAACGTCCGCCCGTTGATCAGGGCGCGCAGATCCTCGGCCCGAGTGGTCTCGCGAAGCACGTTCTCGTACATCCAGAGCAGCTGGTCCGGGTCGCCGAGGTCGAAGGTGCGCTCGGCGTTCCACATCAGCCGTACCGGCAGTTCCACCACACCCCGGGTGGGGCCGGCAAGCTCGGCGAGGGTCCGCGCCACCACAGCGGGGCGACCCGGACGGGCCAGAAAGGCCACGCCGGTCGCGGTGGGGGAGACGGCCTGCATGGTGTCAGGGTAACGCCCGTCAGAGCCGGTGTCGCTCAGGTCGATCCGAGCGCGCTGCTCAGGCGCGCCGACCTGACCCTGTCCGGCTGCGAAGTCTGCCCGGTTTGCGCGGTCTCGGCGCGGTCGATGCGCTCCTGATCGACTCGGGTTCCCGAAAGTCGGGGTGTCCGGGCGTCCGGGATGCCCCGACTTCCGTAGACCCGAGTGGATCACCCTGGTGAGGGCTGGTTCGATGGCGTGGAGCCCGGCACCGTGTGGGCGGTTTGTCTGTTTGTGGGGTGTGGTCGGGCGCACTCGTGGGCGGGAATCATGGCCGGGGCGGGGTCGTTACATACCCTGACGATCGCAGTACCACCGACCGGCCGCCCGACTGTTGAGGGCTGGTCGCGCAGGTCGGAATGACACGCCTCCCCCGGTCGTTGCCGTCCCCACGGACGACCGACGGTCACCGCCTACACGAGGGTGCCGGCAGGCGGGCCGATCCCGGGAATGACCTCGGCCCTCCGGCCGTCACAACCCCACGACCGCAGGCACCGCCTCAATCTTGGTGCCCGATGGATGGGCCGATCCCGGAATGACCCCGGCCCCCCGGTCGTTACACATGAACCCCGGCGCTACGAGCCCCCCGGCTCGGAAGGTCGCCGACCCCGACGCCCCACTAGGCGTCACCCCAGACTTTCCCCCCTTTGTGAAGTGCAGCGCCGGACGAGGTGCTCACACCCTCACCACCGCCCCCTTGGTGGTGCGGGTGTTCTACCCCCGAAGGAGCTACCCCCATGAACACCATGATTCGTAAGAGCATGTTGTCTGTTGCTGGTCTCGCGTTCGCCGGTGGTGTCTTCGCCGGCCCGATCGCCGCCCACGCCGCCACCCCCGTGGTGGACGCCAAGCCCGTCGCCGTGGCCGTGCAGGCCGCCGCGCCGAAGCCGCAGGGCGACCAGTCCCACATCACCCTCAACGACGAGCAGACCGCCAACGTGAAGGCGATCATCGCCGCCACGAAGAAGGCTGGTCTGCCCGAGCGGGCCGCGGTCATCTCGATCGCGACGAGCCTGCAGGAGTCCAAGCTGGAGAACCTGGGCCACCTCGGCGACGCCAACGACCATGACTCGTTGGGCCTGTTCCAGCAGCGTCCGACCAGCGGTTGGGGCACCCCCGAGCAGATCACCAACCCCGAGTACTCCACCACCGCGTTCCTGAAGGGTCTGAAGCAGGTCGACGGGTGGCAGGACATGCCGCTGACCGACGCCGCGCAGACGGTGCAGGTGTCGGCCTACCCGGACGCCTACGCCCAGTGGGAACAGCAGGCCACCGACCTCGTCGCCCAGTACTGGAACAGCTGACCCCAGCACCACCGCACACAGCACGACCGCATCGACCGCTGGCCGGCACCCGCAACCCCGGGGTGCCGGCCAGCGGCCTTTCTGTTGTGGGCCGTTGTGGTTCATCCGGCTGGCCTGGTCGGTGCACCGGGGCCATGCGCTGTCCTCCGGTCGTCGCCAGTCGCCAGTCGCCGGGTCAGTCCGACCCCAACCCCCGACGCCGGTCGCTGACCGCCGGCCACCGGCGTTGGGGGTCGGCGGTTGGACCTAGAAATGGATTCCGCGGTGCCAAAGCCCTCGCGGGATGTGGATAGCGAGATCCAACCCGCATCCGCCCGCAGATCTTGGACACTTTCCGTCACGTGGGAACGGAAACTGTCCAAGATCTCAAGGATTGTGGCCGAAGCGCGGCGCGACGGCGGGTGTCGCGGTCGTGAGACGACCGGCGTGCGGCGATGGAACCCCGGCGGCAGGACGGGTCCGGCGCAGCGGCGAGGCGTTGAGACCGCCCTCCGACCACCGCCGCACACCACCGGTGGTACGGCGTGGTGGCCGGCACCGCCCTCATCGACAGCCGACAGGTCTGCCAGTTGGCCTGCGCGGGTTGATGCTTCCGCCTGCTCGGCCCGCCCCAACCGCACTGCCCGCCCGCCCCGCCCGGCCGCCCGCACCGCCGAGGAGTCCCGTCCCGCCGCACCGCCCGCCCGCTCCCGCCGCACCGCCCGCGCCGGCTGCACTGCCGCCCGCCTACGCCGGCCGGCGGTGCGGCTTGAGCGGAGCGGCTGCGGCGCTAAGGCACCAGGGCACCACGGCCGGGCGGCACCACGGCCGGGCGGCACCACGGCCGGGCGGCGGTCCGGCCGGGCGGGTGCCGATCGGATGGGTGGTGAGGCGAGTGAGGGAACAACGGCGCCGGCGGCCTGGTTGTGGAGGGTGTCGGTGTGACTCAGTGTCCCCGGGCCTCACCTAATATCGCCCTCGCGGAATACCGTTCGGCTGGAGCCGCGTCGTGCCA
>NZ_JBEYSY010000036.1:0-10085 GCF_040704315.1 Micromonospora sp. NPDC047644
GCCGTGCCCGGCTCCGGGCGGTCAGGCTTGATCCCTGCGCCGGGCACGGCGGGCCCCCGCCCCCGACGTGGTTCCGGTTGGTGCGGGGGTGCGCCGCCGTCGGTCGGTAGTTGGTGATCTTGGTGGTTCTTGGTTGACGTTGGGTTTTCTTTGCGCGGCTGCGGCTGCGGCTGGTGGTGGCGGCGGGGTTTACCAGCCTCTGGCTTTCCACTGGGGGAGGGCGGGGCGCTCGGCGCCCAGGGTGCTGTCCTTGCCGTGGCCCGGGTAGAACCAGGTGTCGTCCGGCAGTTGGTCGAACAGCTTGTGCTCGACGTCACCGATCAGCGCCGCGAAGCGCTCCGGGTCCTTGTCGGTGTTGCCCACCCCGCCGGGAAAGAGACTGTCGCCGGTGAAGAGGTGCGGGGTGCCGGCCGGGTCGCGGTAGAGCAGCGCGATCGAACCCGGGGTGTGCCCCTTGATGTGGATGACCTCCAACGCGCAGTCGCCGACCGCCACGGTGTCGCCGTCGGCCAGCCGCTCCGCCTCGATCGGCAACCCCGACGCGTCATCGGCGTGCACCAACGCCCGGGCACCGGTCTTGGCGACGACCTCCTCCAACGCCACCCAGTGATCCATGTGCTGGTGGGTCGTCACCACGGCGGTGAGCCCACCGTCACCGATCAGTTCGAGCAGCCGGGGCGCCTCGTTCGCGGCGTCGATCAGCACCTGATCACCGGTGCCCGTGCAGCGCAGCAGGTAGGCGTTGTTGTCCATCGGACCCACCGACAGCTTGCTGATGGTCAGCCCGTCCAGCTCCCGAACCGCCGGTGCGCCGCCGTGCGTGACGTCTCCGCTGTAAGTCATGACGTTTCTATATCCATTCCGGTGGAGTAGGCAGGGGACCGTCAGGGGTGACGGAGAGCAGGGTGCCGTCGGCGCGGCCGATCAGCCAGGCGGCGAGGTCGGGGGCGGGGCCGGCGACGATCGGGGCGTCCACGCGCTCCCCGATCACCACCTCGTGCTCACCACCGTCGAGGCGCAGCACCATCGACGGTGGTGTCGGCCCCGTGGCGTGATGACTGGCCGCCTCCCGCAGCAGGCGGTGGGCGAACGTCTCCGACCAGTGCGCGGCCCGGTAGTCGGCGGCCAGATCGAGGTGGTGCACCTCGATCTCCCGCAGTCGACCCCAGACCAGCAGCGCCGCCGGCCAGGGGCCCAAACGCGCCTGCACCGTCGCCGCCCAGGCGTCGGCCGGCATCGCCGCGACCGCCTCGGCGAACAGGTCCGCGGTGCGTCGCAGGTCGTCCAGGTGCGCGGCCGGCGGCCGGCTCGAACCGGCTTCGATGTCGGCGGCGCGAGCGTCCAGCGAGGCGTACATCGGCAGCGCCGCCCCGGTGCGGGCCGCGGTGAGCAGGTTGACGAAACCGTCGGCGTTGCGCGCCACATGCGCCAGCACGTGCCCGCGCGTCCAGCCGGGCAGCAGCGACGCGGCGGCGAGGTCCGCGGCGTCGAAAGAAGCGGCGGTACGCAGGAGCCGCCTGGTGGCCGCGTCCACCTCGCCCATCAGCAACAGCGGATCCGTGGTCACCCGTCGACCCTAGCGGTCCGCCGTCGCGCCGTCGCCGGGGAAATCGCTTTCGGCGCGTCGTCGCGCGACCTACCGTCAGCGGCAGACGCGGCACCGGGACATCGGACGGAGGTGGTGATCATGCCGGACGTGGCACGCGTGTTCCGCCATCACCAGCTTCGACACCGATGAGGATGCCATGACGATCGATTTGACCGCCCTCGGCTGGGACGCCGAGCGGACGGCGTACGCCGCGCGCCGGGGCGAGCACCAGCCGGGTCGGGTGGCCCGGGTGGACCGGGGGGTCTGCACGGTGCTCACCGCGGTCGGCCCGGTCCGGGCCAGTCTGGGTGGGGCGGTGCTGACCGTCGCCGCGCGGGACCCGTCCGCGCTGCCCTGCGCCGGGGACTGGGTGCTGCTCACCCACTGGCCGGACCGCCGGGTCACCGTCGAGGCGGTGCTGCCGCGGCGGGGCGCGCTGATCCGGCGTACCGCCGGCAAGGACGCCAGTGGGCAGGTGCTGGCCGCCAATCTCGACGCCGCCGCCGTGGTGGAGCCGGTGCACCCCGAGCCGGACGTGGGCCGGATCGAGCGGCTGCTCTCCCTGGCCCACGAGTCCGGCGCCCGGCCGCTTGTCGTCCTGACCAAGGCGGACCTCGCGGCCGACCCGGCCGCGCTGGCCCGCCAGCTGGCCGCCGTGGCGCCCGGGGTGCCGGTGCTGCCGGTCAGCGCCGAGCGTGGCCTCGGGCTGGCACCGCTGCGCGCCGAGGTGACGCCCGGCCGCACGCTCGGTCTGCTCGGCCCGTCCGGTGCCGGCAAATCGAGCCTGGTCAACGCTCTCGTCGGAGCGGTGATGATGCCCACCCAGGCGATCCGGCGCGTCGACGGCAAGGGTCGGCACACCACCACCTGGCGGGCGCTCGTACCGATCCCCGGTGGCGGTGCGGTGATCGACACGCCCGGGGTCCGGGCGGTCGGCCTGCTCGACGGCGCGGCCGGGCTCGACCGGGCGTTCGCCGACATCGCCGGGTTGGCCGAGGGCTGCCGGTACGCCGACTGCGGTCACGACGGCGAGCCGGCCTGCGCGGTCCGGGAGGCGTTGCACACCGGCGAGCTCTCCACCCGTCGGTGGGAGAGCTGGCGGCGGCTGCAGGGTGAGGTGGCCCACGAGAGCCGACGGCGGGAGGCCCGGGTGGCGGCGGAGCGTCGCGGCGGGTGGCGTTCGGCCCGGCGTCGGGCCGCGCGTCCGCCGGCCCCCGGCGGCTACTGACCGGGTGCCCGCAGGTGCGGGCCGGCCGGGGTTCCGGGCGGCGCGGCCGACCGGGCTGAGCTGGGGGAATGTGCGGGCGAGGGAAACTGTCGTACCTCGGGGCTAGAGTTGCCGAGGCGTGTTTTCCGCGCCCGCACGACCACTCAAGACCACCCAGAGTGGGACAGATCCTTTGCTTCGTCTTCTCCCGGGAGTACACGCACCGTGGCCGACCGACTGATCATCCGTGGCGCGCGCGAGCACAACCTGCGTGACGTCAGTCTCGACCTGCCCCGGGACGCGCTCATCGTGTTCACCGGGCTGTCCGGGTCGGGCAAGTCGAGCCTGGCCTTCGACACGATCTTCGCCGAGGGGCAGCGCCGCTACGTCGAGTCGCTCTCGTCGTACGCCCGGCAGTTCCTCGGCCAGATGGACAAGCCAGACGTCGACTTCATCGAGGGCCTGAGCCCGGCCGTCTCGATCGACCAGAAATCCACCTCGCGCAACCCGCGCTCGACGGTCGGCACCATCACCGAGGTCTACGACTACCTGCGTCTTCTCTACGCCCGCATCGGCGAGCCGCACTGCCCGGTCTGTGGTGAGCGCATCTCCAAGCAGAGCCCGCAGCAGATCGTCGACCGGGTCCTCGCCATGGCCGAGGGCACCAAGTTCATGGTGCTCGCCCCGGTGATCCGGGGCCGCAAGGGCGAATACGTCGACCTCTTCGCCGAGCTGCAGGCCAAGGGCTACGCCCGGGCCCGGGTCGACGGCGTGGTTCACCCGCTGACCGAGCCGCCGAAGCTCAAGAAGCAGGAGAAGCACACCATCGAGGTGGTGATCGACCGGCTCACCGTCAAGCCGAGCGCCAAGCAGCGGCTCACCGATTCGGTCGAGGCCGCCCTCGGCCTGTCCAGCGGCCTGGTCCTGCTCGACTTCGTCGACCTTCCCGAGGACGACCCGGACCGCGAGCGCCGCTACTCCGAGCACCTGGCCTGCCCCAACGACCACCCGCTCGCCATCGAGGATCTCGAGCCCCGGGTCTTCTCCTTCAACGCGCCCTACGGCGCCTGCCCGGAGTGCACCGGCCTGGGCACCAAGAAGGAGGTCGACCCGGAGCTGCTGGTCCCCGACCCGGAGCGCAGCCTGCGTGAGGGCGCCATCCAGCCCTGGTCCACCGGGCACAACCTGGAATACTTCCTGCGCCTGCTGGAGGCGCTCGGCGAGGCCCAGCACTTCGACATCGACACCCCGTGGCGGGCGTTGCCGGCGCGGGCGCAGAAGACGATCCTGCACGGCTCCGACGACCAGGTCCACGTGCGCTACCGCAACAAGTACGGCCGCGAGCGCTCCTACTACACCGGCTTCGAGGGCGTGGTGCAGTGGATCGAGCGCCGGCACTCCGACACCGAGTCCGAGTGGTCCCGCGACAAGTACGAGGGCTACATGCGCGACGTGCCGTGCGCGGCGTGCGGCGGTGCCCGGCTCAAGCCCGAGGTGCTGGCGGTCACGTTGGCCGGCAAGAGCATCGCCGAGGTCTGCAACCTGTCCGTGGGGGAGTGCGCCGACCTGCTGGCCGGCATCGAGCTGACCGACCGGCAGAAGCTGATCGCCGAGCGGGTCCTCAAGGAGATCAACGCCCGGCTGCGGTTCCTGCTCGACGTCGGCCTGGACTACCTCTCCCTGGACCGGGCGGCCGGCACGCTCTCCGGCGGCGAGGCCCAGCGCATCCGGCTGGCCACCCAGATCGGGTCGGGCCTGGTGGGCGTGCTCTACGTGCTCGACGAGCCGTCGATCGGGCTGCACCAGCGCGACAACCACCGGCTGATCGAGACCCTGATCCGGCTGCGTGGGCTCGGCAACACGCTGATCGTGGTGGAGCACGACGAGGACACCATCCGCACCGCCGACTGGATCGTCGACATCGGGCCCGGCGCGGGTGAGCACGGCGGCAAGATCGTGCACAGCGGCTCGGTGCCGGCGCTGCTGAAGAACAAGGAGTCGATCACCGGGGCGTACCTGTCCGGTCGGCGGTCGATCCCGACGCCGACGGGCCGCCGCCCGCAGGAGCCGGGCCGCGAGCTGGTGGTGCACGGGGCGCGGGAGCACAACCTGCGCAACCTGACCGTCTCGTTCCCGCTGGGCCAGCTGATCGCGGTCACCGGGGTCAGCGGCTCGGGCAAGTCGACGCTGGTCAACGACATCCTGTACGCGGTGCTGGCCAACCAGATCAACGGCGCCCGGCTGGTGCCCGGCCGGCACACCCGTGTCTCCGGGCTGGAGCACGTGGACAAGGTCGTCGGCGTGGACCAGTCGCCGATCGGCCGCACGCCGCGCTCCAACCCGGCCACCTACACCGGCGTCTGGGACCACGTCCGCAAGCTCTTCGCCGAGACCACCGAGGCGAAGGTGCGCGGGTACGGCCCGGGTCGGTTCTCCTTCAACGTCAAGGGCGGGCGCTGCGAGGCGTGCTCGGGTGACGGCACGATCAAGATCGAGATGAACTTCCTTCCCGACGTGTACGTCCCCTGCGAGGTCTGCAAGGGCGCCCGGTACAACCGGGAGACCCTGGAGGTGCACTACAAGGGCAAGACCGTCTCGGACGTGCTGGAGATGCCGATCGAGGAGGCCGCCGAGTTCTTCTCCGCCATCCCGGCCATCCACCGGCACCTGAAGACCCTGGTCGACGTCGGCCTGGGCTACGTCCGCCTCGGTCAGCCGGCGCCGACCCTCTCCGGCGGTGAGGCGCAGCGGGTCAAGCTCGCCTCCGAGCTGCAGAAGCGCTCCACTGGGCGGACGGTCTACGTGCTCGACGAGCCGACCACCGGTCTGCACTTCGAGGACATCCGCAAGCTCCTGATGGTGCTGGAAGGGCTGGTCGACAAGGGCAACACGGTGATCACGATCGAGCACAACCTCGACGTGATCAAGACTGCGGACTGGCTCATCGACATGGGTCCCGAGGGTGGCCACCGTGGCGGCACCGTGCTCGCCACCGGCACCCCCGAGGAGGTCGCCGAGGTGGCCGAGAGCCACACGGGCGAGTTCCTGCGCCAGGTGCTCAAGCTCGACGGCAAGGCCAAGGGTGCGGCAGCCGCCACCACCCGGGCCGCCAAGGCCAACGGCGTGACCAAGGCGCGGGCCAGCCGTAAGGTGCCGGCTGCCGCGCGCTGACCTCTCTCCGCGCGCTGATGGGGTGGGGCAGGTCGTCATCCGACCCGCCCCACCTCATTTGTTGGGTCGAGCGGATGCCGTGGTGAACCATCCGGCACAGTTGCCCGTGTGGAGAAGTGTGGCCGGCTTTCGACCGGCAGCGGGCTAGGGAGAGGCGAGGCATGAGTGACGATCAAGCGCTGACCGGACCGGGTACGCAGACACGTCGTAACCTGCTCACCGGCGTCGGGGCGGTCGGCGCGGCCGTCGTCCTGGCTGCCTGCGGCAGTGACGACGGCGGCAACGGCAGTGGCGGTGACGCTCCCACCAGCGGTGGCCCCGCCGTGCCCAGCACCGGCGACGCCGGCGGCGGTGACCGGCAGGATGCCCAGTCGCTGGCCACCACCGCCGACATCCCGGTCGGCGGCGGCAAGGTCCTGGCCGCCCAGGGCGTGGTCATCACCCAGCCCACGGCCGGCCAGTTCAAAGGCTTCAGCCCGATCTGTACGCACCAGAACTGCCCGGTGACGAACGTCGACGGCGGCACCATCAACTGCACCTGCCACAACAGCAAGTTCTCGATCGAGGACGGCTCGGTGAAGGCCGGCCCGGCCACCAAGCCGCTGCCGCCCAAGGAGATCAAGGTCACCGGCGACCAGATCTCGCTGGCCTGACCCGACGCCGGCCCGCAGGCCCGGCTGTCTGGGCCCGGTTTGCTGGGCCTGGCTGGCGCGGGGGGTTGCGTGGCGCGGGGGGTTGCGTGGCGCAGCAAGATCGACTCGTGTTCCGGGAAGTCGGGGTGTTCGGCACGTGCTGACACCCCGACTTCCGGGGCGCCGAGTGGATCACGCCTGCGGTGGGCTGTCGGTGCTGCGGACTAGGCTTGTCGGCGTGGCTGACCCCTCGACCTACCGCCCCGCACCCGGCACCATCCCGGAGCTACCGGGGGTCTACCGCTTTCGCGACGGCACCGGCCGGGTGATCTACGTCGGCAAGGCCAGAAATCTGCGCAGCCGACTCAACTCCTACTTCGGCGACGTCTGGAACCTGCACGAGCGCACCCGGCAGATGGTCACCACCGCCGAGTCGGTGGACTGGATCACCGTCGGCACCGAGGTCGAGGCGCTCCAGCAGGAGTTCACCTGGATCAAGCAGTACGACCCGCGGTTCAACGTCCGCTACCGCGACGACAAGTCGTACCCCTATCTCGCTGTCACGCTCGACGAGGAGTACCCCCGGCTGCAGGTGATGCGCGGCGCCAAGCGCAAGGGCGTGCGTTACTTCGGTCCCTACTCGCATGCCTGGGCCATCCGGGAGACCCTCGACCTGCTGCTGCGGGTGTTCCCCGCGCGCACGTGCTCCGCCGGGGTTTTCAAGCGGGCCGGCCAGGTCGGTCGTCCCTGCCTGCTGGGCTACATCGGCAAGTGCTCGGCGCCGTGCGTCGGCACCGTCTCCGCCGACGAACACCGCGCCATCGTCGACGGGTTCTGCGACTTCATGGCCGGGCGCACCGACACCATGGTCCGCAAGATCGAACGCGAGATGACCGAGGCGAGCGAGCAGCTGGAGTTCGAGCGGGCCGCCCGGCTGCGCGACGATGTGGCCGCGCTGCGCCGGGCCATGGAGAAGCAGACCGTGGTGCTCGGCGACGGCACCGACGCGGACGTCGTCGCGTTCGCCGACGACCCGCTCGAAGCGGCCGTGCAGGTCTTCCACGTGCGCGACGGCCGGGTCCGCGGCCAGCGCGGTTGGGTGGTCGAGAAGACCGAGGAGCTGACCACCGGAGACCTGGTCCACCACTTCTGCACCCAGGTGTACGGCGGCGAGCACGGCGAGGCGGACGTTCCTCGGGAACTGCTGGTCCCCGAGCTGCCGGCTGACGCCGACGCGCTGGCCGAGTGGCTCTCCAACCACCGGGGCAGTCGGGTGTCGCTGCGGGTGCCGCAGCGTGGCGACAAACGCTCACTGATGGAGACGGTGGAGCGCAACGCCAAGGACGCGCTGGCCCGGCACAAGCTCAAGCGCTCCGGTGACCTGACCACCCGGGGCAAGGCACTGGACGAGATCAGCGAGGCGCTGGGCATGAGCACGTCGCCGCTGCGCATCGAGTGCTTCGACATCTCCCAGATCCAGGGCACCGACGTGGTCGCCAGCATGGTGGTCTTCGAGGACGGGTTGCCCCGCAAGAGCGAGTACCGGCGGTTCATCGTCCGGGGCGCCACCGACGACCTCTCCGCGATGTCCGAGGTGCTCCGTCGCCGCTTCGCCCGCTACCTGGACGCCAGGGCCGAGACGGGTGAGGTGGGCGTGGAGTCGGCAGACGACTCGGCCGCCCCCACGGACGCGGTCGAGCCCCAGGTCGGCGTCCTGATCGATCCGACCACCGGCCGGCCCCGAAAGTTCGCGTACCCACCACAGTTGGTGGTCGTCGACGGCGGCGCCCCGCAGGTCGCAGCCGCCGCGCAGGCCCTCGCCGACCTCGGCATCGACGACGTGGCCCTGTGCGGGCTGGCCAAGCGGCTGGAAGAGGTGTGGCTCCCGGACGACGAGTTCCCGGTCATCCTCCCGCGCACCTCGGAAGGGCTCTACCTGCTGCAACGGGTGCGTGACGAGGCCCACCGGTTCGCCATCACCTTCCACCGGCAGCGCCGGTCCAAGCGGATGACCGAGTCAGCGCTGGACCACGTACCCGGCCTGGGCGAGGTGCGTCGCAAGGCGCTGCTGCGGCACTTCGGCTCACTCAAGCGACTCTCGGCAGCAACGGTCGACGAGATCACCGAGGTGCCCGGGGTGGGGCGGCGCACCGCCGAGGCAATCCTGGCCGCCCTGGACAAGGACACGAAGGCCGGCGACGGCGCGGGAGCGAAGCCCAGCACCTGAGCGCCGTCGCTCGCTTCCTGCCGGAGCACCGTCGGCTCGCTCCCTGCCGGAGCACCGTCGGCTCGCTCCCTGCCGGAGCACCGTCGCTCGCTTCCTGCTGGCCCGGAGGCGGCCGCCTGCGGCCCGCTGGCTGCCCTCGCTCGACCCGCTGGTGGGCGGTCGCCCCTCATGATCGTGCTCGTTCCTGGATGTAGTGGCCTCGTTGCGCTGGGAGGGGCCTCTTTCCTGGCTTGAGCACGATCATGGGGGCGGTTCCGCGCGGCGGGCTGCCCCACGCCGGGCTGGCCCGTCCGACCCGCCGTATCAGGCGAGCCCCGCCTGCTCGGCCCCGCAGCCCGCTCGGCCCCGCAGGCTCGCCCGGTCACGCCCGCCCGGCCCCGCGGGCTGCTCGGTCACGCCCGCCCGGCCCCGCAGGCTCGCCCGGTCACGCCCGCCCGGCCCCGCGGGCTGCTCGGTCACGCCCGCCCGGCCCCGCGGGCTGGCCGGTCACGTCCGTCTGCCCGGTCACGGGGCTTACCCGGCCCCGCACGCCTGTCCGACCCGCATTCCCGTCTGGCCCCGCAGGTCCGCTCGGTCACGCCCGCCTGCCCGGTCACGCCCACGCGCGCACGCATGGCGGGCGGGCCACCCGGTACACGCCCGCCTGTCCGGCACCGCCTATCTGGCCGCGCCCGCCTGTCCGGCTCACCCCGCTCCCTCGGCAGGGACCGACGAACGGTGCACACCGGCATGATCCACTCGGCTTCCATCATGTCGGGGGGTCTCCGGCATCGGCACAGCGCGTTATCAGGAAACCCGAGTGGATCATGTCGCGCTGACCGTTGCGTCGGGGTTCCGCAGGGCGACTGGTCGGGCGTTTTGTCGGATTCGGTGTGAATGTCGGGTGGTCGGGGCCACCCCGGCGGTGGAATCGGCGGCCGGCCGGGGTCGTTATACCTGGCAGATCACCGCGACCGTCGAGTCGCAGGCGCGGGCAGCGGCCCGCTCGGGGACACCCGCCAGGCCGCCGCGGTTACACCGCCACGATGGCCGAGTACCACAACGGCCGGGCAACCGGCCGGGAACACCGGCCAGGCCACCTCGGTTACACCCGCGCACGGCCGAGCACCACAACGGCCGGGCCGCCGGGAACACCCGCCAGGCCGCCCCGGTTATATCCCCGGATCGGCCGAGCACCACAGGCAGGTTGATCCCCTCGCGGGCCGGGCGGAATGACCGGCCACCGCGATTGGTTACATCCCGTCCCGACGCCGACCCCCT
>NZ_JBEYSY010000037.1:0-9242 GCF_040704315.1 Micromonospora sp. NPDC047644
CGCGGGGCGCGGGGCGCGGGGCGCGGGGCGCGGGGCGCGGGGCGCGGGGCGCGGGGCGCGGGGCGCGGGGCGCGGGGCGCGGGGCGCGGGGCGCGAGGGCGGTCAGGCGGTCAGGCGGTCAGGCGGTGACTGGTACCGGGGCGGCGGCGTCGGTCGGGGTGGCCTGAGGGGCCGGCGCGACCGGGTGGCGTTCCCGGGTGGACCACTGGACCGACAGCGCGGCCAGCAGCACCAGGCAGGAGCCGAGCATGTGTGCGCCGACCAGGAGCGCCGGGACGTGGGTGAAGTACTGCACGAAGCCGATCAGGCCCTGGCCCAACTCCACGGCGACCAGGATGATCGCGGCGCGGGTGGCCCGCTGCGCGCCGACGGCGCGGAACGCGAAGATCAGCGCCACCGAGAGGCCGATCAGTAGGAAGACCCCGTCCGCGTGCACCTGGGAGATCGTCTCCGGGTCGAGCCCGTTGCGGGCGGCGCCGTGGTCGCCGGCGTGCGGGCCGCTGCCGGTGACCCAGGTGCCGACGACCAGCACGGCGACGGTGACGCCGGTGGTGATCCGGGCCAGCGCGCGCAGCGGTGCGGGCACCACGGCCTCGGTCGGGCCGTCGGGGTCGCCGATGCGTCGCCAGAGGGCGTACGCGGCAGCGATCACGGCCATCGAGGCGAGGAAGTGCAGCCCGACCACCCACGGGTTGAGGTTGGTCAGCACGGTGATGCCACCGATCACCGCCTGGGCGGGGATGCCCAGGAAGACCGCCACGGCCAGGGCGAGGAGCCCGGGTCGGCGGGGCCGGTGCAGCAGTACGGCCAGTACGGTGGCCAGCGCGATCAGACCGACCGCGAAGGTCAGCATCCGGTTGCCGAACTCGATGACGCCGTACACGCCCATCTCCGGCGTGGTGACGTAGGAATCGTCCGTGCATCGGGGCCAGGTGGGGCAGCCGAGGCCCGAGGCGGTCAGTCGGACGGCCCCGCCGGTGACGACGATGCCCACGTTCGCGATGATCGAGGCGAGCGCGAGGCGGCGCAGCAGGATGCCGGAGACCGGACGGACGATTCGGTTCACGGCGCAAATCCTACGCACCGTAGTGATCGAGGTTCGTCCGACTCCGTCAGTGCGGTGGTTCGGATCACCGGGGCCCGGGTTTGCGACCCTCCGGGTAATTACGTAACGTTGGCGTTGTGAAAAACGCGGCGGCGCTCTCCGGGCACCAACCGACGGCCGTGCCGGCCGCCGGTGCGTCCGCGTCCGCGCCTGCCGTGACCACTCCGGTCGGCCCCGCCGGGCCGGCGGCGGCCGAGGTCTCCACCCGGGATCGGGTCACCCAGTTGCTGTTGGAGCAGGGTGCCACCACCGCCGCGCAGCTCGGCGCGGCGCTCGGGCTCAGCCCGGCGGCGATCCGCCGACACCTCGACGCGATGCTTGCCGACGGTGACGTCTACGCCCGCGAGCAGCCCGTGCAGGGCAGCCGCGGTCGGGGTCGCCCGGCGAAGGTGTTCCTGCTGACCGAGGCCGCCCGGGTCCGCTGTGGCACACACCACTACGACAACATGGCCACCGCGGCGTTGCGCTGGATCGCCCGCAGCGGCGGTCCGGACGCGGTGGAGGCGTTCGCCACCGAACAGGTGTCCGCTCTCGAGTCCCGCTGTCGGACGGCCATGGAGGATGCGGGCGACGACCCTCTCGCCCGAGCCGAGGCACTTGCCGCAGCGCTCACCGGCGAGGGTTACGCTGCCAATGCGACCACGATCGCCTCTGGCGGCCAGCTCTGTCAGCACCACTGCCCGGTGGCGCACGTGGCCGCCGAGTTTCCACAGCTGTGCGAGGCCGAGACCGCGGTCATCTCCCGTCTGGTCGGCACCCACGTGCAGCGTCTGGCCACCATCGCGCACGGCGACGGGGTGTGCACCACGCACATCCCGGCCCAGCCGGGCCGCGCTCAATCCGGTAATCCCGTAACCACTGTGAGGACAGATAGATGACCGAGCAGATCGTCCAGCCCCTGACCCAGGAAGAGCAGCTCGCCGCCCTGGGCCGGTACGAGTACGGCTGGTCCGACCCGGACGCCGCCGGGGCTGCCGCCCAGCGCGGCATCAACGAGGCGGTGGTGCGGGACATCTCGGCCAAGAAGGGCGAGCCGGAGTGGATGCTCGACCTGCGGCTGAAGGGCCTGCGGCTGTTCGGTCGTAAGCCGATGCCGGCCTGGGGCGCGGACCTCACCGGGATCGACTTCGACAACATCAAGTACTTCGTCCGGTCGACCGAGAAGCAGGCCACCAGCTGGGAGGACCTGCCCGAGGACATCAAGAACACCTACGACCGGCTGGGCATCCCGGAGGCGGAGAAGCAGCGGCTGGTCGCCGGTGTCGCGGCGCAGTACGAGTCGGAGGTCGTCTACCACAAGATCCGCGAGGACCTTGAGGAGCAGGGCGTCCTCTTCCTGGACACCGACACGGCGCTGCGCGAGCACGAGGACGTCTTCAAGGAGTACTTCGGCACCGTGATCCCGGTCGGCGACAACAAGTTCGCCGCGCTGAACACCTCGGTGTGGTCCGGTGGCTCGTTCATCTACGTGCCGAAGGGTGTGCACGTCGAGATCCCGCTGCAGGCCTACTTCCGGATCAACACGGAGAACATGGGCCAGTTCGAGCGGACGCTGATCATCGTCGACGAGGGCGCGTACGTGCACTACGTCGAGGGCTGCACCGCCCCGCTCTACTCCTCCGACTCGCTGCACAGCGCGGTCGTGGAGATCATCGTCAAGAAGAACGCGCGGTGCCGCTACACGACCATCCAGAACTGGTCCAACAACGTCTACAACCTGGTCACCAAGCGCGCCGTCTGCCACGAGGGCGCGACCATGGAGTGGGTCGACGGCAACATCGGCTCCAAGGTGACCATGAAGTACCCGGCGGTCTACATGACCGGCGAGCACGCCAAGGGCGAGGTGCTCTCGGTGGCGATGGCCGGCGAGGGCCAGCACCAGGACGCCGGCGCCAAGATGGTGCACGCCGCGCCGCACACCTCCTCGACCATCGTGTCGAAGTCGATCGCCCGTGGCGGCGGCCGCACCTCGTACCGGGGTCTGGTGCAGGTGCTGGAGGGTTCGCACCACAGCCGGAGCACGGTGAAGTGCGACGCACTGCTCGTCGACACGATCTCCCGCTCGGACACCTACCCGTACGTCGACATCCGTGAGGACGACGTGTCGATGGGGCACGAGGCGACCGTCTCCAAGATCAGTGATGACCAGCTCTTCTACCTGATGAGCCGGGGCCTGAGCGAGGACGAGGCGATGGCGATGATCGTGCGCGGCTTCATCGAGCCGATCGCCAAGGAACTTCCGATGGAGTACGCCCTGGAGCTCAACCGCCTGATCGAGCTTCAGATGGAGGGCGCGGTCGGCTGACGCCGCCTCCGCCCGGCCATGGCCGGACCCGGACCCGGTACGCCGGGTCCGGTCCAGCCCGCTTCGACCCTCCGATTCATGACAGACCAAGGAAGACATGACTACCCAGGCTTCCGCGCCGCCGCCCAGCACCAAGTCGCAGGCGCTGCGCTCGTACGACGTCGCCGACTTCCCGGCCCTCACCGGCCTGGAGGAGGAGTGGCGTTTCACCCCGCTCAAGCGCCTGCGCGGCCTCACCGGCGACGCGCCGGCCGCGACCGGCGCGGTCCGACACGAGTACGGTGACCTGCCCGAGGGCGTCGCCATCACCCGGGTCGGCCGTGACGACGAGCGCATCGGCAGCGTGCTGATCCCGGTCGACCGGGTCAGCGCGTTGGCTCACGGTGCCGCCGCGGACGCACTGCTGCTGCGGGTGGACCCCGACGTGGTGCTCGGCGAGGCGGTACGGCTGCGGGTGGTCGGCGAGGGTGTCGAGCAGCCGGCGTTCGGTCACACCTTCGTCGAGGTGGGCCGGTTCGCCGAGGCGACAGTGGTGCTGGAGCACGTCGGGTCGGCCACCCTGGCCGACAACGTCGAGGTCGCCGTGGCCGATGGCGCGAAGCTGACGCTGGTCACGGTCGCCGACTGGGCCGACGACGCGGTCCAGGCCCAGCACCTGAAGATCAAGCTGGGTCGGGACGCCAAGGTCATCCACATCCAGGTCTCCCTGGGCGGCGACCTGGTCCGGCAGTTCACCAGCGTGGAATACACCGGGCGCGGGGGCGAGGCCGAGCTGTACGGCGTCTACTTCGCCGACTCCGGCCAGCACCTGGAGCACCGGCAGCTGGTCGACCACAATGTGCCGGACTGCCGCAGCTACGTCGGCTACCGGGGCGCTCTGCAGGGCGAGAGCGCGCACACCGTCTGGGTGGGCGACGTGCTCATCCAGGCCGAGGCGACCGGCACCGACACGTACGAGATCAACCGGAACCTGCTGCTCACCGACGGCGCGCGCGCGGACTCCGTACCCAATCTGGAGATCGAGACCGGCGAGATCGCCGGCGCCGGTCACGCCAGCGCGACCGGCCGTTTCGACGACGAGCAGCTGTTCTACCTGATGGCCCGGGGCATCCCGGAGAGTGAGGCCCGCCGGCTGGTGGTCCGTGGCTTCTTCGCCGAGCTGATCAACAAGATCCCGGTGGAGTCGCTGCGGGAGAGCCTCGGTGACGCCATCGAGGCCCGGCTGACCAAGGCCGGCGCTTGATGATCCGGCTCTGCTCCACCGAGGACGTGCCGAAGGGCACCGCGATCCGCGCGGACGTCGACGGCACGCCGATCGCCCTGGTGCACGGCGAGGACGGCACCTTCTACGCCGCGTACGACGAGTGCTCGCACGCCGCCGTCGCGCTCTCCGAGGGCGAGGTCGACGGCTGCACGCTCGAGTGCTGGTTGCACGGCTCGCGCTTCGACCTGCGTACCGGCGAGCCGACCGGCCTGCCCGCCACCGAACCCGTCCCCGTCTACCCCGTCGAAGTCCGCGACGGCGACATCTACCTCAGCCTGACGCCGAGTAATGGAGTGACCCGATAATGAGCACCCTGGAGATCCGCGACCTGAAGGTGTCGGTCAAGCTGCCCGAGGGTGAGCTCAAGCCGATCCTGGCCGGTGTCGACCTGACCGTTAAGTCGGGCGAGACCCACGCGATCATGGGCCCGAACGGTTCCGGTAAGTCCACCCTGGCGTACTCGATCGCCGGCCACCCCAAGTACGAGATCACCGGCGGCACGGTGACCCTCGACGGCGAGGACGTGCTGGCCATGACCGTCGACGAGCGCGCCCGCGCCGGCCTCTTCCTGGCCATGCAGTACCCGGTCGAGGTGCCCGGCGTCTCGGTGGCGAACTTCCTGCGGACCGCGAAGACCGCCATCGACGGCGAGGCGCCGAAGCTGCGTACCTGGGGCGGCGAGCTGCGCGGCGCGATGGAGCGCCTCCAGATGGACCCGGCGTTCGCCCAGCGCAACGTCAACGAGGGCTTCTCCGGTGGTGAGAAGAAGCGGCACGAGATCGTCCAGCTGGAGCTGCTCAAGCCGAAGATCGCGATCCTCGACGAGACCGACTCCGGCCTCGACGTGGACGCGCTGCGCGTGGTCAGCGAGGGCGTCAACCGGGTCCGCGACACCGGCGACACCGGCGTTCTGCTGATCACCCACTACACGCGGATCCTGCGCTACATCAAGCCGGACTTCGTGCACGTCTTCGTGGCCGGCCGGATCGTCGAGCAGGGTGGCCCGGAGCTGGCCGACAAGCTTGAGGCCGAGGGCTACGAGCGGTACGCCGCCGGGGCCGGCACGGCCAAGGCCTGAGCGGAAGAGGCGCTGCCGAGATGACCAGCATCGCGATCCCCGAGGGGATGCCGCAGTACGACGACGTGCCGCGTTTCGACGTGGCCCGGGTGCGCGCCGATTTCCCGATCCTGGACCGGGAGATCAACGGGCACCCGCTGGTCTACCTCGACAGCGCCAACACCTCCCACAAACCGCGCCAGGTGCTCGACGTGCTCGACGAGCACTACGCGCGGCACAACGCGAACGTGTCGCGGTCGGTGCACACCCTGGGCACCGAGGCCACCGAGGCGTACGAGGGGGCGCGGGCGAAGGTCGCCGCGTTCATCAACGCGCCGAGCGTCGACGAGGTGGTGTTCACCAAGAACTCCACCGAGGCGATCAACATCGTGGCGTACGCCTTCTCGAACGCCTCGCTGCGCGCGGACGCCGACAGTCGTTTCCGGCTGGGCCCGGGTGACGAGGTGGTGATCTCCGAGATGGAGCACCACTCGAACATCGTCCCGTGGCAGCTGCTCTGTGAGCGGACCGGCGCGACGCTGCGGTGGTTCCCGGTCACCGACCAGGGCCGGCTGGACGAGTCCGGCCTGGAGGACCTGGTCACCGAACGGACGAAGATCGTCTCGTTGGTGCACGTGTCCAACATCCTGGGCACTGTCAACGCGACCTCCCGGATCACCGCCCGGGTCCGCGAGGTGGGCGCGCTACTGCTGCTGGACTGTTCGCAGTCGGCGCCGCACCTGCCCCTCGACGTGGTCGACCTGGACGCCGACTACATCGTGTTCACCGGCCACAAGATGTGCGGCCCGACCGGCATCGGTGTGCTCTGGGGCCGGGCCGAGCTGCTGGCGGCCATGCCGCCGGTGATGGGTGGCGGCTCGATGATCGAGACGGTCACCATGGGCCGCTCGACGTTCGCCGCCCCGCCGGCCCGGTTCGAGGCCGGCACCCCGCCGATCGCCGAGGCGGTCGCGTTGGGCGCGGCGGTGGACTACCTGACCGGCGTCGGGATGCGGGCTATCCAGTGGCACGAGAAGGAGCTGACGGCGTACGCGCTGGACGCCTTCGGCTCGGTGCCGGACCTGAGGATCTTCGGCCCGAGCGTGCCGGTGGGCCGGGGCGGCACCATCTCGTTCGCGCTCGGAGACGTGCACCCGCACGACGTGGGTCAGGTGCTCGACTCCCTCGGCGTTCAGGTGCGGGTGGGTCACCACTGTGCCAAGCCGGTGTGCAGCCGGTTCGGCGTCCCGGCCATGACCCGGGCCTCGTTCTACCTCTACACCACCACCGAGGAGATCGACGCTCTGGTGGCCGGTCTGGAGCAGGTACGGAAGGTGTTCGACTGATGCAGCTCGACCAGCTCTACCAGGAGATCATCCTGGACCACTACAAGCGCCCGCACGGGCGTGGCCTGCGCGATGCCGACGACCCGGGCGACCAGGTCGCGGAGGCGCACCACGTCAACCCCACCTGCGGTGACGAGGTCACCGTCCGGGTGGCCACCGACGGCACTGTGCTGCACGACATCTCGTACGACGGGATGGGCTGCTCGATCAGTCAGGCGTCGGCGAGTGTGCTGCACGAATTGCTGCGTGGTCGGGGCGCCGGGGAAGCATTCGAGGTGCACGAGGCGTTCGTGGAGTTGATGTCCGGACGTGGCCAGGTCACGCCGGACGAGGACGTGCTCGGTGACGGGGTTGCTTTCGCGGGTGTGGCCCGTTACCCCGCCCGGGTCAAGTGCGCGCTGCTGCCGTGGATGGCGTTCAAGGACGCCGCGGCACGCGCCGGTGTGGGCACGAGCCCGGAGGTGAAGGCGTGAGCGAGCGTCAGCGAGCGAATGACACAGTGGTGCCTCGCGGCGTCACGGAGCGAAGCGGAGGGATGGCATGAGCGAGCGTCAGCGAGCGAATCGGTGGTTCTGCGCGTTGGTGCCTCATGGCGTCACGGAGCGAAGCGGAGGGATGGCATGAGCGAGAACACCGCTACTGAGGCGACGCCGGAGGCCGGTGACACCACGGTGGTGCCGCAGACCGACGCCTCGACGACCGATGGCACCGGTGACGCCGCCGCTCCTGCGGGCGGCGTCAGCAAGGCCATGATCGCCGACATCGAGGAGGCGATGAAGGACGTCGTCGACCCGGAGCTCGGCATCAACGTGGTCGACCTGGGTCTCGTGTACGGCGTCCACGTCGACGACGAGAACGTCGCCACCCTGGACATGACGCTCACCTCGGCGGCCTGCCCGCTGACCGACGTCATCGAGGACCAGACCCGGCAGGCGCTGACCACCGGCCCCGGTGGCGGCCTCGTCAACGACATCCGGATCAACTGGGTGTGGCTCCCGCCGTGGGGGCCGGACAAGATCACTGACGAGGGTCGGGACCAGCTTCGCTCTCTCGGCTTCAACGTCTGATCCGAACCCACTTCGTCGAGCGCGGTACCCGTCCGGGTGCCGCGCTCGACGCGTTTCCAGGCCAGTCCGAAAGTAGTGGAACGGATCGTTCCGGTCTGATAAGCTGAATCCATCAAACGGAGCGGAATATTCCGATCCGACAGCGGGCGGGTCAGCGCGCTGGAAGCCGGCGGAGAGGGCAGGGCGATGAGCGAGATGGTGGCGGGGCAGTGGCGGGCCGTGCTCGACGAGGCGCACGCCGCGCTTCGGACGGCAGTCGAGGGAGTTCCGGCCGACGCCTGGGAGCGGCCCACCCCGTGCGAGCGATGGAACGTCACCCAGGTGCTTCAGCACGCGGTCGGTGACCAGCTCGCCTTCGCGGCGGCGATCGACGGCGGGCCGGGGCCGGCGGAGGACCCGTTCACCCCCTCCGGTCGGGTCGACGGTGACAAGCTCGCCGGCCTGCACGCCGCGCTCGACGCGTCCGCCCGGGCTTGGAAGGGCGTCGCCGACGACGACCCGGAGGTGCCCACGCCGCTGCCTCAGGGCAAGCTGCCGGCCGACGTCGGCGCCGTAGCGTGCGCCCTGGACGCCGCAGTGCACGCCTGGGACATCGCGGTGGCCACCGGCCAGCCGTCCCCGCTCGGCGCCGAACTGGCCCGCCCCCTGCTGGTGGTGGCCCGACAGATCGTCGAGCCGCTACGGGCCTACGGCGCGTACGCCCCGGCGATCGACTCCGCTCCGCAGGCCGACGAGGTCGCCGCCCTGCTCGCCTACCTCGGTCGCGACCCCCGACTGACCGCCTGAGGTTCGGCTCTGCTCCCTCGGCCGATCCCAAACGCCAAGATCGCGCTCGATCCTCGATGTAGCGGCCTCGGTACGTCACCGAGGCCACTACATCCTGGTTCGAGCACGATTTTGGTGGCGTGCCTGTCGTCAAGATCCGCGCAGGATCAGGGATGTTGCGGTCTTCGTACGTGTCGGAGGCAGCAACATCGGGGATGTTGTGAGGATCTTGGGCGCGGGGCGCGGGGCGCGGGGCGCGGGGCGCGGGGCGCGGGGCGCGGGGCGCGGGGCGCGCCCCGCGGCACGAAGTACACCCCGCAGGAGAACTACGCC
>NZ_JBEYSY010000038.1:0-7610 GCF_040704315.1 Micromonospora sp. NPDC047644
ACCCACCGCCCCGGCGACCTCGCCACCACCCCACCCCGGGGCCCGATCACCCCCGCCCACGCCCCGCCGGCCGACCGCCCTGCCGCCCCGCGCCCCGCGCCCCGCGCCCCGCGCCCCGCCCCCCGCGCCCCGCCCCCCGCGCCCCGCCCCCCGCGCCCAAGATCCGAGCACCTTCCCGGAAGTTGCTGCCTCCGACACGAGCGAGACAGCAACAGCCCTGATGTTGCGCGGATCATGACGACGAACCCCGCCCCGGAGACACCGGAAGCGGGGTTCGAGCCCGCCCATGACCGCCAAGAACGTGCTCGAACCAGGATGTAGTGGGGTGCAGCCGCAGGGAGGCCACTACTTCATGGATTGAGCACGATCTTGGCGGGCCGGTCAGCGGGGTGGCGGGACAGCGGGACGGCCAGTGGGGCGGCGGGCCGGTCAGCGGGACGGTGAGGCGGACGGGCGGCGGAAACGGCGAGGGCCCCGCCCCCAGCGATCCGGAGATCGCGGGGACGGGGCCCGTCGTCGTTCAGCGGGTCACTTACCGCCGGCGAGCTTCTCCCGCAGTGCGGCGAGCGCCTCGTCGGTGGCCAGCGTGCCGGCCGGCTCCTCGGCCTGCCGGCTCGGGGCCGGGCTGGACGAGGAGGTGGTGCCACCGCCACCGCCACCGGCAGCGGCCGGAACGGCCGGAGTCGGGTTGGCGGCAGCCTCGGCGTCGGCGGCCCGAGAGGTCTGCACCTGCTTGGTGTGGGCCTCCCAGCGCAGACGAGCCTCGGCGTACTGGTTCTCCCAGGTCTCGCGCTGCTTGTCGTACCCCTCGAGCCACTCGCCCGTCTCCGGGTCGAAGCCCTCGGGGTAGATGTAGTTGCCCTCGGTGTCGTACGTCGCGGCCATGCCGTAGAGGGTCGGGTCGAAGTGCTCCTCGCCCTCGACGAAGCCCTCGTTGGCCTGCTTGAGCGACAGCGAGATCCGGCGACGCTCCAGGTCGATGTCGATGACCTTGACCATGACCTCGGAGCCAACCTGGACGACCTGCTCCGGGATCTCCACGTGGCGCTCGGCCAGCTCGGAGATGTGGACCAGACCCTCGATGCCGTCGTCCACGCGGACGAACGCACCGAACGGAACCAGCTTGGTGACCTTACCCGGCACGATCTGCTGGATCGCGTGGGTGCGGGCGAACTGCCGCCACGGGTCTTCCTGGGTCGCCTTCAGCGACAGCGAGACCCGCTCGCGGTCCAGGTCGACGTCCAGGACCTCGACCTCGACCTCCTGGCCGACCTCGACGACCTCGGACGGGTGGTCGATGTGCTTCCAGGACAGCTCGGAGACGTGCACCAGACCGTCGACGCCGCCGAGGTCCACGAACGCGCCGAAGTTGACGATCGAGGACACGACGCCCTTGCGGACCTGGCCCTTCTGCAGCTTGTTGAGGAACTCGGTGCGCACCTCGGACTGCGTCTGCTCCAGCCAGGCCCGGCGGGACAGGACCACGTTGTTGCGGTTCTTGTCCAGCTCGATGATCTTGGCCTCGAGCTCCCGTCCGACGTACGGCTGCAGGTCGCGCACACGACGCATCTCGACCAGGGACGCGGGCAGGAAGCCGCGCAGCCCGATGTCGAGGATGAGGCCGCCCTTGACCACCTCGATGACCGAACCGCGGACGACGCCGTCCTCGTCCTTGATCTTCTCGATCGTGCCCCAGGCCCGCTCGTACTGCGCCCGCTTCTTGGAGAGGATCAGACGACCCTCCTTGTCCTCCTTCTGGAGGACCAGGGCCTCGATGTGGTCACCAACCGTCACAACCTCGGCAGGGTCCACGTCGTGCTTGATCGACAACTCCCGAGAGGGGATGACACCCTCGGTCTTGTAGCCGATGTCGAGCAGGACCTCGTCCCGATCGACCTTGACGACGGTGCCTTCGACAATGTCGCCGTCGTTGAAGTACTTGATGGTCTCGTCGATCGCGGCGAGGAATGCTTCCTCGGAACCGAGATCGTCGTGGGTGACCCGGGTGGCGCTCGAGGGGGCCTCGATGCTGCTCGTCATGTGGGCGGTTGCTCCGGTCGGTGGGTTGTCACAGCAGGCTGGTGTGTCGCAGTGACCTGTTCGCGCCAGCGGATCCGTCGCCGGGCACACCGAACGATCGCCTAGTGAGATCATGATGTGGCTCCGTCGACCGCGCACCTGCTCCCTGCCGAGGCAACGCGATCCGCGAGCGCATCGTCTAGCCTACCGTGCGCATTACCACAGCGTGCAAGCCCTCCCGGCTTCTCTTCGCGCGATGACCTGCGAAAGCCGAACAATCGCCCGGAAAAGACCACCGCTGTCTCCTGCGTCACAGCAGCCCCTCCCGCCCCCGTCGGCGCGCACCACGAGCCGCCGTGGTCGCTCCGCCCTCCGGGGTGTCGCCGCAGCCCGCCGCGGGCAGTTTCCCCCGGATCGAACACCGCGACGTCACCGACACCGGGTCGATCAAGCCCGCCGCGCGGATCGTGGACGCGCCGCCGTGCCCAATGGGGTGGGTGGGGCCTAGCGTGAGCGCGTGGATGACGACAGCCGGGTTACCCGGCGCCGGGTGGGTGACGCCGAGGCCCGGCGGGCCAACCGCGGCTGGTGGGACACCGACGCCGACGACTACCAGGCCGAACACGGCGCGTTCCTCGGCGACGTCGACTTCGTGTGGTGCCCCGAGGGCCTGCGCGAGGCCGACGTCCGGCTGCTCGGCGACGTGTCGGGGCGGCGGGTGCTGGAGGTGGGCGCCGGCGCCGCGGCGGCCGCCCGCTGGCTCGCCACCCAGGGTGCCCGGCCGGTCGCCTTCGACCTGTCCGCCGGCATGTTGCGGCACGCCGCCGAGGCCGCCGACCGCACCGGGGTACGCGTACCGCTGGTGCAGGCCGACGCGCTCGCCCTGCCGTTCGCCGACCGCTCGTTCGACGTCGCCTGTACCGCGTTCGGCGCGATCCCGTTCGTGGACGACTCGGCGGCGCTGCTCGCCGAGGTGCACCGGGTGCTGCGCCCGGGTGGCCGGTGGGTGTTCTCGGTGACCCACCCGATGCGGTGGATCTTCCTCGACGACCCCGGCGAGGGCGGCTTGACGGCCGTGCACTCGTACTTCGACCGTTCCCCGTACGTCGAGCAGGACGAGACCGGCGTGGCCACCTACGTCGAACAGCACCGCACCCTCGGCGACCGGATCCGCGAGCTGGTCGGTGCCGGGTTCCGGCTGTTGGACCTGGTGGAGCCGGAGTGGCCGGAGGGACACGAGGGGATCTGGGGGCAGTGGAGCCCGCTGCGCGGACGGCTCTTCCCCGGCACCGCCATCTTCGTCACCGAGAAGCCCGGCGGGTGAGCGCCGCACCCGCGGTCCGACGTGCGAGCCATCGAGCAGACCCGGTGCACGTGTACGCGTACCGGATCGGCGATCGGGCGGTGAGCGGCACTACGAGCTGGTCGCCGGCGCTGCCGACGTGATCGAGTTGGCTGACCCGTTCGACATCAAGCTGCCGGTCGCCGAGATCACGCCGTAGTCGTTTCGCCCCAGCCGGGTCGGGTAGCCGAGGACCATGGCCGAACCGAGATTTCACAAGGGCGACCATGTCTCCTGGTCGGCCCACGGCAGCCGCGCGTACGGCGTGGTGCAGGAGACGATCACCGAGCGGACCAGGGTCAGCGGGCGGGCGGTGAACGCGGCCCCCGACGACCCGCAGTACCGGGTCCGCAGTGACGGCACGGGCCGCGACGTGGCCCACCGACCCGAGGCGCTGCGCCATGAGCAGAAGTGACGAGGGCCGGGACACCTACCGGGAGTTCACCGAGGCGGTGAACATGAAGCCCGGCGAGCTGTCCACGTGGTTGGAGACCGACGAGTCGAAACAGGTCGGCTGGCACAAGGGCGGTCGCGCGGGTGGTGGTGAGTCCGTCGGGCACGAGTCCGGCCGGAAGATCATCAACCTGCTCCGTCGCAAACGCGGCGATCTGTCCGAGGGCGACTACAAGCACATGCGCAAGGTCGTCGGCTACGTACGCCGGCACATGGCGCAGCGCCCCTCCGGCAACGTCCGCGACACCAAGTGGCGCTGGTCGCTCATGAACTGGGGCCACGACCCCATGAAGTAGCCGGCCAGCGCCGCACGGGGCACCACTCCGGGCGGATGGCCGCCTGGCTGGCCGAACGCCCGCTCGATCTGCTCAACGTCGGCGACTGGTCGCTCAGAACGCCACGATCCGCGCCCGTCGGCGAGTGCCCAACCACGCCGGCGGCCGCGACCAGGGCGACCTGGTCAGGGGTTCCGGGGCAGCCCGACCCACGCAGGGATCAAGCCTGACCGCCCGGAGTGGGTCGGGCCGCCCCGGAACCCGCACACCGCAACCACATCAGTGATCGGCGCTGTTCCAGTCCCGGCCCAGACCGACCGACACCTCCAGCGGCACCGACAACGGGTGAGCCTCGCCCATCTCCCGCCGGACCAGGGCCTCCAACGCCTCCCGTTCACCCGGCGCGACCTCGAAGACCAATTCGTCGTGCACCTGCAACAGCATCCGTGAGCCCAGCCCAGCCTCGCGGAGCGCGGTGTCGACGTGCAGCATCGCCACCTTGATGATGTCGGCGGCGGAGCCCTGGATGGGGGCGTTGAGCGCCATCCGCTCCGCGATGTCACGGCGCTGCCGGTTGTCGCTGACCAGGTCGGGCAGGTAGCGGCGTCGGCCGAGGATGGTGGACGTGTAGCCGTCCTGGCGGGCGCGGGCCACCACCTGCTGAAGGTAGTCACGCACCCCACCGAAGCCGGCGAAGTAGTTCTCCATCAGCCCGCGCGCCTCTTCGGTGCTGATGCTGAGCTGTTGGGAAAGACCGAAGGCGCTCAGGCCGTACGCCAGGCCGTAGTTCATGGCCTTGATCTTGCGGCGCTGGTCCGGGGTGACCTCGTCGAGCGGCACCCCGAAGACCGACGAGGCGGTGGCGGCGTGGAAGTCGGCGCCGGAGTTGAACGCGTCGATCAGCGCGTCGTCCGAGCTGAGGTGCGCCATGATGCGCATCTCGATCTGGCTGTAGTCGGCGGTGAGCAGAGACTCGTAGCCGCCTCCCACCACGAAGGCCCGACGGATCCGACGGCCCTCCTCGGTGCGGATCGGGATGTTCTGCAGGTTGGGCTCGGTGGAGGAGAGCCGACCGGTGGCCGCCACGGTCTGGTTGAAGGTGGTGTGGATCCGGCCGTCGTCGGAGACCGACTTCAGCAGCCCGTCGACTGTCGACTTGAGCTTGGCCACGTCCCGGTGACGCAGCAGGTGGGCCAGCACCGGGTGCGGCTGCTGCGCGTAGAGCCACTGCAGGGCGTCGGCGTCGGTGGTGTAGCCCGTCTTGATCTTCTTGGTCTTCGGCAGACCCAGTTCGGTGAAGAGGATCTCCTGCAACTGCTTGGGCGAGCCGAGGTTGAACTCCCGACCCACCGCCTCGTACGCGCCCTGCGCGGCGGCCTTCACCTCGGCGGCGAAGTGGGCCTCCAGCTCGGAGAGATAGTCGGTGTCGGCGGCGATGCCGGTGCTCTCCATGGTGGCCAGCACCCGCATCAGCGGCAGCTCCACGCCGGCCATCAGCCGGGCGGACTGCTCGCCGTCGCGGGACAGCTCGGCGTCGATCGCGTCGGCCAGGTCGAGGGTGGCGCGGGCCTGGAGCATCAGGTTCTGCTCGACCACCCCTTCGTCCCCGAGGCCGTCGAGGGTGAGCTGGCCGGACTCCGGGACGTCCACCCGCAGCTCCCGGTGCAGGTAGCGCAGCGCCAGGTCGGTCAGGTCGTAGGACCGCTGATCGGGGCGGGCCAGGTACGCGGCGATCTGCGTGTCCCGGACGATGCCGGCGAGCTGCCAGCCGTGCGCGGCGCAGGCCAGCACGGCCGGCTTGCTGTCGTGCAGCACCTTGGGGCGCTGCTCGTCGGCCAACCAGCCGGCCAGGGCGCCCTCGTCGGTCGGGTCGAGCCGTGCCGGGTCGACCCAGGCCGCCGCGCCGCCGGCGGTGGCCAGCGCGAGACCGGTGATCGAGGCGGTGTGCCGGCGGTTGGGGCCGGTGTCGAGTTTGACCGCCAACCCGACCGGGGTGCCGGTCGACACGTGCGTGGTCAGCCACCCGGCCAGCGCGCCGGGCTCGGTGAGCACCTCGCCGGTGAGGTCGAAGCCGGACTCGGCCTCCGGCTCGACCGCCTCCAGGTACTGGTAGAGGCGGTCGCGCAGGATGCGGAACTCCAGGGTGTCGAAGACCTGGTGCACCGCCTCCCGGTCCCACCCCGTCCAGCGGGTGTCCTCCGGGCGCAGCGGCAGCTCCAGGTCGGAGACGAGGCGGTTGATCTCGTAGTTGCGGATCACGTCGGCGAGCCGCTCGCGCAGGCTGTCGCCGGCCTTGCCCTTGATCTCGTCGGCGCGGGCGATCACGCCCTCCACCCCGCCGTACGTGGTGATCCACTTGGCGGCGGTCTTCGGGCCGACGCCCGGGATGCCGGGCAGGTTGTCACTGGTCTCGCCGACCAGCGCAGCGAGGTCCCGGTACTGCTGTGGTGGCACGCCGTACTTCGCCTCGATCGCCGCCGGGTCCATCCGGGCCAGGTCGGAGACGCCCTTGCGCGGGTAGAGGACGGTGATCTGATCGTCGACCAACTGGAACGCGTCGCGGTCCCCGCTGCTGATCAGCACCGACATGCCCTGGTCGCGGGCCTGGCAGGCGAGTGTGGCGATGACGTCGTCGGCCTCGAAGCCCTCTTTCTCCACCACCGGGATCTGCAGCGCGGCCAGGACCTCCTTGACCAGGCTGACCTGGCCCTTGAAGTCGGTCGGGGTCTCGCTGCGGCCGGCCTTGTACTCCGCGTACCTGTCGGTGCGGAAGGAGCGGCGGGAGACGTCGAAGGCCACCACGATGTGGGTGGGTTGCTCGTCGCGCAGCACGTTGATCAGCATCGAGGTGAAGCCGTACACCGCGTTGGTCGGCTGCCCCGTCGTGGTGGAGAAGTTTTCCACGGGAAGGGCAAAGAACGCCCGGTATGCCATGGAGTGTCCGTCGACGAGAAGCAGGCGCGGTGTCGTAGCTGTCACGGCAGCGACTCTAGTCCGTAGCACCGACAACCTTGCTCGCCACGTCGGACGGGCAGCGGAGCTCGTCCCGCGCAGGCACTGGCCGGGTGGGTACCGCGATCATCGGCCCGGACGGGACAGCCGGACTCGATCATCGCGGTTAGACTCCCCTCAATCTTTCTCGCAACGGGGGTTATCGATGAAGAAGTGGACGAGTCGCGTCCTGGTAACTATGTTTCTCGGCCTGACCGGGGTGGTGGGGGTGGCCGTGCCAGCCCACGCCGACGGCTGGGTCCACACGACCACCAATCCGTATCCCAGCGAGGAAGCCTGCAACGCTGCTGGAGAGCGGTACGTCTCGCACTACTGCACACTCACCACGTACCCGAAGTGCGGCGCTCGGTGCGGTGTACGTGGTTGGTACCTCAGCTACTTCATGAGCTGACGGTCCCGGCGTCTGATGGATGCGAGTCGGCCGGTGAGGGGTACCCCTCACCATGACCGCGGCCGGACAGACCAGACCCGACACCGACCTGGACACCTGGTTCCAGTTCGGTCTGCGC
>NZ_JBEYSY010000039.1:0-3377 GCF_040704315.1 Micromonospora sp. NPDC047644
GGAAGATTGTCCGGCGGCGTCCTACTCTCCCACACCCTCACGAGTGCAGTACCATCGGCGCTGGAGGGCTTAGCTTCCGGGTTCGGAATGTAACCGGGCGTTTCCCCTCCGCCATGACCGCCGTAACTCTATGAACATATCAAACAACCCCGGCACCACAATCACGGGTGTTCGCTTGTTCAGAGTTGCACAGTGGACGCGTAGCAGCTTAGTAGTCAAGTCCTCGGCCTATTAGTACCGGTCAACTGAACCCGTTACCGGGCTTACATTTCCGGCCTATCAACCCAGTCGTCTAGCTGGGGGCCTTACCCCACCAAGGTGGGTGGGATACCTCATCTTGAAGCAGGCTTCCCGCTTAGATGCTTTCAGCGGTTATCCCTTCCGAACGTAGCTAACCAGCCGTGCCCTTGGCAGGACAACTGGCACACCAGAGGTTCGTCCGTCCCGGTCCTCTCGTACTAGGGACAGCCCTTCTCAAGTATCCTACGCGCACGGCGGATAGGGACCGAACTGTCTCACGACGTTCTAAACCCAGCTCGCGTACCGCTTTAATGGGCGAACAGCCCAACCCTTGGGACCTGCTACAGCCCCAGGATGCGACGAGCCGACATCGAGGTGCCAAACCATCCCGTCGATATGGACTCTTGGGGAAGATCAGCCTGTTATCCCCGGGGTACCTTTTATCCGTTGAGCGACACCGCTTCCACTCGCAAGTGCCGGATCACTAGTCCCGACTTTCGTCCCTGCTCGACCTGTCAGTCTCACAGTCAAGCTCCCTTGTGTACTTGCACTCAACACCTGATTGCCAACCAGGCTGAGGGAACCTTTGGGCGCCTCCGTTACCTTTTAGGAGGCAACCGCCCCAGTTAAACTACCCACCAGACACTGTCCCTGAACCGGATAACGGTCCGAAGTTAGATACCCAAATCAACCAGAGTGGTATTTCAAGATTGCCTCCACCCATACTGGCGTATGGACTTCACCGGCTCCCACCTATCCTACACAAGCTAATTCGAGTACCAATGTCAAGCTATAGTAAAGGTCCCGGGGTCTTTCCGTCCTGCCGCGCGTAACGAGCATCTTTACTCGTACTGCAATTTCGCCGGGCCTGTGGTTGAGACAGTGGGGAAGTCGTTACGCCATTCGTGCAGGTCGGAACTTACCCGACAAGGAATTTCGCTACCTTAGGATGGTTATAGTTACCACCGCCGTTTACTGGCGCTTAAGTTCTCCGCTTCGCCCCGAAGAGCTAACAGGTCCCCTTAACGTTCCAGCACCGGGCAGGCGTCAGTCCATATACATCGAATTACTTCTTCGCATGGACCTGTGTTTTTAGTAAACAGTCGCTTCCCCCTGCTCTCTGCGGCCATACAACGCTCCACCCGCGCGGGGCTTCACGTCTCCGGCCCCCCTTCTCCCTAAGTTACGGGGGCAATTTGCCGAGTTCCTTAACCACAGTTCGCCCGATCGCCTCGGTATTCTCTACCTGACCACCTGTGTCGGTTTGGGGTACGGGCCGCTAAGAACTCGCTAGAGGCTTTTCTCGGCAGCATAGGATCACTGACTTCACCTGAATCGGCTCGGCATCACGTCTCAGCCCTCATGTGGTGCGGATTTGCCTACACCACGGCCTACACGCTTACCCCGGCACAACCACCGGCCGGGCTCAGCTACCTTCCTGCGTCACCCCATCGCTTGACTACTACCCATCAGGTTCCCACGCTCCCTCAACTCAGTCCGAAGACCTCACCAAGTTCGGGTGGTTAGCACAACGAGGTTCATCAGGGACGCTCTTTCGCGGGTACGGGAATATCAACCCGTTGTCCATCGACTACGCCTCTCGGCCTCGCCTTAGGTCCCGACTCACCCAGGGCGGATTAGCCTGGCCCTGGAACCCTTGGTCATCCGGCGGAAGGGTTTCTCACCCTTCTTTCGCTACTCATGCCTGCATTCTCACTCGTGCCGCGTCCACAACTGGGTCACCCCGCTGCTTCACTCGCGGCACGACGCTCCCCTACCCATCCACACACCTGCACAAGGAATCAAGTCCAAGCGAGGATAAAATGTGAATGCCACAGCTTCGGCGGTGTGCTTGAGCCCCGCTACATTGTCGGCGCGGAACCACTTGACCAGTGAGCTATTACGCACTCTTTAAAGGGTGGCTGCTTCTAAGCCAACCTCCTGGTTGTCTATGCGACCCCACATCCTTTTCCACTTAGCACACGCTTAGGGGCCTTAGCTGGTGATCTGGGCTGTTTCCCTCTCGACTACGAAGCTTATCCCCCGCAGTCTCACTGCCGCGCTCTCACTTACCGGCATTCGGAGTTTGGCTGATTTCGGTAAGCTTGTGGGCCCCCTAGACCATCCAGTGCTCTACCTCCGGCAAGAAACACGCGACGCTGCACCTAAATGCATTTCGGGGAGAACCAGCTATCACGGAGTTTGATTGGCCTTTCACCCCTAACCACAGGTCATCCCCCAATTTTTCAACATTGGTGGGTTCGGCCCTCCACGCGGTCTTACCCGCGCTTCAGCCTGCCCATGGCTAGATCACTCCGCTTCGGGTCTAGGACACGCGACTGAATCGCCCTATTCAGACTCGCTTTCGCTACGGCTCCCCCACACGGGTTAACCTCGCCACATGCCACTAACTCGCAGGCTCATTCTTCAAAAGGCACGCCGTCACCCCGCAAGGCTCCGACGGATTGTAGGCGAACGGTTTCAGGTACTATTTCACTCCCCTCCCGGGGTACTTTTCACCATTCCCTCACGGTACTTGTCCGCTATCGGTCACCAGGAAGTATTTAGGCTTACCAGGTGGTCCTGGCAGATTCACGGCAGATTTCAGGGGTCCGCCGCTACTCGGGAACACCCACAGAAGGTCAGCAACTTTCACCTACCGGACTCTCACCGTCTACGGTCAGCCATTCCAGACTGTTCGACTAGCCACTGACTTTGTAACTCCTCGAACAAGTGTCAGCTTGTTCAGCAGGGTCCCACAACCCCGACCACGCAACCCCTGACAGGTATCACACGCAGCCGGTTTAGCCTCGATCCGCTTTCGCTCGCCACTACTCACGGAATCACTATTTGTTTTCTCTTCCTACGGGTACTGAGATGTTTCACTTCCCCGCGTTCCCTCCACACACCCTATGTGTTCAGGTGTGGGTGACACCACATGACTGGTGCCAGGTTTCCCCATTCGGACACCCTGGGATCACAGCTTGGTTGACAGCTCCCCCAGGCCTATCGCGGCCTCCCACGTCCTTCATCGGCTCCTGGTGCCAAGGCATTCACCGTTCGCCCTTGACAACTTGACCACAAAGATGCTCGCGTCCACTGTGCAATTCTCAACAAACGACCAACCCACAACCCCA
>NZ_JBEYSY010000040.1:0-3222 GCF_040704315.1 Micromonospora sp. NPDC047644
CGACACGAGAACACACGGGTGCTCTTCCGATCACCCCCCCACCCCGTCCCCGCCCCACCCCCACCCCGTCCCCGCCCCACCCCCACCCCGTCCCCGCCCCACCCCCACCCCGTCCCCGCTCCACCCCCACCCCGTCCCCGCCCCCGTCCCCCGCCCCTCACCTCGTCGATCTTGCACTTTCTGTCGGGACAAAAGCCACAAGGCCGAAGTTTCGTCGACACAAAGTGCAAGATCGGCGGGGTTCGGGGCCAGGGCGGGGCGGGGGTGCCGGGCGGTGGGTTGCGGGGGGCTGCCGTACCTTGACCTGCATGGGGTTGTTCGCGCAGTGGCGTGGGACGGTGCTGGCGCGAGGTCATCAGCTGCTCGGTGCGCTGGGCCGGGCCGACGAGCCCGACGACCCGTCCGGGCCGGCGCCCAGCCTGAACCGTCTCGACGCGCTGGTGGAAGGCTTCACCGCCGGTCAGCCGGTGCGGTGGACCATGGCCGGGCAACCCCGTCCGCTACCCGGCCCGGTCGACGTGGTGGCGTACCGGATCATTGAGGAAGCGCTGACGAACGCCTGCCGGCACGCGCCGGGCGCCCCGGTCGTGGTCCGCCTCCGCTACGACGCCGCGGGCATCAGCATCGAGGTCCGCGACGAGGGCGTCGGTCCCGCACCGTTCGGCGGCGGCGGCACCCAGGGCGCCGGTCGAGGTCTGCTCGGGGTACGCAGGCGCGCCGAGCGGCTCGGCGGCACCTTCTCCGCCGGCCCGCGCGCCGGTGGCGGCTTCACCGTACGGGCTGTCCTGCCCGCGCCCGAGGACATCATCGGATGATCGGCCGACCGCGGGGCTTCCCCGATGGGGCAGTGCGGAAATAGGGTGGGGGTCGGCGACCGTGCTGGTGGCCGGTGACCCGGTGGGAGGCGCAACCCGCCGGGCTCAGGTGCGCTCCGCACCCACCGGTGACCGCTCGGGTGCCACGCACGTCCGGTCACCCTCGCCCCGGTCCGCACAAGGAATCCCCATCACAACAGGGGAGAAGGACAATGGCGCGACCCATCACGCTCTTCACCGGCCAGTGGGCCGATCTTCCGTTCGAGGAGGTCTGCCGGCTCGCCTCCGAGTGGGGCTACGACGGTCTGGAGATCGCCTGCTGGGGCGACCACTTCGAGGTCGACAAGGCGCTCGCCGACGACTCGTACGTCGAGCGCAAGAAGGAAACCCTCGCGAAGCACAACCTTGAGGTCTTCACGATCTCCAACCACCTGGTCGGCCAGGCGGTCTGCGACCACCCGATCGACGAGCGGCACCAGGACATCCTGCCCGGCCGCATCTGGGGCGACGGGGAGCCCGAGGGGGTTCGCCAGCGGGCCGCCGAGGAGATCAAGGACACCGCGCGGGCGGCGGCGAAGCTCGGGGTGAAGACCGTCGTCGGCTTCACCGGTTCGTCGATCTGGCACACCCTCGCGATGTTCCCGCCGGTGCCGCCGTCGATGATCGAGCGCGGCTACCAGGACTTCGCCGACCGGTGGAACCCCATCCTCGACGTGTTCGACGAGGTGGGAGTGCGGTTCGCGCACGAGGTGCACCCCAGTGAGATCGCGTACGACTACTGGACGACGAAGCGGACGCTGGAGGCGATCGGCAACCGGCCCGCGTTCGGGCTGAACTGGGACCCGTCGCACTTCGTGTGGCAGGAGCTGGACCCGGTGAACTTCATCTTCGACTTCGCCGACCGGATCTACCACGTGGACTGCAAGGACGCGAAGGTGCGTACCGGCGACGGCCGGCGTGGCCGGCTCGCCTCGCACCTGCCCTGGGCCGACCTGCGCCGCGGGTGGGACTTCGTCTCCACCGGCCACGGCGACGTGCCCTGGGAGGACTGCTTCCGCGCGTTGAACGCGATCGGCTACGACGGCCCGATCTCGGTCGAGTGGGAAGACGCCGGAATGGACCGGCTGGTCGGCGCTCCGGAGGCGTTGCAGTTCGTCCGCCGGCTCGCCTTCGACGCACCGAGCGCCGCCTTCGACGCGGCGTTCAGCAGCAAGGACTGACCGCGCGTCGGACAGACCACGGGCCGGTCGCCCTGCGGCGACCGGCCCGTCGACGTGCGATTGGTCAGAGCGTGCTGGCGTTCGTGCCCGAGCCGGACGGCTTGGTGCGGGGGTTCGTGGACGACGGCGACCCGGAGGTCGTGCCGACCGTGCTGGTGCCCGCCTTGGCGCCCACCGTGGCGGGCGTGCCGGCGAACGCGTCGTCGGCGGCGGTCAGCTCCTGCTTGCCGGTGCTGCCGTTGCCGTTGCCCAGCTTCTCGCCCAGCTTGGTCTGGCCGAGCTTGTCCTTGCCCTCGCTGTAGAGCTTGTTGGCCTGGGCCTGCGCCACCCCGGCCGCCTCCTGGACGGTCGGGTGGTCGAGCACCTTGCGGCCCCGGACCACGAGCTCTTCGTACTTCTCCCGGCCGGCACGGGCGCCCAGGACGAATCCCGCAGCCAGCCCGCCAAGAAACATGATCTTTCCGCGCATGGCGGCTCCTTCCGTACCTGACGCGCCGTCACCCCGGCGAGTTGCCCCGTCGGAAGGCGACCTGTTCGCGCCTGCGTCCTCTGTCCGCAGCTAACTACCCATCCTGCTCCCCGCTCAAGCATGGTTGTGCCGGGATGGCGATTTACCCTGTTTGTCAATGCGTCGCGGACCCTGACCTGCGCCTCTTGATCAGTCGGCACCGGGGTGGAACCCACTGGACCGCCACCGGGGAAAGTCCTGTACTCTTGTCCCGTCGCACGGCGTCGGCGAGATCCGGTGCCAGGCGGTGCACGATCCCCTGTAGCTCAATTGGCAGAGCAGCCGGCTGTTAACCGGCAGGTTATTGGTTCGAGTCCAATCGGGGGAGCTTCTCTTCTCCACCCAACGCCCGTCGGCCCAAGCCGACGGGCGTTCTTCGTCCCCGCGCCGCCCCGCCCGCGCCGCCCCGCGCCACCGTTCGTGGCAGCAACATCGGGGATGTTGCTGCTTCCCGGCCGTCTGAGGCAGCAACATCCGGGAAGTTGCGCGGATCTTCCTCACCGCCCAAGGAGTACGGCGGCAAGATCGTGCTCGATCCTGGATGTAGTGGTGTCGGCGCGTCGGTGAGGCCACTACATCAAGGTTCGAGCACGATCTTGGGCGCGGGGCGCGGGGCGCGGGGCGCGGGGCGCGGGGCGCGGGGCGCGGGGCGCGGGGCGCGGGGCGCGGGGCGCGGGGC